>PXRM01000025.1:0-93079 GCA_003020985.1 Halobacteriales archaeon QS_4_70_19 | reverse complement strand
ACCACGCGGGCGAGGACCACGAGGCGGCCGAACCCGCCGAGGCCGCCGGGCCCGTCGGCGACGAGACGGAGCCGTCCGACCTGGCCGAGGACGCGAGCGAGGACCCGGTCGACACTGTCAGCGGCATCGGCCCGGCGTACGCCAGCAAGCTGGGTGACGCCGGGGTCGAGACGGTCGCCGAACTCGCCGCCGCGGACCCGGCGGCGCTGGCCGAGGAGACCGACATCTCCGAGAAGCGGCTCACCCGCCTCGTCGAGCGGGCCCGGAAGCAGCTGGACTGACGAGGGCGGCCCGCTACCAGCGCGACTCCGGCCCCGGTGCCGGGCTCGCAACCGCATCCTTCAAGACCACACTGGAACAACCCCGGAACATGTACCTGCCCCTGCAGGCCGTGAACACGGGCGTCATCGACGCCACGGGCTGGATCGTCGCGCTCGCGAGCCTCGCCATCACCATCGCCTGGGTGGCCCACCTGTTCCGGTAGCGCTCACTCCGCCTCGTTCTCGACGACGTCGACGCGCTCGCGGAACCAGGCGGCCGCCGCCTGCACGACCCGCTCCTCGTCGGCCTGGAGCTTGACCCGGACGTACTCGCCGGGGTAGGAGCCGACCTGCACGTCGAACTGCTCGCGGAGGCTCGCGAACCGGTCGACGAGCGCGCTCTCGGGCTCGTCCGCCGTCACGAACGCGACGTGGGTCTCGCTCCCGACGAAGCGGTCGGCGATGGGCTCGAACATCGCCTCCATCTCCGCCGGCACGCCCGGCAGTACGTAGACGTTCTCGATGACGCATCCCGGTGCCACGCCCTCCTCGTTGTGGAGTGGCTCGGCCCCCGCCGGGATGTCGGCGGTCCCCTCCGCGAGGTCGGCACGGGCGTAGCCGTCCTCGGCCAGCCACTCCAGCGCGGCCTCGTTCTCCTCGACGGGCACGTCGAACGCCGCGGCGACGGCGTCCATCGTCAGGTCGTCGTGGGTCGGGCCGAGCCCGCCGGTCACGAGTACCGCGTCGTAGCGCTCGCGGTAGGACTCGACGACGTCCACGATCTCGGCCTCGCGGTCGGGGACGGTCGTCACCCGCTCGACGTCGACGCCGCGCTCGGCCAGCTGCCGACCCAGCCACGCCGCGTTCGTGTTCACCGTGTCGCCCGCCAGCAGCTCGTCCCCGACGGTGACGATGGCCACGCGCATGGTCGGGGTTGGCGGCCCGCGGACAAAAGGTCCCCGCGACGGGTCGGTGTCGACCCGGGTAGGGGACTCACACGGGCAGCAGCAGCGACTACCCCATCCCGGGCGGCGGGTCGCGGCCGTCGTCGTCCTCGATGTCGATGTCGAGGCCGACCTCCTCGCGCCGCTTGACCGTCTCGCGGATCTGGAGGTAGTAGTAGACCGCGCCCGCGGTACCGACGATGAGCATCAGCGCCACCAGCCCCCCGAACAGGAAGAGATCCCGTTCGAGGTAGTAGCGGACCAGCACCGAGCGGGCCCGGGAGACGGAGTCCCAGCGGACGTGGACGCGCTCGTCGATCATCTCGGCGCTGCTGCGCGTGGGCTGGACCTGCGCGAGGATCGGCAGACCGATGCGGGCGCCCTCGGGCAGCACCATCTCGTAGGAGCCCTCGACGAAGGTGGGCGTGGCGACCTGCTTACCGTTCTTCGGCGTCGTGAACGCGAGCTTCCCGGTCTCGTTGGTCGGGAGCCGGACCGTCGTGCGACGCCGGGATTTGGAGACGGCGAGCTTCTCGTCCGAGACGTCGATCTCCTCGCCGTCCCTGAGCATGACGAGGGTCGAGCCGGCGTCGGTCTCCTGGTAGCGCAGCCGCGTCCCGTTCTCGTAACGGAACTGGAGCGCCCGCGGGTCGATCGGCTGGTCGGTCCCGAGCGCGTCGCGGTTGTACAGCTCGATGGTGAAGTTCTCCCCGGCCTCCCGGTTCCCCGTGGTCCGGTTCCCGACGTCGTAGACCGAGGTGAAGTTGCCCTGGTTCACCTCGATGTAGCCGTCGGCGCTCCGGTTCCAGTCGTACGGCTCGCCGGGGTCGGCCGCGAGGTCACCCTCCTGGACGGGCCCGGGGCCGAAGACCGACGAGCAGCCGGCGAGCGCGAGCATGGCGCCCAGCAGCACGACACCCGCGGCCAGCCGGCGTCCGGTCCGTGGCGACGACGGGCCGTCGCTACCGTCGCCGCCACCGCCGGGTCCGGCCCCTGTCATGGCACGACGCAGAGCAGCTCCGCGGGGAGGTACTCGCCGACGGCCGACAGCAGCCCCGGCGGGTCCGTCCCCTCCTTGCAGACGACCGACTGCTCCAGCAGCCCCAGCCGCTCGACGGTCACGATGTCCTGGGCGTGGCCGGCGCGGTTGACCGTGGCGCGGACCTCCGCACGGGTCGCACTGTTGACGTTGAGGCGACCGGTGCCGCGGGGCCACTCGTAGAGGCGGTCCGCCTCCGCGTCGGCCAGGGACGCGACCCCGTCCTCGTCCAGTGTGTACCGGAGCGGGAGGTGCTGAACGAGTCCGAATCGCTGCCGGATCTGACCGGGGTCACCCGGCCCGAGGTCGAGGGTCTCGCCCGGGAGGTGGATCGTCTCCCCGAAGCCCACGTCCAGCGTGAACCCGTCGTCGTCCCAGTTCGCGAGGGTCCCGACGTACGTCTCCCCCGGCTCGCGGTGGGGGGTGAGTTCGCCCCACTCCGCGGCGAGCGCGTTCCGTGCGGCGGTCGCGTCCGGCCCGGAGATGGTGACGCTGGGGAACTCGTCGTCCCGGATGCCGAGCGACCACTCCACGTCGAGACCGCCGATCTCGTTGTCGACCTGCGAGCGCAGCGAGTCCAGCGCGCGCTCGCGGGCCTCGCCCTCGACGTACAGCTTCGTCGCGAGGACGACCATCTACGCCTCGGCCTCTTCGGGGACCCGGAGCTCTTCGCGCAGCTCGGCGATCCGGTGCTCCATCGCGTCCACCAGCCGCTCGTTGGACATGGAGTTGAGCTCGGCGCCGCAGTTTGGACACTGGAAGCCGAACTCCATCGCCTCGCCGAACTCGAACCGGATGGAGTCCTGCTCGCAGAGGTAGAACTCGTTGTTGCGCTCGTAGTCCTCGCGCTCCGTCAGCGCGTCCAGCAGGCGGTGCATCTCCTCCTCGAGTCGCTCGGGGATGTTCTCGTACTCGAACGTCCAGAGGTAGGTGAGCCAGCCGGAGTCCTCGTCGCGCAGCCGGCGGTAGCTCGCGAGGTCGTTCTCGTAAAGGATGAACAGAGCGCGGCGGACGTCGTTGAGCTCCATCCCCAGCTCCTCGGCCAGCTCCTCGTCGGTCACCTCCCCGTCCGGCGGGGCCGCCGCCACCGGCATCCCGGTCGGGCCCACCAGCTCGTGGAGATACTTCTGTATCACGGGGTCCTCGAGTAGCTCCTCGAACGCCATTGCGGTATAATCCGCCGGTCCGCCGGGTAAAGCTTCCGCTCGGCCCGTCTCACCGGCCCCTGTTCTGCCACGGGCCGAGGACCCGAGCGGGCCCGGAGCCATCGACGCGCCACGGCCGCTGGCCGCCACCGCGGGCACGTTCCGCCGGCCGCTATCGAGGCACGTCCCGCCGCCATCACGGGACCGAAGTACGTCGCTCCCCGATACGACGCATGGACCAGTCGACCCGCCCCACCTCCGACGGGGCGGACGGTGCCACCGGGGGTCGACCACGTGGGACGCCGCGGCGCCGGCTCGCCGCCGTCGCGGCGCTGGCGGTGGTCCCGTGGACGGTCATCCGCATCCACGGCGAGCTGACACTCGTGTTCCCCTGGGGGTTCCTCAACACGAACCCGGTCGAACTCATCGACACGTACACCCTGCTCGTCGTCGCCGGCGGCGGACTGCCGCGCAACCCCGAACTGCTGCCGCTGTCGATCCTCTTCTACGCCGTCGCGCTCGGCAGCGCCGCGGCCGCCCTCGTCGACCGCGAGGACCCACGCCTCACCGCGGGCCTGCTCGTCCTCGCAGGGGTCGCCCACCTCGGAGTGGCGCACGCGTTCAGCCACCGGCTCAACTACACGCCCATCCCGTTCGGTGCGCTGCTCATGCCGGCGGTCGCCTGGTGGTACTACTGGCCTAGCCTCCGGGCGCTGCTGCTGGCACCCGTTCCGGAGTGAGCGTATGTCCCGGATATCCGGAGAATAGACCATCCAATCCAGAAACCCCGTCAATTATACGATAATTCCGCGCCTACCGGTCGAACCGACGATTGCGGCGTTCTCGCCGGTCGTTCACCAGGTCTCGATGCGGCCCTCGCGGATGTCCTCGACACAGCCCCGGCAGTCGACGTGGTCGGCGTCGTAGCAGACGGGGCGGGCCTCCTCGTCGAGGTCGACGGCCCGACGCTCTGCGTGGCGGCGGCAGACGATTCGGGCGTGCCCCTCGTCGTCGGTGGGGAGGTCAGCAAGCGCCCGCTTGCGCGCACTCTCGTATGCCTGTCGGGCCTCCTCGACCTGCCGGCCCGCGGAGCGGAGTTTCGTCCGGAGGAACCGCTTCAACCGCCGTCGGTCGCCCATACCTCACCACGGGGCCTCCGGCCACAAAGGGGCGTCGGCGGGTCGTCGCGGCGGGTGTGGGCGAAACGGATAGGAGGATGCGGCCGGCAGGGGTGGCCATGCCGGGGCCAGTGTTCGTCGAGACCGACCGGCTCGAACTCAGGACCGTCGAGGCGTCCGACGCCGACCTGATCCAGCGCGCGCGGATGCACCCGGAGGTGCGCCGGTACGTCAGCGGCTTCCGGGCACCGCGGAGCCGCGAGGCCGTCGCGGACGAGGTGCCGGCCGACGACGCCGTCTCGCTGCTCTTCGTTCCGCGGGCCGGCGACCACGAGGGGCAGCCGGTCGGGCAGGTAGCACTGGACCACGTGGACGAGGCCGACGGCTGGGCGAACCTCAGCTTCTGGCTGCTCCCCGACGCCCGCGGGAACGGCTACGCGACGGAGGCGGCGGCCGAACTGGTGGCGTTCGGGTTCCGGGAGCGGGGGCTCCGGCGGGTGACCGCCAACGCCCTCGCGCCGAACGCGGGCTCCATCGCGGTCCTCGAACGGCTGGGCTTCAGCCACGAGGGGACCCAGCGCGAGAAGACGATAGTCGACGGCGAGTACGTCGACCTGGAGTTCTTCGGGCTCCTCCGCCGGGAGTGGAAGGGGGTCGACGCCGTCCTCGACGGGGACTGACGCGACGCCGGGTGGCGGGAGAGCCCTCGTCGCGCTACGCCCGGCGCAGTCGGCGACGAGGAGCCGGAAGCCGCCAGCCGAGGGCGATCCGGAGAACCGCCAGCACGGCGGCCCCTCGGACGACGGCCGCGAGGGTGACGCGGGCGACGACGACGCCGACGAGGGTGGCGTCGATCACGTAGGGTGTGTCGAGGGCCTGGTCGGTCGTCGCCACGGCATCACCCTGCGTTCACGTAGCCCGCGCCCGTCCGCCCGACCACGCGGTGGTGGACGAGGCGGTCGCCGTCCCGGTGGACGACCGGGTCGCCCGCGTCGGCGGTCGCGAGCGGCGCGTCCGCGTAGACGACGACCTGCATCCCCTCGTACCCCATGTTGTCGCCGGTCGCGGTGGCGGTTCCGACCGGCAGGTCGAGGGCGGCGTCGCCAGCGTGACCGCGAGCACGAGCCCCGCCAGACAGCGGCCAGCAGCGAGGAGCACCCGAGGTCGTCCCGGGGCGAGCATCCGCATCACCGGTCCCTGGGACCCCGGGCTGGTCGGGCTCGTGACGGGTGCTGTCGGCGGAATCTATCCACCTCGAGCGAGGCGAAACATCACTCGAAGGGCTCTGGTGCGCCCGATTACACTTCCGCTGCGGTCGCGTAACTTCTTATACTATCCAGCGTCAACCGTCGTACGCCTCCCACTGAAAACACGCGGAGGCGGGAAGCAACCATGGCAGACTTACAGCGACACGCAGCGGAGATACACGACCAGTTCTCCGACCAGCTAGACATCACCGTCGAGGAGGTCCAGGACCGACTCGAGACGCTCGTGGACGAGTACAAGGTGCCGGCCGACGAGGCCCGGCGCAGCGTCGTCTCGACGTACCTGGACGAGGCGGGCATGGACCGCGACCAGCTCGGCGGCGGTAGCGGCGGCAACGCCTCCGTGCTGGTCGGCGAGATCGACGAGGACGAGCAGTGGGTCGACCTGCGGGTGCAGGTGGCGGACCTCTGGGAGCCCCGGAGCGACGCCGTCTCGCAGGTGGGCCTGCTGGGCGACGAGTCGGGCACCATCAAGTTCGTCGCCTTCGAGACCAGCGACCTCCCGGAGCTCGAGGAGGGCGCGAGCTACGCGCTCGGCAACGTCGTCACGGACGAGTACGAGGGTAACTACTCGGTGAAGCTCAACCGCACGACGAGCATCACGGCACTCGACGAGGACGTCGAGGTCGGCGACGACGCGACCGAGGTCGAGGGCGCACTGGTCGACATCCAGGACGGGAGCGGCCTCGTGAAGCGGTGTCCGGAGGGGGACTGCACGCGCGTCCTCCAGAACGGCCGCTGCAACGAGCACGGCGAGGTCGACGGCGAGTACGACCTCCGCATCAAGGGTGTCCTCGACGATGGCGAGTCCGTCACGGAGGTCATCTTCGACGAGGAGGCGACCACCGAACTCACTGGCATCGGGCTGGACGAGGCCATCGACATGGCCAAGGACGCGCTCGATACGGAGGTCGTCGTCGAGGAGATGCGCGAGGGCATCCTCGGGCGCTACTACCGCGTCCGCGGCCCTACCTTCGGCCGGTACGTCCTGGCCGACGAAACCGAGCGGCTCGACGACCCCGTCGACGCCGAAGCGACGCTGATCAAAGCGAGGTCGATCTGACATGAGTTCCATCCCCACCCGCGAGGTCGCGCGGCGAGCGTTCGCCCGCGAGTTCAACGACGCCGGCTACACGTTCAAGGAGTCCGACGACGAGCGCGCGCCGCTGTACGCGCTCCTGCCCACGGGCGAGCGCGCCAACCGCGTGTTCGTCGTGGGCACGCTGATGGAGACCGAGGACGTCGGCGACGAGTCGGAGTACTGGCGTGGCCGCATCGTCGACCCGACGGGCACGTTCTTCACGTACGCCGGGCAGTACCAGCCCGAGGCCGCCGCGGCCCTGCGCGAGCTGGAGACGCCCGGTTTCGTCGCCATCGTCGGCAAGCCCCGCACCTACGAGACCGACGAGGGCGACGTGCGCGTGTCGCTCCGCCCGGAGTCCATCACCGTCGTCGACCAGGCGACCCGGGACCGCTGGGTCGTGGAGACCGCCGAGCGGACGGTCGAGCGCATCGAGGCGTTCGACCCCGAGACGAGCGAGTACGCCGCGATGGCCGAGGAGCAGTACGACCTCCCCGTGGAGACGTACCGCGACCAGGCCATCGCCGCGCTGGAGTCGCTGGACGACGGCGAGATGCCGGACGCCGGGGCCGAGCCGGCGGACTGACCGCCTCCGCGGTCACCGACGCACGAGCCGGTCTCCGGTTTTCTCCACCGCTGGTAGCGGTGCGCCTGCGAGCACCCGAACGCTTTAGTGATAACCGACAGTTATCACACCGACATGGAACTGCCGACGGCCGCCGAGTTGCGCGAGCGGCGGAAGACCGACCTCGACATGACCCAGAGCGAACTGGCGGAGATGGCCGGCGTCTCCCAGCCGCTCATCGCGCGCATCGAGGGGGGTGACGTGGACCCCCGGCTGTCGACGCTCCGGCGCATCGTCAACGCGATGAACGAGGCCGAGGGTGCCATCAAGCGCGCCGAGGACATCATGAACGAGGACCTCACGTTCGTCTCCCGTGACGACAGCGTCGCCGCCGCCATCGACCTGATGGGCGAGGCCGGGTTCTCCCAGCTCCCCGTGGTCGACGAGGGCGGGACGCCCGTCGGCCTCATCTCGAACTCCGACGTGCGCCACTACAGCGCCGACGAGGTGGACGAGATACCCATCGCCGAGGCGATGAGCGAGTCCATCGTCACGGTCGGCCGGGACGCCACCCTCGACGAGATCAACGACTACCTCGACCACAACCCGGCCATCATCGTGATCGAGGACGGCGCGATGGTCGGCATCATCACCGAGGCCGACGTGGCGACGCACCTCCGGTGAGGAAGCGTCGTACTGACCGAGCTAGCTGGACACTACTTCCGAAACCTCGCCCATGGCACAGAAACGTCGGCTATTCTACGAATCCGACAGCGCCAGCCCGCGAATCTCGACCGTCGCTCGTTCGCCCTCGGCCGCCTCGACGCGGCCGACGACGCGCCCGTCGGTCGACTTGACCACCCCGTCGGCGTCGGCGGCATCGAGCGCGGCGACGAAGCCGGTGCCCATGTTGAACGTGCGGTGCATCTCCGCGTCGTCGACTGACCCCTCGGCCTGCACGAAGTCGAAGACCGGGTCGGCGTCGAACGGGTCGTCGACGACGTACCGGTAGTCACCGAGGCGGGTGAGGTTCGTCCAGCCGCCGCCCGTGACGTGGGCCGCGGCGTTCGCATCGGCCGCGCGGAGCGGGTCGATGAGGTCGGTGTAGATGCGCGTCGGCTCCAGCAGCACGTCGCCGATGCGCGGTGTCTCGTCGTCGTCGGCGCGCGAGCAGTTCGGGCGGCCGTACTCGTCGACGGGGAACGGGTCCGTGTACTCGTGGTCGCGGGTAGTCGCCTGCCGCGCGAGCGTGAGGCCGTTGGAGTGGATGCCCGACGAGGGGAAGCCGACGAGCACGTCGCCGCCCTCGGCCTCGCCCGGGAACAGGTCGTCGTCGGTCGCCAGCCCCGCGCAGGTGCCGGCGAGGTCCAGCCCGGTGACCACCTCCGGCATGACGGCCGTCTCGCCCGCGACGAGTTCGATTCCGGCGGCCTCGCACCCCGCTCGGAGGCCCTGGCCCACCTGCTCGGCGAACCCCTCGTCGGGCTCGTCGACGGCGAGGTAGTCCACGAACGCCACCGGCCGGACGCCGGCCGCAGCGAGGTCGTTGACGTTCATCGCGATGCAGTCGATGCCGACGGTGGAGTAGTCGCCGAGCGCCTCGGCGACGAGCAGTTTCGTCCCAACGCCGTCGGTCGCGAGGGCGAGGTAGCGGTCGCCGATGTCGAGCAGACCAGCGTAGTCGCCGGCGACGCCCTCGACGACCCCCACGAGGGCGGCGGTGGCGGCCTCGCTGGCGTCGATATCGACGCCGGCGTCGGCATAGGTCAGCCCCTCGCCGTCCGCGTCGGATCCGGTCGCGGCCGCCTCGTCGTCGCCGGTGTCGGCGGCACTGATGTCGTCGCCGGTGCCGTCGTCGGCCGCGGGGGCGACCCCCTCTTCCCCGTTCGCGCCGGTGTCGGTCATGCGAGAGCGGGGGGGCGAGACCCGCAAAGGCGTGTCGGTCGGCACCGGCTCCGGCGGGGCGTTACGGCGAGGCCATCGCAAAAGGCTTATGCGGGTTTTGGCCCCCCGTTCGGGCAATGAGCCAGCCCTCGAAGTCGATCTCGGAGCAGGTCGAGGACCTCGACCTGTCGACCGACGTGCTCCGGGACTACTACCACGTCCCCGTGGTGGCCGCCCTGTTCGCGTTCATGCTCTGGATACGGGCGCGCAACTGGGGCGAATACGTCACGGGCGACCAGGTCCTGTTCTCCGGGAACGACGCCTACTACCACTACCGCATGGTCCAGTACACGGTCAACAACTTCCCGTCCACGATGCCGTTCGACCCCTGGACCAGCTTCCCGACGGGGACCAGCGTCGGCCAGTTCGGCACGCTGTTCGACCAGCTCATCGCCACCGCCGCACTCGTCTACGGCCTCGGGTCGCCGACGGCGTACCAGGTCAAACTGGTGACCCTGTTCGCGCCGGCCGTCTTCGGCGCACTCGCCGTCATCCCGACGTACTACCTCGGCAAGCGACTCGGCGGTCGCGGCGGCGGCATCATCGCGGCGCTCATCATCGCGCTCACCCCAGGCCAGTTCCTCACCCGGTCGCTGGCCGGGTTCTCCGATCACCACGTCGCCGAGACCTTCTTTATGGCCCTCTCGGTCGTGTTCATCGCCATCGCGCTGGAAGTAGTCATCCGCGACCGCCCCATCTGGGAACTGTTCACCGCCCGCGACTGGGACGCCCTCCGGCCGACGCTGGTCTGGTCGGCGCTGGCCGGTGCGGCCATGGGCCTCTACATCTGGGTCTGGCCCCCCGGCGTCCTCCTCACCGGCATCGTCGCCACCTTCCTCGTCCTCTACCTCCTCGGCACCTACATCCGGGGCTACAGCCCCGATCACGTCGGTATCGCCGGCACGGTGATGATGACGGTGGCCTTCCTGATGGCACTCGTCCCCATCAACACGTTCTCGTTCTCCGCGACTGACTTCTCCATCGCCCAGCCGTTCGTCGGCCTGGCCGGGGCGCTGGCCTGCGTGGTCATCGTCGGCGGGAGCCGACTCTGGGAGGGACTCGACCAGGACCTCCCGCGGGCCGCGTTCCCCGCGGCGCTCGTCGGCGGGGGGCTGGTCGTCCTCGGCGTCGTCGCCGTAGCGCTGCCGGACGTGTTCGGGTTCTTCCAGCGTCAACTGCTCCGCATCGTCGGCTTCGGTGCGACCCGGACCGCCCGGACGGTCGCCGAAGCGACCCCGGTCCAGAACCCCGGACGCTTCCTCTACAACTCCTACGGCCTGGCGTTCTACACCGCCGTCATCGGGCTGGCCTACCTCACCTATCGGTCCCTCCGTGAAGACTACATCGCCCCCGTCGGCGTCTTCGTCGTCATCTGGTCGCTGTTCATGCTGGCGGCGGCGTTCACTCAGCGGCGCTTCGACTACTACCTCATCCTCTCGGTCTGTGCGCTGAACGCGTTCCTCGCGAAGGAGGTGTTCGACCTGTTGAACGTCGACGAAATCGCGGACGACATCACGAGCATCGAGGGGTACCAAGTACTCTCGATCCTGACCGTCGTACTCGTCATTACGGCGCCGCTGGCCATCCGCCCGAGCGGCGGCTCGTACTCCAACGTTGTCGACACGTCCGAGCGGCAGGCCTCGCCCGGCTCCGTCCAGAACTGGGAGTCGGGGCTCCGCTGGCTCGACCAGCAGACCCCGGAGGAGGGCGAGTGGGGCGAGAACCCCGAATCGGGGCTGTCGAAGGGACCCTACGGGACTTACGAGCGGACGGGGGATTTCAACTACAAATCAGGTGACTACGGCGTCCTCGCGTGGTGGGACTACGGCCACTGGATCACGGTGCTGGGCGACCGGGTTCCCGACGCCAACCCGTTCCAGCAGAACGCCGAGTACGCCGCCGAGATGTTCCTCACGACCAACGAGACGTACGCCCGGGGGTCGATGATCGACACCGCCGGCGACAGCGAGCAGACCCGGTACGTGATGCTTGACTACCAGATGGGGCTCGCCGGCACCCGGAAGTTCAGCGCACCGGCCGCCTGGCAGCGCCGCTACGCCGTGAACAAAAGCACCGGTGAGTTCGTCGTCAACGAGTTCGGGGGGAACGACGACGGCCTGCCCGACGGCCTCCGGCCGCTGGCCGCGCGCGACCTCAGCCGGTCGCTCTACGTCGCCCAGCAGACCCAGAACGGCCCCCGGCTGGTGAGCCGGTACGGCATCCACACCCAGCGGTCGATGGAGAGCTTCCGGACGCGGCTCTACCAGTACCACGGGAGCCGGGCCGAGCCGACGTTCCGTGACGGGAGTGTCCTGGTCGCCGACTGGGAGGCCATCGACTACCGCGGCCGGCAGTTCGCAGGGATCACCGGCGCCACGCAGCCGATCCGGACGTTCCCGAACGAGACGGCCGCCGAGCAGTACGTCCGCCGCGACGGGACCGCCCAGATCGGCGGCGTGCTCGGCAAGCCGTCGGAGCCGGTGCCGGCACTGCAGCACTACCGGCTCGTCTGGGCCTCCGAACGGACGGTCCAGACGCCCATCAGCCGTGCGTTCGCGCTCTGGTCGCAGCTGAACGGGCAGCAGCCCCAGGCCATCGAGTCGACGTCGTACCTGAAGACGTTCGAGCGGGTCGAAGGCGCGACCGTCCAGGGCCAGGGCCCGGCGAACACGAACGTCACGGCCACGGTGCGGATGCGCATCCCGACGAACGGCCGCACGTTCACCTACCAGCAGCAGGCCCGGACCGACGAGGGCGGCTCGTTCACGATGACGCTGCCGTACTCGACCGAGGGCTACGACCAGTTCGGACCCGAGGAGGGCCGGACGAACGTCTCCGTCCGCGCCGCCGGCCCGTACACGTTCACGACGTCCCCGCAGGCTAACCAGAGCGCCATCGTCAGCTACCAGGCGACTGCCAACGTGAGCGAGGCACAGGTCATCGGTGTCGACGAGGAGCCGGTGACCGTCGAACTACAGGAACGGGTCGTGAACCAGCCGAACAACGGGAGCGACGACTCCGGAACCGACGGGAACTCCGGAACCGACGACGGGTCGACTGACGGACGGACGCCGACGCCCACCCCTGACGGCACCGCCACGCCCACTCCGTCCCAGTCGCTCGCGCCGCCCGCGTGGCTCGCGGCGCCCCTCGCCACGCTCCGTTGATGGCGGAGCCGACCCCCCGGGAGAACGAACCCGTCGCGGACGCCTCGCGCGTACCGTGGTGGCTGTCGGTCTACCTGAAGGGCGCCGCGATGGGAGCCGCCGACACCGTCCCCGGCGTCTCCGGCGGGACCGTCGCGCTCATCGTCGGCGTCTACGAGCGGCTGGTGACCGCCATCACGGAGCTCGACCCGCTGGCCGTGTTCCTGCTCGGCGACGTCCACACCAGTGACGGGCGCGCCGCGCTCGTCGAGCGCCTCCGGGAGATGGAGATCCCCTTCCTGCTCGCGCTCGGCAGCGGCATCCTGACGGCGGTGGTGACGCTCTCACAGCTCCTGGAGGTCGCACTCACGGAGTACCCGGGGCCGACGTTCGCCTTCTTTTTCGGGCTCATCGCCGCGAGCGCGCTGGTGCTGTACGGGGAGGTGGACGTGGGGACCCCCCGACGACTGGCCGTCGCCGCGTTCGGCGTCGTAACGGCGTTCCTGCTGACGGGCCCCATCGCCGGCGTGCTCCCCAGCACGCTCCCCGTCGTCTTCCTCGCCGGCGCCATCGCGGTCACGGCGATGGTGCTGCCGGGCGTCAGCGGCTCCTTCCTCCTGCTCGTCCTGGGCCAGTACGAGTTCATGGTGACGACGCTCGGGGACTTCGTCGAGCGGCTCTTCGCGGCGCTCACCGGCGGCGGTGCGGACCTGGTCGGCCCCGGAAGCGTCGTGGTCACGTTCTGCACGGGCGCCGTGGTCGGCCTCCTGACCGTCGCACACGTCATCCGGTGGGCGCTGGACCACTACCGGGCCGCGACGCTGACGTTCCTGGTGAGCCTGATGGTCGGGGCGCTCCGGCTCCCGGCCCGTGAGATCGCCGAGAGCGTCGCCACGCCGTCGGCGCAGGTCGCGGTGGGGCTGCTCCTCGCGGGCGTCGTCGGGGCCGCGCTCGTCCTCGGCCTGGACCACGTCACGGCCGACCTCGGGGTCTGAATGGGCGGCGCCCCCACGGAGGACGGCGAGGCCGGCTCCAGCGGGCCGCTCGGACGGGTGCTCGCCCGCCTCTTCGGCGGAGAGGCCGACGTGGTCCGGGACCGTGTCTTCCAGGTGCTCCTGCTCGGGAGCGTCATCTCGCCGATGGGGTCGTCGGTCGTCTCACCCGTGCTGGAGTCGCTGGCGTCGCCGTACGGCGTCTCGGTCGCCCGCGTCGGTCTGCTGATGGCCGCGTTCACGGCGCCCTCCATCGTCGCCATCCCACTCGTGGGGGCACTCTCGGACCGGGTCGGCCGGCGCCCCGTCCTCGCGGCCGGACTCGCGCTCCTCGGCGTCGCTGGCGGGGCCGCCGCACTCACGACCGACTTCCGGGTCGTCGTCGCGCTCCGGCTCGTCCAGGGCGTCGGCTACTGCGGCATCGGGCCGATGCTCATCGCCAGCGTCGGCGACCTCTACGGCGGCGAGCGGGAGGCGACGGCGCAGGGCCTCCGCTTCGCCACCGTTGGCCTCTCGCTGGCGCTGTTTCCGGTCCTGGCGGGCCTGCTGGTGACGCGCGACTTCCGGCTCCCCTTCCTGCTGTTCCTGCTGGGCCTGCCGGTCGCGCTGGTAGTGTTGCGCGTCTTCGACGAGCCGACCGCGTCGGGCGCGGACGGTGACCAGGACGCGCCCGCGGCGACGGACAACGCCGATAGCGAGGACGGGTCCGGCACGCTCCTGGCACTGCTGCGTGACCCGCTCGTCCTCGCGGTGCTGGCAGGACGGGCGGTGCCCTCCTTCCTCTGGTTCGCCTTCCTCACGTACGCGTCCGTCGTGACGGGGCGCCTGCTGGAGAGTTCGGCGGAGGTCGCGGGACTCCTCGTGGGGCTGGCCAGTCTCGGGTCGGCGGTGGGCGGGACGCAGGTGGGGCGGCTCACCGCCGCCGTCGACGGCCGTGGCCTCCCGCTCGCCGCGACGATGGCCGTCTGCGGGGCCGGGCTGGCCGTCTTCGGGCTCGCGCCCTCGCTCCCGGTCGCGGCCGTGGGTGCCGCCGTCGCCGGTGCCGGGTTCGGGACGGTACTCACCCTCTACCGCTCGACCGTGACGGGGCTGGCGGACGCTCGTGCCCGCGGGGGCCTCGTCAGCGTCGGCGAGTCCGTCGGCCGAGTGGGGTCGACCGCCGCGCCGCTGGCGCTGGGCGCGCTGGTGGCGGCGGGTGGTCCGCTCGTGGGGTTCGAGACGGCGCTGCGGGCCGTGCTCGTCGGGACGGCGGTGCTGGGGGCGACCGTCGGCATCGGCCTCGGCCTCCTGACCGGCCGGGCTCACCGCCGGGCGAACGGGAGCGGGAGTAGCTGGTAGCCAGCCAAAAAACAGTTGATTTCGAGAATCCCCCGGATATACAGTATTTCTTGCCCCCTTTCCGGATATAATACCGGAATTCTCAGAATACCTGGGCCGGGGCTGAGGGAGCAGAGATCACGAATCCCGGAGCGACGCCCGGACCGCGGCGGGGCCGGCGTCGGCGTCCACGTCGACGCCGAGCGCGAGCAGCGTGTCCCCGAGCGCGGCGACGAGCGCGGTCACGTTGTCCGGGGTCGCGCCGTAGCCCATGCAGCCGATCCGGAGCACCTCGCCGGCGAGGTCGCCGAGTCCGCCGGCGATCTCGATGCCGTGCTCGGCGAGCAGCCGCTCGATGACGTCGTCCGGGTCGACGTGGGCGGTGTCGGGGAGGCGCGCGGTGTTGAGCGAGGGGAGCCACCAGTCCGGTTCAGCGACGGGGTCGAGCCCCATCGCGGCCAGGCCCTCGCGGAGCGCGCCCGCGACCCGCTCGTGTCGCTCCCAGCGCGTCTCCAGCCCCTCCTCGACGACCAGCCGGAGCGACTCGCGGAGCGCGTAGACGCTCGAGACGGGTGCCGTGTGGTGGTAGGCCCGCTCGTCGCCCCAGTAGTCGTCCAGCAGCGTGAGGTCGAGGTACCACGACCGGGGGCGGGACTCGCGGTCCCGGACCCGCTCCATCGCGCGGCGATTGAGCGAGAGCGGCGAGGCGCCCGGCGGACAGGAGAGGCACTTCTGCCCCGCGGAGTAGGCCGCGTCGACGCCCCACTCGTCCATCCGGAACTCGACGCCCCCCAGCGACGTGACGACGTCGGCCACGACGAGGGCGTCGTTGTCGTGGGCGATGTCGGTGAGCGCGGGGACGTCCGGCTGCCGGACGCCGGTGGAGGTCTCGGCGTGGACGAAGCCGAACAGGTCCGGGTCGTGCTCGGCGAACGCATCGCTCACGTCGTCGGGGTCGAGGGGCTCTCCCCACGGGGCGTCGACGCGGACGGGCTCGCCGCCGGCCCGCCGGACCATCGCGGCCATCCGGTCGCCGAAGTAGCCGTTCGAGGGTACGAGGACGGCGTCGTCGGGGCGCGTGAGGTTGGCGATTGCGGCCTCCATCGCCGCGCTCCCGGTCCCGGAGACGGGGATGGTCCACTGGTTGTCGGTCCGGAGGACGTACCGGAGGAGGTCCTGGGTTTCGTCCATCACGTCCAGGAACGCGGGGTCCAGATGGCCGACGGGTGGGGCCGCCATCGCGCGCAGCGTCCGGGGGTGGACCTCGCTCGGCCCGGGACCCATCAGCAGGCGGTCCGGCGGCGAGAGCTCACCGATTTCGGGCGGTTGCATGTCCGGCCGTCCGGGACGCGACGACATAAGCGCGGCCGTTCACGACGACCCGCCGGTTTCAGGGGCGAGGGCCGGCGGGTCGTGCTCCTCGCTGCCGACCCGTGCGTTGAAGCGCCGGGGTCCCGAACCGCGGCCCATGTCGCTGGTGCTGCCGGAGGAGATCGTCGTCGAGCGGTTCCTCCCGACACTGCGGGTCGAGCTCGCACGGGACCTCTCCGGGCGGGGGCTCACGCAGTCCGAGATCGCCGAGCAACTCGGCGTGACCCAGGCCGCCGTCAGCAACTACCTCTCCGGGGAGCCCGAGGTGGAAGAGCGGTTCACGGGGGACGAGCGGTTCCGGCGGACGGTCGAACGCATCGGCGCCAGCCTGGCCGACGGCTCGATGGACGGCTACGAGGCGCTCGCCGAGACGCTGGAGCTGGTGCGGGCGTTCGAGGACCGCGGCCCCATCTGTGCGGTCCACGAGGAGGAGATGCCCGCGCTGCAGGGGCTGGGCTGTGACCTCTGCGTGCGCGGCGCGGACGAGGCCCTCTCGGAGGAGCGCCGCGTCCTCGCGAACGTCCGCGAGGCGACCCGGCAGCTCCAGGATATCCCCGGGGCGGCCGCGTTCCTCCCCAGCGTCGGCACGAACGTCGGGATGGCGTTGCCCGAGCCCGCGGACCCGACCGACGTGGCGGCCGTCCCGGGCCGGGTCATCGCGGTCCGGGGGCGCGTGATGGTCCCGGCCAACCCGGAGTTCGGCGCGAGCGAGCACGTCGCGGGCGCGCTGCTCGCCGCCGCCGCACGGGACCCGACGGTCCGGGGTGCGCTCAACGTGGCGACCGACGACCGGCTCCTCGACGCGGCCCGCGAGGCCGGCCACGAGCCCCTGGAGATCGACGCGGAGGGGGAGGAGGGCCGCGACCGCTTCGCCGCCGGCTTCGCCGAGCGCGGCACCGTCCCCGCCGTCGTCTACCACCGCGGTGCCTACGGCGTCGAGCCCGTCACCTACGTCTTCGGCACGTCGGCCGTGGACGCGGTCGAGCGCCTGGCGGAGCTGGTCGCGCTCGCCGCGGGGGCCGAGTGAGCAGGCCGACGGCGGACAGCTCCCGGAGCGTATTTGTCCATAACGTTCGATAGATGTCAGATATCACCACTCTTTCCGACTCAACTATCTGTTTGCTGTACTACCCCGAGAACAGTCGAAGAACCGACGGCAGCGGTCAGTCCGTCGCGATGTGCTCGGCCAGGTCTTCGCGGAGGATGGCGTCGCAGTAGGCACACCGGACGGCGTCGTCGAGGACCTCGAAGCGGGACTCGACGGGTTCGCCGGCGGTGGTGATGCAGTTGGCGTTCGGGCAGGAGAGGATGCCCGTCACCACGTCGGGGCGCTCGACGCGGCTCTTCTCGACGACCTCGTACTCGCGGACGATGTTGATGGTTGCCGCGGGCGCGATGAGCGAGAGCACGTCCACCTCGGCCGGACTGAGCTCCCGACCCTCGACCTTCAGGACGTCCTTGCGGCCCAGCCGGTCGGAGGGGACGTTCATCCCCACCGAGACCTCCTCGCCCCCGGAGCCGTCGATGCCGAGGATGGCCAGCACGTTGAGCGCCTGACTGGCGGCGATGTGGTCGATGACGGTCCCGTTCTTGATCTTCGAGACGCGGAGTTCCTGGTCCGGGTCGCTCATGCGAGGTCACCTCCCCCGTTTCCGTCCGGGAGCATCAGATCGAGCAGCGCCATCCGCACGGGGACGCCGTTGTGTGCCTGATCGAAGTAGGTGGCGTACTTCGTCTCGTCGACGTCGGGCGCGATCTCGTCGACGCGGGGGAGCGGGTGCATCACGGTCAGGTCGTCGCTCGCGGCCTCCAGCGTCTCGGCGTCGATGCGGTACTCGCCGGCGACCTGGCGGTACTCGTTCTCGTCCGGGAACCGCTCGCGCTGGATGCGCGTCACGTAGAGCACGTCCAGGTCCGGCAGCACCGTCTCGAGGTCCGTGTGCTCGCGCACCTCCGCACCCGACTCGTGGAGGTCGTACCGGACGCTCCGGGGGAGCCGCAGCGACTCCGGGCTGATGAAGTGCTGGTGGGCGTCGAACTCGGTGAGCGCCTCGGCCAGCGAGTGGACCGTCCGGCCGTACTTCAGGTCGCCCATGATGCCGACCGTGATGTCGTCCAGCCCGGCGTTCTCGCGGACGGTGTAGAGGTCGAGCAGCGTCTGTGTCGGGTGCTGGCCGGCCCCGTCGCCCGCGTTGATGACGGGCACGTCGACGAACTCGCTGGCGAGTTTGGCGGCCCCCTCGCTCGGGTGCCGGAGGACGAGCGCGTCGGCGTAGCCCGCGACGACGCGCACGGTGTCCGCGAGCGACTCCCCCTTCTTGACCGACGAGGACTCCACGGTCCCCATGTCGACGGTGTCGCCCCCGAGCCGCTTCATCGCGGTGTCGAAGCTCATCTTCGTCCGCGTCGACGGCTCGAAAAAGCAGAGCCCGAGCAGGTCCCCGTCCCGGGCGGCGCGCTCGCCGGCGTCGAACTCGGCGGCGCGGTCCAGCACCGTCTCCACGTCGCCGCGCGAGAGCTGTCTGGCGCTGATGAGGTGATCGTGCCGCATTACCGGATGGGCGCTCCCCGCCTTCTTCAATCCCCCGACCCCCAGGCTCCTACTTGAACGTGCGTCGATATCCGGGGCGGAGATCGAGATTTCGCGCGAATCCCGTTTCCGATAACGCCCAATAGGACCCTTCAGAAGCGATTTTATCCGCGTTCGGGCGGAACCGGAGCGGAACATATCGGCCAGAACGGTTAAACGGTAGTGGGGGGAACTGTCCCCACGATGGCGGACCGGCTGCGGACAGGAATCGAGGTGCTCGACCGCAAGCTGGATGGTGGCATCCCGGCCGGGAGCATCGTCGCTCTCACGGCGGAGCCGGCCAGCCAGGCCGAGCTGTTCCTGTACGAACTCACCGCCACCCGTGGCACGCTCTACATCTCGCTCGACCGGACGGGCGACGCCGTCAGCGACTCCATCGCCAACTCGCCGACGGCGACCGGCAGCCCGACCGTCAGGGACGTGGCGGGCGAGGCGCCGCTGGACAACGCGGCCAAACTGGTCTCCGCCCTCCCCGAGTCGTCGAACCTCATCGTCGACCCGCTGAACATCCTCGAGAACCAGGAGCCGGCCCGGTTCCGGAACTTCATGAACGAGCTCCAGAACCACATCTACAACACCGGGTCGCTGGCGCTGCTCCACTGCCTCGACGGCTACTCCATCCCGGACCTCCGGGACACGACGCTCCACATGTCCGACATCGTCTTCGACCTGAAGACCATCGAGAGCGGCGACAACATCGAGAACCGGCTCGCCGTGCCGAAGTTCCGCGGCGGCCGCGCCCTCAACGACGTCATCAAGCTGGAGCTGTCCGAGGAGGTCGCCATCGACACCTCCCGGGACATCGCGTAACGGAACGGAATGACCGCGGAACGGGGTAGCGAGCGGTTTCACTCCGCCTGAACGGTCGCCAGATTCACCACCCCCTAGGTCGACGCCCAGGCATGACCGGTAGCGTTGACGAGACGTACGTCGCGGCGCTCCAGCACGACCTCGTCGAGCCCGGGGACGCGGCACTCGTGGGCGTCGTCCGGCGACCGACGGGCTGGTTCAGGGCCGAAACCGACGAGAACCAGCCGGCGCTCGGGCCGCCCGAGGCGCTCCTCGACGAGACGAAAGACCGGACGGAGGAGCTGAAACGGCGCGGGATGTGCGACGAGGGTGCCCACAACGCGGCGTGGGAGGAGACCGACTTCACACGGCGCTACCGGGAGTACCTCGACGCCGATCCGGCGGCCCGCGACGCACTGTCGGACCTCGCCGGGCGCGTCGCCGCGGGCGAGGACGTGTGGCTCGTCTGCTTCGAGGGCGAGGGGAAGCGCTGCCACCGGCACCCGCTCGCCGAGCGGCTCCGCGAGCGCGTCGCTTAACCCGCCCCGTGCCCTCTCGTGGAGCATGGCAGACACCCGCAACGAGGACACCGACGCGGCCCGACTGGAGACGATGCGCCCCAACCCGGCGTGGGACGAGACGTCCTACGCCGACGCCGTGGACACGTTCGCGTCGCTCCCCGACGACGTCGTTGTGAAGGTCTGGGGCGGCGACTGGTGCAAGGACTGTCGCAAGCAGCTGCCGGACTTCGGCGCCGCGCTGGAGGCCGCGGGCATCACCGGCGACCGCGTCGAGCACTACCCCGTCGAGAAGGAAGCGGACGGCTCGAAGACAGGGCCCCTCGTCGGGGAGTACGACATCGAACTCATCCCGACGGTCGTGGTGGAGCGCGTGGCGTCGGGCGACCGGGTGGCCGAGGAACTCGCCCGGTTCGTCGAGGAGGAGCGCGCCCCCATCGCCGTCTATCTCGCCGAGCAGTTCGACGATCGAGATGTCTGACGGCTGTCTCACCCGGAATCCCGATTATCCGGTAGTTCGCCACGTTCAGCAGAACCCCTCGACGTAGTACAGCTCGATACGCGTCCGGCCGTCGACCGGCGCAAGCACGATGGCGTCGAGCGCGGGGTTGCCGGGGGCCGTGACGACGACGAACCGCTCGGTCCCCCACCGCCGCCGGGGGTCGAACGTCTCGCCCGTCACCCGGACCCGCTCGTACCTGCCGTCGACCGGCACGAGCCCGCCGCCGGGCTCGAGGTCCGTCCCGGAGACGGCCCGGTCCGCGAGCCTGGCCGCCTCTCTGCCGGTCGACCAGCTCCCCCCGACAGTGGCGTTGTGGGTGACGGCCGGCGGGTACCGGCGCGCACCCTGGCCCGCATCGGCCGGACAGGGCGGGGCGACCGGGCCGATGGGGTAGGTCCCCAGCCGCGAGTACGGTTCCGGGACGCCACCCGGCGCCGGCGAGCGGTTCCCCGTCGGCGTCGGCGACGACCCACCCGCCGGACCGGTGTCGGGCGGTGGCGTGACGGTCGGCGTGGCCGTCGGAACCGGGACCGGCGTCAGCGTCGGCGACTGTGTCGTCGTCGGGTCGAGCGCCGCACAGCCGGCTACGAGCGAGAGGAGCAGGACCATGCCCCACGGGCCGCGCGGCGCTATCGACCTCAGTCCGCGTCGCCCGTGTCGGCCCCCTGCGAACCTGGGGCGAGGTCGGCGGCCCACTCCAGCGCCTCGCCGAGATCGTGAGTGGGTGGCGAGCAGGTGCGCGACCGGCAGGCGTACACCGTCGGCTCGCCGTCGCGGACCTCCCGACCGGCCCAGAGCGGCGGCGCCTCCGAGACCCCCAGTGCCGCCAGCCAGTCGCCGAGTTCGTCGTCCGTCGCGGGGCGGCGCGCGAGCAGCCGTCCGGGCAGGTAGGTCCGTGCGAGCGTCTCGCGCCACGCCGCGGGGAGGTCGCCCGCGACGGTCAGTTCGAGCGGGCCGACCGCCGCGTCGTCGGCCGCCAGGGTCAGCGTGGGGTGCTTCAGCGGCTCCGACTCCAGCGTCGAGGCGTGCGTCTCGACGACGCCCTGCGCCACCCTGGCGAAGCGGTCGTGGGTGACGAACCCGTCAAGGTCGGCGAGCAGCCGCGTGGCGACGCCCGCGCTCGACGGGGTCGAGGAGTCGCCAAGCTCCTGCGGGCGGGCGACCAGCGACTCGCCGCCGGCCGGCGTGAAGTAGAGCGTGCCCCGGTCGTCGTCCCAGAACGCCGTCTCGATGCAGCGCGCCAGGTCGAGCGCGAACGCGAGGTGTTCGACCTCGCCGGTGGCCTCGTAGCAGGCCAGCGCACCCCGCCCGAGAAAGGCGTAGTCCTCCAGGTACCCGTCGATGCCGGCGTCACCGTCCTTCCAGCGCCGACGGAGGCGGCCGGGTACGTCGTCACCTGCCGCGTCGCCCGCCGGCACCCCGTCGGGGTCCCAGAGCCGCTCGCGGATGAAGCCGAGCGCGTCCGTCGCGAGGTCCGTCCAGCGGTCCTCCTGCAGGACGAGGCCGCCCTCCGCGAGAGCCGCGATGGCGAGCCCGTTCCAGCCCGCGAGCACCTTCTCGTCGCGTCGCGGGCGCGGGCGGTCGGCGCGAGCCGTCCGCAACGTGGCTGTCGCGGCGTCGAGACGGTCCCGGACCGTCGCCTCGTCCAGGTCGTACTCGGCCACGAGCTCCTCGACCGGGGTCGCGAGCGTCAGCACGGAGAGCCCGGCCTCGAAGTTGCCCGCCGCCGTGACGCCGAAGCGATCGCAGAGGAGGTCCGCGTCCACGCCGTCGTGGTCGCCGTGGTCGGTCAGCGTCTCGTGCACCTCGTCGGGCGTCCAGGCGTAGAAGGCACCCTCCTCGACCTCGCCGGCCTCACCCGCGCGATGGTCGAGCGGCGGGCTCCGGGCGTCGAGCGTGGCGTAGAGACCACCGTCGGGGTGGCGGAGTTCGCGGTCGAGGAAGTCGAACGTCTCGCGGACGACCGCGGCGTAGCGCTCGTCCCCGGTCACCTGGTAGCCCGCGAGGAACGCCCGCGGGATCTCGGCGTTGTCGTACAGCATCTTCTCGAAGTGTGGGACCGTCCAGGAGCGGTCCGTGCAGTAGCGGTGGAAGCCGCCGCCGAGGTGGTCGTACAGACCCCGGTTCGCCATGGCGTCGAGCGTCTCCGCGACGACGGCGCGGTACGCGTCGCGTCCCGTGCGGTCGTGTGCGCGCAGAAGGAGGTGGAGTCGGCCAGGCTGGGGGAACTTCTGGCCGCGACCGAAGCCGCCGTGGTCGCGGTCGGCCGCCCGCATCGCCGACGAGGCGGCGGTGTCGAGGAAGTCGGCGTCCGGGGGCTCGTCCGGCGCGTCGGGGACCGCCTCGAGTTCGCCGCGGGCCGCGGCGGCCCACTGCTCGGCACGCTCCTCGATCTCCTCGCGCTCCTCGGGGTCGGACCAGTTCTCCCGGACGTCGCGGAGTAGCCGCAGGAACCCCGGCTGACCGCGCTTTGCCTCCTTCGGGAAGTACGTCCCCACGTAGAACGGCTTCCCCTCCGGCGTGAGGAAGACCGAGAGGGGCCAGCCGGCCTGCCCGCGGACGAGCCGGCAGACGGTGATGTAGAGGGAGTCGATGTCCGGGCGCTCCTCGCGGTCCACCTTGATGGGGACGAACGACTCGTTGAGTTCCGCGGCGACCGCCTCGTCCTCGAAGCTCTCCTCCTCCATCACGTGACACCAGTGGCAGGCGGAGTAGCCGACGGAGAGGAAGACCGGGACGTCCTGCTCGCGGGCGGCCGCGAGAGCGTCGTCGTCCCAGGGCTGCCAGTTCACGGGGTTGTCGGCGTGCTGCTGGAGATAGGGGGACGCGGCGTCGTCCAGCCGGTTGCGGTCGACGGTGGGCATGCGCGGGCAGGCTGCTCGACAGCGGTCTCGACGGCGGACCGGCGGACGATGCCGCCCGGGTGGTTCACTCCGCGTCGGGCCTGGCCTCGACCGTCGCCGCGCCGCACTCCGGGCACTCGTCGTGGTCGGTCTGGAACCGCGACTCGCAGGTCCGACACCAGTAGTCGGCGTTGTCGGCTGCCACGGCGCTGGCGGTCTGCTTGAACTGCTCGACCTGACGACCGACCTCGCTGAAAAAGCCCATGCACCCGGGAGGGCGACGAACGGCATAAGCGTTCGCCGGGCGGAATCACGGGCCCGCCGTCATGTGGTCGGCGGAAGGTATATGCCAGTCCGGTTCACGTGACACGCTATGTCTCTTGGCAACTCTTCACACGGGTGGCCGTTCTCCGCGGCTCTGCGGTCGAACCTGCGGGGACTCCGCCGGGCGCGTCGCCACGGCGGCTGTGCGGTGGCCTGCGAACGCGACAGGGTGGACGACTCCCGGCTCCCCTGGGACAGTGGTGGCCTGTACGGTGGCTGGGGCGGACACGAGTGCCACGGGACGGCAGCGGGGACGGAGCGGACACCGGTGGTGTTCGTCCACGGCAACCAGCGCGACGCCTGCGACTGGGAGGCTCACGCCGAGTTCTTCCTGAAGCGGCGGTACCGGGGCGACGAACTCTGGGCGCTCTCCTTCCGGGACGGGAGCCCCAGCCACCCCGAGATGGCGGCGACGCTGGAGGTCTTCGTGGACAGGGTCCGCCGGGAGACGGGTGCCGACGAGGTGGCACTCGTCGGCCACAGCCTCGGCGTGACCGGCATCCGCTGGTGGCTCTCGGAGTACGACGCCCACGACCGCGTCGAGACCGTCGTCGGCCTCGCCGGCGCCAACCACGGGAGCGTCCTGAACAGGTGGGCCGCCACCGCCGGGATGCAGGACGGGACCTACAAGATGACCCCGTTCCTCCGGGACGACTACGACCGGCGGGACGACCACCCCCTGGCGCTACACCCTCCGGGGGACCGAGGACCCCCTGTTCTGGGGCTGCCCGGAGAGCCCCGAACTGGCGGGCGCTATCAACGTCGCGCTGGAGACCGGCCACGACGGCGTCCGGACCAGTCGGCGTGCCCTGGAACTCACCTTCGAGTGGCTCTCCGGCTACCACCCGCACGACCTCAGCATTCAGGTGGAGGTGCCGGACTCGGGCGTGACCGGCGAGCGCGCCTGAGAGAGGTCGACGGGACCCCTCCGGGGACGCCCGTGCTCTCCGGGCCCGCCACGTGGGGAAAGCAACCCTTAGGGGGGACCCGCGCCCCGATTCGTGTATGAGCACGAGCGAACACGAGCGGGTGCTGCTGGTGGGCGGGGGCGGCCGGGAGCACGCCGTCGCACGGGCCGTCGACCGCGCGGAGGACGCGTCGCTGTACGCCTGTGCGTCGAACCGCAACCCCGGCATCGACCGGCTGGCCGAGGAGTACGTCGTCGTCGAGTCCGAGACCGACCCCGGGGCCGTGGTGGCGGCCGCCGAGGACGTGGGCGCCACGCTGGCCGTCGTCGGGCCGGAGGCGCCGCTCCAGGCGGGTGTCACGGACGCGCTCGACGAGGCCGGCATCTACGCCTTCGCGCCGAAGGCCGACGAGGCCCGCATCGAGACGGACAAGCGCTTCCAGCGGGAGTTCATGCGGGACGAGGCCATCCCCGGCTGTCCGGCGTTCGAGGCGTTCGAGGACGCGGACGCCGCCGCGGACTACGTCGCCTCCGTCGACCACGACGTGGCGGTCAAGCCCCGCGGGCTCACCGGCGGTAAGGGAGTCCGGGTGACGGGCGACCAGCTCACCCGGTCCGAGGCCGTCGACTACGTCCGCGAGTCCGACTACGGGGAGTGGGTCGTCGAGGAGCGGCTGGTCGGCGAGGAGTTCACCGTCCAGGCGTTCGTCGCGAACGGCTCCGTCCGCACGTCGCCCGCCGTGCAGGACCACAAGCGCGCCTACGAGGGCGACGAGGGGCCCAACACCGGCGGCATGGGCTCGTACACGGACGCGACGTTCGAGCTCCCGTTCATGACCGAGGACGACTACGACGCCGCCGTCGAGGTCATCGAGGCCGTCGTCGAGGCGCTGCCCGACTACAAGGGCATCCTCTACGGGCAGTTCATGCTCACCGCCGAGGGACCGAAGGTGGTCGAGTTCAACGCCCGCTTCGGCGACCCCGAGGCGATGAACACGCTGCCCGTCCTCCGGACGGACTTCGTCGAACTGCTCCGGGCGGCCCGCAGCGGCACGGCACTCCCGGAACTGGCCTTCGACTCGCAGGCGACCGTCTGCAAGTACGCCGTCCCCGCGGGCTACCCGACCGACCCCGAGGCCGGTGCCGAGGTCCGCATCGACGAGGCGTCGGCGGCCGAGGTCGGCGCCCGGCTGTTCTACGCCAGCGTCAACGCTCGCGACGACGGCGCCGTCCTCACCACCACCTCCCGGTCGTTCGCCGTCGTGGGAGTGGCCGACTCCATCGCGGCGGCCGAGGAACTCGCCGAGGCGGCGCTGGCCGAGGCCGGCGAGGAGGGGCTCCGCGTCCGCCACGACATCGGCACGGCGGACCTGGTCCAGTCGCGGATCGACCACATGGACCAGTTACGTGGCGAATAACGAGATAACCAGGACCTTTCAGTTCGAAATAGACTGATAAAAACTATACTCCCACCGTTATCTGATAATACGGGTCGAGCGGGGCCGCCCGGCTACGAGTGGGCTGTCCGCGCTCAGTCGTCCAGTCGCTCCACGGTCAGGTCGGCACGCGGGAGCGCCAGCCGGTAGGTGGGGACGGTCAGCTGGACCTTCTCGACGACGCCCTTGTTGGCGAGCGAGCGGAGCGCCTCGCGGATCGCGTCGTTGTCGGGGTCGAGGCCCTCGTCGAGACCCCGGACGGCCTGGAGGACGCCGACGACGCTCCGGGGCTCGGCATCGTGGTCCGTGAGGACCCGGAGGACGTGGTACTGCACGTCGGGGACGCGGACGACGCGGCCGCCGTTCCCGTCGTCCTCGACACCGGGGTCGACCCCCGCGATGGCGGCGGCCTCGTCGGTGGCGCAGATGAGGCTGTCCTCGTTCCGGTAGTAGTACGGTTTCAGGTGCTCCTCGAGGTAGGCGTGGACCTCGCTCCCGCCCTCCAGCCCCCATCGGTCCGCGAGTTCCGAGTTCTTCGTGGGCTGGAGCGCGACCACGTCGTCCAGTCGCTCGCGCTCCTCGTCTGTCAGGTCCGCCTCGGTCATCGGGCGACGGTTCGGCGGGCCACTTGAAACGGTTGCGGGTTGCAGGCGGCGGGCACGGGACCCCCGTCGGTGGCGGGCCGTCAGCCCGGCAGGCGACGGATGCGACCCTCTCGGAGCCAGTCGGCGTACGTCTCGCCCAGCCCACGCTGGTCGCGGAGCCGGCAGCAGGTGTGGGGGAACCGGCCGGGGAGCATCACGTCCAGCGTCCGCAGCGGTTCGTCCGGGAGGCCACCGTGCTCGCGGCGTTCGCGGGCGAGCGTCGGGAACTCGCTCCCGAACGAGGGCGCGTGTCCGGCCTGGTGTACCCGGACGGGGCGTGGCGTCCCGGGGCAGACGTACACGTCGTCGCCGAGGGTGTACCCGCGGAGGCAGTTCGACTGCCACCAGGCGTCCAGCCCGTGCCAGAGGTCCCCGTGTTCGGGGCCATCTCCGGGTGCCGCCGGGACGCCGTCCGACTCGGGGTCGCCGTGGTGGGCGTGGAACCCGCGGAGGTAGTCGTACCAGCCGCGTTCGTGCTCGACGACCGTCGCACTCTGGTCGGCATCGTCGGGGGCGTCGGCAGTGCTGGCCGCGTCCGCGGACCCGTGTGATCCGGGCCGGTCCGATCGGCGGGCGATGCGGAGGAGGGCGTGCCACGAGTGGATGGCGACGAGGGCCGCCACCGCGGCGGCGATGCGGAGCCGTCGCATATCGCGGGCTCTGCCGGCATGGTACGAGTGCTTTGTGCCGGTCATCGGACTGAAGTCCCGGCGGCGGGTAGCGCCAGCGTGCGCGTGGTACTGGCGACGAGCGAGGAACCGCTCTACCTCCCCGGCTACCTCCGGCCGGTGTTCGAAGCCCACGCCGACGTGATCGAGGCGGTCGCGCTGGTCCCGTTCGGCGGCTCCGGCCCCGGGCAGCTCCGCGAGCAGCTCCGGGCCTGGGGGCCGCGTGGTGCAGCCCGACTCGGCACCCGGTTCGCCGGCGGGCGGCTCCTGGGGCTACTCCCGACCCCCCTCCAGCGACGACTCCCCGGAGGCTACCGGTCGGTCCGCCGGCTGGCCCGCTCGTATGGGCTGCCCGTGCGGCACGTCCCGGACGCGGGCGACGACGCGTTCGTCGAGTGGGTCGACGGGCAGGACCCGGACCTCCTGCTGTCGGTCGTCGCCGGGCAGCGACTCCCCGCCGCGGTGCTGGCGAGTGCGGACCTGGCCGTGAACTGCCACGGCTCGCTGCTCCCGAAGTACCGCGGCCGGGCGACGGCGTTCTGGCCGCTCTACCACGACGACGACCGGACCGGCGTCACCGCCCACCTGATGACCGAGGCATTCGACGACGGCCCGATCCTCCGGCAGCGGTCGTTCCCCATCGCGGCCGGCGACACGATGCACGACGTGAGCCGGAAACTCGCCGAAACGGGCGCGGAGCTGGTCGTCGACCTGCTCGACGACCTCCGGGCGGGACTGGACCCGGAGCCGCGGCCGAACCCGACCGACGAGTACGAGTACCGGACGCTGCCGACGCCACCGGAGCGCCGGGAGTTCCGCCGACGCGGGAACCGACTCCTCTAGTCCGTTGCGCGCTGCCCGACTGGACGGGCACGGTCCGTGCATCGCGGCTTTGAATACCGGTCGCCACTCCGGTTCGCGTATGACCGAGGTCATCGACGGGAACGCCGTCGCCGCTGACATCCGGGAGGGGTTGACCGATGCCATCGAACGGCTCGCCGACGCCGACGCGCGCCCGGGGCTCGCGACAGTCCTGATGAGCGACGACCCCGCGAGCGAGACGTACGTCTCGATGAAGCAGCGCGACTGCGAGGAGGTCGGCATCACCAGCCACCACGTCGAGATCGACCCCGACGCGCCCGCCGCGGAGCTGTTAGACACCGTCGCGGGCCTCAACGACGACCCGGACGTGAACGGCAT
This sequence comes from Halobacteriales archaeon QS_4_70_19, assembly GCA_003020985.1. GTDB lineage: Archaea > Halobacteriota > Halobacteria > Halobacteriales > Haloarculaceae > Haloglomus. Next base: position 64,471 of record PXRM01000025.1, on the reverse strand, counting down.
CCTCGTCCAGATGCCCGTCCCCGACCACGTCGACGAGCGCCGCGTCCTGCGGGCCATCGACCCTGCGAAGGACGTCGACGGCTTCCACCCCGAGAACGTCGGTCGGATGGTCGCCGGGAACGCCCGGTTCAAGCCCTGCACGCCCCACGGCATCCAGAAGCTCCTCGAACACTACGACGTGGAGACCGAGGGGGCCGAGGCGGTCGTCGTCGGCCGCTCGGACATCGTCGGCAAGCCGATGGCGAACCTGCTCATCCAGAAGGAACCGCTGGGCAACGCCACCACGACAGTCTGTCACTCGCGGACGGCGGACCTGGCCGCTCACACTCGCGAGGCCGACGTCCTCGTCGCGGCCGCGGGCGTCCCGGAGATGATCGACGGCTCGATGCTAAAGGGGGGGGCCACAGTCATCGACGTCGGCATCAACCGCGTCGACGCGGACACGGAGAAGGGGTACGAGCTCATCGGCGACGTGGAGTACGAGAGCGCGAAGGACGTGGCGGGAGCCATCACGCCCGTCCCCGGTGGCGTCGGACCGATGACCCGCGCGATGCTCCTCTACAACACCGTGTGGGCCGCGAGCGAGCAGGCGAACGTGGACGTCGACCTGCCCTGACGCCGTGCCCGACGGCACCACCGACGACGGCCCGGCAATCGACGACGCGGATTCGAAGACGGAGGTCCGCACCTGGCGGGAGGACGGCGAGTACCGACGGGAACGGACCCACCAGCTGACCGCCGAGGAGTTCGCGGATGCACGCGACCGCATCGACGGTGAGGACGGCCTGGAGTGGGGCGTCGGCGGACTGGCCAGGGACGACGGTCGGGTCCTCCTCGTCCGCGAGGACGGTCGCTGGCTCCTGCCCGGTGGGGAGGTCGAGGCCGGCGAGAGCCACGACGAGGCGCTGGCCCGCGAACTCCGCGAGGAGACGGGCCTCGACGTGACGCCGGGCGAACGCCTGGCCGTGGTCCGGAACGTCCTCCAGCACGGGGACGCCGAGCTGACCTTCCGGTTCGCTATCCACCGTGCGACCCCCGAGACGACCGATCTCGACGACGACCCCGGGCTCGCCGGCGAGGAGATCTCGGCCGTCCGGTGGGCCGAGGAGCTGCCGGACGACACGCTCGACCGCGACCTCCTGCTCGAACTCCTCGAAACCCTGGACTGAGATTCAAATACCGGGGCGCGACCACACCCGGCGTGCCCTGACGAGTCGACTCCGGACCGCCGACCCGGGGCGGAGTGTGCACCGCTCCGTTCCGGTTCCGCCAGCGCGGCGCACGGTCCGGAACAGCGTCGAGCGCAACTCGACGAGTCCTCGCTCGCACCCTCGCGAGGCTGCAACGCGCCGCCTGTTCGCTACGCCACCGGGGTTGCCATGGCCTGCTGCTCCGTCGGACCGCGGCAGTACCGACCGGCCCCGTCGATGCTGCTCAGATGACGTCCTGCTCGCGGAGCGCCGCCAGCGTCTCCTCGTCCATCCCCAGTTCCCGGCCGTACACCTCGTCGTTGTGCTGTCCACGCCGCGGTCCGAGGTGGTCGACCGCGCCCGGCGTCCGCGTCAGCCGCGGCACCACGCCCGGAGTGGTGATGCGGCCGAGGTCCTCGTCGTCGACCTCGACCAGGTTCTCGCGGGCGGCGTACTGCTCGTCGCTGAAGACGTCGCTCACGTCGTACACCGGCGCGACGACTGTGTCGCCGGCCCCAAGCTCCTCGACCGTCTCCTCGACGGTCCGCTCGGCGATGTATGGCGCGATGTACGTGTCCAGTTCGTCGGCGTGCTCAGCCCGCGCGTCGTTCGTGGCGAACCGCTCGTCGTCGAGCAGCTCCGGGTGGCCGATCGTCTCCGCGAGGTTCTCGAAGATGGACTGCGCGGAGGCGGACAACGCCACGTAGCCGTCCGCGGCCTCGTAGACGTTCCGCGGGGCGGCGTTACTGTGGTGGTTCCCCCTGCGCTTGCGAACCTGGCCGAGCCGGTCGTACGCTTCCACGTCGCCCGGGAACATCCGGAACAGCGACTCGTAGAGGGAGACGTCGACCACCTGTCCCTCGCCGCTCCCGTCGCCGTCGGGGCCGATCTCGCGCTCGAACAGGGCGAACATGGCCGCCTGGACGGCGTAGTGGCCGGCGGCCATGTCGGCCAGCGGGATGGGTGGGAGCAGCGGCTCCCGGTCGGGGAACCCGTTGACGTGGGCGAACCCCGAGATGGCCTCTGCCACGGTCCCGAAGCCCGGCTGTTCAGCCCGGGGGCCCGTCTGCCCGTAGCCCGAGATGCGGACCATCACCACCTCGGGATTGACCTCGCGGAGGTCCTCGTAGGAGAGGTCCCAGCGCTCCATCGTCCCGGGACGGAAGTTCTCGACGACGACGTCTGCGGTCTCGACCAGGTCGAGCGCGAGGGCGTGCCCCTCCGCGGTGGAGAGGTCGCACGTCACGCAGCGCTTCCCGCGAGCGAGTGACTTCCACCAGAGCGACGTCCCGGAATCGGGGTCGAAGGGCCCCCAGTCGCGGATCGGGTCACCTGTCTCGGGGTGCTCGACTGCGACGACGTCGGCGCCGAAGTCCGCGAGCGTCATCGTGGCGAAGCCGCCGGCGACCATCCCGGAGAAGTCCACCACCCGGAGCCCGTCCAGCGGGCCCTGCCGGGAGCGCGATGATGGCCGGTCGGAGGTCTCGTCGGTCATACTCCCGGTCCGACCAGCGGACAGTTCACTCCTGTCGTTCCGTGCCGGTCTCACTCCGCTCGGCTCGCTTCGGACTCGTACTCCCACACGAGGTCGAAGAAGCGCTTGAGGCCGGCCACGAAGGATTCGTTCTCCGTGATGGCCGCCTGTCGCATGTGGTTCGGCACCTCGGGCTCCTCGACGAGGAAGATGGCCTCGCCACTCTCCTCGCCGCTGGCGGTCCCCGCATCTGCGGGGGGGTCCGTGAGCGTCCCTCGCCAGGGGAGCGACCCGGTCGCGAACCGGAACTCCACCCCGGGGAACGCCTCCCGGAGCCGGTCGACGATTCCCGCCTGTATCCGCCGGTTCTCGTCACTCAGACGGTCCGGATGGAGGAAGAGCACCCGGACCGCCAGGCCACGCTCCAGCGCGTCGGCCAGCGCCGGTTCGACGCTGTCGAGATACTCCCACGACTTGGTGAGAACTCGAATCTCTCGCGTCGCCTCGTGGTAGAGCCGTCGCGTCTCCGACTCGCTGGGGTCGCCGACGTCCGCGGCCCGCCTCCAGCTTCCTCGCGGTCGACTCGTACGCCTGCCGCCGATTCTCCTTCGCGCGATCGATGATCTCCGCAGGGGCGCGGGACTGGTACTCCTTCGGGCGCCCGGGTATGACCTTCACGAACCCCCGGTCGGCGAGCGCGTCCAGCACGCCGTAGATGCGCGCCTTCGGGATGCCGGTCGCTTCGGCGAGGTTCGGGGCCGTCGTCCGCCCGAGCCGTAGCAGGTTCGAGAGGGCCGTCTCCTCGTACTCCGTCAGGTCGAGCGCCTCGAACAGGTCGGTCCCGTCCCCGTCGGCCATACGGGTCGCTCATCCGGGACGACCGTAAACGCGCCGGTGACCCGGCGCCCGTCCCGCCCGAAGAACTATACGGTTAGCGTGTTACTCGTGAGATGAGTAAATGACCGCAACCGAAGAGGAGGACCGGGCCCACCTGTCGGATGTCGAGGACGGCTGTGGCTGTGCCGAGGTCTGGGAGCACCTGAGCGACCAGCGCGAGGAGTAGCGGCCGCGACCCGCGCTCTGCCCGGCTCAGTCGGCTGCCGACGTGGACGCGGGCCGGAGCGTTTTTGCGCTCGGGCCGTCGACCCGGAGACGAATGGACCGCGACGACGTCTGCGTGTTGCTGCCGACGCTGGACGAGGCCGAGACCGTCGGGAGCGTCGTCGACGGGTTCCGGGACGAGGGCTTCGAGAACGTGCTCGTTATCGATGGCCGCTCCACGGACGGAACCCGGGAGATCGCACGCGAACACGGGGCCCGTGTCGTGGAACAGAGCGGCGTCGGGAAGGGACAGGCCGTCCGCGAGGGCCTCTCCCGCGTGGACACACCGGTCGTCCTGATGGCCGACGCCGACGGGACCTACCGCCCGGCGGACGCCGAGGCGATGCTCGAACCCATCCTCGCCGGGCGCGCAGACCACGTCATCGGCGACCGGTTCGCCGACATGGAACCGGGCGCGATGACGCGGCTCAACCGCGCCGGCAACCGCATCATCAACCGGGCGTTCTCCGTGATCCACGGCCGCGACCTCGAGGACATCCTCAGCGGCTACCGGGCGTTCACTGTCGAGTCCGTCGAACGGTTCTCGCTCCGCTCCGACGGGTTCGGCATCGAGACGGAACTCAGCGTCGAGTGCGTCAAGCACGGGGCCACCACGGAGGTCGTCCCGATCACCTACCGCGCGCGACCGGACGAGTCCGAGACCAACCTCCACCCAGTCCGGGACGGCGCCAACATCTTCCTCACGCTGTACAAACTGGCGAAGACGAACAACCCGCTGTTCTACTTCGGCAGCGTCGGAGTCGTGAGCGGCCTCATCGGGTTGTTCGTCGCGGCGTACGTCGGGTACGACTTCCTCGTCAACGACATCGCCCACGAGGCACTCGCGGTCGTCGCCGCCGCGGGGATCATCCTGGGCGTCCAGCTCGTCATGTTCGGCGTCCTCTCGGACATCATCGTCACGGTCAACCGGGAGCAGACGCGCCGACTGGAGGAACTGGCCGAGCAGCTCTCCGGCTCGGGTCGGCAGTCGCCGCCGCCGGCCACGGGGGAGCCAGTCGTCACGGAGGAGACTGCCCGTGACGAGGCGACGGATGTCGCGGACGGGGAGACGGCCCGGAGCGACCCCGCAGAGGTCGGCCCGGACGGAGAGGACTGAGGCGGCGAGGCTGGGGCGCAGGTACGAACGGGGGGCAGGGCCCGACGGGTCCGCCAGCGTGGTCAGTCGTCCGCGGCGGCGGGAGTCTCCCGTTCGCCGTAGATGTCGTCGTACTGCTCGGCGAACCGTTCGAGGACGTTCCGGCGCTTGACCTTCATCGACGGCGTGAGCAGGTCGTTCTCCGGGGTCCACTCCACGGGCACCATCCGGAACTCCTTGATGCGCTCGTACGTCTCGAACTGCTCGTTGACCCGTTCGATCTCCGCCTGAACGTACTCGCGGACCTGCGGGTCCTCGCAGATCTCCTCGTCCGTGTCCGGGATATCGGCCCCCTCGCGGTCGGCCCAGCGGCGGATGGCCTCGAAGTCGGGCACCACGAGCGCGGAGACGAACTTCTCGTTGTCGCCCATCACCATCACCTGCTGGATCCGGTCGGAGGTGGCGAACCCGTCCTCGATGGGGCCAGGGGCGACGTTCTTCCCGGTGTCGAGCACGAGCAGCTGCTTCAGCCGGTCGTGGTAGACCAGGTAGCTGTCGGCGGTCCGCTCAATGATGTCGCCCGTGCGGAACCAGCCGTCCTGGGTGAACGCGTCCATCGTCGCCTCGGGCTTCTCCCAGTAGCCCTCGGTCACGTTGGGTCCCTTCACGAGCAGCTCGCCGATGTCGCTGTCCGGTCGGGCCTTCTGGGCCTGTTCGGTCGTGATAATCGAGCTGTCCAGCTTGAGGTCGACGTTGACGAGCGCCGGGCCGAGCGTGCCGGAGCGGGGGTTCTCCGGCGGGTTCGTCGAGACGACCGGCGCCGTCTCCGTGAGCCCGTAGCCCTCCAAGATGGGCAGTCCAATCCCCTCGAACAGTTCGGCGAGCCGCTTCGAGAGTGAGCCGCCGCCGGAGATGAAGAAGTCGATGTTGCCGCCCATCTGCTCTTTCACCTGCGAGAAGACCAGCCTGTCCGCGAGCGTGTACTTCAGCCGGAGCGGGAGCCCCGGGTCCTCCGTGCGGGCGTACTGCCGGCCGATCTCGATGGCCCGCTCGAAGATGGACTCCTTGAGGTCGGATTCCGAGGCCTGCGCGCGCATCTGGTCGAAGATGCGCTCGTACACCCGCGGGACGCTCGTCGCGGTAGTAGGTTCGACGAGCTGGATGTCCTCGGCGATGGTGTCGGTCGATTCGGCGTAGGCGACGGTACCGCCGGCGGCGAACATCACGAAGCTACCGGCGGTCCGCTCGAAGACGTGCGCCAGCGGCAGGAAGGACAGCGAGCGCGCCGTCTCGTCGAGCACGGGTACGTCGTCGGCCTTGTCCGGCCGGGGGCCGAACCGCTTGCGGACGCCGTTGAGGTTCGCCCGGAAGTTGGCGTGACTGAGCCGGACCCCCTTCGGCTGTCCGGTCGTCCCGGAGGTGTAGATGAGGCTCGCGAGGTCCTCGGACTCGCGGCTGTGGAGCCACTCGTCGAACTGGTCGGGGTCGAACGCCTCGTCACCCAGCCGGTAGACCTCCGCGAGGCCGTACACGTCCTCGCGCTCCTCGTGGGCCTCGGTCTGCAGCTCGTCGATGACGACGATGAACCCGAGGTCGAGGTCCTCCTCCACCTCGAGGACCCGTTCCAGCAGCTCCTCGTTCTCGACGACCACGCCGTCGGCGTCCGGGTCGTCGAGCAGGTAGCGGACCTGCCGGGGACTCGACTCCGTGTAGACCGTCGTGATGACCCCGCCGGCCGAGAGGACGGCGAGGTCGCTCTGGGCCCACTCCATCCGCGTCCCGGCGAAGATGCCGACCCGGTCGCCCGTCTCCAGTCCCAGCTCGCGGAGGCCGGTTCCGAGCCGCTGGACGACGTTGAGCATCTCGTCGTACGTCAGGGCCGCGTACTGGCCCTTCGGTGCGGCCGGGACCACCCCGTCCGCCAGGGACCGATCGTAGACGCCACCCTTGTACCACTGTGCCTCCCGATTCGCGTGGCGGCCGGCGCTCTCCACGAACAGCTGCGGGATGGTGTTCTTGCCGATGACCTCGTCGGTGTACTCCCGCTCGGCCTGGAGCCACGGCGGCTCGTTCGAGGTTCCTGACATAGCTTGTCGCCGTGACACACCGCCCCGGGGGTAATCAATGGTGACGTTCATTTCCGGGCGTCCGGGACGACGGAGGACGGAGCGACGGACGGGACAGGCGAGAACGGAGCAGCGGACGGGGCCAGCGAAGACAGTGTACGGGTGTGATCACCGAGAGGAGGTAGCCGTCCGCCGTCGACACCTCCACCCCCGGGACGCCGACGAGGTCGGAGTGGGGGGGGAGGCGGGCCGCACGCAGGGACTGGTCGATCTCGTCGTGGTCGGTGACGACGATCGCGTCGAGCCCGACGTCGGCCGCGTGTTCGAGGAGGAGTTCGACCGGCTCGCGGCCCGGGGACGGCGCCGTCAGCCCGAGACGTAGGAGCCGATGTAGGCGCCGAGGCCGCCGACGACGGCGGCCGGGATGCCGCTCTCGATGACCTGCTTCCCGAGTGCCGCCTGGTCGAGGCCGCCACCGCCCCCGGCGCCGCCGGTGGAGTACTGGGTGACGACGTTGATCGTCAGGAAGAGCGTGAGCCCCGTCATGAGGTAGAAGCCGACGAGCGAAGCGGAGCCACCGATGGCGGTGGCGGTGAGGCGGCGTCCGGGTAGCGCGCGGCCGATGAGTGCGCCCGCGCCGACGGCCATCAGTGGACCGACGAGGAACGGCGTCACCACGTTGTGCAGCAGCATGATACTGACCAGCGAGCTGTCGGTGGGGTTCGCCCCCGGCTCGACGAACTGCTCGATGAGGAAGCCGAGGATGAAGTTCGACCCCAGTCCGAGACCGATGCCCGCGGCGACGAACACGCCCACGACGCCGCCCACGTAGACGAGCAGCGAGCGTCCGTTCGGCCGGAAGATGCTCCCCTCGGTCGCTGGCGTGGCGGCCGGGTCGACGTCGGCACCGGGAGTGGCACCGGTACCGCCGTCGGACGGGAGTCCGGCACCGCGGCCCACGGCCCGGTCCGGCCGGGCGACGCCGCCGTCACCCTCGACCCGCGACCCGGCGCCGGCCGCGGAACCGGCGTCCGCCTGCTGACCGCCTCCGGCACCGGTCGACTCGCCGGGGCCGGCCTGCTCGGACTCGTCTGTCATACCCTCTCCCAGGCGACGACACCCCATAGGGGTGATGCCAGCAGTGCGGGGACGACTAAAACCACGGCTGCCGTGGCAGGGCAGGAGGGCCGGGCGGAAGGGGACCCCCGTGCTGGCCGGGCCGAACCGCCGGGGCAGTTGCCCGGCCGGTCGTGACTGCCCAAAGAGGCATACGGCCGCCACTGCTTCCCTGCGTATGCTCTCGGACATCGACAACGTCCGGAAACTGATGCTGCTCCTGGGTGACGAGGGGTTCACCGACGCGCTGACGCAGGCCGAGGAGCTGGTGGACGACGCCAACCGGACGCTGGACCGCGTCGAACAGATTGAGGACGATGCCGCGCAGGCGGTCCGAGAGGCCAACGAGACGCTCGTGGCCGTCGACCGCCGGCTGGACAAGGTGGACGAGACGATCAGCCTGCTGGAGGCGAAGATCGAGGCGGGATTCAGCCTCGGGTTCCTCATCTTCGCGGCCGACGCCTACTTCGCCGACAACCTCTTCCTCGCCGCCGGCCTCGCCTTCCTGGGGCTGCTGGGTGCCGGACAGCTGCTCGTCACGCTCAGGAACATCCCGCAGGTCGAGAAGGTCAGCGAGGGGATCGGGTACGTGCTCGACGCGGTGCGGGGCCGAGGGAGTGATAACACCGCCGGGCAGCCGGGCCCGGACGGCCGGGAGCGCCGGGAGGGCGCGAACGTGCAGCAGCGCCGGGAGGGCGTGGACGAACGGGCCCGACGGGACAGCGCCGACACGCGGGCGCGGCGGGACCCCCGGTAGCTGGACACGACGCCGGGTCGGTGGGCGGCCGTCTCAGCCCTCCGACTCGACCAGCCGGATCTCCGAGAAATCGATCGGCTTCGAGTGTTCGGCGCGGATGAGGTTCTCGTCGTTGATCTCGACCTGGAACTTGTCGATCTGCTCTGCGATCCGGGTGATCTCCTCGTCCACCGCACCGACGGCCTTGACGAGCAGGTTCTCGTGACCAGTCATCAGTTCGGTGACGTTCACGACCTCCGGAATCTCCATCACCCTGTCCGCGACCGCCGCGCGCTCGCTGATGCGCGTCGTGCAGGTGAAGTGGAAGTAGAAGGTCAGTCCCAGGCGGTCGTAGTCCAGTTCCGTCGTGTACCCCGTGATGATACCGGCTTCCTCCAGCCGGCTCATGCGGTTGTGGATGGTGTTGTCCGAGACGCCGACCTCCGAGGCGAGGTCGATCGCCTTGTAGCGGGCGTTCGCCTGCACCAGGTCCAGTAGCTGCCGGTCGATGTCATCGAGTTCGATATCCATTATCATTTGAACCGCCTCGACGGACAAGGAGGTTGGGATTTCGACGGATACGCTGACAATCGTGAGATTCTCCACGCTAATTGCCGATTGCGTACTAGATATCAATCCTGACGTGGAGGTGCATAAGTGACGACGAGACGGATATCGATAGAATAAGCACGCAACCAGTTTTGGCTCGAACGTCAATGCTGATATCGAGTGAGTCGTGATATCTCGAACCATCAAACCGAACCCTTATACACGCGAGGGTACGAGAGTACGTGTGAACAGACGATCCGACGATTCGGACGCGGCCGCCTGCCCTCAACCGCCGGGCGCCCCGCCGGATCTCGACGCTGCGGACGGAGGCAGTTCGGTGTACCGAACCAGTCACGACATGACCACGGACGGGCTGAGCGTCACCATCAGCCAGGCGCTGGCGGAGGTGGCAGACGTCAGCGCGACGGAACTCGTCAGGGACTTCTCGGAGTACGCCGACCCCGACGCACTTGACCGCCTCTTCCGGTCGCCCGTGATGGACCCCGAGATACGCGACGACGGGTACATCGTCTTCCCTATCCGGGGCTACCACGTCACCGTCTACGGGAGCGGCCGCATCCTCATCGTCGACACCACGCCGTGACCATGCGAACAGGCCGGGACCCGACCGACGGGCCGTCGGGTAGACGGACTGTCACGTCCGCTCCTGATATCCACTCCCGGGTCGATTCCCTCGTTCCCCACAGCGTGATTAGTTTTGTTAACCGATCTCCGGACGGACGTGGATGTCCCATACCGCTCCACCACTTCGGTTCGAGACATCGCCCGCATCTGCCTCTCATTGGGCCTCCCCCGTTGGGATTCTAACTTCATACCGAACCGGGGCTCGGCAGTGTATTCCGCAATCGAACCCCCGTTTCGTATTGATTCTCCACCCTTTTTCAGAACTACGTTCGACATTCCACTTCTACTCGTGATCGAGAGGTTATCACGTGAGAATTCTAACTTTCGGGAGGAAGTTTTATGCCTAGCCTGGTTGTTGTGGATGTGTGAGCAACACAGCCCCCGATTCTGGCCCCATCGTCACCCGCGGGACGTCGGGTGCCTCGCCAGAGGTAACTCCTGTGGGGGGAGACGAGACGACGTATCGTACCAGTCACGACATGCGGACCGACGGGCTGAGCATCACCATCAGCCAGGCGGTGTCTGAGGTGTCCGGGATTCCCGTCACCGAACTGGTCGAGGACTTCTCGGAGTACGCCGACCCCGACGCACTCGACCGCCTCTTCCGGGCCCCCGCCACGGACCCCGACGCACGCAACGACGGGGTCGTCGTCCTGTGGGTCCGCAGCTACCGGGTGAAGGTCCACGGCGACGGCCGTATCCTGATCACCGACCACAGCGCCTGAACACCGACCGAACGCCGGTTACCGACGCGGCCGACCCACGATGCTCCTGCGGACGACTGCAGGCCGACCAGCAGTACCGACGACCGACCGCTGCACGGACAGCCCCCCCATCGCCACCGCCCACGAGAGGACAGTATCCCCGAGACGGGCCAGATGGAGACGGAACCGGGTCAGTCCCCGCCGTCCTCGACGACCTCCGCCTCCGGCGCGTTCTGCACGACGCGCCGGAGCCCCTTGCGCGCGCTGTGCTTGGGTGTAGCCCTCGCCACTGGTGGCGATGACGTTCCCGTTCCGGTGCCGGAGCCGCCAGCGCCACTCGTCCGCCCGGTCACGGAAGAGTTCGAACCGGGCCTGCATCCGTGACGCGTCGCCGGGGCGCACGGGCGCGGGCTCGTCGTCCGCTCCCTCCTCCTCGTCGGGGATGTCGACGGCGAGAGCGTCGTCTCCCTCTCCCAGGCGGACGGAGCCGGCGAGGATGCCGTCGGCGACGCCACTCAGTGCGGACCCGTAGTCGTGGGCTCAGGACACGGTCGTCCCTTCGACCGGACGAGTGGCAAAGGGTCGCAAACCCGTCCGCTGCCCGGGAGCGTCGGTCCGCGACGCGACGGAGCGAACTGTCTTCGTGCCCACGGACCGGGCGCTATCGCTCGTGGGTGTGAAGGGGAGAAGTGGGTCGGGGCGGAAAACGCGCGGACCTGGCGCGTTCCCTTTGCCGCCGATTTCGCGGGGTACAGGTGTTTTCCGCGGGGGTCGTGAGAACCAATGGCAGCGAATCACGACCTCGAACCGATCGATCCGAGCACCGCGCGCGAACCCGGTTGCGACGACTGCCCGCTCCGGCACCATTGCGATTTTCCGGAGAACGCTGACACCGATCCTTCGATCGAGTGAGCGCTACGCGACACACACCAATAGCCGACGACCTACCGACGACGGCTTTCTATACCCAGTTCAAACGGGAGGGATCGAGCGTTCCTCAGTAGGGACACCGGCAGCTCTTATTCGTACGCAGCTGGCGGCCGCTCTAGAATCTCGAAAATCTCGGTCGCCCGGTACTCGCGGTGGCTCTCCTTCCCAGTCACTTCCTTGAGGACGCCGTCCTCTTCAAGTGAGTGGATCGCGCGGTACGCCGTCGGTCCGGAGACGTCAAACATCTCTTCGACATCGTTCGCGGTCAGATAGGGCTGTTCGAAGAGGCGCACCCCCAACCGCGCGTCCGTCCGCTTGCTGTCGCCGTAGGTCCCTTCGTAGCGCTCTTGGAGGTCGTGGAGTTCGAGCGTACGCTCGTGAGACTCTCGAGCCTGGGGCCAACCCCATCAGGAAGAACTGGAGCCACGCCTCCCACGCGCCGTTCCTGCTGACCTCGCGCATCCGTTCGACGTAGACCTCCTTGTTCCGATTGAAATACTCGCTCAGGTAGAGGTTCGGCCGGTTGAGATACCCCTCGTCGTAGAGTTGGAGCGTGACGAGCACGCGCCCCAGGCGTCCGTTCCCGTCGCCGAAAGGATGGATCGTCTCGAACTGGTAGTGGACCAGCGCGATATCGACCAGCGGATGATAGGAACCACCGCTCCGGATGTACGAGAGGAGCGCGTCGACGTGCCCGGGGACGCTGCTCGGTGACGGAGGGACGAAGGAGCCGAGGTGAACCGGCGTCTCTCGGTAGTCTCCGATCATATCCGTGTCGCTTCTGACGCCCTGCAGTAGCGTTTCGTGGAGCGATGTGATGAGATCGGCGGTGATGGCGTGGCCCTCATCTAACGCTTTGATGCCCCGCGTGATGGCCGCCTCGTAGTTGAGCACTTCCTGGACGCTCTTGACCCGGTCCGGGTCGCTATCGTCGTCCAGCCCCTTCGTTTCGAACCGGTAGACGTCGTCCATGTCGATGTCCGCGTCCTCGATCTCGGCTGATTCGATGGCCTCTTTTCGGACGAGGGACGCGTAGGGGAGCGGCGGGTATTCGACCATCTCGGTGAGTCCGCTCAGTTTCCCGAGCCAGAACGACGCGTCCGTTCGACACCGCGAGGGGACGTTCGGAGCGCTGGGGTAGATGTCAGGCCCAGACGGTAGGGTAGTCGTCGGTCATCTTCTCGTCGCTGGTGATGATGGCGTCGGTGTTCCGGTTGGCGTGGTTCGAGACGACCATCGCGTCGTGCATCTGCGACGGGAAGACGCCGAGGTGCGAGGGCAGTTCGCGGGCGTCGGCGGGGGTGTCCTCGACGATGGTGACGGGGAGCTGCTCGAACACGCTGAGGGCTTGCTCCGCGTCGACGGGCACCGGGATGTTCTCAATTTCGTCGCGCCGGTCCATGATGAACATCGCCTCGACGAGCGCGATCGTCGGCACTTCGAGAGTGACCTTCCCCTCGGCGGCCTTCCTGAACTGTTCGTGGGCCGCTGTGGGGAGTATTCCGACGGAGAAGTAGATGAGCGCGTTCGCGTTGACGGTGTGGCGCTTCACCCGTCCAGCGTGGGCGTCTGAAGCTCGTCCATGTCCTCGATGAGGCCCTCGGCGACGGTCTCGGCCTCTTCGGGGGTCATGTCCTCGGCAAGGAAGCCGTAGTGGGGCAAGTCGCCCCTTTTTCGGACTATGATACCGTCCTCGCCTTCGACCCACACGACCTCGTCGCCGGGCTCGATGCCGTACTTCTCGCGAAGGGGCTTCGGGATGGTCGTCTGACCCTTGTCCGTGACGCGGGTAGTCTCGGTGCCGGTTGTCTTGCTCATACTCGGTAAGAGGGGACGTAAGAAGTTAGAGGTTGCGGGACCATAACCAGTCGACTTCGTGTGCCCCGTAGACAGGGAGGTGATCGCTTACGGACTGCGGGCAAAATACCGTCCTTGTGTAGCCTCGCGGTGGCAAGCGACCCACCGCTCAGACGTCGCCGAGCGCGTCGTCAACGCGGCCGTCGTCGTCGGCCTCGCTGTCGACGTACCACCGTTTCAATCCCGTCCTGGGTTTTCTCCCTGTCGGGACGGACGTTCTACGGTACGAACTAGTAGTAGTGTACGATTCCCTTCGCTCGGAAGGAATACGTGAAAATCGCCCCCGTACGTTTATTGTCCACCCTCGATTTCGTATATGCTGAGTCCCGGACGGAGGCGACACCCGTGCGTCGGCCGCACGGGTTCCGGGAGATTCGAATGATTCTCACACGCCCGTCTGAAAACCCGATTCGGCCACTAAGATTGCTGAAACGCCCGGAAACAGGGAAATTACGAACCGTGCGGACCGCGCATGGGTCGGGGCGGATTCGAACCGCGAGGACTCCGCTCGTCCTCTGGGCCCGAACCGCCCGCTCACCGCTTCGTCTCTCACTCCGTTCGAGAACTCAGTGGGTCGGGGCGGAAAAAGCGCGGACCTAGCGCGTTCCCTTCGCCACCGATTCCAGGCGGTACGCGCCTTCTCGACGGAGCTCGTGAGAACCAATGGCAGCGAATCACGACCTCGAACCGATCGATCCGAGCACCGCGCGCGAGCTATACCTCGACCACAAGGCGACCCACTGCACCGAAGCGACGGTACAGGGCCACCACTACCGGACGAAGCACATCGTCGCGTGGTGCGAGGAGAACGGCGTCGACAACCTGAACGACCTCACCGGCCGGCACCTCCACGAATTCCGCCTCTGGCACATGGAGGAGCACGACATCAACCAGCTGTCGCTCCGACAGCACATGTGAACGCTCCGCGTATTTCTGAAGTGGGCCGCGTCCATTGAGGCGGTGCCGCCAAACCTCTACGACAAGGTCATGATGCCCCAGGTGGGACGAGACGAGCGGCAGCGCGATGACATGCTCGAAGCCGACGAAGCCCGCGAGCTCCTGGGGTACCTCTCGAAGTACCACTTCGCCTCGCGGCGACACGCAATCGTCGCGCTCCTCTGGGAGACCGGCACCCGCGTCGGGGCTGCGAACTCGATCGACCTCGACGACGTGTATCTCGATGGGGGATACGTCGATCTCGTCCACCGGCCGGACCGCGGGACGACGCTCAAGAACGGTAAGAGCGGAGAGCGGCCTGTCGCGATTACGGACGAGCTCGCCGGGTTGCTGCGGGAGTACATCGAGCACAGCCGAATCGACAGCGTCGACGACGCCGGTCGGGAACCGCTCATCACGAGCGACCAAGGCCGGCTGTGTCGCACCTCGTATCGGCGCATCGTCTATCAGACGACTGCGCCGTGCCTCCGGGGAGAGCCGTGTCCGGACTGCGTCGACAGCCCGGACAGGAAGTGCCCTGAGGCCCTGAGCCCGCACGCGATTCGGCGCGGGAGTATCACGCACTACCTGACGGAGGACGTGCCGACGGAGGTGGTGAGCGACCGGATGAACGTGAGCCGCGACGTGCTCGACCAGCACTATGATCGCAGGTCCGAGGAGGTGAAGTTAGAGCAACGGAGGGGATATTTGGACGATCTATAGACAAGCGCTAACCAATCCCCATACTATCTCTAACGCTCTTAGGTAGAAGATTGTTGGTGGAGAGGCCTCGGGCGATTTTTCGGTCGCTGTGATTCACCTGTGGGTGAGATTGAACAGGGTCGTCACCGGTTCTACCGACGGTTCGACTAACTCCGACCGAGGCTGGAGTTCGCTACCAACAATCTCCGCCACAAGAGCGATCTCTAAATCGAATCTAACGATACCACCTGATATATCGTCCCTTCAAACGAAAAACAACACAACTACCCCGATTTCGAGAGCTGCTCGATTGGTCTGTTGATGATGTCGAATACCTCGCTCGCCCGATAGAACCGATTTCGGTCCTGACCAGTGAGTTCGACGAGCACACCATCCCCCTCAAGCTGTCCGACCAGCCGGTTCGCGGTACTGTACTGCACGCCGAGCCAGTCGGCGGCAGTGTTCACGTCCAGATACGGATTCTCGAAGAGGTGCATCACAAGTTCGAGGATGTTCTCCGAGCGCTCGCTCTGGTAGCGCTCTTGATACTCCTCACGGAGGTCCACCAGGAGGTTGGCCCGCCTGTGTGCTTCGTCGGCCTGCGTTTGCATCCCTCGCAGGAAGAAGCGTAGCCATGCCTCCCACTCACCGCGCTGACTCACGGAGAGTAAGTGGTCGATATAGTTACTGCGGTGCGCGTTGAAGTACGAAGACAGATAGAGATACGGTTCTGGCAGAAGCTCATCACGCTGAAGGAGCAAGCTGATGAGAAGGCGGCCCAGCCGGCCATTCCCGTCGAGGAACGGGTGGATCGTCTCGAACTGGTAGTGGACGAGCCCGATGCGGAGGAGCGAGTGCATCCCGTCCTCACGATTGGCGTATTCGATGAGGTCCTCCAGCAGCTCGGGAACGAGATTCGGAGGCGGCGGAACGTACCGAGCATCCCCAATGTACGGCTTGGTACCGATGTAGTTCTGCGTGGTCCGTAGTTCGCCCGGATTCGTTTCTTCGCCTCTGACGCCCGAGAGCAGCCTGTCGTGCATCTCGCGCAGGAGATCGACTGTGACGGGCTCACCAGCCGTTATCGCATTCAGACCGTGCGTGAGAGCACTCAGATAGTTCACGACCTCCTGAGTTCCCTGCCTTCGGTCCTCGTCGATGAGCGCCTCCTGATCGGCCTCGTAGGCGTAGATGTCGGAGAGAGTCGCGTGAGTCCCCTCGATTTGCGAGGACTCGAGCGCCTCTTTTCGCATGAACGGCTCGATGAGTACCTCCCTCGACCCAACCCTCGGGCCGATACCGTGGAGGCGGCCGAGTGCCTGTGTGGCGTCGGCAAGCGGCAATATCAGTCCCTCTGCATCGACTTCGGGCGGTAGCGGGTCGGGACGGAATGCCTGAAAACTACCTTGCGAGGTCGTCGACGGCACGATCTCACCCGGCGCATTGGCAGCGAACTCGTCTCTGTCCATAGGGGCGAGTAGTGGTATCCGCGAAAATACACCGCGTGCTATTATGATTTTCGTCCCGGAATCAAAATATGGCTCTGTGTACCCGCGCTAAGTAGCACTACTGCCAACAATGAAACTCACGAAGCCGATGACTGTACCACCCAGAAACCACGCCGACAGCCTCAGCAGTATCGTTTCGCTCCCTGCTACCAGCCTTCGTCGTCGACCGGTCGCCCGCCGTCGGTCATCGCGTACTGGTCCATGTTCGCCTCCAGCACCTCCCGCCTGCGCCGCGACTTCCGCTCCTCGCTGCGCTGGTCGTAGTGCTTGTCGAGTATCGGGACGGAGACGTCGACGCGGTCGCTCAGCAGCTCCTTCGGGACGCCCTCGTCGAGCTGCGTCATGATGGCCCACTTGCGGAGCGGATGGGTACTGAAGGAGGACGGACACGACGCCGCCTCGGCGTTCCGCGTCGCCTCGCACTCCGCGACTATCCGACCATGGGGACAGTCGGGGTCGTACTCACACGGCCTGCTCAACTTGTAGAAGTCCCGCCGAACGGTCGTCGTCGATACTCTCCCTGCCGAGGTCGTGAACAGCGGCTCGCGCCCGAACTCATCGGTCACGTCGTGACGGTTGTGTCCGACGTAGGCGTCCAAGCAGTCCACCAGAGCCGGCGAGATATTGATGATCCGCTCGCCGTCCGTGCCGTTCTTTAGCGGGGTTCCGTACACGTCCGTCGACTCGGGGCGGTGACGGAGATAGATGACCGCCTCGTCGGCGACGAAGTCCTCGAGGTCGACATCTTCGGATTTGAAGTCGGATAGCGGTATTCCCTGGTACTCGACCGATCGCTTCCGGCCGTGTACCGCGAGGAGCATGTCGAAGATGTGATCCCAGTCGATCTTCGGATCGATCCTGAGCTTGGCTCTCGGCGTTAGGCTCACGATTCCCACGTTGTCCCGTGCGTCTACGTAGAGCACCGGCCCGTCGACTTTCACCCGTACAACTCGATATTCTTGATCGCTGTCATCGAGCGACTCCTGGGTCTTCACGAAGATGTTGTCGGCCGTCTGTTCGAATGAAGTACGTCGGAGTTGGTCTTCGATAGAGGGAGGACATCCCTCGATCCGTATGTTCCCTCGTTCGGGAACGGTGAACGTCCCGGGTTCGTACGTGTACGATTCTCCCGTTCGGCTGGTACTCATTGCCCGTAAGAATCCATCTGCCGGCGTTCGGCCTCGAGTTCCCGGCTAGCTAGCTCGGCGGCCGGTGTGAGGTTGAACATATCGAAGGACTTGTTCAGCGCCCGGTAGTGTTCCTCGATCTGTTCGATCTGCGGGAACGCCGCCGAGTTCAGAAGCCGGGGGACGATGAATGTACGGAACGCTTGACCGACCGCTTCCTCCGGTGCATTCATATACAGCTCTTCGTCCTGTAGCGCTTCGCGCAGGAAGACCGTCACGTCGCGGTAGTGCATCGGACCGAAGCGCATGATCGGCCCGCGTGATGCCTGTTCCGAGCCATTATTGATGCCATCGTAGTCGGCCTCGAACAAGTTAAGCAGGTCTTCGTTTTCCACGAGCGGGATATTTTCGAGATTCTCGTCAAGCCAGCCCTCGAACAACGCACGCCGATCCTCGTCCTCGTACTCGTCGAGTTCCACCATGGCGAACCGCCGCGTAATAGCATTGTCCAGTTCGTTCACCGTTCGATCCGACATGTTCATCGTGCAGATGATGCTAAGGTCCTCGTCGAGTTCGATGGCCTCTCCGTCGTCGGTCTCGATGAGCGTTTGATTCCGATTCTCGATGGCAGTGTAGAGCGGGCCGAAAATCTGGGAAATGTCGGCCCTGGTAATTTCGTCAAGGATGACAGTATACGGAATCTCGAAATCCCGGGCCCGCTTTACTCCTTCAGTCACCGCACCGAGTTCAGTATGATACGTGATTGAACTCATTCGAGTCCCAGTGAGATTCGGCCCAATGCCCCCAACGATGTCCTTGGCAGTCCAAGATGGAGTGGCAGTGTGGAGTGAGTACCCGACGCAATGTCGGAGTGCGAGCTGCTTGGCGAACGTGGTCTTGCCAGTCCCGGTCGGACCGTAGAGAACCACGGGCTTTCCCGTTTTCAGAGCGGTGCGTGCGTTCCGTTTGACGTCTTCTGGTACGAGAATCGAACTCGGTGTATCGTCACCCCGGGTGATGACTGTCCGCTTGAGATCACGAGAAGCCCTCGACGATTTCAGGACTGCGCGCCGAATCGGGCCGACACCTTGGTCCCCCTCATGATGAATATCCAGTTGCTGTTCTATGATCAGAAATTCGAGGACGTCCTCACTTGCCGCTGATTCGATGGCTTCGACAACCTGGTCGTCAACCGTCCGAAGAACGTTGAGATTCTCCTTCGCTTGATCGAGGGTATACCCGTTGTCAGCGGAGCTGTTCATTGGCCTGGGGTATTGTTGCGTGATTTATAAGTGTACGTGGTGGGTCAGAAAAAGGAACGTCGTTCGCCGAATGCTACTGGGTCATCTGGATTTCTGCCCAGGAAAAGATGGAGTCGCAGTCTCGCACTTAACAGCTTGGAATAAGGTGACAGCGAAGTCCCGACACCAATTCATCCGGACGAACCTTCAGCGCTCAACCTGATCGGCACTACCGTGTCGCCTACACACTCCTGTCGAATAACCCCTGAGAAACCCGAGAATGAAGTCCCAGTATGTATTTAAGAGGAATTATTCGATGTATTTTTAGATAGCATCTCCGATGTGATAGAGAGTCGATAGTTCACTAATATTCACTGACAGTCCACTTGCATGTATTCCTTCAGACGGAAGGAATGCGTCGAAACCGGCGCCCCGTACGTTTATTGCCCACCCTCGATTTTGTATATGCTGAGTCCCGGACGGAGACGACCCCCGTACGCAGTCCGCACGGTTCCAACGGTTTCGAAGGGTGCTCGAAAGCCCTTCTGAAAACCGATTCAGCCACTACGAAGGCTGAAACACCTGAAAACAAGACAGTTACGAACCGTGCGGACCGCGCATGGGTCGGGGCGGATTCGAACCGCCGACCTGCTCCGTGTGAAGGAGCCGTCATAACCGGTCTAGACCACCGACCCGCATTCGGGACACGGGGCGGCGCGAGACTTAAGGGTTGCCGATTACCCCTCCCAGCGGAGGGACGGCGGCGGTGGCCGCGTAGAACTGTCGTCCCCTACCTCCACTCTGATATCCCCGATGTTTTCGCGTTACTGGACGGAGTTCCGGATCGTTCGGGGAGTATCCCGAGAATCGCGTGGCGGGTGCGCCGATACTCACACCGTCGCCGCCCTGGATAGGCTCGTCTCCTCCAGTGGGGAGGCGGGCGGCGCTGTGGTGGCTGAACGGCCGTTCCAGGGACCGCCCCCTACAGTTAAGGTCGCCGGCTGGTACCGCCCCGCATGGATTGGCGACAGGCCGAAGCGGAGTACACGGACGAGGTCATCGGGGAGACGACCATCCCCGTCGCGTTCTTCGACGCGGTCGAGCGTCACGGGGATCTGGACTGCCAGCTCTACAAGGGCGGCGTCTACGACCGGTCGCTAGTGTCGGCAGGCATCGTCCCGGCGGCGCCGGACGGGGAGTATGCACCGCTCACGTACGAGCGGGTCGGCGAGATCGTCGCGCGGCTGGCCGTCGGCTTCCGGGAGCTCGGCGTGGAGGCCGACGACCGCGTGAGCATCTACGCCGACACGCGGATGGAGTGGGCCCACGCGGACCTGGCCATCCAGACCGCCGAGGGGGTCGCGACCACGGTCTACACGGAGTCGAGCCCCCGGCAGGTGAAGTACCTCCTCGAGGACCCCGGCTCGATGGGCGCCGTCGTGGAGAACGCCGCCCTGCTGGAGACGCTGGCGAAGGTGGAGGACGAACTCGACCTCGCGTTCGTCGTCACGCTCGACGACGTGTCCGACGAGGCGACCGACCCCATCTCCGCCGACGTCCACACGCTCGCCGGGGTGTACGAGCTCGGCGACGACGGGTTCGACCGCGATCAGGTCGACCGCTGGCTCGACCGACGCGACTGGACTGAACTCTCCTCGCTGGTCTACACCTCCGGGACGACCGGCGACCCGAAGGGTGTGATGCTCCAGCACAGACACTGGCGGAGCCTGATGAACGCGGTGCGCAAGCGGCTCGGGCCCCGGCCGGACAAGCCCGCGGACATGCCGACGTTCGAGGCCGGCAAGACGTCGCTCGCGTTCCTGCCGCTGGCGCATGCGTTCGAGCGCTCCGGCCACTTCCAGTCGCTCGCCTCCGGCATCACCATCGGCTACGCCGAGTCGCCCGACACGGTCGGTGACGACATCGCGCAGGTCAAGCCCCAGCTCGCCAACTCCGTCCCGCGGGTGTACGAGCGCATCTACAACGGGATGCGCGAGCAGGCCAGCGACTCGGCGGTTTCGAAGCGCATCTTCGAGTGGGCCGTCGAGATCGGCAAGGCCTACGACCACGCCGAGTCGCCCGGGGTCGGCCTGCGGACGAGGATGAAGGTGGCCGACAGGCTCGTCTTCTCGAAGGTCCGGGAGGCGCTGGGTGGGAACATCGAGCTGTTCGTCTCCGGCGGCGGCTCCCTCTCCGAGGACCTCGCCAGGCTGTACCGGGCGATGGGCATCACCATCATCGAGGGGTACGGGCTCACGGAGACGGCCCCCGGCCTCGTGTTCAACCCGCCCGAGAACATCAAGGTCGGGACGATGGGCCCCGCACTCTACGACGTGGAGCTGAAGCTCGACCGCAGCGTCGTCTCGCCCGAGCAGAAAGAGGGCGCCGAGGGTGAGGTGGGCGAGCTGCTGGCGAAGGGGCCCCCGCGACGACGGCTACTACTCGTTCGTCGACCGCCGGAAGAACCTCCTCGTGCTGGACACGGGGAAGAACGTCGCCCCCGAGCCCATCGAGGACGAGTTCGCCACCTCCGCCCGCGTCGACCAGATCATGGTCGTGGGCGACGACGAGAAGTTCATCGCCGCGATTGTCGTCCCGAACTTCGAACAGCTCCAGGAGTGGGCCGACGAGGAGGGCGTCGACCTGCCCGACGACCAGCAGGCCGTCGTCAACGACGAGCGCGTCCGCGAGTGGGTCGCCGAGGACGTCGACCGCATCAACGAGGATCTCGGCAAGTCCGAGCGCATCAAGGAGTTCCGGCTCGCCCCCGAGGAGTGGACCGCCGAGAACGACGCCCTCACGCCGTCGCTGAAGAAGAAGCGCCGTATCATCCGGAGCCGACACGAGGACCTCATCAACGACATCTACGGCCGCGGCGACGCGGAGACGGGGGCGGCCGCCGAGGCAGCCACGGACGACTGAGTCCTCCGGCCCCGCGGCGCTCCTGACCGCGACCATCGCGGTCGGCGGACACCGGCGCAGGCCGCGCCCTCACCGGGCGCTCCCGCGTACCCGCCGTACGGAGTAACTCCTGATGGAACTTCTCTCGGGCGACGGGGAAGGGCGACCGCGGCCGCGTCGGCGTCGTAGGTGGCTGTGCGGGACACGCGGGCCCACCCGCATTCGCGGCGGAGGCCGCGCTCCGGATGGGGACGGACATCACGAGGACCGTCACCTCGGAGCGGGTGCTGACCGCCGTCGCCGGCTTCTCGGAGGATTCGGTCGTCGACGCCAACGCCATCCGCCGCGCCGGGCGAGGGGTCGTTCCCGAACGCCGTGTTCACGCCCGACGCCAACGAGGTGGACGTGATCACCGAGCAGTACGAGTCCGTGGCGGCGTTCGCGGCGGAGACGGGGGCGGTCGTCGTCTCGATGGGCGGGACCGACGAAATCCACGCCGGCGGGAAGCGGTGGACCAACGAGACGGGGACTCCGGAGATGACGGTCGGCGGAACGGGCGACACGCGCGCCGGCATCGTCACCTCGCTCCTCGGACGGGGCCTGGATCGCGCTGCGGCCGCCCGGCCCGGTATCTGGCTCGTCGGGCGCGCCGGCGAGCGGGCAGTACAGCATCGGCATGCGGGCAATGGACGTCATCGAGTCCATCCCCCGGGTCCTGGTCGACCACCGGGAGCCGGCCGGGGACTGAGCCGCGGTCACCCGGCGCCGGCGGCCGGGAGTCGGCCCCCGGCGCTCAGTACACCGGCGGCCCCTCGGGGACGCCGTCGCGCTGGTTGACGACGCGACCGAAGACGAACAGCGCGTCCGAGAGCCGGTTGAGGTAGGCGACGGCCGTCTCGTTGACGGGCTGGTCCGACGCCAGGTCGACGGCGCGGCGCTCGGCACGTCGCACGACCGCGCGGGCGTGGTGGAGGTGCGCGCCGGCCTCGCTCCCGCCCGGGAGGATGAACTGCTCCAGCGGCTCCAGCTCCTCGTCCAGTTCGTCCATCCAGTCCTCCAGCACCTCGACGTGTCGCTCCGCCAGGTGAGGGGCGTCCTCGTCGTCAACGTCGGGGTTGGCGAAGTCGGCCTGGATGATGTGGAGGTGGTTCTGGATGGCCTCGAGCTTCTCGTCGATGTCGTCGTACCCGGAGGGCCGGACCATCCCGACGACCGTGTTCGCCTCGTCGACGGTCCCGTACGCCTCGATGCGCGCGCTCGTCTTCGAGACGCGGCTCATGTCCCGGAGATCCGTCATCCCCTCGTCGCCGCGACCCGTGTAGATCTTCATGGGTCGTAGTTCGGCCGGCGGCGTCTTATAGACGGGTGGCGGGCGGCGCCGGACGGGACGTGGGCGGCGGCGGTACCGGTCTGGACGTGGGCGGCAGCGGTACCGGTCTGGACGTGGGCGGCAGCGGTGCCGGTCGGAGGACGGGAGTACGGAGATACCTGCCCGATATCCGTATCAGCGGGAGGATTACGCGGTAATATCCGGATTATCCCGTCAGAGCCCCTCGTACAGCGGGTAGTCGGCACAGAGCGCGTCGACCTGCTCGGAGACCTCGTCCAGGACCGGCTGCCGGTCGTGGTCGTCGAGCACCCGGCAGATGAGGTGGGCGACCTCGCTCACGGCCTTCTCCTCCATGCCGCGCGTGGTGAGCGCGGGCGTGCCGACGCGGATGCCGGACGGGTCGAACGGGGAGCGGCTCTCGTCGGGGACGGTGTTGGCGTTCAGCACCAGGCCCGTCCCCTCCATGGCCTCCTCGGCGGTGCCGCCGGAGAGGTCCGGATGGGAGTCGCGCAGGTCGACCAGCACGAGGTGGGTGTCCGTGCCGTCGGAGACCAGCGAGAGACCGTGGTCGCGGAAGACCTCGGCCATCGCCTTCGCGTTGTCGACGACCTGCGCGGCGTACGCCTCGAAGTCGGGCTGGAGCGCTTCCTCGAATCCGACGGCCTTGCCGGCGATGTTGTGCATCAGGGGGCCGCCCTGCCCGCCGGGGAAGACGGCGGGGTCGATGTCGTCGGCGTGCTCCCCGTCGGTCATGATGATGCCGCCGCGGCCGGCGCGGATGGTCTTGTGCGTGGAGCCGGTGACGAAGTCGGCGGTCCCGACGGGCGACTGGTGCTCGGCGGCGGCCACGAGCCCGGTGATGTGGGCGATGTCGGCGAGGTGGTAGGCGCCGGCGGCATCGGCGGCCGCCTGTACGCGGTCGAACTCGACCTCGCGCGGGTACGCGGAGAAGCCCGAGACGACGACGTCGGGCTCGAACTCCTCGGCCATCTCGTGGAGTCCCTCGTAGTCCAGGTAGCCGGTCTCGGGGTTCACCTCGTACTGCTGGACCTCGTAGGTCTGGCCGGTGAAGTTGGCGGGGTGTCCGTGCGAGAGGTGGCCGCCGTGGTTCAGGTCGAGCGAGAGGATCCTGTCGCCCGGGTCGAGGAAGGCGAGGTAGACGCCCATGTTGGCCTGCGTGCCGGAGTGGGGCTGGACGTTAACGTGCTCGGCGCCCCAGAGCTCCTTCGCGCGCTCGATGGCCAGCTGCTCGACCTCGTCGGCGAACTCGCAGCCGGCGTAGTAGCGCTCGCCGGGGTAGCCCTCGGCGTACTTGTTGGTGAGCGCCGAGCCCTGTGCCTCCAGCACCGCGGGGGAGACGTGGTTCTCGGAGGCGATCATCGCGAGGGTCTCGCGCTGGCGGTCCACCTCACCGGCGAGGGCGTCGGCCACAGCCGGGTCGGTCTCGCGGACGCGGTCGTACATGTGAGGGCGTCGGGGGTGGGCGCGGAAGTAGCTTCCCGTCCGCGGCAATCCGGGCGGGTGACGCTACCGGTAAAAAACTCCCGGGCCTTCGGGGCGGTAGTTCTATTGCCGATGACCCGGGAGAGGCCTACGGATGGCATGGTGTGTCTCGAAGGGGTCGGGAATCGTCGCACAGGGCCACCGGGGGTCGGTCCGTGTCGAGGCGGCCGCGTGGGACCGGGTGCCGGCAGGCGCGGGACGCCCACTGCCACACCCGGTCGACGCGCAGGCTGACGGGCGGACCAAGCAGTTGTCGCTCCCGGGACCGGTCGCCCGGGTCCGCGGGCCAGCGGGGACCCGGCGAGCGACCGGCCGGGTCTCGCTCGGTGACGAGGAGGTACTGGTCGTCCCGGACGGCCCCGTCGAGACCGTCCTCCGGTTCGACGACGCCGCACGGGTCACGACACCGACCCTCGCGAGCGGGAGCGGTGGGGAAACGGGTGACAGCGAATGGCCCGCTGGACGCGAGTGGGCGGCCCGCGGCCCGATGGACGGTGGTTCGCCGGCGACCACCGCCGACCCTGGTGCCCGCATCACCGTCGCCTTCGCCGACCCCACGCGGGTCACGGTCGGCTTCCGCGACGGCGCCACCGATCCGCCGACGATGACGGTCCCCCCGACACCCGACGGTGTCGCGACGGTGCTCACGCACGCCTCGGCGGCGCTGCGGACGACCGGTCCGGAGCGGTCCCACCCGTCCCAGCGGGACCACCCACCGCTCGTGACGCCGGGCGAGACGACGGACATCCCGGCCGTGGTCCGGCAGGCGACCCCAGGGCCCGATATCGACCTCCACCTGCCGGCGACGCTGTCGACCTGTTCGCTCGCGGCACCGCTCGCGTTCTACCTCGGCGCGTCGGTACACGTGGCGGAGGGAGCGACACCCAGGCTCCGGGCGCCGGGAGCGGGCGTCGACCGCACGCTCCCGAGCGAGGAGGGCGCCTTCGCCGACGAGACGGCCGCGCTGCTCCGCCGGGTCTTCTTCCTCGACTGTCTGGTCCGTGACCGGCCGGGTGAGCGCCTGGCCGCGACGGACCTCCTCGATCGGGCGGGACTGGAGGCGCCCCACCTCCGATCACTGTCGCCCGCTGGCCGGCTGGCGGCCTACCTCGAGGCGCCGTTCGACCGGATCGAGGCCGACCTCCCGACGTGGCCGCTGGCGACGTACGTCGACGGGGGAGAGCGGACGGTCCGCTGCCTCCCGCACCTGCTCGACCGCCTGAGCCTGATCTGTCCCGCGTCGGCGTCGGAACTGGACGGCGGGTCGCTCCTCCGGCGGGCGCTCGACGGGTTCTACCGGGGGCCGGCCACCGGCCGGGTCGACGAGAGTTCGCCGATAGCGACGGGCGACAGTGGGACGTGCCGTACGGCCGGCGACGTGGCGACCGCCGACCGCCTCGCACCCGACCTCTGTGACGCCCGGCTCCACGGCTGGCTCGCCGAGGGGACGCCCGTCGAGGTGTTCAACGCGACGCCGACCGCGTACCGGAACCGGCTCGAGACCGACCGCCAGCCGGGGCCGCTCGACATCGCGGTCGTCTGCAACGACCCCGAACTGACCGGGGAACGGACGGTGGCGGACATCTACCGCGAGCGGGCCGCCGACCTGCCGGTCGACGTGTCCGTCCACGATTCGCTCTCCCGGCACGCCCTCGCGGACCTCCTGGAGCAGCCACACGACTTCCTCCACTACATCGGTCACTGCGAGCGCGAGGGACTCCGGTGTCGTGACGGCTACCTGGACGTGGCGGATCTGGAGACGGTCGGGACGCGGACGTTCTTCCTGAACGCCTGCGGGTCCTACCTCCAGGGCCAGCGCCTCGTCGAGCGGGGGAGCGTGGCCGGCGCCGTGACGCTGACGACGGTGCTGGACCGGCACGCGGCGACGGTCGGGACCGCGTTCGCCCGCCTGCTCATCCACGGCGTGGACTTCGAGCGGGCGCTCTCGCTGGCCCGCCAGCAGGTCCTCACGGGGAGCGACTACGCCGTCGTCGGCGACGGGACGTACGCGCCGGTCCCGGCCGGGGAACCGGCGGTGCTGCACGTCGCTGAGACGGAGACGGGGTTCGAGGTGACCCGGGAGGTGCTCTCGACCGACGCGCCGGGGCGGAGCCACCGCTCCCCGTTCGCCGACGGTGACCATCTGGACGGGTGCGTCACCCGGGTCCGACGCGACCGGACCGGCACCGTCGCCCTGCTCCGGGCGCAGTCGCTCCCGACCTGTCACGACGGACGCCTCTACTGGTCGACCGACCTCGCCGACGAACTGGCCGCGGACGCCGAGTGAGTGATCCTGCCACCGGCGCTGCGCCCCGTAGCTGCCCGCTCGTCCACGCTGCTTTCGAGATTGACGTGTCCCTCGGGTGTCAGTTCACCACTACATTGAGGCCATACGGCTCTTCCCGGCCGTCTTCCGGCGATCGTCGGACGCCTCACGTCCTATTCCCTTCGAGGCGGCCAATAAATTAATATATGCCACCTATCGTAGATATAGCACCAATGGATACGAACCTACTCGAGAACAGTATCGGCGACGTCCTCACCGAGGCGCTCGCGGACGTCGACGAGACAGTGTACGTGGTCAATCCGGCCGCGGACGCGGTGGAGGAACTCGTGGAGATCCTCGCGCCGGACGAGGGGCCGACGATCCGACTCCTGGTCGACGAGTCGGTCCTGAAGTCGGTCATGGACGACTTCATCGTCGCCAGCAACGCCGCCGATCTCGTCGAGGCCGGGCGGCTGGAGCTGCGGACCTACGAGGACGGGGACAACACGCTGCTGGTGACGCGGGACTCGGTCGCGGCGCTGGTGGTCGCCGGTGGCCGGGTCGCCGCACTCGCCACCGACGAGGACGGGTTCATCGACGGGACCTACGACGAGTACGCCGACACCTGGGAGCGGGCCGACGAGTACGACCTCCGGACGCCGGCCATCTCCCGGGTCCACGAGACGCTCCGGGAGTCGCTCGGGGCGGACTCGGCCGACGACTTCGACGCCGTGCTCACGGCGCTGGAGACGGCCCGTGGCGACGGCGACGGTCTGGACGAGGTCACCATCAGCCTGCTGGTCGCCGCGCGGAACCGCGAACTGCTCTACGACGTGAGCAAGTGGGGCGAGGACATCGGCATCGCCTCGAAGGCGACGTTCTCGCGCACGAAGACGAAGCTCGAGGAGAACGGTCTCATCGACACGGAGAAGGTCCCCATCGACGTCGGTCGTCCCCGGCTCCGGCTCCTGCTCGCCCAGGACGACCTCGAGGACGCCGACGTCGAGGACCTCATCGCCGCCGCGAACTCCGCACTGGTCGCGGCCTGATCCCGGAACGACGTTTTCCCCGGCTGCCTACTGCTGGTAACGGCGCGTATCGTCGCGGTCCGGCGGCCCGCCCGCGGCGCCCGCCCCGCCGGTCATCTCCTCGTAGGTCATGCCGGAGAGGTACTCGTCGTAGGTCACGTCGTACGCTGACCGGAGGTGGAAGTCGATGTTGCCGGTCTCGACGGCCGACTGGAACAGCATGTGGATGCCCCGGCGGACGAGTTCGTCCACGTCGTCCGGTTCGTAGGCGGCGGCCAGCAGCGCCAGCTCGTTGCGCGTCTCCCGGTCCAGCGACACCGGCAGCGACCCGCCCAGTTCGCCGTACGTCGATTCGATGTCCGCGGACAGCTCGTCGAGACTCATGCCTCCGCCGACGGTGCCGAGGGGCTTTACCTCTGTGCTCGACGGGACGGCGCCCGGCCGGGACCGGCAGCCGTCGTCCGCTCACCGACGGTGGGTCGCCGCGGTCGGCCGGGCGCGCCGCGGGCGCGTCACTCCCGGTACGTGGCGTCGAAGAAGGCCACCTCGAGTTCCACGGCCCGGCGGAACAGCCGGTCGACGCGGCGCTCGCGGCGCGGCGACAGGCCCGGACCGACGGCGTCGAGCTGCTCACGGATCCAGTTGACGAACGCGCGGAACGCCGGCACCGCGTGCAGGTCGATCCATTCGTCGAGGTAGAAGCGCTCCGGCCGCGACCCCTCGGCCGCCCGGGTCGCCCACACCAGATACACCCACTCGACCGGGACGAGGACGGCCAGCGCCTCCGCGTAGCCCGCCTGCGCCGCGCGTCCGAGCAGGTCCTCGAACGCCCGCGTCTCCGACCACAGGGCGGGGTCGGTCCGGTCGCGCTCGGGCACGTCCAGCGCGTCGAACGAGCGCCGGAAGTAGTCGTCCTCGCGGGCAATGCCCGCTGCGGTGCTGTCCTCGCGGGCATGACCCGCTGCGGTGCTGTCCTCGCGGGCGTGACCCGCTGCGGTGCTGTCCTCGTCGTTCCGGATGGTCCCGAGGAACTCCGCGAGTTCGACCCGGGCCTCCACGGTCGGGGCGTGGCCCGCGGCGTGCCCGACCAGCGACGTGAGTGCGTCGACGAACGCGTAGTCCTGGACCAGGTACCGCCGGAAGACCGCGTCGTCGAGGTCGTCGGTGCCCAGCTCGCGGGTGAACCGGTGCTCGGTGGCTGCGGCCCAGTCCGCACCCGTGCGAGCGCGGAGCCACTCGGTGTACCGGTCGTGGTCGCTCGCTGCGAAGCTAGCCGGGACGCCCGGCGCGGGGGCGCTAGTGGAGTCGCCGGCGTCAGTTTCCGCGTCTCCGCTCATACACCCCACCCCTCGTCGCGGTACGCCGCGTCCCAGAAGCGGTACTCGTAGCGCGCGGAGGTGTGGAACAGGTCGCGGTAGCGGTCCCGGGTCCGCGCGGGCGCGCCCTCGGCCACCTCGTCCAGCAGGGCCCGGCACCAGTCGGCCAGTTCGGCGAACTCGTCGCTGGTGTAGGTGCGGATCCACTCCGCGTAGCGCTCCTCATCGGGCAGGCCGTCGCAGGCGAGCCGCTCGGCCGTCTCGTTGAACCCCCACATGCACGGGAGCAGCGCCGCCACGAGGTCGCCGAACGAGCCGAGCGCGGCGACCCGGACGAGGAAGTCCGTGTAGCCCCGCGTGGTGGGCGAGGGGTCGGTCGCCTCCAGCCCCGCCTCGGAGATGCCGAACTCCGCCGCGTACGACCGGTGGAGGTCCATCTCCGTGTGGAGCGTCCCGTGGAGCAGTTCGGCGAACGTCCCCATGCGCTCCAGGTCGGGGGCCTTCGCCGCCCCCAGCGCGAACAGGCGGTTGTACTCGACCAGGTAGACGTAGTCCTGCTTCACCCAGCGCCGGAACGGCTCGGGGTCGAGGGTCCCGTCGCCGATCCCCGCGACCATCGGATGCTGCACGATTCCGTCGACCACCTCGTCGTGCAGCGGCTCCAGATCGTTCGTGAACGCCATACCGGCCGTCCGGACTGCCACGACTTATTAGTTGATGATATCATCTGATTGTACCGGGCGTCACCCCCATGCCACCCGTGTGGCGACAGAATTTCCACAATATTCGGCGCAGAAGAAATCTAAATGAGATATTAGTCCCCTACGTTGCCGAATTCCGTCACCAACACCAGAGGTATCGATTCTCTCGTCCGGGAATCGGGATGTCGGTCGATATAGGTATCCCGTGTAGCAGTAACCGCAAGGTGGACTAGTGTGTCAACTAACTCCCCCCCCCGCGGGCTCGACGTCGAGATCTTCGGGCGTGACACGACGTTCGAGTACTCCGAGCACTGGATCAGTTACGCGCTGGTTTCGATGCGCGTCGTGATGGGCTGGGTCCTCCTCCAGGGCGGACTCACCGAGCTCACCACGTACCTCGACGCGAACCCGGAGAACAGCCGGACCGCGGCGGGCTTTCTGGTCCACGCGATCCCGGAGGGCAACCCGCTCACCGGCTTTTTCGCGAGCGTGGCCGGGAACCCCTCGCCGACATCCTCGTCACGTGGGGCCTGACCCTGACGGGCTTCGACCTCGTCGTCGGCGCCGCCGGTCGCTGGAACGCGTTCCGGGGTGCCGTCATAATGATGTCCCGGCTGGCCGCCCTCGAGGGTGGACTGTTCGCCGGCCTCCCGGTCGCGCACGGCCGGGTCGTCGACGACCAGCCCCAGTCCGAGGACTGTCGGGACCACTCCGGCGTCGAACCCGACGGACCGCCCGACGATGGCGGCCCCGACGAGACAGAGGACCCCACCACCCAGAGTACGGCCGTCCGGCGTATACCGTGGGCTCGACGGCCGCTCCGTTGAGCCTGGCGGCGGCCCGCGACCGGACTG
Source organism: Halobacteriales archaeon QS_4_70_19 (assembly GCA_003020985.1). Taxonomy (GTDB): domain Archaea; phylum Halobacteriota; class Halobacteria; order Halobacteriales; family Haloarculaceae; genus Haloglomus. Next base: position 33,594 of record PXRM01000025.1, on the reverse strand, counting down.
CCGACGGGCCCAATCCGGACGGTCGCGGCGACCGAACCGCCACCGGAAAGTACCGCCCGCCCGGACTCCGGGTGATGACCGACGCCGCGGCCGACGAACTCGAGGACGGTGACGCCCCCGCGCTCCCCGACGACCTGGAGACGGTCGAGCGGGTCCGGGAGGCGCTCGTCGCGTGGTACGAGGCCGACCATCGGTCGTTCCCGTGGCGGGAGACGGAGGACCCCTACGAGGTCCTGGTCTCGGAGGTGATGAGCCAGCAGACCCAGCTCGACCGCGTGGTCGAGGCGTGGCACGACTTCCTCGACGAGTGGTCCACCGTCGAGGCGCTGGCCGCGGCCGACCGCGCCGACGTGGTCGGCTTCTGGACGGCCCACTCGCTGGGCTACAACAACCGCGCGAAGTACCTCCACGAGGCCGCCCAGCAGGTCGTCGAGGGGACCGTCGAGGGTGTCCCTGCCGGCGAGTTCCCTCGCACCCCCGAGGGACTCCAGGAGCTGATGGGCGTCGGCCCGTACACGGCGAACGCGGTGGCGTCGTTCGCGTTCAACGAGGGCGACGCGGTGGTGGACACGAACGTCAAGCGCGTGCTGCACCGCGCGTTCGACGTCCCGGACGAGAACGCCGCCTTCGAGCGCGTCGCCCCCGCACTCATGCCGGACGGGGAGTCACGGGTCTGGAACAACGCCATCATGGAGCTGGGCGGGGTCGCCTGCGGGAAGACCCCGGAATGCGACGGCGCGGACTGCCCCTGGCGGGAGTGGTGCCACGCCTACGCCACGAACGACTTCACGGCGCCGGACGTCCCCGAGCAGCCGAGCTTCGAGGGCTCGCGCCGGCAGATGCGCGGTCGCGTGGTCCGGACGCTCTCGAACCACGGGGAACTCGCGCTGGACGCCCTCGGCCCGCGGGTCCGGGTCGACTACATCCCCGAGGGCGAGTACGGGCGAGAGTGGCTCCGCGGGCTCCTCGACGATCTCGCCGCGGACGGCCTCGTCGAGGTGCGGGAGCGGGACGGCGAGACCGTCGCGATGCTGGGCAGTTAGGCGACTACTCCCGACCCGGCGGCAGCCGCTCGGGGCCGTAACCTGCAGATGCAGGTAGAGCCACTATCGACGCCCCGGGCCTACCTGTCGTCCGTACGATGAACTTCACGGCGGAGACCCTGCTCGACCTGACGGTGAACTTCATCCCCATCGGCATCCTGGTCGGGATGGAGCTGCTGTTCCTCGTCCACAACCCCTGGGACTGGGACCCCTGGATCGTGTTCTGGATGCACTTCCTGACGGTGTTCCCGTTGCTGATGCTCACGCTCCTGACGTACGTGAGCGGCCGGGTCATCCAGCGCGACGAGCAGCGCCTGGGTGGGCACGAGGGCAGCGTCGAAGCCACCGGCGACTGACGGAGAACGGCTCCGCCGGCCGGCTCCCCCGCCCCCGGCAGGGTCGGTCGCAGAGCCGAGCGGCTTTCCAGTGCGCGCCACCCGCTTATTGCCCTGCCTGCCGTCTCCTGAGAGGTTCAGATGCGAGACTCCGAGGAGCCCGTGAGCCGCTCGACGGGGTGCTCTCGGTCGATACGGCCGTCGTCGAGGGCGGCATCGCGGGGCTGACGACGGCGGCGAAACTCGCCGAGGCCGGGCAGTCGGTCGCGCTGCTCGAACGTGACCGCATCGTGACGGGGGTGACCGGCCACACGACGGCGAAGCTCACCTCGCTCCACGGACTCCCCTACCACCACCTCGCCGATAGCTTCGGCGTCGAGGACGCCGGGCGGTACGCGGCGGCGAACGAGGCCGCCATCGACGACGTGGAGGCCACCGTCGGGACGCTCGACGCCGACTGCGGGTTCGAACGGATGCCCGCGGTCACGTACGTCGGACCGGACGGCGAGTCCGGCGTCGGGACCGTCCGGGAGGAGGTCTCCGTCGCACGACAGCTCGACCTGCCCGCGTCGTTCGTCGGGTCGTCGTCGCTCCCCGACGACGGCGAGGCCGGGGTCCGTTTCGACGAGCAGGCCGTGTTCAACCCGCGCAGCTACCTGCTGGGGCTCGCCGAGCGGCTGGCCGAGGGCGCGGACACCCACCTGTTCGAGGAGACGACGGTGACAGACGTCGACGACGGGGAGCCGTGCACCGTGACGACGGACCGTGGCACCGTCCGCGCCGACGACGTGGTGCTGGCGACGCACTTCCCCATCGTCGACCGCGGGCTCTACTTCTCCCGACTGGAACCGAAGCGCTCCTACCTGCTCGCGGTCGAACTGGGCGGGACGCCCCCGTCGGAGATGTACTACCGGACGGGCGACCCGCACTTCTCCCTGCGTCCGCTCCCCGGCGAGGGGAACACCGCCCTCGTCGGCGGGCAGAACCACCGTACCGGCCACGGCAGCCCCACCGTCGACCGCTACCGGCGGCTGGCCGAACAGGCCCGCGCCCGTCTCGACGTGGAGTCCATCCGGTACCGCTGGTCGACACAGGACTTCACCTCCGTCGACACGGTGCCGTTCGTGGGACCGTCGCCGCTGGCTGACCACACGTACATCGCTACCGGGTTCGGCGGCTGGGGGATGACCGGCGGCACCGTCGCGGGGAGGCTCCTCTCTGACCGAATCCTCGGACGCGAGAACGACTGGGCGAGCCTCTACAGCCCCGAGCGGCTCACGGTGACGGCCTCCGCGCGGAAGTTCGCCAGCCACAACCGCCACTCGATGGAGCACTACCTGGAGGACTACCTGCTCAACCGGCCGCCGGAGCGACCGCTGGCGCTCGACCCCGGCGAGGCGACGGTGATCGAGCACGAGGGCGAATCGGTCGCCGCCTACCGCGGCGAGGACGGCGAGTACCACACCGTCTCGGCGGGCTGCTCGCACATGGGCTGTCTCGTGGAGTGGAACGACGGCGAGCGGAGCTGGGACTGCCCCTGCCACGGCTCCCGGTTCGACGTCGACGGGACCCCGCTCGAGACGCCCGCGGTCGAGGGGCTGGAGCAGCTCGACTTCGGCTCCGACTGACTCACCCGAACGAGGGCAGGACCTCCTCCGCGTAGAAGTCGATGGCGTTCGGCAGATCGCCGACCTGGTGGACGGAGACGGAGTCGTACCCGGCCTCGACGTACTCGTCGATCATCTCGATGTGGTCGTCGGCGTCGGGCCCGCAGGTGACCGTCTCCGCGACGTCGTCGACCGACAGTGACGCCGAGGCCTGCTCGAAGTGGGCCGGGGTCGGGAGAGCCTGGCCGAGTTCGCCCGGGAGGGCGGTCTGGCGCCACTGCTCGTGGGCGGTCTCGCGGGCCTCGTCCTCGGTCTCCGCCCAGCAGACGGTGACCTGTCCGTACGCCGGTCGGTCGCCGTCGCCAGTGCCCTCGGCGAACCGGTCGAGCAGGCCCGCCTTCGGGGCCGTCGAGACGATGCCGTCGCCGAACTCCGCGGCGAAGTCGGCGGTCTGCGGGCCGCCGGCGGCGACGTGGATCGGCGGCGGGTCGTCGGGGATCGTGTACAGCTTCGCGTTCTCGACGGTGTAGAACTCGCCGTGGTGGCTGTAGGTCTCACCCTCCCAGAGCCCGCGGATGATCTCGACCGCCTCCTCGAGCCGTGCGAGCCGACGGTCGTGGGGCGGCCAGTGTTCGCCGGTGACGTGCTCGTTGAGCTGCTCGCCGGTCCCGACCCCGAGGAAGAACTCCGCGGGGTGCATCGTCGCCGCCGTCGCCGCGGCCTGCGCGACGTTGACGGGGTGGATGCGGAACAGCGGACAGGTGACGCCGGTGCCGACCCGGAGGGCCTCCGTCTCGCGGGCGATGCCGCCGAGCGTGTTCCAGACGAACGGTGCCTCGCCCTGTGCCTCGAGCCAGGGGTGGAAGTGGTCGGAGACGAGCGCGAACTCGAAGCCCGCGTCCTCTGCCCGCCGCGCGCCGTCGACGAGTTCGTTCGGGCCGTGCTCCTCGCTGATGAGAGAGAGTCCCAGGTCGACCATGGTAGGACGGGAGAGCGCACGACGAGCGTTAACAGTCGGCCCGGCATATGAAACGTCGAGCGCGCGCCGGGGTGTTCAAGCGGTCCGTCCGTGTCGCCGATCGCACGGTGGGTTGCTCCCCACCGTGTCGGCTTCGTCCCACGGCTTTCGCCTCGAACGACTGTAATCACCGCCCCCGCCGGAAGCAATCAGGATACCGGTGGCTGCGAGGGCGCCGCGACGGGACTGCCGCTACCAGACCGGGGATGCGCCCGTACGCGGCGGATCGTCGGAAGCCATCACCGACCGAGAAGGTGTCCACGGTGGAGAGAGCAAGCCAGCGAGCGCTACTCGCCCCTGTCCTCGCCCGCTCCGGGCGGTAGCTTCCCCCGCCGGCGCTTCGCGCGCCGCCGGTACTCCCCGTAGTTGTCCTCCGGGCTGAAGGGTGCAGGCGCGCTGTTGACCGCCTCGGCGCCACACTCCGGGCACTCGTCACCCAGCGTGTACACCGGCCGGTCGTGGACCGCTCGCCAGTCGGAACAGACGTGGATGTCGGATTTCATGGGAGTCCCGTGTTTTCGGTACGAACTATCCAGGTTTCCGTCGGAGTCGGATCGTAGCCGCGTTACTCCTCGTCCGTCCGGCGCTCGCGGTGGAACCCCGCGCTGCCGCCGACGGCCTCGATGGCCTCGCGGGCCCGGTCGGCCGCGGTCTCGAGCTCCGTCTCGGCGGTCTTGTAGTTGGGCGCCTGGACGCGGATGCGGTACTCGGGCGCGCCGACGTAGGTCACCTCGAGGTCGACCTCGTCGGGGACCTCCCCGTTGCCCTCGGCCGCGTCGAGCGCCTCGCGAACGTCCTCGACGCCGGCCGGCCCCGGCGCACGGAGGTCGACGTAGCCCGACACCTGCACGTACGGGACGGAGACGTTCTCGCGGGCGGTCTCGACGATGGCGGCGAGTTCGTCGTCGTCGAGGTCCGTCGCGCCGAGCGCCTCCTCGCCGTGGATGGCGGCCTGCTCGAAGCCGTCGTACAGCGAGCCGAACTCGGCGAACAGCGCGTTCGCGACGGAGCTGTACTGCTCGTCGCTCATGTCCTCGCCGAAGGCCAGCTCCATCCACTTCTCGGCCTTCTGCTCGGACTTCCACTCCCGGATCTTGTCCGAGCGCTGGTGGTCGTTGACGTCCTTGATGGAGAGGTCGATCTGCTGGGCGTCCTCGTCGATCTCGAGCACCTTGCAGACGACGCGCTCGTCGACGCCGACGTGGTCGCGGACGTTCTTGATCCAGCCGGAGGCGACCTCGCTGACGTGGACCAGCCCGCGCTTGTCCTCGTACTCCTCGAGGTCGACGAACACGCCGAAGTCCTCGATCTCGTCGACCCGACCGACGACGAGCTCCCCGGGTTCGGGATAGCCGCTGAATTTCATACCTGGTCGTTGCCCGCAGGCGGGGATAAACCCACCGAGAGCCGCGGCCGCGCGATGTCGGGCCGCGGCGTGCGGTCGCTACCGGCGGACCGACAGGAAGACGAACCCGACCACGATGGCCATCCCGACGCTGCCGAGGACGAACGCCAGACCGTCCGAGAGCCCGCTGCGCCGGAGCGAGACGACGGCAGTGAGCGTGACCGCCACGGCGACCGCCGTCGCCCCGACCCAGAACGCGGCCGTCCGGAGCCGACCCCGCCACGGGGACGCGTTCTCGCGCTCGTACTCCTCCAGCAGTGTGTGCCCACCTTCCCCGGCGCTCTTTGGCGCGTTGAGCATCTCGCTGCTATCGGGGGTCCGGTCCTGCGGGCCCGGCCCCGGGGGCGCATCGCCCCGCTCGTCGGTCGCCTCGGTGGAAGCGACGTCGGCCGCGTCGTCTCGTCGCTCGGGCGACTCGTCCATACGGGCTCTCTCCCCCGGTGGGGGAAAAACCGTTGTGGAGGTCGGGGCCTCACCGACTTGGCCGACCAGCGCGCGGCCTGCCGGTGGGGAAAAACCGTTGTGGAGGTCGGGGGCACTCCGGCCGGTGCTGCCGAGGGTTCTGGGGCAACGTTTACGGTCGCGTCGGGAGACGGCACATCCGCTATGGCAGACATCGAGTCCACCACGACGAACGACTCGGGCTTCCACGCCCTGAGCCGGGTCGGCGACTTCGAGCTGAGTATCGACGCGACCACCGAGGAGGGACCCTCACCGAACGAGGTCCTCGTCGCGGACTACGCATCCTGCTACACCTTCGCCTTCCGGGCCGGAGCCCAGCGCAACGACCACGACGACCTCGGCAAGATCCAGACGGACGCCTCCGCCGACATCGACGACGACGACGACCTCGAGTCCATCAGCTTCGACGTGCACGTCGAGGCCGACCTCGGCGACGACGAGCAGGAGGAACTGAAGGAGCTGGCGGACGACATCTGCCACGTCCACGCCGCGCTGAAGGAGGAGCTCTACGCCGACGTGAGCGTCCACCCGGGCGCCGACCTGTAACGGGGCCGGCGGCGGAGAGCGCCCTCCCCCGCGTGCAGCGCCCTTCGCAAGGTCTATTGCCGGCTGTCGGCTAGCCCGGCCCATGGACCTGCGCGTCATCAGGAACGAGAAGACCGAACTCTCCATCGAGATCGCCGGCGAGGACCACACCTTCATGAACGTGCTGAAGGAGGCCCTCCTCGAGACGGAGGGCGTCGCCGCCGCCACGTACGACATGAACCCGGAGCAGTCCGGCGGCCAGACCGACCCCATCCTCACCATCAAGACGGAGGGGAACACGGCGCCGCTGGACGCGCTCGAGGCCGCCGCGCGCAGCGTCAAGGACAAGACGGACGTCTTCCGCGACGCCTTCCAGGCGGCCGCGTGAGCGAGGCCCCGCCCGCCTCGCCGTCGTCCTCACGGCTGTACTGCTTCTGTCGGTCCTCTCGCGGCATCTCCCGGGCCTCAGTCGTCGGCTCGCGCGTGCCGCCCGTCACCGTTCGTTCCCCGGTGGACGTCGTGTCGGCCCGGCGTCTCGGGAGCAGGGTCGCGTTCCCGTGGCCAGCGGGCCTCGCGGGCGGGTCGCCGGTTCGGCGGGGGCGCCTCCGCCGACGCGGTGACCGCCATCTCGACGTAGACCGCCCGCCAGCCACCGCTCGGAGAGGTGCCCCCCTCAGGCATCGTCCGTGCTCTCCGTGTCGCGGGGGGCTGCCGAGCAGCGCGGGCAGCCGTCGCTGATGTCCTGCGTGGTTTCGAGCCCGCAGGCCTCGCAGCGCCAGTACCGGTAGTCGAACCGACCGTAGCGGTCGTAGCCGGCGTGGGGGCCGGAGACGGCGGGGTCGCGCCCCTCGGCGGGGACCGGGTCGGTGTCCTCGCGATCGGCGGTCCGCGACACTGCGTCGCGACGGTGCTCCTCTTGCGGGCCCGCTCGTGCGGGCGGAATATCGGTGTCCATCGAGTCGGGCGTGTTCGGGATGACTCGAACCGGGTGTTCGGTGGTCGACGGGCGATGCGAGCGTCGGCGGTGACGGCCCCGCGCCGGTCACTCGACGACGACAGTTGCCCTCGGCACCGGACGGGGATAAGGGAGCGCCGGGTCCGGAGTGGAAGTGAAAATCGGAGCACGCTCCGGGCAGACATCCGGCGTTTCAGGAGCTGTGCGGACACTTCCGGTGGCGTCTGGAGGAGAAACGGACGGCGGCCGGGCGGCGGCCGACTCAGAGCCGGACGGGAACGTCGCGCTCGTCGAGGTACCGCTTGACCTCGTCGATGGAGTGTTCGTCGAAATGGAAGATGCTGGCTGCCAGCGCCGCGTCGGCACCGGCCCCCGTGAACACCTCGCAGGCGTCCTCGGGCCCGCCGCAGCCGGAGGAGGCGATGACCGGCGTCGAGACCGCGTCACAGACCGCCCGCGTCAGTGGGATGTCGTAGCCGTTCTTCGTCCCGTCGGCGTCGATGGAGTTGACGAACAGCTCTCCGGCGCCGCGCTCCTCGGCCTCCGCGGCCCAGCCCACGACGTCCGTCCCGGTCCCCTCGCGGCCGCCCTTGACCGTGCACTCGAACCAGCAGGACTCCCCGTCGACCTGCTCGTAGTGCTCGCCCTGCTCGTCGTAGCGCCGGCGCGCGTCCACGCTGATGACGATGGCCTGGCTCCCGACGGAGTCGGCCCCCTCCGTGATGAGTTCGGGTCGCTCCAGGGCACCCGTGTTGATGGAGACCTTGTCCGCGCCCGCCCGCAGCGTCTCCACCACGTCGGCCTTCGTCCGGATGCCGCCGCCGACCGTCAGGGGGATGAACACCTCGTCGGCCACCGCGGAGACGGTGTCGAGCATCGTCTCCCGGCCGTCGGCGCTGGCGGTGATGTCAAGGAAGACGAACTCGTCGGCCCCGGCCCGATTGTAGGCCCGGGCCATCTCCACCGGGTCGCCGGTGTACTGCAGGTCCTCGAAGTTGACCCCCGTGTACACCTTCGCGTTCCCGTCGTCGTCCAGCGCCACGTCGATGCAGGGGATGATGCGTTTCGTGAGGGTCATCGGGTCGGTGTCTACTCGCTAGATACCTGCGGGCGGGTTTGACGGTGACGGTTGCCGGAACGACCCCATCCGAGACACTCCCGACGGAGGCACGGGATTTTCGACTAATCGCACCATAATGGATACAATCCCATCATAATAGATATATAGCCAGCATTACTGAGAGAGTTTCGACGTTCCAGTCAGAGAACATCGATTGTATTGAAAAGAACCATCTATCCACAGGATCCGAGCGGGAGCGAGCCAGCAGCGCGTGCCGGACGACGGTCGGGACGACCCGGCACTACTGGTCGAGACGACCCGGCGCTACTCCCAGAGTGCGCGGGGGACGACCGAGGGGACGAGCTTCGCCTGGATACGGCGGAGGTGTTCGCCGACGGTGGCCGTCGAGACACCCAGTTCCTCGGCGATGGCCTCCTGGTTCGTCTCGCGGGGCGTCTCGAAGTAGCCGAGTTCGAGCGCGGTCAGCAGGATCTCCTGCTGGCGCTCCGTGAGGGAGGCGAACGGGTCCGAGCGGTCGGGGTCGTACTCGCCCATCGACTCCAGCGAGAGGGCCAGCGACTCCGGCATGTCGTCGACGGCCTCGCTGATGGCGGCGTCGTTGCCGATGACGGTGACCCGGACGCCGCCGTCCGGGAGGCACTCGATGGGGAGGTCGAGCGCGATGACCTGGCTCCGGCCGACCGCCAGCAGGTCCCGGACGGTGTCGTTGGGTTCGAAGTGGACGAGCGTGACGCCGTTGGTCTCCCCGACGTAGTCGACGCTGTAGATGTCGTCGCGCGCGTCGAGGAGCTGTTTGCCGCGCTCCAGGTCACCCCGCGAGGTGTAGAGGACGATGCCGGTCCCGTCGTCGAGGATGTCGATCTGCCGGATGGTGAGCCGCTGGATGTCCGGCTCCGCGGCGATGGCGGCGTCCGCAGGGTGGAGGCCACCCCGCCCGGCGCTGATGACGAACGTCGCCTGGCGCATACCTCCCCCTCTCGCTGACGTGTGATGGTCCTTTCGCCGCAGGCCCGGTCGTCTCCGGCAGGGAAACATAGGCGAAACCGCGTGATACCGGCCCCACTACCGTTTAAGACCCGCGGGGCGCAAGGGGTACCCATGACGAGTGACTCCACGGAGTCCGGCGGGATCGGCGGGAAGAAACTGGCCATCGTCGGCGTCCTGGTCGTGGGCGTCGTCCTGCTCGTGCGCGCCATCCGTGGCGGTGGCTCCGACGCCGAGGACGCCGGCGGCGCCGGCGTCGACACCTCGGGCGGCGTCTCCACGGCCGACACGGCCGAGCAGAGTTCAGTCACCGACGACCCGGGCTCCGACGACTCCAGCGGCGACCTCGCCGAGAGCGCGTCGGACTCGCTCCCGGTCGACACGGACGTGAAGGGCCGCTTCGACGAGATCGACATCGTGGACGCCGTCTACATCCTCGTCGCGGGCCTGAAGGCCGCACGCGAGGAGTACCACAAGCGGATGGACGATAGCGCCTGAACGACGGGTAGCTTCTCTCGCCTTGCAGTACTCCCCATCGTATCCGACCGACAACGGGAGCCGCGTCGCCGTCGAGGGCGGCCACTACACCCCCGTCGAGGGCGGTCGCGACGCCTCCGCGACGACAGGTCCGGCGTGACCGACCGAACGGCCGGGTTTTTGCCGCTGCGGCTCCTCGTGGCGCGCAGCATGCGCGATACCAGTCCCCGGTGGCGACACCTCGTCGACCTCGCCATCGTCGCCCTCCTCTCGGCGTTCGTCTCTCGCCGTCGCACCGGCCGGCCCGCGACCGCCGACGGGCGGGCGACAGCGGCCACGGACACCGCGACCGACGGCGACGTGTCGGTCGAACTGGAGCGGGTGAACGTCGGCAACGACCTCTCGGTCGCCACGGGTGGACTGGACCCGACGCTCGCCGCCGAGGTGCTGGAACTGAACGAGGATGCCGGGAAGCTCGTCGACGCGGCCGAGGAGGAGTTCATCCGCGAGCCCATCGAGGCAGCGACCGGCGGCGCCGTCGAGGTGCCGGACGTCGAGGAGGAGCTCGCCCGTCGGGTCCAGGGGACGGACGTCCCCGCCACGGCGGTCGAGGAGCTAGAGACGCTCGGGGGGCTGTTCGGGTTCGGCCGGCGGCGTGACCGCGAGCGGAACGACCGCGACGCGGACACGGGAGCAGGAGCCGTGGACGACGGCGACGAGGCCGACGCGGACGACCGGTGACCCCCACCAATCGGTAGACACTTGCGCCCGGCGGCCGCGGCCTGCCGCATGTCACTTCATCAGGCGGAGTTCGGCGTCGAGGGGAAGCGTGCCATCGTGACTGGCGCGAGCCAGGGGATCGGGCGGACGGTCGCCGAGACGCTCGCGACCGGCGGCGCGGACGTGGCCATCTGCTCGCGCTCGCAGGACCGCGTCGACCCCGTCGCCGAGGGCATCAACGAGGACCCGGACGCGGGCGACGCGCTGGCCGTCGAGTGCAACGTCCGCGACCGCGACGACGTGGAGGCGTTCGTGCAGGCGACCGTCGAGGAGTTCGGCGGCGTCGACGTCCTCGTCAACAACGCCGGGGGCGAGTTCGTGGCCGCGTTCGACGACATCTCCCCGAACGGCTGGGAGGCCATCGTCGACCTCAACCTGACGGGGACCTTCCACTGCACGCAGGTTGCCGGGCGGGCGATGCGCGAGGGCGACGACCCCGGCGGCACCGTCGTCAACATGTCCAGCGTGAACGGCCAGCACGCCGCTCCCAACGAGAGCCACTACTCCGCGGCGAAGGCGGCCATCATCCGCCTGACGGAGACCCTCTCGGTCGAGTGGGCCGACCACGGTATCCGCGTCAACTGCGTCGCCCCCGGACTCGTCCAGACGCCCGGCGTCGCGGAGACGCTCGGCATCGACGAATCCGACATGCCGCCCCGCGACCAGGTGAACCGCCGCATCGGCCACACGGAGGACATCGCGGACGTGGTCCAGTTCCTCGCCTCGCCCGCCGCCGCCTTCGTCGACGGGGAGACGTACACGGTCAAGGGCGTCCCGCGCGCCGGCAACGCGATGAGTGCGGACCTCGGGCTGCAGTAGCTGTATCCTCGAAAATCGAGGGTTTTCCTGGAAAGCTAAATTCCCCGCCGATTGTATCGGCCGTCAGTCGCTAATCTGCTAGCTATCCGACAGACGGTTCGGCACGTGAGGAGCTGCGGTACTCACTGACGGGAACGCACGAGGCCGGAGGACGGAGATCGGAACGGGAACGGAGCCGTCGCGGTCAGCCCAGCAGTCCGCCGCCGATCGGCGTCTGGGTCGGCGTGTCGGTCGGCTCCGGCGTCGCCGTCGGGGTCGGCGACGGCGTCGGCGTGGGCGTCGGAGTCGGCGTCGGGGTTGCCGTCGGCGTCGGGGTTGCCGTCGGGGTCGGCGTGGCCGTCGGGCTGTCCGTGGGCGTCGCTGTGGGCGACTCCGTCGGCGTATCTGCTGGCGTCGGGTTGTCCGTCCGCGTCGGCGTCGACTCCGGCGTCGGCGTGGCCGTCGCAGTAGCCGTCGGCGCCGGCGTCGGCGTGGCCGTCGCGTTGGCCGCACCGGCACCGCCACCGTTGCCGCCCGCCTGGGCGACGTTCTGCGCGGGGCCGACGACGCCGCCGGCGCTCAGGATGGTGAACGCGACCGCCACGGCGCTGGCGGCGAACAGCGCGAACGCGGCAAGTTTGATCGGTGGCATCTCGTCGCCCGTGCCGACCGTCGGTGATGGCTCGCCGAAGCCGGGGGCCTCGGCCGTGGGACCGCTCGCGGCGGTGCCCTCGGCTGCCGCGCTCGCGGTGGCACCGGCAGAGGTGCCGGCGGCGGCCTCGGCGGGTGCGGCAGCCGGCTCCGTCTCCAGGGTTGGCTCCGGGTCGGGCGCGGGGGCGGCGAACTCGTTGTCGCCGGCGGAGAGCCAGCCCTGGTAGTCGAAGCCGCCGTTCTCGAACTCGAACGAAGTCGAAGCCGCCGTTCTCGAACTCGAAGTCGGCGGCCTCGGCCGTCCGCGACGTCGTCGACGAGGCGGACGAGCGCCCCGAGACGCCGGGGATGACGCCGACAATGCGGCTCCCCGCCTCCACGACGACGGCACCGACGATGCCCACTGCGAGCAGCGGGATGGCATTCGGGCCGGACGGGAGTTCCGCACGGTCTCGACCGAACGTCTTCACGCGGGGGCCCTCACCGCCGAGCCCGACGCTCTCCGGGAGCTCAGAGGGGCTGTAGATGGGGTCCGGCGTGTCGTCCCCCTCGACGCCGCCGGCGCTCTCGCGCGGATCCACGTTCTGCATCCACGACTGGAAGTCAAAGCCGCTCCCGTCGGGGCCATCACCCCGGCCGGAACCGACGGGTTCGCCGCCGTCACCGACGAGTCCGCCGTGGTCGGTCGTTCCCCCTGTACCATCGTCGGGTGCGGCGTCCGAGCCGGCGGCCCCGAACTCGGACCCACCCCCGTTTCCGTCGTCCCCTGGGTCGTCCCCACCGGGCCTATCCGAGGGGTTGTCGTTGTGTCCTGTCATATACTACAGTCGTCTCTACACAGTGGCGGGCAAGGAGTCGCTTAAAGACACTGGTGGTTACCCCGGGTGATTTATATAACTGTGTGGGATAGTCACCTGGCTGGTGGTGGGCCCGACGGGCTGGGATCAACCGAAGTTCTCGACCTTCGCCGCGTCCGGGTCGGCCCCGGCTTCCCGGAGCGCCGCCGTCGCCGCGTCGAGGAACGGTTCGAACCCGTAAATGAACGACTGCTTGGACCGGCGCGTCGTCGCGGTAGACGACGACCGCCTCGTTACCGTCGGCCAGCGCGCGCTCCGCGATTCCGACGGCCGGACCGATGCCCGGGCCGCCGGCCAGCACGACCGCGCGCGACTCGCCCTCGTAGTAGTCGCTGCCGAACGGACCCGTCACCGTGACCAGGTTGTCAGACGCGAGCGTGAGGAGATGCTCGCTGAACGGGCCGGCCTCGTCGGGGTCGTAGCCGACGGTGATCTCGAAGGTGTCGACCACGTCGGGCGAGGAGATGGTGTAGAACCGGGAGACCGACTCCCCGTCGAGTTCGGCGCTGAGCTTCACGAACTGGCCGGGTTCGGCCTCGAACCCGTCCGGCGACTCGAACTCGATGGCGACCGTGTCCGGACCGCACTCGTCCACGGCGACGACGCGGAGGTCGGTTGCGTCCATGGTCGCGCTCGGGGAGCGACCGGCAACGACCTTTCGCTTCCGGTCCCGCGCCGCGGCGGTCAACGCGCAAGGGCCGGGACCGTCTCGATGGCCCGCAGCACGACTGCGGCGCCACGAGCGGCGCGGTCTAGATTCAGCAATGCGGAGGAAACGGCAATATTCAGAAGGCTTAACGTCCGCCCATGGGAACGGCGACGTAGTATGCCAGACGACCTGAACTGGGCCATCGGCGGCGAAGCCGGCGATGGGATCGACTCTACCGGGAAAATCTTCGCACAAGCACTCTCCCGGGCGGGTCGACACGTCTTCACCTCGAAGGACTTCGCGTCCAGGATCCGGGGCGGGTACACCGCGTACAAGGTCCGGACCTCGGTCGACCGCGTCGAGAGCGTGGTCGACCGCCTCGACATCCTCATCGCGCTCACCGAGCGCACCGTCGAGGAGAACACGGACGAACTCCACGACGGCTCCGTCATCATCTACGACGGCGAGCGGACGATGATGAAGGACTTCGAGGCGCCCGGAGACATGACCGGGCTGGACGTACCCCTCAAGCGGCTCGCGGAGGAGGCCGGTGGGGCGATCGTCCGCAACATCGTCGCGCTGGGGGCGGCCTGCGAGGTCGCCGGGTTCCCCATCGAGAACCTCGACGAGGCCCTCGAGAAGCGCTTCGGCGACAAGGGGTCGGCCATCGTCGACACCAACAAGGAGGCCGCTCGGCTGGGTCAGGAGTACGTCCAGGAGGAGTACGAGCTGACCACCGAGTACGAGATGGAGACGACTGACGCCGACTACGTCCTGCTGAACGGCGACGAGGCCATCGGGATGGGTGCCATCGCCGCCGGCTGCCGGTTCTACTCCGGCTACCCCATCACGCCCGCGACGGACGTGATGGAGTACCTGACCGAGCGCATCGACCGCTACGGGGGGAAGGTCGTCCAGGCGGAGGACGAGCTCTCGGCCATCAACATGGCGCTGGGGGCGGCCCGTGCCGGCGCGCGGTCGATGACCGCGACCTCCGGGCCCGGCATCGACCTAATGACCGAGACGTTCGGGCTCATCGCCCAGACGGAGACGCCGCTGGTCATCTGTGACGTGATGCGCTCCGGGCCCTCCACCGGGATGCCGACCAAGCAGGAGCAGGGGGACCTCGACATGGTGCTGTACGGCGGCCACGGGGAGATCCCGCGGTTCGTCCTCGCGCCGACCACCGTCGCGGAGTGCTTCCACAAGACCATCGAGGCGTTCAACCTCGCGGAGAAGTACCAGACGCCGGTCTTCCTCGTGAGCGACCTGGCGCTGGCGGTCACCGAACAGACCTACGAGCCGGAGCAGTTCGACATGGACGCCGTCGAGATCGAGCGCGGCCGTGTCGTCGGCGAGGACGAGGTCGAGGAGTGGACCAACGAGAAGGAGCAGTTCACCCCCCACGCCGCGACCGACGACGGCGTCTCGCCCCGGACGTTCCCGGGTGTCGAGGGCGGCGCGCACATGACGACCGGCCTCGAGCACGACGAACTCGGGCGCCGGACCGAGGAGGAGGACGTCCGCGTCGAGCAGGTCGACAAGCGCAACCGGAAGGTCGAGACCGCACGCGAGCGCGAGGACTGGTCGCCCCGCGAGTTCGGCGACGCCGACTCGGACGACCTCGTCATCTCCTGGGGGTCGAACGAGGGCGCGATGCTGGAGGCCATCGACATCCTCGACGAGGAGGGCGTCGACGTCCGCTTCCTCTCCTGCCCGTACGTCTTCCCGCGGGAGGACCTCGCCGGGGAGATCCGGGACGCCGAGGAGGTCGTCGTCGTCGAGTGCAACGCGACCGGCCAGTGGGCCGACGTGCTCGAACACGACGCCCTCGAGCGGGTCAAGCGCATCAACAAGTACACCGGCGTACGGTTCAAGGCCGACGAACTCGCAGAGCGGGTGAAGCAGGAACTGGCCGGCGAGACCGCCGAGGTGGAGGCAGAATAACATGAGCTCCGACATCCGATTCACCGACTTCAAGTCCGACGCACAGCCCACCTGGTGCCCCGGTTGCGGCGACTTCGGCACCATGAACGGGATGATGAAGGCCCTCGCGAACACCGGCAACGACCCGGACAACACGTTCGTCGTCGCCGGCATCGGCTGTTCCGGCAAGATCGGGACGTACATGCACTCGTACGCGCTCCACGGCGTACACGGGCGCGCGCTCCCGGTCGGAACCGGCGTGAAGATGGCCAACCCGAACCTGGAGGTGATGGTCGCCGGCGGCGACGGTGACGGCTACTCCATCGGGGCCGGCCACTTCGTCCACGCCGTCCGCCGGAACGTCGACATGACGTACGTGGTCATGGACAACCGCATCTACGGGCTGACGAAGGGGCAGTTCTCGCCGACCTCGCGCGAGGACTTCGAGACCTCCACCTCCCCGGGGGGGACGAAGCAGCAGCCGGTCAACCCGCTCGCACTCGCGCTCTCGGCCGGCGGCACGTTCATCGCCCAGTCGTTCTCCTCGGACTCCCAGCGCCACACGGAGATCGTCCAGAAGGCCATCGAGCACGACGGCTTCGGCTTCGTCAACGTCTACAGCCCGTGCGTGACGTTCAACGACGTCGACACGTACGACTACTTCCGCGACACCATCGTGGATCTCGACGAGGAGGACCACGACCCGACCGACTACGACGCCGCCAAGGAGAAGATCCTCGACGTGGACAAGGAGTACCAGGGCGTCATCTACCAGGACGAGAACTCCGTCGGCTTCGAGGAGCGCGAGGGACTCTCCGAGTCGATGGCCGACATCCCGGAGGGGGCCCCGGACGACGCGATGGACCTCGTCCGCGAGTTCTACTGACCGCCGCTCGCCTGGCCCGCGTTTCCCGGTAACCCGGACGATTCTGCGCGAACTCGTCGCCGAACGGTGATACGAAGCATTTTCTCACCGAACAGTGGTAACAACGAACATGAGACGCTGTGACCGAGCCGTTATCACGGCGTGAAAACGCTCGAAACCGCATTACATCACCCCGTGATAGGGGCGTGTGGGGTCAGAGGCGCGGTGCGATGTGGTGCGACGACCGGTGCCGGTGGTACCGACGGTGGCAGCGGGACAATCCACGCCTCAGTGGGACCGGGATGCACCCGTCCGACGCTCTGTCGCTCACGCGCATCACTATGATCGTCGATGCACCCGGGCGACGACAAGTACGTTTTTGACTGCAGGGCTGCTCTTCACAGGTATGTTCGGAGGAGGCGGCGGACTCAACCCACGGAAGATGAAGCAGATGATGGAGCAGATGGGGATCGACCTCGAGGAGCTCGACGCCGAGGAGGTCATCATCAGGACCCCCGACGAGGACCTCGTGTTTACCGACGCCCAGGTCCAGAAGATGGACGCACAGGGGCAGGCGACCTACCAGGTCGTGGGCTCGCCGGCGTCCCGCCCGCGGGGCGAGGGGGGCGCCACGGCTGTCGAGGGTAACGCCGACGCATCCGAGGAGGCAGCCGACGACGGGGGCGGTAGCACCGCGATCCCGGACTCCGACGTGGAGATCGTCGCCGCCCGGACGGGCGCGAGCGAGGAGAACGCCCGCGAGGCGCTCGAGGCGACCGACGGCGACCTCGCGGCCGCCGTCGAGATGCTGGAGTGACCGACGGCGACCGGAGCGACGACGCCGCAACGGACGCCGGCAGCGGTACCGCCGCCCCGAGCGACGTGGCCGACGAGGACACCACCGACGAGGGGGGTGACACCGCCGCGGATCGCTCGCCGGTCCTGCTCGTCCGCGAGAACCGCGAGTACCTGCTCCGTCCGGGCGAGCGTCTGGAGACGGACCTGGGCATCCTCCGGGTCCCGGCGGGCGTCCAGCCCGGCGACACCGTCGCCACCCACCTCGACGACGAGTTCGTCGTCCGGCGGCTGCGGGGGCCGGACCTGTTCCACCACTTCGAACGGACGGGCGCGCCGATGGTCCCCCGGGACGTCGGGCTCGTCCTCGGGGAGACGGGTGCCGGGACCGGCGACCGCGTCCTCGACGCGGGGACGGGGACGGGCGTCCTGGCGGCCTATCTCGCGCGCGCCGGCGCCAGGGTCGTCACCTACGAGCGGGACCCGGAGTTCGCCGAGGTGGCGCGCGAGAACATGGCCGTGGGCGGCGTTGCCGACGCGGTCGAGGTCCGGACCGGCGACGTGATCGAGGACCTGGGGGACCTCTCCGGGTTCGACCTGCTGACGCTCGACACGGAGGACGCACCGTCGGTCGCCGCCCGGGCCGACGAACTGCTGCTCCCGGGCGGGTTCATCGCCGTCTACAGTCCCTTCGTCGAGGGGTCCAGGGCCGCGGCCGAGGCCGCCCGCGAGTGCGGGCTGGAGGACGTGACGACCCACGAGACCATCCAGCGGGAGTTCAGCTTCGGGGACCGCGGTTCGCGCCCCGACACGGCACCCGTCGGCCACACCGGGTTCCTCACCATCGGCCGGGCCCCCGACGCGCCCGGGCTCGTCGAGTGAGCCGGACCCCGGACCGCCGGTGCCACGGGCTATAAGTCCGCCACGACCGTACGACCCGGTATGAGCGAGGCCGTACCCGAGGCGGAGGAGACGACGACCTGGCCGGAGCTGGCCATCAGCATCTACGACCGGCTGACCGGCCGCGGCGCGGAGATCACCTACGAGTTCGACGACCTGGAGGTGGCCATCCCGAACCGGACCGGGCCGGACGCAGAACACGCCCACTGGCGCATCGACGGGACCCTCCGGGTCTCCACGCGCGAGCGCGAGCGTGAGTGACCGCCGATCGCACCCCTCGGCAGGCCGGGGCGGCCAGGAACGACTCACGCGACGCATCGGCCGATGAGCGACGCGACCGACATGACACCGCTGGTGACGGCCATCCAGCGGATCGCCGACGCGCCGCTCGGACTGGACGTGAGTGCGGACCTGACCGTGACCGTCGACGGCCACGAGCTCCAGGTAGAGGCGTACACCGACCGGGTGTTCGTCGACTTCCCGTCGCTCGGGGTGCTGGTCGACCTGCTCCGCTCCGCGCCCGGCGGCAGCGGTGTGTCGGGGGGCGCAGGGGGGTCGCTCCCGGCGGCGCTGGCGGCGGCGGACCTCACGGCCGTCGCCCGGATCGGGTCCCGCGAGGTCGCTACCCTCGGCGCCGAGGCCGACGGTCCCCTCCGGCATCTCGGCTACGACGACGTGGCCGTCTCGCCGGCGGCTCTCGTTCTCGCGGGACTGGGGCTCTGACGGGCGCGCGACGCCCGACCGGACGCCCTCTCAGGCGCCGACCTCGCGGATGAGGTCCAGCAGTTCCTCGCGGTAGGTCTCTGCGTCGGACGCCTCCACCAGGGCCTCGTTTAGGACGGTCTTCAGGTCGGCCGGGTAGGCCCCGCCGGCGATGACGAACCCGTCGTCGAACCAGACGGCGAGGAACCCCTCGGTGTCCAGCGACCGGTCGTCGAGCCGGTACCGGGCCTTGAACGGGGTGAACTCGGCGCGGGCACCCGAGCGGACCCGTGCCCGCTTCGCGTCGCCCTTCGCGACCTTCTCGAAGCCACGGGCCAGCAGGTCGTCGGCGAACGACGAGCGGGCCTCGCTGGCGACGCGCGAGCGGACCAGGGGCGCGAGTCCGGCCGCGAGCGGGGGCGAGAACGTCACCCTGGTCGCGAAGAAGAACCGCCACATGTGGTCGACGCCGGTGGCCTCGCGGACCGCCGCACGGAGGGCCGTGTCCTCGAACACCTGCGTGCGCCCCTCGACCCGTGCCGTCGACAGGCTGAACAGGGTCTCAACCTCGTCCTCGACGAGCGACCAGCCCTCGCTGTCGAGCCGGGGGCGAGGGACCGGCGGCGCCCCCACGCGCGACTGTCTGCTCATGCGTGCCCAACGCGGCACGGACGTATATGACTACGGCACGCGGTCGCCCGACGTGGACCCGGCCAGGGGGGCGAGCCGGTGCTACATGTACATCCGGTCGCGGGTCCGGACCAACGTCCGGGACCGGCTGGCCGACGCGGAGCGACCGCCCGGACGTAGCGCCGCGACCGCCCGGACGTAGCGCCGCGACCGCCCGTGGCTCGGGCGCCGATCGACCGGCGAGTCGAGCCCAGTGACGGGACGGCACCGGTGTCCCGAACGACCTTTGCGGTCCGTCCCAACGTCGCCCGGGAGTGCGACGTCAGCGGGTAGCGGACCGGCACCACGACCAGGGTGATCCCCTCCTTGCGGGACGACACGGCCTGAACCGTTCCGTTCGGGCGTCGGCCCCACCGACGGCCGCGATGTGGCCGAGCACCCCCGCCCGACTCAGACCCCCCGGCGCTCGATACGTCCCTCGATGGCCGGCGCGACCCCGCACGAGCGGGCGTAGTCGACGAGCAACTGGTACTGCGTGCCGAGGGTCGCCAGCGGCTCCAGCCCGGAGAGGGCGGGGAACTCGTCGTCAATGTGCCGGAGGCAGTCGGCGGTCACGAGGCGGTAGGTGCGGTCCGGGTCGATAGGCCGGCCGCCGACGCGGGCGTCGACGAGCTCGTGGCCCCGGTAGTCGTAGACCAGTTCGGCGCCGGCGACGTGGCCGTGCCACCAGTCGCGAGCGCCGAAGCCGACGTCGGCGCCGCCAGCCTCTGCCAGCGCCCGTCGGAGCAGTGCCCCGTCGAGTTCGAGGACGACCGTGGGCTCCTCGAAGGGGACGACGCTGACGAGGTCGCCGACGGTCACGTCGCCGGCGAGGGGCGGTCCCGAGCGGACGCCGCCGCTATTCTGGAGGGCCAGGTCCGCCTCGACGCCAGCCTCGCGCGCGGCCCGGAGGTACGCGTCGGCGACGAAGTTGCCGATGCGGGACTCCCCGCGGAAGCAATCGCCCTCGGTCCGTGGTACCGGCTCGTCGACGTGGGCGACCACCTCGTCCAGGCCGGCCGCGGTCATCCGTTCGCGGAGGTGGTCGGCCAGCGCCGCGTCCAGCGGCCCCTCGTCGACGGCGTGCCGGCGGACCTCGCCCGTCCCGGGGAGCACCTCGAAGCAGACCGCGCCGTTGACGCCCGGGCGCGTCAGGACGGTGTCGTCGAACCGCTCGACGGTTTCGGCGTGGAGGTGTCCCCCGAGCACCACGTCGACATCGGTCTCGGCGGCGAGGCGCTCGTCGTCGCGGCCGAGGTGGGACAGCGCCACCACGTAGTCGGGGTCGTGGGCGGCCCGCAGCTCGGCCATCGCCTCCCGCGTGGCGACGACGGGGTCCGTGAACCCCAGCGCCGTCGTTTCCGGGTTGATGGAGGCCGTCAGCGCGCTCGTGACGCCGACGAACCCGACCGTCGCCCCGCCGGCATCGCGCACCGTCCAGGGGACGGTGTGGTCGGTGGCGAAGCGCGCGTCTCCCTCGCGGACGTTGGCGGTCACCCACTGCTGGGGCGACCGGGCGACCAGTTCGTGGGTCCGCCCCGGGCCGAAGTCGAAGTCGTGGTTACCGAACGTCTCCACGTCGGTGTCGACGGCCTCGAAGAAGTCGAGCGCCTGCGCGCCCCGCGTGGTGAGCGCCAGCACGCCCGGCGCGACGTTGTCGCCGGTCCCGCAGACCAGGGTCGCGTCCGGGTGCGCGTCGCGTCGTGCCTGCAGCGTTCCCGCCAGCCGCCCGATGCGCTCGGGCGTGTCGTAGGCGTTCTCGACGTCCGAGTAGTGGAGGAGCCGGGGACCTGCCATGTCGTCTCCATGGGGGAAGTCGGTCCGCGACCATGACCGCTTCGGCCGGTAGTGCAGGGGCGGTGCGGAAGGCGGGTCACGGTCCCCGACCGACGGCCGCGTGGGAAGGCTTTAGCCGCCGACTCCGCTACGAGGGCGTATGACCGACGGCGACGGGGACGCTGGCGCGGACCTCGAACCGGCTCCCGACGACCGACTGGAGGTACGCGAGGGCCCGGAGGGCACGCTGTACGTCGCACTGGACGAGGCCGAAACCGGCCAGAAGGGGCCGTTCCTCGTGGCGTACGCCTCGCCCGCCCGCGAGGACCGCTGGGGCTTCTACTGCACCAACTGCGGGACCTTCGACAACGCGATGGACGCGATGGGCCGGGTCCAATGCAACGAGTGCGCGAACTACAAGAAACCCGACGAGTGGGACGCTGCGCACGAATAATGGCCGCATAACCGGGTTGTTTTGCCTATTTGGCCATAGTTATCAGGATTATAGTAATATCCCTCGGCAGTCCGGCCCGGAGAGCCGACACCTGAGACCCTCGACCTTCCTTCCCGCGAGCGGACAGCCACGAGCGGACGCGCCTGGGCGCACGACGCCCTGTTCGCACCGGTCGCGGCGTTCGCGCGCGCGGCGCCGTCGCCGGTGGCACTGGCCCGGTTGTTGCAGTCGACGTTCTCGACCCTCGACGTCGTCGCACCCTCGGAGGCGGTCGTCGGCGAGCCCGTGACGCTCCGGGTACAGGCGTGGGACGACGATGAGCGGCTGGTGCGCGGGTTCGACGGGACCGTCTCACTGTCGAGCACAGACACCGGGGCGACGCTCGTCGCGGGGCACCAGTGACGGGGATGCAGTACGACGGGACGCAGGGGACCGATGCGGACGCCTACCACCTGCGCGTCGTCCAGGAGGACGGCGGGCTGGCATGGGCGGGGCCGCTGTGGGCGACGCCCACTCGCGGGGGGGAGTGGAAGTGCGGTACGTCGGAGGGGGGCGGCAGGTCAGGGGGACCGGGCGATCTCGGAGAGCATCCGCGCCTCGATCTTCCGGAGGTGCTCGCCGACGGTCGTGGTCGAGAGGTCCAGTGTGTCGGCGATGTCCTCGTGGGTGGCGCGCCGCGGGACCTCGTAGTAGCCGACGTCGACGGCCGTGTCGAGAATCTCCTTCTGCCGTTCGGTGAGCAGCGCCGAGAGCTCCTGGGACTCGGGGCTGTACTCCGAGAGCTGCTCCAGCTCCAGGCGGATGTTGTCCGGGACGCTCTCGATGGCCCGCTGGACCGTGTCGTCGTCACCGATGAGCCCGACGCGGACGGCGCCGCTGTCGTCGGCGTCCCACCGGATCGGCGTGTCGATGACGAACTCGTACTCGCGGGTGAGCCGGAGCAGCGCCTCGGTCGTCTCGTTGGGCGTGAAGTGGATGTAGGTCTGGATGCCGTTGTCCCGGTCGAGCACCTCGAAGTCGAGGACGTCGTCGCTCCCGGAGAGGATCTCGCGGAGGCGGTCCGAGTCGCCGTGGTGGGTCGCCAGGGACACCGCCGTTCCGTCGTCGAGCAGGTTCAGGTGGAGGATGGCGTCCTCCTGGACGTCGGGGTCGTCTCTGAGACGCTCTTCGGCCGGGTGGAGCCCGCCCGACTCCGGGATGAGGACGATCTTGACGTACCGCATGGTCGTCCGCTACGGCGCTCGTGATAAATAACTACCGTGTCAAATAGGAGTGTGTGTTATCAGTCACTCGGACTGTGGACGTACCGCACACGGGCGCAGAGCGCCCGACGGCCGGGCGACGGGGCCACCGGGTGGCGTCGACCTGTCCGTCCGCGGAGCACTTGAACGGGGGCGTACATCCGGGGCAACCGATTTGATTGCCCCCGGAGCACGTCCGCGTGTGTCCGCTACCCGCGCGCGCCGCCTGTTCGCCGCCGTCCTCGCGCTGGGCCTGGTCGCCGGGGTGACGCCGCCCGCTGGCGCCGGGAGCGCGGCGACCACCGGCCACGGCCTGGACGGGAACCTGACGTGGGTGATGCTGACCCCCCAGCCCGGACTGGAGGACGGTGACATGGAGAACTACGGTGTCCCGCCCCGGGGGTTCGAGAAGGTCGACTTCGTCAGGGTGACGTGGGTCGACGGCGGGTTCGCCGGTTGTGGCGCGAACAACGCCGAGGTGTTCGGTATCGACCGTGGGAACGACGACCCCGGGACGGAGACCGACGAGAGCCTCTTCGCCAGCATCAAGTCGACCAAGGTGAACGAGGACGTGTTCGAGGCCGATTTCTACGACGAGGGCGACTTCGGCGGGAATCCGCCCACCTTCTACGAGGGCGACGAACTGGTGGGGAAGACGACGGGCTGTATCGACACGCCCGACGAGCCGGGCTGGTACCAGGTCTCCTCGACGATCGCGTCGAAGGACGGCAACTTCGAGGCGAGGTCGCACTACTTCTACATCTGCGACTGCTCGAACGAGCAGGAGGCCCGCGAGCAACTCGGCCCGCCGCCGTCCGAGGACACCCCCACACCGACAGCGACGGCCACGGCGACCGCCGAACCGACGCCGACGCCCGAACCCACACCGACGCGCACCCCGCCCGAGGACGGCACCCCGTTCCCCTCACCCACACCGACCGCGACCCCGACGGCGACGGCCGAATCGACGGCCTCGTCGGGGGGCGCGACGGCGGCCGAGACAGCGACCTCGGTCGGCGCCGATGAGGACAGGTCCGGCGGCCCGAACGGGGCCAGTGACGGCGATGACGCCGGTGGGAGCGCCGCAGCCGCCGGGACACCGAGTCCGACGCCACCCGAGGACTGGGCCGCCGTCGTGCAGCAGTCGCCGACCGCCGCGGAGGGCCCCGGATTCGGAGCTATCGCCGGCCTCACGGGCGTCCTCGCGTCCGCCCTCCTCCTGCGCCGGCGCGACTGACCGGACACATCCGCTCGTACGTGCCCAACGGGGAGGCCCCGGTCCCCGAACCTGCCCCGATATCAACATCCCCCTGATACGGGGGGTAACCCCTACCCGGCGGCAGCCACTCCCTGTGGGCAAGCGAGGCAACTATGAACAGGACACGACCCCTGGCGGTGCTGGTGCTGGTCACGCTCGTCGTGGTCGGCGCCGTCGCGCCGACGCTCGTCGGCCCACAACTCGGCGGTTCCGAGGGCGTGGCCGCGGCCGGCCACGGCGACGCGGACAAGGGGAACTTCACGGTCGTCCCGAGTCGTCAGCCTGGCCTCGACGACGGTGACATGAAGAGCTTCGCCGTCCCGAACCGCGGGTTCGAGAAGCTGGACTTCCTCCGCGCCACGTGGAAGGAGGGCGGGTTCAGCGGCTGCGGCGCGAGCAACGGGAAGGCGTTCGGGGTCGACCGGAACAACGACGACCCCGGGACGGAGACGGACGAGAGCTTCACGAAGAACGTCAAGTCGACGAAGGTGACCGAGGACGTGTTCGAGGCCGACTTCTACGACGAGGACGACTTCGGCGGCAGTCCCCCGACACTCAACGCGGGCGACCAGTTCGTCAACCACGTCACCGGGTGCATCGACACGCCGGACGACCCGGGCTGGTACCAGCTCCAGTCGACGACCGCCGGCCAGGACGGCGAGATCCAGGCCTCCTCCCACTACTTCTACGTCTGTGACTGCTCGAACGAGCAGGAGGCCCGCGAGCAACTCGGCCCGCCGCCGTCCGAGGACACCCCCACACCGACGGCCACCGCCGAATCGACGCCGACGGCGACGGAGACAGCCGAATCGACGCCGACGCCCGAACCCACGCCGACGCGCACCCCGCCGGAAGACGGCACCCCGTTCCCCTCACCCACGCCGACCGCGACCCCCAGTGCGACGCCCGACGCCACCGCCTCCGCGGCCGAGGCGTCCGACTCCGACACGGCGTCCGGTGACACCGGCGACGGTGCCAGCGAGGACGGTGCGAGCGACGGTGAAGCGAGCGATGGCGGCGGCGACGCCGCTGGCGGCAATGACACCGGTGGTACGTCCGGCGAGGACGGTGCCGACGGCGCGGCTGCCGGCACCGCGACGCCGAGCCCCGAGGACTGGTCGGACGTGGTTCAGAAGTCGCCGACAGCCGCTGAGGGCCCCGGCTTCGGCGCGGTCACGGCTCTGGTCGCCGCGCTGGTCGGTGCACTGCTGGTCGCCCGCCGGCGACGCTGACGACCGCCGGGGCGAGCTATCCGGGGGGACGACCCGTCACTCGTGCCCGGAGACGGGCACCGGTTCGTACGGTTCCTCCAGGTACTCGATGTCCGAGTCCGACAGCGAGATGTCCAGTGCGGCGACCGCGTCCTCCAGGTGCTCGATGCTGGACGTGCCGATGATGGGTGCGTCGACCCACTCCTTGTGGAGGAGCCAGGCGAGCGCGATCTGGGCCATGGAGGCGTCCTCCTCGTCGGCCAGCTCCTCGACGCGCTCGTTCACCTCCTGGCCGCCGTTGTCGGCGTAGGGGTGGGCCTGCGCGTAGTCGTCCGTCTCCGCCCGGGTCGTCGTCAGGTACTCCTCGTGGGGTCGCGCGAGGAAGCCCCTGGCGAGCGGGGACCACGGCATGACGCCGACGTTCTCGCGCTCGCAGAGCGGCAGCATCTCGCGCTCCTCCTCGCGGTACGCCAGGTTGTAGTGGTTCTGCATGGTGGCGAACCGTTCCAGTCCCATGCGGTCGCTGGTGTGGAGCATGCCAGCGAACTGGTGGGCCCACATCGAGGACGCGCCGAGGTAACGGACCTTCTCGCGGCGCACCGCGTCGGAGAGCGCACGCATCGTCTCCTCGTCGGGCGTGTCGTAGTCGTAGCGGTGGATCTGGTAGAGGTCGACGGTGTCGACGCCGAGGCGCTCGCGGGAGGCGTCGAGCTCCTGCTCGATGGTCTTCCGGGAGAGGCCGCCGGAGTTCGGGTCGTCCTCGTCCATCCGGAAGAACACCTTCGTTGCGACGACCTGGTCCTCGACGTCCTCGCCGAGCGCGTCGCCGAGGATGCGCTCGGACTCGCCGCGCGAGTACATGTTCGCGGTGTCGAAGAAGTTGATCCCGAGGTCGCGGGCGCGCTCGACGAGTTCGTGGCCGAACGCCTCGCCCCGAACCCACTCGCGCCAGTCCGGGTCGCCGAAGCTCATGCAGCCGAGACAGAGCCGCGAGACCGCGACGCCGGTGTCGCCGAGTGTCGTGTACTCCATGCCGGCGCCACTCGGGGCGGCGGCAAAAGCTAACCGGGCGCGTTCCCGACGCCGGCCCTGCCCTCGGCCCGCGGGTCCGGGACGACGTCGACGCCGGTCAGCGCCTCGGACGCCGGGAGGCCGCCGAACGCGTAGCCGAATACCAGCAGCGACGGCACCACGGACGCGGCCGCGGCCCGCGGGAGCGACGTGTCGTGGACGACCGCCAGCCCCACGACCAGCAGCGTGGCGCCGTACAGGGCCGCAGCGAGCCGAATCCCCGGGACCGGCAGTCCCGCGAACACGCCCGGCGCGGCCGCGTAGGCGACGACCTGGACCGTCTCGGAGACGCCGGCGCGCTCGCGGACGAACGGCCGGAGCAGGAGCGTCTGGACGGCGGCCGTCAGATGCAGCAGGACGGGTGCGACCAGCAGCCCGGTCACGACGAACGTGAACAGCGCCGACAGCAGCGGCCGACTACCGTACACCGGGAAGATGTCGGGGGTGAACGCCCCCCGGACGGCGACGTGAACGAGCGTGACGGCGACCGCGAAGACGAGTCCCGGCGCCTGGTCACCCGGCGCGACGCCGTTCTCGAAGAAGCGACGGGGCCGCGCCAGCACCTCCACCCACGCCCGGGCGAGACCGACGGGGCCGCGGGCCCGCCCGCCCTCCGGTTCCTCGACCCACGTTGTCACGCCCGAAGGTAGGCGCGACCGCCGTTTGAGGGTTCCGGGAGCGGCCGGAGCCGTCAGTCGCCGGCGCCCATGTTCTCGACGGCCTCCGCACACCGCGGGTCCGGTTCGATGGTGGCGTACTCGACGACTCGTCGACCGAGCACGTCGACGCGCTCGGCCATCCCCTCGTCGATCAGCTGGTCGCCCTCGAACTGGCTGGAGACGTGCGGGAGCCCCGCCTGGTGCGGGACGACCCAGGCGTTGAGCGCCCGGCAGACCGACCGGAGATGCTCCAGCGGCGTCGTCGGGAACGCGCCGCCGGCGACGCAGAGCAGGCCGACGGTCGTGTCCTCGAACTCGTCGAAGCCGCAGTAGTCGAGCGCCGTCTTCAGCACCGAGGAGTACGAGCCGTGGTAGGAGGGCGTCCCGAGGACGACGGAGTCGGCCCGCCGGACCGCCGCGGTGAGCGCCGCCGCGTCGCCCGGCTCGTCCGCGTCGCCGTCGTAGATCGGCAGGTCGTACTCCCGGAGGTCGAGCAGTTCCGTCGTGGCACCGCGCCGGTCGGCCTCCCGGAGCGCCCGCTCGACGCTCAGACGGGTGTAGCTGTGGTCGCGGAGACTCCCGGCGATGCCGGCGACGTGTGGCTGCTGGCTCATGCGACCGGGTACGACGGTCGTCGGCTTAGTCCTCCGGTGATACTCGTTTCACGACAATCGGTGGCACGGGCGAACCCGTGGCTGTCGGCGGAGGCCTGTGGACCGGGGCCGGTAGCGGAGCGATCGGACTCGTTCCGTTATCATCTCGCCAACATCCCACTGCAGCGCCGAACATCTCACTAACATCCCACATTGTCTTTTTATAGTTGAAATTGTACGATAATGCTGCGCAGTGGATGGCGGTCTACCGCGCTTCCTCGATCTCCTCCAGCGCCTCGGGGTTCTCGATGGAGGAGAGGTCGCCCAGGTCCTCGCCGCGGTGGGTGGCCTGGATGACCCGCCGGACGATCTTCCCGGACTGGGTCATCGGGAAGTCGTCGACGAAGAGGAGGTCGCGGGGGCGGAACGGTTTGCCCAGCTCCTCGCCGACCTGTGCGCGCAGGTCCTCGCGGAGGTCCTCCGATTCGGCGTGGTCGGACTCCAGCTGGACGAAGGCGACGACGGCGGTGCCGGTGGTGTCGTCGGGGACGCCGATGGCGGCGGCGGCGTTGACGGCCTCGTGGTCGATGAGCGCGCCCTCCACCTCCGCGGGACCGACCTTCCGACCGGCGACGTTCAGCGCGTCGTCGGCCCGGCCGTGGAGGAACCAGAAGCCGTCCTCGTCCTCCTGGGCCCAGTCGCCGTGGTCCCACATGTCCTCGAAGCGGCCCCAGTACTCGTCGAGGTAGCGCTCGTCGCCGCTCCAGAGCGACTTGGTCATCGAGGGACAGGAGTCACGCGCGACGAGGTAGCCGCGTTCGTGGCTGTCGCGGATGGACTCGCCCTTGGCGTTCACGACGTCGATGTCCATGCCGAGGCCGGGCGACCCCAGCGTGCAGGGCTTGAGCGGCTGCCCGGGGAGCGGCATCAGGAAGCAGCCGAAGATCTCCGTGCCGCCGGAGATGTTTATGATGGGGCACTCCCCGTTGCCGACGTGCTCGTGGAACCACAGCCAGGACTCCGGGTCCCAGGGCTCGCCGGTCGAGCCGAGCAGGCGGAGGCTGGAGAGGTCGTGGTCCTCGACCCACTCGTCGTCTCCGACTCCGGGGGAGTCGGACGGCGAGTCGGACGCAGTCCGACTATCGCCCTTCTTCCGGAGCGCGCGGATGGCCGTCGGGGAGATGCCGAACACCGTCAGGTCGTGCCGGTCGATCATCTCCCAGAAGCGGTCCGGTTCGGGGTGGTCGGGCGCCCCCTCGTACATGAAGACGTTCCCGGCGAACGTGTGGTTCCCGATGAGCGTCCACGGGCCCATCATCCAGCCGATGTCGCTCACCCAGAAGAAGCGGTCCGCGTCGTCGTGGTCGAAGCCGAAGTAGATCTCCTTGGCGGCCTGCATCTGGGCGCCGGCGTGGGTGTGGACGATGCCCTTCGGCTTCCCCGTCGTCCCCGAGGAGTACAGCAGCATGCACTCGTCCTGTGCGTCCGTCCGGACGGTGTCGAACGCGTCGTCCTGCGGGGCGACGGCCTCGCTCCAGAACTCGTCGCGGCCGTCGGTCATCGGTGGCTCGCTGTCCGGGAAGCGGCGATAGACGACGACGCTGCCCACGTCGGTGCCGGCCGCCTCGATAGCCTCGTCGGCGGGCGCTTTCAGTTCGACCTCCGAGCCACGGCGGTAGAAGCCGTCCGCGGTGAACAGGAGGTCGACCTCGGGGTCCTCGATGCGGGTGGCCGTCGCGTCCACGCCGAAGCCGGAGAAGACGGGGACGGCGATGGCGCCGACCTGGAAGATGCCGTACATGATGGCGGCGACCTCGGGCACCATCGGCATGTACAGGCCCACCGTGTCCCCCTTCTCGATGCCGCGCTCGCGGAGGCAGTTCGCCACCTTGTTCGACTGGCGCGCGAGTTCGTGGTAGGTCGTCTCCCGGACCTCGCCGCCCTCGCCCTCCCAGGTGATGGCGACGCGGTTGCGCTCCGGGGCATCCAGTTCGGCCCAGCGGTCGACGGTGTTGTGCGCGACGTTGATGCTCCCCCCGGGGTACCACTCCGTGAACTGCGGGCCCCCGCTGTCGTCCCGGACTGTGTCGTACTCCTCGTACCACTCGACGCCCAGGTGGTCCGGGAGCGCGTCCCAGAACCACTCCACGTCGTCGGCCGAGGCCCCGACGAGTTCGTCCAGCGAGTCGTAGCCGTGTGCCTGCGCGAACTCGTAGGCGTTCGTCCCCTCGACGTACCCCTCGGGTGGTTCGTGGACCACCCGGTCGGTCTCAGCCAGTGTGGTGTCTTCGTCGGACGCCATCGTATGGCGTGGTGTGCCGGCCCCGACAAGAAACCTTCCGACGTCGGTGAACAGTCAACCCGTTGCGCGTGTATCGGGGGAGGCGGCGTCACCCCGGTGGCGACCGTGCCACGCCGTCACCTGTGGCCTGCACACTTTAGAGTGTCAGGGGTCAAAGAGCGGCCATGTACGTTCGGGATGCGCGTAACCGGGACGAGGCCTGGCTACTGGACGGGATCGAGGCGATGGGCCTCGACGAGACGGCGTTCCGGTCGCGGGACTACGTCGTCGCGGTCGACGACGAGTCCGACACGCGCGCCGGATTCGGGCGGCTGCGCTACCACCCCACGCCGAGCGACCCGGAGGTCGCCGAACTCACCAGCATCGGCGTGATGGACGGCTGGCGGAACCAGGGTGTCGGCGCCCACGTCATCGAGCGGCTCGTCGACACCGCCGAGATGGAGGGGTTCGAGCGCGTCTACTCGCTGACGAGCGAACACGAGTACCTCTCGCAGTTCGGGTTCCGTCCGGTCGAGACCGAGGACCTCCCGCCGGTGCTGCGCGACCGTCTCGAGGCCAAACGCGAGGAGCTGGACCCGGACGCCGTCCCGATGGCCATCGACACCGAACGCTTCCGGATGCCCGAGGAGCTCCGCGAACGGTTCAAGCGGGCCGCGGAGGCCGTCGACGAGCCCGAGGAACCCGAGGAGAGCGCGGAGGACTTCGGCATCGACCCGGACGAGGCGACCTACAAGTACGACACCGGGTCGTAGCCGGCCGAGGGGTCGGCGGTACGGTTTTGTCGGTGGAACGTGACGGCGGGATTATGCCCTCTCGACGAGACGTTCTGTGCAGCGTCGCCGCAGTCGGCGTGGCGACGGTCCCTGGGAGCGCGGCTGCCAGTACCGACCGCCCGACAGCCGACGTGGACGCCGCCCTGCGCGCGTTCGGCTCCGGTGCCGTCGACGGCCGCATCGCTCCCCGCGTGGTTCCCCGTATCGGCGAGGCAGCGTCGACCGTCTCAGCCGAGGCACCGGCAGTTGCCGACGCGGCGGCCGACCGGCTCCCCACGGCGCCGACAGCGGTCGCGTCGGACGGCCGGGTGCTCGGCGCGCTGGCCGACGCCGACCTCCACGCGGCGACGGTCACTCCAGCCATCGACGGGGTCGACAGGCTCGCCGTCGGCGTGGACTTCGCCGCTCGCGGGCCGGTCGTCCGGGCGCGCGTGACCGGGGTAGACGGCGCTCCGACACGCGCAGCGGCACTCGACGCCCTGACCTACGCGGGGCTCCCGGTCGCCGCACTGGAGCCGTTCGCCGTCCCCGATGGCGACGACCTCGCGCTGTACGCCGGCCTCGCGGACCGGGACGACGGACAGCCGATCGTTCTGGCGCTGCTTGTCGTGGTACTGGCGGCCGTCGTCGGGACGTTCGTGCTGGGTCTGGGCAGCAGTGTCTCGGGCGGGAGAAGCGGTGGCGTTTCCCGGACCGCGCCGAATGTCTCGTTCGGCTACGAGTACGACGCTGGTAGCGGCCGTGTCACCGTCAGGCACGAGGGAGGGGACACCGTCGACGCCGGCGAACTCCAGGTCGCCTACCGGAGCGATGGGAGTATCGAGGTCGAGACGTGGGGAGGCGACGCTCCCGTCGCGGCCGGGTTGGCACACCTACCTGTACGTCTTCGACAGAACAGTCGAGGTCGGCGAGAAGTCCGTAGGGTATACCGAAAGCGAGCTCGTGGCCAACAGCAGTGACCTACCCGTCACTGCAACCGAAGACGCCGCCATCGTCGCGTTCAGCATCAACCCCGACGCGCCGGTCACCT
Source organism: Halobacteriales archaeon QS_4_70_19 (assembly GCA_003020985.1). Classification (GTDB taxonomy): domain Archaea; phylum Halobacteriota; class Halobacteria; order Halobacteriales; family Haloarculaceae; genus Haloglomus. The sequence goes on along the minus strand of PXRM01000025.1, from coordinate 1,742 downwards.
GCTAGGACACCATCGACCGTTGAGACACTGGCATACCGACTACGATGAGTATTTGTCTGCCCCCTGAGAGAGTGAGGGCCACAATGAACGTCCTCGCAGTCAGGTGATTCCCGTGAGACAATAACAGTCATCGAGAGAAGTCTCGATCGAAGACATCCCGGTCGATATCGCCAACACGCAATCAGACACCGTCGAACCCGACGACGTCCCCGAGGAAATCGAGTCCATCACCCGTGAGCTTGCCAGCGAGCACCCACCGACGAATCCGCTCGTCGTGCTGAAAGCGGCGCGCTGGTGGTACATTCACGGCAAGGGCGGGTCGGATCCCGCCTTCCGGTGGGCTATCGAGTGGGCGCGACATCTCGCGACCGACACCCCCAGCGACGTCAAGCGCTTCGACGACTTCCTCGAATACCTCGTCACGGTCGGGTTCGCAGACGAGAAATCGATGCTCCGATAGGCCAAATCAGTCTTAGAAGACCTGTTGAAGACAGACCTCTCAACGGAACCGCTCAGGTTTGATTCGCGCCAGCCGCAACGCGTTCGTCGTTACGCCGAGGCTCATCCCCATGTCCCCGACAACGACGGCGACTGCGACGTTCACCAGTCCGAACGGGACACCGATCGCCAACAGTGCCTTCACGCCGATGCTCGCCCAGATATTCTCTCGGATCACGCCGTTGGCTTTCCCCGACAGCGCGTAGAGGTACGGCAACTTCAGCAGATCGTCACCCATCAGCGCGACGTCCGCCGACTCCACCGCAGTGTCCGTCCCCGCTGCGCCCATCGCGACGCCGACCGTCGCCGTCGCCAGCGCAGGTGCGTCGTTGACGCCGTCACCGACCATCGCCACACCGCCATATTCGTCGTCGAGCGCCGCGACGGCCTCGGCCTTGTCCTCGGGGAGAAATTCCGCCCGAACCTCGTCAACGTCAGCGGTCTCGCCGACCGCCTGCGCAGTTGTCTCGTTGTCACCGGTGAGCATCACGATGTGCTCGACGCCGAGCTCATGGAGCCGTTCGACTGTCTGTTTCGCTTCCGAACGCACCTCGTCGGCGACCGCAATCACGCCCGTAATCCGCTCCGCCGTCCCGACGAGGATGACCGTCTTGCCCTCCCGCTGGAGGTCCGCGATCGTGTCACCTTCGAGGTCGTAGTACTCGCCGTGGTCGCAGGGTTGCCCCTCGAGGGTGACACCCCCGTCGGTTGCAATGTGGACGTGGTCGAGGGAGACACCCAACTCCTCGAAGAGCCCGGGCTTGCCGACGTACCGTGTTTCACCGTCGACGGTGGCGCGAACGCCCTTACCGGTCAGGCTCTCGAAGTCGGAGGCGTCCGCGGTCTCAACGCCAGCCTCGTCAGCAGCATCGACGATTGCCTCCGCGATCGGATGCTCGCTCCGCGCCTCCAGACTCGCGGCCGTCTGGAGGACAGCATCGGACGACTCGCCGTCGACGGGGACGACGTCAGTCACAGTGAGCTGCCCGTGGGTGAGCGTCCCGGTCTTGTCGAACGCGACCGCGCCGACGGTGCCGACGGCCTCGAGATGAGTGCCCCCTTTGATGAGCACGCCGTTGCGGGCCGCACTCGTAATCCCGGAGACGACGCTGACCGGCGTGCTGATAATCAGCGCACACGGGCACGCGAGGACGAGCAGTGCCAAGCCGCGCTTGAACCATGTCGCCCAGTCGCCGGCGAACGCGAGCGAATACCCGCCCGCATTGAGGAATGCCGTCCCGTCG
>PXRM01000024.1 GCA_003020985.1 Halobacteriales archaeon QS_4_70_19 | reverse complement strand
GGCGGCGCCGCCGGTCGCCGGGACGAGCGTCTACCTTTCGGCCGGCGAGGCCCGCGGCGGTGTCTGGTTCGCCGCCAACATGACGCCCGACCCGCGCTACCACGCGCTCGATGCGGACACCCTCCGCCGGATGGACAACGGCATCCCGATCGATCTGCCGGGTGTCGACCACCAGTTCCCGTCCATCCTCGTCGAGTCGCTCGCCACCTCCATCCAACCCCACCTGCAGATTCCCGAGGCGGCCGACCTCGGGCGCTACCTCCGCTACGCCACCCGCATCCTCGGACCGGTGGTAGCGCTGACGGCCAACAGCCCGTTCCTCCCGGCCGACCTCTACCCCGAACACGTCGACCCCGAGGCGGTGCTCTCCGGTCCCCACGAACTCCGCGTCCCCGTCTACGAGGACAGCATCAACCCGCCGGGTACCGAGAAGGTCCGGGTGCCCGACGACGTGGCGGACGCCGGCGAGGCCGTCGACGCCATCGCCGCCGACGAGACGTTCGCGCCGGTCTGTACGGACCCCGACGAGGTGGCCGACGACGCCACGTACCGGGACCGGTTCCCGGAGTTCGCCCACAAGCACGGTACCTTCTGGCGCTGGGTCCGGCCGGTGTTCGGCGGTGACGTGCCCGCCGCCGGTGACGCGCCCGCCGACGGCAACGACGACGGTTCCGTTCGCCTGGAGTTCCGACCCGCCCCGACCCAGCCGACGGTCCGGGACTGCGTCTCCGTCCAGGCGCTCGTCGCTGGCGCGCTCCGCGGGCTGGACGCGACCGACCACCCGCTCCGCGACCTCCCCTGGGAGGCCGCCCGGAACTCGTTCTACGCCGCCGTCGCCGACGGCCCCGGGGCCGACCTCGCGTGGATCACCGCCGACGGCATCCGGACCGACGACCCCGACCGCGCCCTGGAGGACCTGCTGTCGGTCGCCCGGACGGGACTCGCCGAGGCGGGCTTTCCCGAGCCGGAGATCGACCGCTGGCTCGACCCGATGGCGGCCCGCCAGGTCGCCGCCATCACGCCCAGCGTCTGGAAGAAACACCGCGTCCGCGCCGGGATGGCCCACGGCGAGAGCTTCCACGAGGCCGTCCGCGCGATGCAGTGGGAGTACATCGAACTGAGCGAGGCCACCGACTCGTTCACCGAGTGGCTGTAGGTACCTGCGGGAGGAACAGGTCCCGCCGGGTGCCCGTCTTCTCGGGGGCCACGTCGTCGCGTACAGGACGACGCCGCCTTTCGCCGGCTTCCAGCTGTCGTCGTCGCTGCGGACGATGCTGACGACCCCCTGGACGACGCCGGCCTCCCGCTCCCGGCCCCCACTCGACAGGCCCCCGGTGAGACCCTCCATCCAGTCACCGCCGGGGGCGGCGTACCTGTACCGGCCGCAAGCTAGCCCGTCGCACTTTGCACACTGTCACATTACCCGACGGAGGGTCGCCCGACGTGTACGTCCCCGTCGAGAGGTATCGATATCACAACGTTGCTATACATTACTATGTTGACTGTGCAGATTACGATCCTGCCAAGCAGTCATTAGAGGTGGTTTACCGCCCCGAAACGGAAAAGACACTGAAGAATCAGGGGAAGAGAGAACGGTTCGTTGCTCTTTGGGACGAGGTTCGTGAGTTACTGGATGACTGGTTAGAACACACCCGGCCCTCGGTGACCGATGAACACGGTCGGAAGCCATTGATTGCAACACACCGAGGGCGAGCTCATACGACGACGTTACGCGAAGATTGTTATCGGTACACGGGATCGTGTGTGGTAACCGGAGAGTGTCTACATGGTCGTGATATCGAAGAGTGTGAAGCAATATCCTATGATTCCGCGTCTGAGTGTCTACCTGTGTTAAGTCCACACGCACTCCGTAGGGGAGGGATTACCCACGCATTACAGAAGGGCTGGCCTGTGGAGACTGTCAGAAGCAGGGCTAATGTGAGCGAAAAGGTGCTGTCGGTACATTACGATTCGCGCAGTGAAGAAAGAAAATGGAGAGTAAGTGTGAATTCCTCAATTATCTGTAGTTAACCCCCTCAGAAATCGCTCTACCACACAGAGACACACTATCCCAATTAGGGAAAGTCATAAGGAGTAGTGTGTTGTACTGTGTGGTACGGAGGAATGACTGTAACGATGACTATCACAGGCGAGGGAATCTCAATGGAACGTGAGGTGTCGGAAGATACAGCGCTCAAAATAATGGAAATGGCACTGAGTGACGAGCCTGAAGAAGAAGCGTCCGAGGTGACGGTCACGCTTAGTGGTGAGGGGATGGAATTCGACCGAGATGTATCCGAGACTGCAGGTGTCAAAGCGATGGATATTGTTGTTCATGGCGGCTCGCAACCGGTCACCGATTCAGAGGAAGCCGTTGAAGATGGTCTTCCAGAGGACTTCTTTGAGAGACTATCAAAGAAACAACGCATTATGATTGAAATCCTCCTTGACGCGGATGGTGAGTGGATGCGTGGAACTGATATTCGGGAGAAAATGAGGGAGGAGCACGGGCTCAATGTTGGAGAAGGGGGACGGGCGACTGCTGGAGTTATCGCAGGGCTAACCCGAAAATACAATGGGGAATTTAGACGGAACATCATTCCAGGACAGTGGGCGGATGAGACTCAGCAGCATGCTGAGTTCAAAATCGGTGAAGAGTACGAAGATGAACTTCGAGAGTGGTTTGAAGGACAATGAGCAGGAATTCACTTCCGGCTGATTTCTTTGATAGACTGTCTCCAAAGAAGGAGGCGCTGTTACAGGTATTACTGGACGCTGATGGAGACTGGATCCGCGGTATTGAAATCCGTCAACGGATGCGAGACGAATATGACTTATCAGTACCACATGAGCCAGGAGCTCTCGCTGTTCACCTTGGACACTATACGCAATGGTATAGTAAAGAATTCAGGCGTGATTTGATTCCTGGACGTTGGGTTGACGATGACCGTAATCATGCGGAATTTCGGATAGGGAAGAAGTATGAAGAAGAACTCCGCGACTGGTTTGGGAAATAGCGCCTCTATTGAAACCCTCAGTGACTGATGTGAGTTGCATTCTGAATACAATGGCTCAGTCAAACTGAGATTGCTCCATATACTCAATTGCGTCCCGGATACTGAGTACGCGGATTCGACCTTCGTAGTACGTGTTATTGATCACTCCGGACATCGCTCGCTCAGCGTTCCGGTCGTCAATGAGAATCCCGACTGACTCATGTGCGGTTGAACCAAGGAGCATCACTGCGGCTGCTGGGAGTTCTGAATCGGTCTTCCGCAACTCATCTGGGTCTGTCTGCTCTAACTTTGCTAGTCGCTCATGGACACGATCCATGACTTCTCCAGCACGCGGCCCCTCGTGAACCCGGACGCCTGGCTGAACAGTGTCAAGGAGCGTAATCCACTCCGTCGTATCGGCACGGTCCACCCAGTCAATGCTGATGTATCCCTGTTGCTCCGAAACTTCTTCTACGATGCCCGGAGTGAGATAGAGGTGGACGCCCTCTGCTTTGACGTACTGAATGAAGGTCTGATAGGTATCGCTCTCAGTCCCACCGATGGTTCGGAGGAAGCTCGTATCAAGAAGGAGGGCCGTCGGGAGCGGCAATGGGTGGGCCTCACTCATTGGCACGCCGGTACGGTCCCTGTTCAAGTGTCCGATCGTGAACGTCCACCTCGAACGTCACATCGCTGAGCGTCGGGGCGAAGTCTTTCACGACGGCCAGGACGCGTTCAATCGCTTGCGTGACCGCAATGGCTTCGACAGCGGGAATGTTGAGGTCGTCGGCGACACCGCGGCGGGTCGTCTCTCCCTGTAGGTAGGTGATCGTGGCCATTACCGCCGGTGCCAGCGCCGCCTTCCCGTGACGGTCAACGTAGAGTTCGAGGTCATCATCAACGCTGGCTGCGCCGTAGACGGCGATGATGGCGGGGCCGAATTCGAGGGTAATCTCATCGGTCCAGTTCCCACTCACTGGATCGGCACGCCAGAGCGCTGAGCCGTCCTGGTATTCGTCCAGTTCCTCCGCGACGCCCAACTCCTCCAGCATGTTGGCGTACTTGTACGCGGTACTCTTCGAGAAGTCCTGTCGCTCACGGGCCGCCGTGATCGTCGTCGGCGTGTTGATCAGGAGGTCCGTGTAGAAACGGGCGAGTTCAGGGGTACCCAGTAATTCTTGGATGACGAAGAACCGGTGGGCAGTGTGTCCTGCATCCGGTGGCTGAACAGAGGCTGGGGCGTCCGACATAGTCCACAGTACGCGAAATATGTACTAAGGGTTTGGGGTCGCACAACTAGAATAACGAATTGTATGGTACCAGTTCGTACAAGTGAGAAACGGCCTCGTTCCAGACCGGCGGAGAACGGACGCGCTTATCCGCACTGGCCGAGTACGGTCCCCAACCCGTAATGCCCGCATTCGAAGCCCTGCAGACCGTCCCACGCTCGGAGGAGCTCGTCGACAAGGCGTTCTCCCGAGCGGCGCGTGCGGGCCGCGCGAAGTCCGGCGTCGAGGCCCAGGAGTCGATGCTGATCACCGCGGCCAACATCCTCAGCGACAACCTGGAGAACGTCGTGACCGGGTGGCCCGACTTCGATGCGGTCGACCCGTTCTACCGCGACCTGGCGGACGCCGTCTGCCGTGACACCGAGGGCGTCCCCGGCGTGGACGCGCTCCGCCAGCACCTCTCCGAGGTCGGCTGGGCGAGCCGGCAGGTCGGCGAACTCCGCAGCGAGTACCAGGGTCGCATCCGCCGGAGCGACCCCGAGACCGCCCGCAAGGTCCGCAAGCAGGCGTTCGCCCGGTTCGCCGACATCCTCGACGAGGTGGAGGGCGACCTGCTGGCGCTGGGGGAGGCCCGCGAGGCGCTGAAGACGCTGCCGGACATCCGGGCGGACGAGCCCGCCATCGTCGTCGCGGGCTCCCCGAACGTGGGGAAGTCCTCGTTCGTCAACGCCGTGACGAACGCCCGCAACGAAACCGCGAGCTACCCGTTCACGACGACGCAGATCCGCGTCGGCCACCTGGAGCGCGACCGCATCCGCTACCAGCTCGTCGACACGCCCGGCCTGCTCGACCGGCCCGCGGCCGAGCGCAACGGCATCGAACGGCAGGCCGTCAGCGCCCTGACCCACCTGGCTGACGCCGTCCTGTTCGTGGTGGACGCGAGCGGCGACTGCGGCTACCCCATCGAGGACCAGTTCGCGCTGCGGGACGAACTCCGCGAGCAGTTCGCGGCCGCCGAGGCGAGCGATGCCGCCGACGCCGAAACCGGCGGTGCCGACGAGACGGACCGGGGCGTGCCGGTCGTCACGGTCTGTAACAAGAGCGACCGCTCGCGCGACGTCGAGGCCGACGCCTACATGAGCGTGACCGAGGGCGAGAACGTGGACGCCGTGCTGGACAGGCTCGTCGAGGCCGTCGGCTACGAGCCGGAGCTCCCGTTCGACGAGTGACACCCGCCTCACGTGCCGCCTGCCGGCTCTTCTTCCCCGGACTGCTGCCCCGAGCACGCGCCGTCCCGGCCCGTAAGAGTCAATCCCGCACGCCGGATACGTGGGCCCGTGACGGACGCGCTCGGGCTGAAACTGGCGGACGCCCTCCTCTACGCCGTCGTGCTGACGGCGGTCTGGGCCGTGCTCTTCCTGCCGTTGAGCCTGCTGCTCGGCGGCGACCTGGTGGGCGTGAAGTGGGGGCTGTTCGTGGTCGGCCTGCTGGCGCTGGGTGCCGGCTCGTTCAAACTCCGTCCCGGGAAGAAATGGCGCGACGACCCGGACGGACTCGTCGCCGACAGCCGCGGCGGGTCGCAGATCCAGCGGCTCGTCGACCGCCTCCCGCCGCTGCGGGAGACGCCACTGCGTGACGACCAGCGCCTCTCCGACGGCCTGAAGCTCCTTCTCGGGGCGGTCTGCATGCTCCTGACTTCGTTCCTGCTGGAGACGGTGTTCGGCGTCGGGGTCCCGACCCCGGTGTAGGACGCGTGCTGTTGGGCTCCGGAAGCCGACAGGTATACCCACGCGGCCGGGTAACCGCCGTGACATGACCGACGCGGGAGAGCAGCCAGAGGACATCGACCCCGCCGAGCGCCTCGCCGCGAACGCGGCGGTCCACAAGAACGCGTGGAGCGAGACCATCGACGAGATGAAGGCCAGCGCGGCGGAGTACGAGGAGGACGGCTGGGAGAGCCACTACGTCGCGGCCCTGGACACGGCCCCCATCTCGGCCGACCAGGCGCGGCGGTCCCGGGGCGACTACGGCTGGGGGCTCGTCCACACCCTGCCGGACAACTTCACCGACGCGTTCGCCGACGCCCTCGAGCGGGGGTCGTTCCCCGAGTACGACGTCTTCCGGCGGCTCGTCGACGGCCGCGTCTTCCACCTCATCGTCCTCCGCGACCCGGACGAGCGCATCGCCCTGTTCGTCGCGGGGAACTACCGCCTGCAGGAGGCCGAGGGCTGCATCGCCACCGCCCGCCGCGAGGGCGAGGTACACACGTGGCTCGCGGCGACTGACGGGACCGTCGTCGGCACCGTCCGCCACGGGACGCCGTCGAAGTTCTTCCCCCGGTGGGACGACTTCGAGTCCTTCTTCGGCCGCGACGAGGACGGGACTGGGCCAGGCGCGTAACCGCCTACTGGCGGCGGCCACGGACCGCCACCGTCACCGACGCCCCGGCCGGGCGTTCGTCCCGGCTGTACCGTGCACCCCCTCCTGTCGCCCGCTCGACCCTGAATACCTGGAGCGTGACCACCAGCCGTCCCGCGGCCAGCGTCGCCCGCAGCACGGGCCCCCGGCCGGTGACGACGACGTACGGGGGCGCGGCCACGGGCTCCGCCTGCAGTTCCCCGCCGGCGACGGCCACACACTCGCGGAGGACGGCTGGCAACGTCGACAGGACGCCAGCCCGCTCCAGCGTCGCGCGGAGCGGCCCCGGCACCGCGTCCGGGTCCGCCGTCGCCGCCCCGTCCCAGCCGGCCGCGACGGCGTCGGCACAGTCACCCACGGTCGCGAGCAGGTCGCGCCGCTCCCCGAGCAGGTGCGCCCGGACGGCGTCGACGTCGAGACGGTCGGCCACGTCAGTCCGCCGTCGCGGCGCAGTTGTTCGGTCCCAGCTCCAGCTCGAACGCTTCCTCGCCGTCCGCGCTGGCCCGGCCGAGGTTGACCTCGGTGATGGTTTCGTGGTTCGCCGGCCGGGGCGGCATCGCCGCGAGCACGCGCTCGACGAACGTCTCGCGGTCGAGCGAGCGAAGGTCGAGCCGCTCGCGCAACTCGCCCAGGCGCGCGGCCACGAGCCCGTCGGCGACCTCGCCCTCGCCGGCGTAGTGGCCCGGCGCGACGAGGGTGTCGTCGTCGAACGCGTCGAACCGCTCCGTCAGCGTCCCGTGGAGCGTCCGCGCGAACGCGCGCACGTCCTCGTCCCCGGCTTCGAGGTCCGGCCGCGCGACGCTGTCGACGAACAGGGAGTCGCCCGCGAACAGGACCTCGCCCGCGCGGTACGAGAGCATCTCCGTCGTGTGCCCCGGTGCGGCGACGGCCGTCAGGTCGGCGCTCCCGACCGCCAGCGAGTCGCCGGCTTCGAGGAGCGTCGCGTCCCAGGTCAGCCCGCGCTCTGCGGCGCCCGCCGGCAGGACGGGCGTCGCCCCGGTCGCGTCAGCCGCGGCCCGGACGCCGCTGACGTGGTCGGCGTGGACGTGCGTGTCCACCGCCGCGACGAGGGTGGCGTCCCGGGCGGCCGCGTCGTCGGCGTAGCGGTCGGCGAACGCCCGGAGCGGGTCGACGACGACGGCCTCGCCGTCCGCGACGACGAGGTACGCCAGGCACCCGCTCGACGGGCGGCGATACTGGAGGACGGTGACGCCGTCGGGCAGCGCGTCGGCCGGGAGTTCGGTCGCCCCGTACAGCCGCGCCCAGCCGTGCATGCCGCCGGCGAGATTGTACGCCTCGTACCCCTCGGCGGCCAGCAGGTCCGCGACCTCCGCGCTGGCCTCGCCGCGCGGGCAGACCGCCACGAACGGCTCCGCGGGAGCGGGACTCCCCTCGCCCTCGTCCGCGTCAGCGTCCCCCTCGACGAGGCTCCCGACCTCATCGTTCACGCGTGCGCTGACGAACTTCACGTACGGGACCTCCAGCCGTCGCGGCGCGTCGATGCGCCACTCGTCGATCTCCTCGCGGTTCCGCGTGTCCAGCAGGGTGAACGTCCGGCCCTCGTCGAGCCAGGTCCGGAGGTCGGCGGGCGTGAGTGCGGCCGCCTGTTCCGGTTCGGGCGACTCGGCCACGGGGTCCCCCTCTGCGGGGCCGGCTCCGGGCTCGACATCGTCGGTCATGGGACCGGGTAGGTCGTGCCCGGGGATAAGCGTGGGGCGGAGCGGGCACAGCAGCGTTTCGTCGCCGCCCGCCCACCACGGACGGCCCCACACCTATACCCCCGCCCGACGAACCATCTGCGCATGAACGGGGAGGAACTCGTCGCGGCCGTCCGCGAGGACCGCGCCACGGCGCTGGACCGGCTGGGTTCGGAGAAGGCCATCGTCGCGGCGACCGGAGCACAGCTGGAGTCGGGGCCCGTCCTGAGCGCGGCCGCCCGGCTGCTCGACGGCGGGGCGGAGACGCTGGCCACGTGGACCGACGGGACCGGCGACGCGGACGCCCGCGCCGCGTTCGGGGACGCCGCCGACACACTCGCCGGTCACCGCGACGCGCTGCTGGGGCTGGACGACGACGCGACTGCCGACGGGGACGCTCCCTACCTCGTGGCCGAACTGCGGACCGCCGAGACGCCCCCCGAGCGCGTCGCCGCTGGACTCGTCGCCCTCCCGCTCGTCGCCGACCGGCGCTGCCTGCAGGTCATCAACTTCCTCGTCAACGAGGGGGCCCGGTCGACGGCCGACACGGTCCGCGAGACCCGGAACGACCTCCAGGCGATGCCCGAGACGGCGGCCGGGCTGCTGGACACGGTGTGCGCGGACGACGGCGACTGGGTGACCGCACAGAAGGCCGCGACCGATGCCATCGGCACCGCCTACGACGAGTACGCGAGCAGCCTCCGGGAGATGGGAGTCGACCCGAAGCCCGTCTGCTGACCGGGATTAGTCGAAAAAACGTCGGATCATCCGCTAATCAAGCTCATTACGTACGGAGAACGCAGACTATCGGATTACGACGGAGTTACGACACCTGTCGGCGAAGTCAGTCCCGCGTCGCCTCCACGTCGACCGTCGAGATGACCAGCGTCGAGAGGTCCGTCTCGGAGAGGTTGTCGTTCTCGTAGGCGTGGAACCAGCCCGCGTGGGTCTCCCACTTCCCCTCGGGGTCGCGCTCGTCGGCCGGCTCGTCGGCGTCGTACACCCAGACCACGACGTCCGTGGCGGGCCAGCCCTCGGCGTGGGCGTCGAGCAGCTCCTGCAGGATGCTCCCCATCTCGCCGCGCGGGACGCCCTCCTCGGGCGAGACGGTCTCGTAGGCGAGGTGGAAGGTCCCCTCGGAGATCGTGTGGTCCGTGAGGTAGACGCCCTCGGCCATCAGGTGCTCTTCCAGGCGCTCGCCCAGGGCCGCGTGCGGGTCCTCTGCCTCGGTCATGCCCCTCCGTTGGCGGGCCCGGGGTTAATCGGTGTCGTCGACCGTAGGTGTCGCCCCGCGCTCGTCGCCGCGGGGGAGCCCCGGCACCGCGATGGTCCTCCGCTCAGACCGGCTCGGGCGGCTCGTTCTGGAACGCCACCACCGCGTCGCGGAAGTCATCCGGGACGCGTGTCGGCCCGTCCTCCCCGACGGCGACGTGGGTCAGCTCGCCGCTGGCGACGACGCGGCCGTCGGCGGCCTGGCGGCAGACCCACTCCAAGTCGGCGCTCGACTCGCGGACGGCCGACACGCGGAAGCCGTTGCGGAGTCCGTCGTCGAACTCCGCGAAGGAGTGGTAGTCCAGCTCCGTGTGGACGACGTGGAAGTCGAGGCCCCGCTCCTCCAGCTCCGTGTACGGGAACTCGAGCTGCCGCAGGAACTCCGTGAACGTCTCGTCCTGGTAGGTGACGTACTCGCCGTAGAAGACGATCCGCTGGGCGTCCGTCTCCGCGTACCGGACGCGGTTCTCCCAGACGTAGTGGAAGCGGTCGTCGGCCGGGTCGTCGGGTAGCTCGTCGGCGTCCATGGCGGACATCCCGGACGGGGGCGGGATAACGCTACTCGTCCGCGGCCGTCCCGTCCGCGTCCGCCGACTCCCCGTCGTCGGCCTCGCCCTCCCGAAGCCGGCGGGTCATCTCGCGGGCCTCCTCCATGATCTCCTCGCGCTCCTCGGCGGGGAGGCTGCCACCCGGCAGCGCGTCCGGGTCGACGCCGCCGGGGAGGTCGGCCCGCCGACCGTCGGTGCCACGTCGCCCGCCGGCGGCCTCCCTGTGGTCGTGCCCGGACGCGTGTCCGTGCTGGTGGGCGTGCCCGTGACCCTCCCCGTCGTCGAACAACGCCCCCGACCGCTTCGTGGGGTCGTCGCGCCCGGGAACGTCCCCCTCGTCGCCCGTGGTGTCCTCGAACACCTGCGGGAACTCGCGCTCCCCGAGCAGGTCCGTGCGCTCGGAGAGCGCCGATGCGAGCTCGGCCTCGCCCCGTTCGCTCCAGTCCGGGACGTGCTCGTCCAGCCAGTCGGCGTGGCCGTCCTCGCGGAGCATCGCGGTGAACGCGAGGTGGTTGGCGAGGTGGTCGATGTCGGCCTGTGGGTCCCTACAGACCGGACAGGCGTAGCCCGTGCTCATACCTCCCCGTTGCGGGCGGAGACGGATAAGCCCGGTCGGCTGGCCCCCGTCGCCCGACGGTCGAGTCGCGCACCCGCGGTCAGTCGCCCGGACGGACCATCACCAGCGCGTTCGTCCCGTCGTCGTAGTAGCCGGGGACGGTGTGGTGGTGGCTGAAGCCGAACTGCCGGTAGAGCGAGATGGCGGCCTCGTTGCCCTCCCGGACCTCCAGTTTGACCCGCGCGGCGCCGTGGTCGTCCATCACGGCCAGGCCCCGTTCGAGCAGTCGGCGGCCGATGCCCCGTCCGCGCTGGTCCGGATGGACCGCGATGTCCTTCACGTGGCCGATGGGGCTCCCGTGGTTCGGCACCGTGTCGGCGACGATGTAGCCGGTGATGGTGCCCGGTTCGGTCCCGTCGTCCTCGTCGCGGTACTCGGCGACGAGGAACCCCGGCGTGCCGAGGAACCCCTCGAACGCGCCGTACGGCCACGGCTGCGGGAAGGAGCGCTTCTCGATGCGGAACACCTCCAGCAGGTCCGCGCGGGTCGCCTCGCGGACCACGAGCGTCCTGCGCGGAGGTGTGGCTGTCACGGGCCGCGGTAGTCCCTCCCGGTAGTTAAGCCCTGTTGCCGGCCACTCCGGCCCTCCCTGCCCGGACAGGCTGCCGAGCCGCTGCCGGCCCCGCGAGGCGGGCGAGGACCCCCGCGTGAGAGCGGTGCCTCTCGATCCGGCCCCCGATCCGAGTTCTCCCCGGTATCGACGGGCTCGTCCGTTCATACGGGCCGATTGTCGCCGTGTGATGCCGTCCAGAAGCCCGGTGGCCACAAGGTTGATACCCGTCGCACCGTTACCGCCGAGTGCACCCGATCAGGGTGCATCCCCACCCCCCCCCCCCGCTTTTGACGGACTACTCGGGCAGCCACGCGTGTTGCTTCAGAACGTGAGAACTCCCGACAGAGTTTGATACCCTGCGTGTCATGTTCCTGCGATGGCAGACCCCGACGATGCCGACTACTACACGGTCCTGGGTGTCGACCGGGACGCCAGCGTCGCCGACATCAGGGCTGCCTACCGCGACCGGGTGAAAGAAACCCACCCGGACCGCAACGACGCGCCGGACGCTGCCGAGCAGTTCCAGCGCGTCAGGCGGGCCGAGGCGGTCCTCACGGATGCCGACGAGCGTGCCCGCTACGACCGGCTCGGCCACGAGGCCTACGTCGATGACGGTGCAAGCGACGGGGCCACCGCCACCGCTGGCGCCGCCACGGACGGGGGGGCCGCCGGGCACGCGCACGGCCGCTCGCGAACCCGCAGTCGACGGCGCGCCCGCTGGACCGCGGAGGGGTGGGCCGGCCCCGACGGGGACACCCCCGGGGCAGACGGTTCCGGCACCGATGCTCGGGCCGCTTCGGGGACCGCCGGCACGGCCGCCGACCGGAACGCGCACGCGGCAGACCTGGGCGACCGCATCACCCTCCTCGCCAGGGCCCTCGAGCGCTACCGCTTCGACCTGAACCCCAAGACCGCCATGTTCGGGATGGCGACGTTCCTCCTCTACCCCGTCTTCCTGGCCAGCAGCTTCACCCCGAAGTTCCCCCTCGTGGTCAACGTCATCCTGCTGTGTTGCCTGTTCTGTACGGTCGGCTACCTCCTCGCCGCGCCGGAGGTGGGGGTCCCCGTCTTCGGCGCCTGGTCGCTGTTCGGCCCCGTCGTGTTCCTCTTCGTCGACCAGCCGCTGCTGTCGTGGGCCGGCTTCTTCCTCGTCGCCAGCACGTTCGTCCCGTTCGGCCTGTCGATAGGGATTCTCGAGGTACTGCGGACGGAATGATGGAATAGAATACGTTTCTGGCTTGTCTCGGTGATAGCGGCTGGAAAGCGCTGGTTTCGATCACACCTTCGGCGATAACACGGCAGTCGCCGCTACCGGCAGTGACGCGGAAGAACGGGAAGGTGGTCCAGACGCGTCAGTCGTCGGCCGGGGTCGCGCCGGAGTCGCCGTCCTTGGCGAGCTTCTTCGTGTGCGAGAGCTTGCCACCGTCGGCGAGGATCTCGCGCTCGCGCTCGGAGGCGTCGAGGTTCGCGGTGAACTCCCACTCGCCGTCGTCGACGCTGACGGTGAACTCCTCCCTGCCGCTGCGGACGCCGTCGGCGACGTCGTCGAGGACCTCCAGGTCGTCACCCTGCTCCAGCCGCTCGTAGGTCTCCTCGTCGATGGTGAGCGGGATGAGGCCGAAGTTGAACAGGTTGGCCTTGTGGATGCGGGCGAAGCTCCGCGCGAAGACACCCTCGATGCCCAGGTACATCGGGCAGAGGGCGGCGTGCTCGCGCGAGGAGCCCTGACCGTAGTTCTCGCCGGCGACGAGGAAGCCGCCGTCGCTCTCCAGGGCGCGCTCGGCGAACGTGTCGTCGACGCGCGAGAGCGTGAACTCGGACAGCTTCGGGACGTTCGACCGGTACATCAGGATGTCCTGCGTCGCCGGGATGATGTGGTCGGTCGTGATGTTGTCCTCCATCCGGAGGAGGTTCGGCCCCTCGAGCTCCGAGTCCAGCTCGTCCTTCAGCGGGACGTCGCCGATGTTCGGGCCCTTGATGAGCTCGTCGTCGACGGCCTCGTCGGGCGCGATGAGGTCGGCCTTCGAGCCGTCGTACTGGTCGGGTAGCTCGACGCCCGGTGCCTCGAGGTCGCCGAGTTCGTCGGCGAGGTCACGCGGATCGACCAGCTCGCCCTTCAGCGCGGCGGCGGCCGCGACCTCCGGCGAGGCGAGGAAGACGCTGTCGTCCTCGATACCGGAGCGACCCTCGAAGTTACGGTTGAACGTCCGCACGGAGACGGAGTCGGAGGCGGGCACGTGACCGATGCCGATACACGCACCACAGGTCGCCTCGGAGAAGTTGACGCCGGCGGCCATCAGCTCCGCGGTCCAGCCCTCGCGGGCGAGGATTTCGGAGGCCTGCTTGGAGCCGGGGGCGACGATCATCTCGGTCTTCTTCTCGATCTCGCGGCCCTCCAGCATCTTCGCCGTCGGAAGGATGTCCTCGTAGCCGCCGTTCGTACAGGAGCCGATGATGACCTGGTCGACGCTCTCGCCGGCGACCTCGCGGACCGGGACGACGTTGTCCGGCATCGAGGGCTTGGCGACCAGCGGCTCGATCTCGGACATGTCGACGACGATCTCGTCGTCGTACTCGGCGTCCTCGTCCGGGCCGACGTCGACGAACTCGTCGCCGCGGCCCTGCCGCTCGAGGTAGTCCCTGGTCTCCCCGTCCGTCGGGAAGATGGAGGTCGTCGCGCCGAGCTCCGTCCCGAGGTTGGTGATGGTCGTCCGCTCCGGCACCGTGAGGTTCTCCACGCCGGGGCCGGTGTACTCGAAGATCTTGCCGACGCCGCCCTTGACGGTCAGGCGGCGCAGCATCTCCAGCGCCACGTCCTTGGCGGTGCTCCACTCGGGGAGCTCACCCTCTAGTCGGACGTTGACGATCTCCGGCATCTCGATGTAGTACGGGCCGCCGCCCATCGCGACGGAGACGTCGAGGCCGCCGGCACCGATGGCCAGCTCGCCCAGCCCACCGGGCGTGGGCGTGTGGGAGTCGGAGCCGAGCATCGTCTTGCCGGGCGCCGCGAAGTTCTCCTTGTGGACGTTGTGGCAGATACCGTTGCCCGGGCGCGAGAAGTGCGCGCCGAACGTGCCCGCCGCGCTGCGGAGGAAGCGGTGGTCGTCCGTGTTCTTGAAGTCGAACTGGTAGGTCTGGTGGTCGCAGTACTGGGCCGCGATCTCCGTCTGGACCTCGTCGAGGTCGAGCGCCTCGAACTGCAGCCAGACGAGGGTCCCCGTCGTGTCCTGTGTGAGTACCTGGTCGATCTCGATACCGATCTCCTCGCCGGTTTCGAGCTCCCCGGCCACGAGGTGGTCGGAGAGGATTTTCTCGGTGAGCGTCTGTCCCATTGTCGTCCGGTGGTGCGCGACCCTCGGATATAAATCCGGCGTGTCCGCCCTCTTCTGCGCGTTTAGGCGGGCCTCAAACCGCCGATTTCGCGCGATCGGGGGGACGGTCATCTGCCGTGATTCCACGACCGCGTGTCCGGGCTCGTCCCGGGCGGCGCGGCGCTTCCGGGCGGGTCCAGTCCAGCGCGACCCGCCATCCCGACCCCTGGTCGGCTGCGGGACTAGGCACAACGGCTAAAACGACCCCCCTGCCGTCTGCCCGTATGTCCACGCTCTCGATGCGCCAGCGGCGGGCGCTCCTGTGGTCACTCCTCGCGGGCGGCTTCCTGCTGGTGAACTTCCACCGGACCGCGACGGCGGTGCTGGCGGACACCCTGGCCGCCACCTTCGACGCGACCGGCGCCGAACTGGGCTCGCTCCACGCCTCCTTCTTCTACATCTACGCCGCCCTCCAGCTCCCGTCGGGGCTGGTGGTCGACCGGTACGGCCCCCGCCGTGTCGGTGCCGTCGGGCTCGTGGTGATGACCGGCGGCGTGGCCTGGTTCGCCAGCAGCGGGACGCTCGCGCAGGCGTTCGTCGCACGGGCAGCCATCGGCCTCGGCGGGAGCGTCCTCTACATCGCGACGCTGCGGTTCTGCGCGAACTGGTTCCGCCCGGACGAGTACGCGACGATGACCGGCTACACCATCGCGGCTGCCGGCGTGGGGGGCATCCTCGCGACGACGCCGCTCGCGCTCGCCATCGAGGCGGCCGGCTGGCGGACCGCGATGCTGGCTGCCGGCGGCGTCGGCGCGACGCTCGCTGTCGCCGTCGGGGCCGCCGTTCGGGACACGCCGACGCGGGCCGGCCACGAGGCGCCCGAGGCGGTCGCCGCCCCCGGCGGGACGGCCACGCTGAGCGAGGTCGTCGCCAACACCCGGACCGTCCTCGCGGAGCGGGAGACCTGGCTGCTCGGGGTCGCCCTCTTTCTCACGCTCGGGGCCAACTTCACCGTCCTCGGGCTCTGGGGCGTCCCGTACGTCGTCGACATCTACGACGTGTCGGTCGCCCGGGCCTCGACGTACGTCCTGCTGGGCAACGTCGGGTTCGTCATCGGGTCGCCGGCGTTCGGCGCGCTCTCGGACCGCCTCGCCCGCCGGACGGGGCTCATGGTCGCCGCGGCGGCCCTGTTCACCCTGAGCTACGCGGTGCTGGTGCTCGTCCCGCCGCTGCCGGTCGTTGGCGCGGCGCTGTTCCTCGCCCTGTTCGCCAACGGCGGTATCGCGCTCGCCTTCACCGTCGGCAAGGAGCGCCACGACCCCGACGTGGCCGGCACCATCACCGGCGTCATCAACAGCATGGGCTACTTCGGCGCCGCGGTGCTCCCGACGGTCCTGGGGGCGGTGCTGGACGCCTACTGGACGGGCGAGGTCATCAACGGCGCCCGGGTCTACACGGTGACGGGCTACCGGGTGGCGTTCGCCATCGCGACTGCGACCGGGGTCCTCGCGACCGGGGCCGTCGTCTGGCTCCACCGCCGCGAGCAGCGCGCGCCCACCGGACCGGCCGCCGCCGCGGACGACTGAGCGGCCCGTCGCCGACCGCATCGCCGTGACAGCGGGCTTATAGCCCCGGACCGGCAAGCGCCGCGTATGAGTACGAACCGCGTCGCGGTCGCCTGTCCGTCCTGCTCGCCGGGGGACGAGACGGTCCACGAGGTACTGCACGAGAGCGGCCACGCCACCGTCCGGTGTACCGAGTGCGACCACGTCCACAGAACGGACCTGCCGAGCGACCCGACCGTCGAGCGACGGGTCATCGTCTCGCAGGAGGGGGACTCGTTCGACGCCACCGCCGAGTTCGACCCGGACGAACGGCTGGCGGTCGACGACGAGTTCCTCGTCGAGACCGACGAGGCCATCCTCTCGGTCGCCGTGACGAGCCTCGAACTCGCCGGGGAGGACGAGCAGCCCCGGACCGACGCCGCCCCCGTCGACGACGTGAAGACGGTCTGGACGCGCGTCGTCGGCAACGTCGCCGTCGACCTGACGCTCCACCCCAAGGACGGCCGCCACGACTCCACCCACTCCACGACCGTCCGGGTCCCGGGCGACGAGACGTTCGTCGTCGGCGAGACGCACTCGTACGGCGACGCCGAGTTCACCGTCGAGGGGGTCATCCTCAGGGGTGATATCGAACGGTACGGCCAGGACAAACTCGACTACGCTGGCGACCGGGCGCCCGCCAAGCACATCAAGCGGGTGTACGCCCGCGACGAGTCGAAAGCCTCCGTCGCCTGGTCCGGCTGGTGATCGGCCGTGGCCGACGACTACCGTGAGGCGCGCGAGCGGATGGTTGAGGGCCTCCTGACGGGCGGTCGCATCAGCGACGAGCGCGTCGCCGGCGCGCTCCGGGCGGTCCCGCGCCACGAGTTCGTCCCCGAGGGACGCCGCGACAGCGCGTACGCCGACCGGCCGCTCCCCATCGGCGACGGCCAGACCATCTCCGCCCCCCACATGGTCGGCGTCATGGCGGAGTTGCTCGCCGTCGAGCCGGGCGACCGCGTCCTCGAGATCGGCACGGGCTGTGGCTACCACGCCGCCGTCACCGCGGAGCTCGGGGTCGAGGTCTACAGCGTGGAGTACGAGCCCCGGCTGGCCCGCGAGGCCCGCGACCGGTTCGACGAACTGGGGTACGGCATCCACGTCCGGCAGGGCGACGGCCACGAGGGGTGGTCCGAGAACGCCCCCTACGACGCGGCCTACCTGACCTGCGCGGCCGAGGACTTCCCAGCGGCCGTCGTAGAGCAGGTCCGTCCCCGCGGCTTCCTGCTCGCGCCGCTGGCCGACGGCTTCGGACAGACGCTGGTCGCCGCGACCCGCCGCGAGGACGGCTCGCTCGACCGCGAGTCGCACGGCGGCGTCCGGTTCGTCGAGATGCGCGGCGGGTGAAGGACGACCACCGTCTCCCAGGCATCGTCTCGAAGGGCTGGCCAAGCGCGTCAACAACGACGGCAGCAACGACCTGTCGCCGTCGAAGGACTCCGTCGGCACGGAACTACGCCGCCTCGAACGCGCCGAGTACGTCCGCCGCGAGTTCGCAGCCGCGCCCGACGGCACCGGCCGCACTGACTACCTCGTGAAGCCGCCGCAGGCAACCACGGACGAGTGGGCCGACGCCCCCAGCAACGTCGACCGGCGGCGGGAGGCCCGCGACGCCTGGAAGGCCGGCAACCGCGAGCGCGCTATGGAACTGCTCGACGAGTGGGAACTGTCCAAGGCCGCCGCCGAGAGGGGTATCGGAAGTGAAGCCCGTGCCGACTGAACCGGATTGGTTCTGGTCGCTCTCGGGTAGCGTGGACTCCACCGCGGCGTTCCTGCTCACGAAGGACGCGCTCCGCGAGAACTACCAGAAGACGCCGGTCGCCATCTACTTCGACACCCGAATCGGGGTTCCGCTGAACCTGCTATACGTTCAGGAACTGTGCGACCGCTACGATGTCCAACTCTGGACGCTCCGGACGAATGAGAAGTACGAGGAGTGGGTCGCCCCTGACGGGCACCCTGGCCCCGGCGCCCACGGACACGTCCGGAACGAACTGAAGGGGCGGCAGGCGTCGAAGGTCGATACCGTTGCGGATCGTCCAGTTCATAGAATTGCGAGGCGGATACCCCGACCCTTGAGGTCGGGGAGGAAGCCGACACCTGATGACACAAACCACCCTACGATAGCAAGACCGACTCTCCACGTCTAAATAAAAACATTCAAGTATTTCTAGCTGTGCTCATGAAATATGGAGGTCGTCCGCAACATCCAATTAAAGCTCGACGTTCCCGAGGACGCGCACAGCGTTCTCGATGAGACGTTCGAGCAATTCCGTCAAGCGGCCCAACACGTCGCTGGCGCTGGATGGAACGACGACCCCACAAAGATCACGGATACAAAGAACACGCTCCACGAACAGACCTACTCAGAGGTTCGGGAGCAGACCAGTCTGCAAGCCAGTCTCGTCCAATCCGCCCGCAACCTCGCCGCCGACGCGCTCGGAAACTGCAAAGACCGCATCCTCGAAGACGGTAAGAAGGCGAGTAAGCCCGAGTTCCGTGGTTCAGTGGTCGCGTACAATGGACGTACCATCACATACAACGACGACCACGTTACCCTTGCCACTGTGGACGACCGCGTGAGCGCCGAGTTCGTCACGCCCAACGACGAGGACGGCACGCCGTTTGCGGAGTATTGGACTGACAACTGGGAAAAGAAGGAAGCAACGCTCCACAAGCGTGACGGCACGTACTACCTCCACGTCGCAGTAGAAAAAGAAGTCGAACCCGCTGATTCTACCGACGAACAGCCCGAGAACGGAGTGGTTCTCGGCGTCGATTTGAACGTGGACGGATACCTCGCCGTCACCAGTACAGGAGCGTTCTTCGGTAATTCGGACTACCTCAACCACCGCCGCGACGAGTACGAGCGTCGGCGCGGAAACCTCCAACAGACAGGCACTCGCTCAGCGCACCTCACCATCAGGAGCATCGGTTCACGGTTCGCTCGGTGGAGTGCAGACTACCTTCACCGCGTATCGAAGGCCATCGTCCGTGAAGCCGTTGAGAACGACTGTAGGGCGATTGCGTTCGAGAACCTGAAACACATCCGCGAGCGCATTTCGAACGCTCCGAAGTTCCAGCAGTGGGCGTTCCGCGAACTCCAGCGACACGTCGAATACAAGGCCGAAGAGTACGGTATCGACGTGGATGATGTTGCGCCTGCTTATACGAGTCAGCGATGCAGTCACGGTGAGTGTGGGTTTACGCATGAGGATAATCGGGATGGTGATGAGTTTGAGTGTCTGAAGTGTGGGAAGGAACTGCACGCTGACTACAATGCGGCGCGGAATATCGGATGGCGGCTTGTCCAGCACTGGCTCAAGTCTGGTGCTGGACGGGCCACCAGTCAACTGGCCCTCAAGTCAGGGACGCTGAACGCGAATGGCGATTACACGCCTTCCGCGTTACGCGGGTAGAGCGGGAGTCCACTGACAAGCCTCGGGGCTCAACCCCGAGGCAGTTGACGTCATGGGACTGCTCGCGGAGGAGAGCCCCGAGCGTGCCCGGACGGCCAAGGTCGAGGAAAAGCGCCGGCATGTCGAAGTCCGCCCCGTCCACTGGCTCTCTAGGCGTGAGTGCGCTCGAATCATCCTTCGGCACGAGGACTGCCCGATCAACCCCCTGTGGGTGAAGCGCCACTTCACCGACTGTGGGTGTGGGGCGAATGGCGACCCATCGGAACTCCGGGAGCCGGAGGACAACTTCCCGTGGTTCATCCAGCGGCTCCGCGGGATTGAGGAGTCCGCCAACCACGGCGATGAGACAGACACTTGGGGATGGGGCGGCCTCTCCGCTGACGGCCAGCAGGCCCTCTCGGCTGCTAATGCTGTCAGGACCGGAGATCAGATGACACTCTGCGGGCCCGGATGCTCCCGCCGACTAAGTGAGGAGGTCGTGGACGCTTTCGTTGATTGTGTGGATGGCGATGACGGGGCCGAGACTGTCCGGGAGGTGCTGGCCGATGGCTAAGAGCGCCGACTCGGACGACGACCGCACCCGCTCGCCCATCCAGCTCCCCGCCCCTGGTCTCAGCGACGGCGGCGACCAGACCGGGGTCACCCAGCACGCCCGGACCCGTTACCGCCAGCGCGGCGACGATACCGCCGCCGTCGCCATATACGGGGGTGAGGGCCGGTGAGCGTCCCCGAGCGCCCGCCGTGGGGGCCGTGGGCGGCTGGTTTCTGATACGGCCAACCTCGATGGCTTGGAGCGGCGTGTCTGTCCGACGTGCCGTCTATACTTCGACGTGGGGGCCGACTCTCCCCGCGTCTACTGTGGGGAAACCTGCCGACTACGGGGCGGGTCGTGGTGAACTACCTGTACCCGCCGGAGCACCCGTGCGGTCGCAGGAGAACCCCCTTCCACGGGATTCGCGCTCGTCGGGACTATCGCGCAGGATCGGCGCCCGTCGGGTGCCAGTTACGTCTCCAGAACTACTCCCAGCGGCGGCCAGACGCCCTCCGTCTCTACCCGGTTGCACGCTCCTACAGAAACACGAAACCTGTCGACGCGCTCAGTAGAGTTCGACCCGGAGCCCGTCGACCGACTGAAAATCACCGTCATTCGTCACGACCGGCTCGTTCAGTGTCAGCCCGGTCGCCGCCACGATGGCGTCTCCTGGCCCGAGGTTCGGGTCCGAATCGCTCGCCAGGTGCGCTCCCTCCAGCGCCCCCGCACGCCGGGCGATGCTGTCGTCCAGTTCCACGACCGGCTTGTTCTCGACCAGCGCCTCAAAATCGCGGGCGTTCGCGTCAGACTGTGATCCGGCACCGACGCTGACGTACAACTCCTCGATCACGATGGTCGGCACCCGTGTCGGCACCCCACTCGCCTCCAGCTCCGTCGCCAGTTCGAGCGCTGCCTCCTCCTCCGCCCGCAACGAGATCAGAAACTCCGTGTCCAGAATCATCCGCCGCTACTCTCGACGCGCTCCAGCACCTCCCGGCGCTCCTCCGCAGCCGCCTCCTCCGCCTCGTCAAGCAGCTCCCGGTGGCGGTCCGCGTCCGCCTCGCTGTACCCGCCCGCGAAGTCCAGCAGTGTGTAGTCGTCCGTGAGCCGGGCGATGGCCTCCGAGAACGTCTCGTCGTCGCGCTTCCGGCTCTTGATGCGCTCGTACACGTCCTCCTCCAGTCGGACGGTCTTCGTTCCCATATGTGTACGTCGTTTACAGAGCCGTATGAGTGTTACCCCGTGGTGGACTCGGGACGTGTCCGGAAGTTCACCACGAGTCAGGTTGAATCTGGTGCAAATTGTGAACTACCCCGACCTACCGCGCTCGGGCCTACCCGGCCCTCACTTGTTGAGGTCGGGGCTTCCCGTTTCTGTGTCGGAACTTGCATCCGACGTGGACACAGAGGTTCTGGACTCCGCAGGCGATTTCCCTTTATATGCGGTTCGGAGTGTCCCACTCCTACCTGTTGGACACTCGGCCACAACCGCCGGCGCACGCTTTTTGTCGCGTTTGAACGCCAGCGGAGGCGTGGTGAGCATCGTACTACCTCCTTCGACCGCGGGGGTAGTAAACGGGGCGGAGAGCCTGTTTACGAACCGTGCGGGCGCTGTATCCCCTCCCTACTCCGCTCCCTCCGGTCGCTCCGTGGAGGAAGGGGGATTAGCGCCCTCACCGCAGAAGCTAAAACCTCTATATACAGTTCCCGGTTGTTGTTATACATTTCAGACACGGTGCTTTTCGGAGTTCCCGTTTCTGCCGCCACATCGCGAACGGAGATTCCTTCACCGCTCATCTTTATCGCTTTTATCGCAGCTCAGAAATCGACGCTGTAGTTTAGTTTTATTTGTCCATCGTTTCCCCACCTAAGCCCAGTTGGGGGCTTCTTTCGAGGGTTCTGTAGTAACCTATCGGCTTTCGC
Organism: Halobacteriales archaeon QS_4_70_19; assembly: GCA_003020985.1. GTDB lineage: Archaea > Halobacteriota > Halobacteria > Halobacteriales > Haloarculaceae > Haloglomus. Next base: position 11,912 of record PXRM01000024.1, on the reverse strand, counting down.
TTCGTTCGCCGTGGAAAGAAGCCGTTTGATGTTCTGATCGTCATACATTTTTTCGATACACCTGTGACAGTTTGAGCAAAGTGTAGACCGTGGCGGCCGCTGGGGGTCGGTACCACGGTCAGTTCCCCGGAGGGGTGTAGCGCCGTGTGGGCGACGCCTCCCCGGCCGCGCGCGGCCTCGGATGCTACAATGCGGGTCCCATAGCGCCTTGTGTGGGGTCAGAGGCGGTCGGGCGCCCGCACTGCCGTCTGCGCGGCGTCGAGTAATAAACCCGCGGGCTATCCCGGATGTCTCGGCGCGTCACCGACCCCCGGGAGGACGGCCGGGGGTGTCCGGTTCGTTCCGCCGGAACGGGCTGTGGCTCGGCAGGACGGAGGGCCCCGCGGCGCGACCGGCGCGCCGCTTTTCACCCGCCGACACGTACGTTCCTCATGGCCGAGTGCGCCGTCTGTGGCCGGGAGACCCTCGTCACGGCCGCCTGCCCGCACTGCGGGCGGCCCGTCTGCTCGACCCACCGGCCCGTCGACGCCCACGACTGTCCCGGCCTCGACGCCGAGCGGACGGCCGGCTGGGTCATCGACCTCGACGGCCCGCAGCCGAAGGGGGCCCGCGACCGCGAGGACCCGGACTGGCGCGATCTCCTGACCCCCTCCCGCAGCGGCGCGTACCTGGCTGCCGGGAGCGTCCTCGTCGTCCTCGTCGCCCTCCTGCTGGTCGTCCTCGCGGCGCCCGGCCCCGGCGCGGCCGCCGGCGACGACCTCAACGAGACCCGCGTCGAGCAGCTCGTCGCCGAGGAGGTCAACGACAGGCGGGCGGCCCACGGACTGGCGCCGCTGGACGACGACGAGGACCTGGCCGCCGTGGCGGCCGCCCACTCCCGGGACATGCACGACCGGGGGTACTTCGCCCACGAGGGTCCCGACGGCGAGACCGTGGCCGACCGCTACGCCCGCGCGGGAATCGACTGCAACGGCGGTGAGAACATCTACCTCACCCGGGGCGGCGGTCTGGCGGCCACGGAGCGGACGCTCGCTGACCACGTCGTCAGGGAGTGGATGAACTCCGAGGGCCACCGCGAGGCCATCCTCCGGGACCGCTTCACCCGGCAGGGCATCGGCGTGGTCATCGTCAACGGTTCCGTGTACGCGACGCAGAACTTCTGCTAGCGAACTGCCACTTCCGTCTCCGAAACTGCAGAATATATCAATAATGTCGGAAACATACGGATTGAACCGAGAACAACGTGGAAATAGGGTAGAACGGCACTCCCCGACTGCCGGTCGCCGGGCCGCGAGCCCCGTACGCCCGGGGAGTCCCCTCGTCCGTCCGCACTCTCGCTCGGGACCGAAGGGAGAGTTCTAAGTCCGTCCGCCCCGGAAACGGGGACATGAACCTCCCGTCCCGGTCGGAGCTGTCCTTCCGGCACTACCTCGTGGGGACGACGGCACTCACGGGGGTCCTGATGCTGCTGGGGGTGTACACGGCGGCGGCGGGCGCCGGACTGACGTGCGCACAGCGGTGGCCGCTGTGCGACGGCGCGGTGTTCGGCCTGTTCCCGGCCGACTGGATGAGCTTCGTGGAGTGGTTCCACCGGCTGGTCGCGATGGTGGCCGGGTTCGTCATCCTCGGAGCGACGGTCCACGCGTGGCGTGCCGGCCTCTCGCGTCGCGTGCGCGGCGCGCTGACCGTCGCGACCGTACTGTTGCCGGCGCAGATCGTCCTCGGGGCGCTCACCGTCACGGAGTACGAGTGGGTCATCCTGACGGCGCACTTCTCGACGGCGACCATCATCTACGGCGGCGTAGCGCTGGCGACCGGCTGGGCCTTCGCCGGGCGCGTCTCCGCGACGGCGGCCCGCCGGGCGACGCTGGCGGCGGCCGCGCTTCTACCGGCCTTCCTGGTCCTGTCGCCGCGGCTGGTGTTCGTCTACGGCGGCGCCGCCCAGGTCGCGCTGTATGCGGTCGGGCTGGCGGCGCTGGCGGCCCTGTCCTGGGCGACCGTCTGGGCCCGCGAGACCGGTGCCGACGGCCGTACGGTACGGGTGACCGGGCTGGCGGCGGTCGTCCTCGGCGGACTCCTGGTGCTGGGGCGGCAGGTGTTCGGCTCGGACGCGCAGCTGGCGATGGTGGGCGGGACGCTGCTGGCGTTCTACCTCGCGTTCGCGGCCGCCCACAGCCGACCGCTCCCGGAGCGCCCGGACGCGGGCGTCTCGGCACCCGAGCGGGGGAGCCGGGGCGACGACTGATACGGATTACGCTAACTGTCCACTACGATGACCGCCTGAGTGCGGACGGTCGATGTGGAAATGACGAGCGTAATCCGTATGAACGCGCCCGAGTGGGCCGGCGACGTGCCCACGAGACGTGCCGGCCGTAGTCTTATCTTCCAGCCGGGCGTGCCGCCGTCCATGGCAGAACTCCTGTCCGACGACGAGATCGAGTCACAGCTCCCCGACGGCTGGGCCCACGAGGGCGACCGGATCGTCCGGACGTACGAGTTCGACTCGTACCTCGAGGGCGTCGGGTTCGCCGCCGGCGCGGGCGGGCTCGCGGAGGAGGCGTTCCACCACCCGACGTTGACCGTCGAGTGGCAGGAGGTGACCGTCGAGCTCACCAGCCACGAGGAGGGCGGGGTCACGACGAAGGACGTCGACCTCGCCGAACGACTGGACGAGCTCGCCGACTGATGGGTGGCGAGCGCCGGGGGGACCGGACGACCGACGGCGGTGCCGAGCAGGAGGGCAGCGACGGCCCCGGTGACGCGGCGTACGTCTTCCGCGTCACCTTCTAGGTGGAGCCCGAGCGCGGCGTGAGCGTCGCGCCGAACCGGTTCGAGACGACGATGGAACGGCGCGCCGACCCGCCAGGCGAGCCGGGGTGGCTGTTCTTCCGCGACCACTGCTGGCGGGGCGATGCCACCGACGAGGCGCACCTGTGTGACCCGACGAGCGAGGCGCTCGGGGTCACGGTCGTCTCGGCCTCGTTCCGGGAGCTCCGGACGGACGAGGCGTACCTGTCGGCGCTCCGGGAGGCGATCGCCGACGACCTCGCGCCGTTCCGGGCCGACGACGTCGACGAGGTGCTCCACAAGTACCTCGGGTCGTCGGTCCACGTCCGTTCCTGACCCGGCGACGACCCGGAGCGGTCCGCGACGGCCGCTGCCGGTCCGGGCCCGTCCTCGGCGGCCAGCAGGTACTTGTTCGTCGACCGGCTACCGTCTCGCCGGATGAGCCACGCCGCGGGGTACGACGTCTGGCTGTTCGACCTCGACGGGACGCTGGTCGACGTGGAGCCCTCGTACGTCCACGAGACCCTCGGCGAGGTCGGGGACCGGCTGGGCGAGGACCTCCCGCCGGCGACGGCCGAGGCCGTCTGGCACGGGTTCGGCGCCGGTGCGAACCACCTGCTCCGGCAGCGGGGCATCGACGTGGAGGCGTTCTGGCGGACCTTCCACGAGGTCGAGGACCCGCTCTCCCGGGCCGAGGCCGCCTTTCGCTACGACGATGCCGCGTGGGTCGGCGCCCTCGACCGGCCGGTCGGACTGGTGACCCACTGCCAGTCGTACCTGACGGAGGCCGTACTCGACCACCTCGATATCGCCGACTGGTTCGACACGGTGGTCTGCTGCAGCGCCGAGACCGGGTGGAAACCCGACCCGCGGCCGGTCGAACTGGCGCTCGCGGACCTCGGTACCGACCCGGACCCGGCCGGCCCGCTGGTGGGCGATGGGCCCGCCGACGTGGGCGCGGCGTGGAACGCCGGACTGGAGGGCATCCACGTCGAGCGGCACGGCCACGAGCGCCGCGGCTGCTGCGTGCTCGGCGACCGGCGGCTCCGGAGCCTCGCGCCGCTGGCGCCCGACGGATCGGACGATGGCCGGCACGGCGGGCGCGAGGCTACTTCCGGTGGGTGAACAGGACCGGGTTCCCCTCGTGGACCGACGCGCAGATGTCCATCTGCCGGGAGAGGTTAAGCCGGGTGAACTTCTTCGAGACGATGAGGTCGTCGAACGGCTCCTCGCAGGACGGGCACGCCAGCCCGACCGTGTTCTGGTAGATGTCGACGACGCCGGTCTCGCGGGGCGTACACGAGGAGACGATCTCGTCGAACTCGTCCATACGCCGGGCTACGGCGCCGACCGCTTAAATTCGACCCATCCGGCCAGCCGGGGCCTCACAGCCCCAGCAGGACGGCGACGACGCCGGCGCCGATACCGAGCGCGGTGAGCAACAGTCCCGCGAGCATGAACCGATCAGCGGCGTCCATATCTCTCGTCTCACCGGACCGCCACTTCAAACTTAGTCGTCCAGCGTGATCTCCGCGGCGCCGCCGCCGATCGTCGCCTCGCCGGCCACGACCTGCTCGCCGGCCTCCGTCGTAGTGTAGATGACCTCGTTGCTGACCGGCTCCAGCAGCCCCTGCTCGACGAGCGTCTCCACGCGCCGCTCCGCGTACCGGACGTGGATGCCCAGCCGATTGGCCACGATGGGCACGTACTCGGGCGGGTTGGCCTCGAAGAACTCGAGGATGCGTTCGTCGGCCGGGTGGCTCTGGGGCATCGCTTCGGGGCATGGGTCGTGGTACCACTTAACAGTGTTGGAGTTGCGGCGATACTGGCCGTCACCGTATCAGTGCCGTGGGGTGGTGAGGACGAGGAGTTCGAAGACCACCACGGGAGGGGCCGCGCCGTGGGAGGTCCGGGACCGTCGGCGGGTGTCAGCAGACGTCGACGGTGATGTACGCGCGGTTGTTCGCCGTGACCTCGACACCGACGCCGAGGTCACCCGCGGCCTCGTAGGTGAGTTTCTTTCGCGCGGCGTCCTTCGCGAACCAGTCCCCGACCGCGTCTTGGGCGACCTCGCGCTCGTCGCGGTTCGTCTGCCCGTCGAACGGTGCCCCCGCGGAGACCTTCCTGAGCGTCTCCAACTCGTGGCCCGCCTGGGTGGCGGTGTTGTCGTCGTTCGGGAGCTGGCACTCCTCGTAGCGGTCGTTCCGGCGATACCGCTCCTCCGTCGTGTACCCGCCGGCGGCGTGGGAGACGTACCCCTGCTGGCTCATCCGCCGGCTGTGGTTGGTCGCCATCCGCGCCAGCACGTCGTCGACGAGGAGGATCCGCTGGCCGCGCGCGCGGCGGCGGTCGTTTATCTCCTCGCCGACGAGCTCTGCGATGCGGCTCTCGTTGAACTCCGAGGCGGGCACCGTCCGCAGCTCGGACGTGGCCGCCGGGGTGGTCGGTGTGATCACCGGATCGTTGTCGGTCGGTGTCGCCGTCGCTGTCGAGCCCCCGGAACCGTCGGTGCCGTCCGTCGGCGTCGGTGTCGCCGCGACGGTCGGTGTTCCTGTCTCCCCGCCGTCGCTGCCGAAGCTGCTGAGGAGCGGTCCGTCCCCGCCCACGTACACGCCGATCGCCGCCCCTGCCACCGTCGCTGTCACCAGCACACCACCGAGCAGGAGCAGCGCGAGCCTGTTCGCCATGTGTTGCCCGGGCAAGGGGACGCTAGTTCATAACACTGTCCCGGACACGTCGAAAGCGGTTAACCCCCGTCGAACGAACGATGTCCCGTGACGGCACCCGACCCGGACGACCCCCTCGGCGTGCTCTCGGAGGCGGACGCGGACGGCGACGACCGTCGAGCGCGCCGCCGCGTCCGCCTGGCCGCGGGGCTGGTCTGTCTCGCGCTGGCGGTCGTCTGGTTCCGGGGGCCGCTGGCCGACCTGTGGCCGCAGCTCTGGCCGCCCGGCGGGACGCGCTGGGCGACGCTCGTCCTGGTCGTCGGCCTGTCCCTCGTGCTGCCGATGATGGTCGGCGCGGCGCTGGCGGACCTGCTCTACCGCCGGTAGTCAGTCGTCGTCGGACTTCGCCAGCGGCTGCCTGTCGCTTCCGTCCGTGGCGTCGGCTCCAGCGACCCGCTCCGCTCCCTCAGGGATGTCGGCCCCGGGCACGGCTGCGTCCCCCGTCTCGGGGACGGCGGTCACGACGGGGCTGCCGGTCGCTGCGTTCTCGGTGACGATCGTCCCGACGCCGTAGGCCCGCTCCAGTTGCCCCGGGTCGAACACGGTCTCCGGGGGCCCCATGGCCCGAATGTGACCGTCGGCCAGCAGCGCGACGCGGTCGCAGAACCGGGCCGCGAGGTCGAGGTCGTGGATGGCGGCCACCACGGTCCGGCCGGCGGTGGCCGTCGGGCCGCTCCCCTCCTCGTCCCCGGCCCCGTGGACCAGTCCGCGCACCAGCCCCAGCACGCGGACCTGGTGGTTGATGTCGAGGCTGGCGGTCGGTTCGTCGAGCAGGAGCAGCGGCGCGGCCTGCGCGAGCGCGCGGGCGAGGACGACCCGCTGCCGTTCGCCGCCGCTGAGTGATCCGACCGGGCGGTCCGCGAAGGCGGCGGTGTCGGTCCGGTCGAGCGCCCGCCGGACGGCCGCTCGATCCGACTCGTCGGCCCGCGAGAAGCGCGAGCGGTGGGCGGTCCGGCCCATCGCTACGAGGTCGCGGACGGGGAAGTCGAAGCCGACGCTCGTCTCCTGGGGCACGGTCGCGACCCGGCGGGCGCGCTCGCGGACGGACAGGCGACTGCCGTCCGTCCCGTTGAGACGGACAGTCCCCGCGTCGGGCGTCACGAGCCCGTTGGCGGTCCGGAGGAGCGTCGTCTTGCCGGCGCCGTTGGGCCCGATCAGCGCGAGGAACTCGCCCCGCCGGACCGAGAGCGAGACCTCGTCGAGGACGGTCCGGTCGCCGTAGCGGACCGTCACGTCGTCCAGTTCGAGCGCGGGCTGGTCGGCCGCGGGCCCGTCCGCGCTGGCGTCGCCTGGCCCGGTCACAGCGAATGCACCTCCCGGTTGCGGAGCAGGTAGAGGAAGAAGGGAGCGCCCAGCGCCGCGGTGACGATGCCGACGGGCACCTCCGCCGGGCCGGCCCGGGCGAGGGTGTCCGTCGCGACGAGGAAGCCCGCCCCCGCGAGCGCCGACGTCGGGAGGAGGATGCGGTGGTCCGGTCCGACCAGCAGGCGCATCACGTGCGGGACGACGAGGCCGACGAAGCCGATGACGCCGGCGACCGCGACCGCCCCCGCCGTCAGGATGCTCGCGACCGCCAGCAGGACGCGCTTGGTCCGCTCGACCTCCACACCCATGGTGTGGGCGTCGTCCTCGCCGACGAGGAGGGCGTTCAACTCGCGGGCGTACACGAGCGCCACGGCGAACCCGATGACGGCGACCGGCCAGACGGCGCCGACCTTCCCCCAGCTCGCCGCGTGGAGGTGGCCCATCAGCCAGAACACCGCCCGCTCCAGCGAGTCGCCGGCGAACAGCAGCGTGTAGGAGACGACCGCGCCGAGGAACGTCTGGACCGCAACCCCCGCCAGTAGCAGCGTCGCCACGGGGGTCCGTCCCCCCTCGCGTGCGACGAGGTAGACGGCGAAGCCCGCCGCGAGCGCCGTCGCGAACGCCAGTCCCTGCAGGTCCGGCACCAGCGGGATGGCGGGCCGGAAGACGATGGCCGCCACGGCGCCGACCGCGGCCCCCGTCGAGACGCCGATGATGGAGGGGTCGGCCATCGGGTTCCGGAAGAACCCCTGCATGACCGCACCGGCGGTGGCGAGCGCGAAGCCGACCGCCGCGCCCAGCGCGATGCGGGGGAGCCGTAGCTCCGTCACGATGACCGCGTGCGACCGTTCGACCGCGAACGAGAACGGATGGACCCACGACAGCGTGCCGCCCGTCCCGAGCGCGAGGGTCGGCAGCGCCACCTCGTTGAGGATGGCCTTCGCCACCGCCACCGCCGGGATGGCGACGGGGCCGATGGTGGCGCTGAGGACGGCCACGAGCGTCAGCGCTACCGCCAGCGCTGCCGACCACCCGACCGTTCGGCGCCGCCGGTACATCTCGTCCGCAATCCTGGTTGGGATAGGCAAATACTTGTTGCATACCCGACTCGGACAGTCCATGCGCACACTCGCGACCATAGTCGTGGTCACGTTGCTGCTGACCGTCGCGCCCGGTGGGGCGCTGGCGGCATCGGCGACCGGTCCGACCGCCACACAGGCATCGACGACCGCCCCTGCCGGGGCGGCGGGTACAGCCGCGCTCGGCGCGGCCACCCAGACCGACTGCTCCTTCCCCGTCTCCCGCGTCGACGCGACCGGTACGAACGTCACCGTGACCGGGGACCCGGACCGGGTGGTCGTGCTGGCCCCCAGCGCCGCACAGACGATGTGGGAGCTGGACGAGGAAGGCAGCGTGGTCGGGCTGCCGACGGGCCCGACGACCGCGTACCTGGAGGGCTCGGGGAACCGCACTGACGTCACGAACCAGGACGGGACCGTCAACCGCGAGCAGGTGGTCGGGCTGGAGCCGGACCTCGTCCTCGCGCCGAACATCGTCCCCAACGAGACGGTCTCGCAGCTCCGCGACGCCGGCCTCACCGTCTACAAGGTCGACTTCGGACGGTCGCTCGACTCCATCACGACGAAGGTGTCGCTGTTCGGCCGCTTCACGGGGGCCTGCGAGCGCGCTGCCCAGGTGAACGAGGAGTTCAACGCCTCGCTGGAGGAGATCCGCGCGGACGCACCCGAGGACCGCCCCCGCGTGGCCTACTTCTTCTTCAACGTCACGGCCAGCAAGGGGACGTTCATCCACGACGCCATCGAGACCGCCGGCGGCGACAACATTGCGGCCGATGTCGGGGACCGCCCGTATCCGCCACTCAGCGACGAAATCGTCGCCGAGCGGAACCCGCAGTGGGTCGTCCGCCCCAGTAGTTCGTCGCTTCCCTCCGGTGAGCCCTGGTCGTCGACCGACGCGTACGTCCTCGATCAGACCCTAACCGTCGACGACAACCTCATCAGCCAGCCCGGGCCCCGCGTCGTCGAGCCGATGCGGAACATGTCAGAGGCGTTCCAGTCGACCCGACAGGTCCAGACCGACACGGCGACCGCGACGGTGACGGGGACGCCCACGGCAGCCGGCGACGGCGGTGACGGCGACGACAACTCCGACACGCCTGGCGGTGAGACCTCTACCGACGGCCAGCCCGGCTTCGGCCTCGTCGCCGGCCTCGTGGCGGCCGCGCTCGGCGTGCTCGCACTGGCGCGGCGGAACCGGTAGCCCGACCGCCCCTTCTCCGCGGACGCCTCCCGTCAGTCGTCCGGGCGCGCGCTGGCGGCCGTGCCGCAGGCCGGCCACCGACGGCGCGCGAGGGACGAGGAGCGCAGGCCGAGCGAAGCGAGGCCGAGCATCGCAGGCGGCTGGGGAGGCGTGAGGCGCATACGACCCGACTGACCGATATGCGGTCCTGGCGGACTGCTCTCGATCCGGCCCGGAGGAAGCAAGCACGCGAGCGAAGCGAGCGCGCACAGCGACTCCCGGCCGGTCGAGAGCGCGAGGGCTTCGGAGACGTTGTTGTCGGTGGTGTCGTCGCAAGAACGCGCGAGGGCTTCGGAGAGCGTTCCTTCGGTACCCACACCAGTATAAGTTTCAGAACGAACCGATAGATCTCATAATGGTAGAATATATACATAATACTCTCGGTTGTATGGAAATTCGCTCCAGATTCCGTCGTCGTCCCCGACCGACCGCTTCATACGCCCCGCCGACCGAGCCACCACGAAGTCGATGACCGACGACACGGACGCGCGTCGACGGCTGGCCGAGCGGATGGCCGGCGAGATCACCCTGAGCGACGAGCCCGGGGCGACGATGCGCAAGTGGCGGACCGAGTTCGACGTGAGCGGGACGCAACTCGCCGAGGAGCTCGACGTCTCCCCGTCGGTCGTCTCCGACTACGAGGGCGGGCGGCGCGATTCGCCGGGCATCCGCATCGTCCGCCGGGTCGTGGAGGCGCTCCTGTCCATCGACGAGGCGCGCGGCGGCAGCCGGGTCCGCCAGCACGCCCGCGTCGTGGAGGCGGGTTTCGACCGCGACATCGTCCACGACCTCCGGGAGTACCCCGCCCGGATTCCGATGGCCCGGGTGTACGAGGCCATCGGCGCGACGGAACTCGCCGCGGGCGACGACACGACGGTCGCGGGCCACACCGTCATCAACTCCATCGAGGCCATCACGCGGCTGTCGAGCGAGGAGTTCTACCGCCTGTACGGGCAGTCCACCAATCGCGTGCTCGTGTTCACCGAGGTGACGCGCGGGGAGTCGCCGCTGGTCGCGCTCCGGGTGGTGACGCCGACCCCGTCGGCGGTCGTGCTCCACGGCATCACGCCCGAGGAGTGCTGGGAGCACGCGCCGGGACTGGCGCGGGCGGACGGGTTCTCGCTGGCGGTCGCGGACGGCCCGCTGGAGGACCTGCTGGCCGCGCTGCGGGAGGTGGCGTAGGCGCCGCTCCCGGTCACGCCGACTCGCGGCCGGTGGTGTCGAACCGGGGGACGGGACGCCTCCGCGGGAAGTCGGTCGGGTGGCGGCCTACACGTAGCGGTACTTGCGCTCGCCCATCCGGCCCCAGCCGTCGAAGACGAACTCCTCGTCGGGCGTGGCCAGCTCGTCGGTGTCCGTCTCCTTCTCGTGGTTGTGGGCGTCGTGGATGCGCTCGTACTCCTCGTACGTGAGGTCGTAGCGGTCGCGGAACTGGTCTTTCACGTTCAGCGCGCGGATGTTCTCCTCCCAGCCCGGCTGGATGGTCTCGTGGTGGATCTCCGCCTGCGCGCCGCTGCCGTAGGAGCCGACGAGGAGCCGTTCGCCAGTCAGGTCCTGCCCGGCCTCGGCCGCCTGGAGGAGCCCCGACGCTCGCGCGACGTGGACGCTCCCGGTGTACCAGTTGCCGCAGTAGCGCGACAGCTCGAGCGTCGGCTCGACCGTCCGCGCGTACCAGTCCTGGTAGACGTCGGTCTCGGCGAGCGCGTCCGTGTAATCCTTGAGCGCCGCCCGGAAGCCCTCCAGGTCGTCGAACTCCTCCCGGCGGGGCTGGCGCCCGATCTCCTCGGCGACGCGGTCCTCGTACTCGGTGTCGCGCGAGACGTGCCGGAACCCGAGCAGCGCCGCCTTCCGGACCATCCCCGGGAACGGGGTGTGGAACGGCGCGTACGCGAAGTCCTCGGGGTGGACGTCGCCGGCCTGGCTCTCGTAGTCCTCGACGGCCTCCCGCATCCGCGCGAGATACACCTGCACGGAGCGCTGGCCGTCGACGCTGGGAAACTGCTGCTGGGGCTTGAGAAAGTCCGTCTCGTCCATCGAGCCGAACCCCTGGGCCTGGGTGAAGCTCACGAGGTCGGGGTCCTCGCCGATGAGCATCGCCACCGCGCCGGCGCCCTGTGTCGCCTCGCCGGCGTCGTCGCGGGCGTACAGCGCGGTGTCGGTCGCCACCACGAGCGCCCGCTTGCCGCGGTGCCGGCCGGCCCGCACCCAGTTGTACGCGTCGTCCAGCGCCTGCGTGCCGGAGATGCACGCGAACTTCCGCTCGCCCTTGTTGGCGTGTCTGAAATCCCCGTCCAGTACCTGCTCCAGACAGCCGGCGACGTACGTCGAGACGGGCTTGGACTTGTCGAAGGCGGACTCGGTGGCGACGTCGATGCGGCCGATCTCGTCGGGCGCGACGTCCTTGCGACGCATGAGCCGTAAGGCGGCGTTGGCGCCCATCGTGACGATGTCCTCGTACGTGTCCGGGAACGAGGAGGCGTGCAGGCCGAGCCCCTTCGTGTACTTGCCCGGGTCGTCGCCCTGCGCCGGCGCGAACACCTCGGGCAGGTCTAGCTCGAGCTTGCCTGCCCATATCTCCAGGCCGTCGATGCCGACTGCTGTCATGCGCGAACCGACTCCCGCCGGGCTAAAGGCTCTGTCGATGGGGGCTTCGACGGGCGTCGTATCAGGGACGGACGCGGATCGACTGGGCGCCCTTCGAGCCCGCGACGGCGGCCGACGGCGTGGTGCCGTCGTTGTCCCGGGTCGGCCGGGTCGCGCCGCTGGTCTCGATGA
>PXRM01000023.1 GCA_003020985.1 Halobacteriales archaeon QS_4_70_19 | reverse complement strand
CGGCCGCGCCGTCCGGGACGTGGCGCAGTCGGGCGCGCGAGTCGACCACGTACGACTCCAGCTCCAGCCCGACCGCGTAGTCGGCGTTGTCGAGGCGGCCGGCCGCGCAGTCGTCGCGCACCTGTTCGGCCTGCTCGGCGACCCGCTCGTCGAACCGCTCGTGGGTCTCGTCCGCCAGCGCCGTCCGGACGGCGTCGACCAGTGGGTCGTCCGCCGTGTCTCCGCCCCCGCCGGCCCCGCCCCCGTGGTCCCGCTGGTCACCCGCCCGATTCGGCTCGCCTTCGTCCATGAGAGGGCCGACACTCGCCGGCCCTAAAGCACTCCCGCCGCCAGGCCGGTTCCCACGACGGTGACGCCGGGGTCGCCGCGGGAGTTTTGTCCGTGCGACCCGACAGGTTCGCCGTACAGGGGGGCAGGGAGGGCGTCGTCGCCGTCATCTGCCGGCGGACGCTCGGCACGTCGCCGGCGGCCGTCCGCGGGCCACCGACGGGGAACGCGAAACGGACCGTGCTGGTCGAACTCGCCGACGGCCGCTCGGTGGTCGTCCAGTACCGCGACCGGCCGCTGGCTCCGAGGCCGCCGTCACGGGCGCCGTGGCCGAGCGGACCGGCGTGCCCGTCGCGCCCGTGCTCGCCGCCAGCCGCCTCGACTCCCCGCCGGTCTCCTACCTCGTCACCGGGCGCGTCGCGGGCGACGACCTCCACGAACGGTTCACCAGTGTCGACGCCGACGCGCGCGAGCGCCTCGCGCGGACGCTGGGACGCTACCTCGCGTCCGTCCACGAGGCGTTCGCGTTCGACGCCTGCGGGCGGGTCGCGCCTCGCGAGGCCGCTCCGGTGGACGGCCACGCGCTGACCGTCGCCGAGCCGCTGCCCGCGGGTGCGTTCTGCCGCGAGTACCTCGACCGCGCGCTGGCCGACTGACCCGACGCCCTGCGGGACCTCGAACCGCGCGTCGAGGCCGCGCTCGACGACCGGCTGGACGCGCTGCCGGCCGCGGACCCGCGGCTGTTCCCCTGGGACTACCGCCCGGGCAACGCCATCGTCCGGGAGACGGACGGTGCCCTGACCGTCGCGGCGGTACTGGACTGGGATGCGCCCCTGGCGGCGCCGACCGGGCTCTCGGCCGCGAAGGCGGAGGTCACACTCCGTGCACTGTGTACGTCCGCGTGGGCGCGGACGTGCGGGCGCTCCGGGCGGCGTGCCGCGACGGCTACCGCGAGGTCCGGCCGTTCTCCGAGGAGGGGTACGACGCCTGCCGGCTGCTGGGGCTGATCGCCTCGGCGGCGGACTCGCGGGGGGAGGTCACCCGCCCCCGCTACCCCACGGTCGGCGTCGAGGAGGCCGTCGCGTTCCACCGGGAGCGGATCGGGACGACCCTCTCGTGGCTCGACGGGCAGGCGTGACTCCGGAGCGGGATGGTCGGCCCGAGGACGTGGGGATTGAAGCCACCGGGCCGTGACAGGCCGCGCACGAATGTCTGGCTCGGAGCTCGCCGCGCGGGTACGGGACACGCTCGAGACGGACCCGGAGGAGTTCGAGGCCCGCGTCGAGTCGGAGGTCAAGGACCTCAAGCGCGAGGTCGAGCGGGGGACGTTCGACAACTCCCAGGCGATCGTCGGACTGGAGTACGAGTTCTACGCGGTCGACGCCGAGACGGACGCGCTCAAGCGGGTCCCCCGGCGCCTGCTGGAGTACATCGGCTTCGAGAAGGAACTGGGGCTGCACAACGCCGAGATGCAGACCTCGCCCCAACCCTGCTCGGCGTACGGCCTCCGTGCGACCGAGCGCGAGGTGCAGGCGAAGCTGGAGGCCGCGCAGGCCGCCTGCGAGCCCGGGGGGATGCGACTGGTCAGTGACGGCCTGTGGACGGTCCCCCCCATCGGCGAGACCGCCTCCTCCTACCTGGCGGACAGCATCGAGGAGGGCGGCGTCGTGCTGGCGACCAACATGAGCGACGCCGTCCGCTACCACGCGATGGCCAACACCGGGTTCAAGCAGGACATGTCGCTGGACGCCCCCCACGTCCACCTCGACGCCCGGACTGTTATGCCCGAGAGCCTTATCACTTCCATCCAGCCTCACTACCAGATGAGCCAGGCGGCGGACCTGCCCGAGCGGTTCCGCTACGCGCTCCGCGTCGCCGGGCCGCTCGTGGCGCTGGCGGTCAACAGCCCGTTCTTCCCGCCGGACCTCTACACGACGACCGACGCCCGGGAGGTGCTGATGGAGTGTGCGATGGAGAACCGCGTCACCGTCTTCGAGTCCGTCCTGAACCCGGACTCGGAACCGAAGGTGACCTTCCCGGAGGACCTGGACGACATCGAGGCGGTGATCGACCGCATCGCGGCCGACCGGACCGTCGTCCCGATGCTCCGGGACGACGCCGGGCGGTTCGACGACCGCTTCGCGCACTTCCGGCACAAGCACGGCACCTACTGGCGGTGGATCCGCCCCGTCCTCGATGGCCCGTCGCGGGCCGGCGCCAACGCACGCATCGAGTTCCGGCCGCTTCCCGCGCAGCCGACGGTCCGGGACTCGCTTTCCTTCCTCGCCGTGTTCGCGGGCCTGATGGAGTCGCTCCCGCGGCGGGAGCACCCGCTCAAGTCGCTCGACTGGGCGGACGCCCGAGACAACTTCTACGCCGCCGTCGAGGACGGCCTCGAGGCCGACCTGACGTGGACGACCTTGGAGGGCACGGAGACGACCGACTCGGCGGTCGTCTTCGACGAGCTGTTCGAGGCGGCTCGCGACGGCCTCGAACTCCGGGGCCTGGACGAGGACGAGGTCGACCGCTACGTCCGGCCGCTGGAGGCCCGCTGGGAGACCGGGTTCACGCCTGCCCGCTGGAAGTACCGCGAGGTGAGCCGGCGCGTCAAGCACGGCGTTCCCCTGGGGGAGGCCATCTGGGGGATGCAGGCCGACTACATCGACCGCCAGCGGGACACGCTCATCGAGGGCTGCTTCACCGACTGGCTCGACTGAGCCACCCACGGTCACCCGTCCGGAACCGGCACGCACTTGCCGGCGCTGGCCGCAGTCCCTCGCATGTACGTCGGACGCCTGCTCGTGGTCGGTCCGGAGACGGCCGCCTACCGCGTCTCCTCGCGCTCGTTCCCGAACCGCCGGGCCGTCACCCGTGAGGACGGCGGCACCGTCACCGTCGAGCCGACGCCTGACGCCACGCCCAGCGACAACCCGTACATCTCCTACAACTGCCTGCGAGTGGTCGAGACGCCGACCGGCACCGCGACCGCCATCGGTAACGGCTCGCACGTCGACCCCGTGGCGGAGAAGCTGACGCTGGGCTACCCGCCCCGGGACGCACTCGTGACGGCGTTACACGCGCTCGACTTCGAGAAGGACGACTACGACACCCCCCGCATCGCCGGGGTCCTGGGCCCCGATACCGCCTCCCTCGGGACCGTCCGCCGCGACGCGCTGCTCGTCCGCGAGGTCGACGAACCGACCCTGGTCGCCACCTACGAGGAGGACGCCCCCACGCCGTTCGAGTTCGCGGCCGACGACGCCGCGGCGGCCGCCCGCATCGCCTACAACCTCGACTTCGAGCACGCGGTCTGTGCCGCGGCCGCGACGCGCGACGGCGACGGGTTCGACGTGGCCGCGTTCACGCCGGAATCGTGAGATAACGAAGCTATGGATTGAGTACCCCGCACGAAGTCACCATATACGAAATAATTCGGGTGTTTTCTGATAACCGCGAGCACCGGATTCCCCGATGTGACCACCGGGGAACGGCACCCGACCGGGTCCGACCCCGGGTGTCTGACGCTTCCACTGTTTCGACTGGAGCCCCCGGCTTCCCCTGAACACGGTGCGGTAACACACCGCACGCCGGACTCAAGTTCGCGGCCGCTCCCCGTCCACGTAGATGCGCCTGGGGGTCGTCGCGGACGTGCACGCCAACTGGCCGGCGCTGGAGGCGGTCCTCGCGGACCTGCCGCCGGTCGACGCGCTAGTGTGTGCGGGCGACGTCGTCGGCTACGGTCCCCAGCCGGCCGCCTGCGTCGCCGCGCTCCGCGAGTGGGAGGGACCCCTGCTGGCGGTGCAGGGGAACCACGACCGCGCGGTCGCGGCGGGCGCCGACCTCGGGGACGGCATGGCTGCGGCCGGCGTCCGCCACGCCCGGGCGGAACTCGACGCGGACGCGCTGGCGTGGCTCGACGACCTCCCCGCGGTCCGGACCGCACTCGACGGTCACCTGCGGGTCGCCCACGGCCACCCGGCGGACCCGGACCGGTACGTCTACCCGTCGCTGTTCGACGACTCGCTACTGGACAGCGAACGGGTGCTGGTGCTGGGGCACACACACGTCCAGGCGAGCGAGGTGTTCGAGCGGCCGACGTGGGCCGGCACCGAGCGCCGGGTGGTACTGAACCCCGGGAGCGTCGGGCAGCCCCGGGACCGGGACCCGGACGCGGCGTACGCAACGGTCCTGCTCGACGACTCCGGGAGCGACGCGACTGCGGACGTGGCGGAACGACCCCCCGGTAGCGGCCCGGCGGTGACCCTCCATCGGGTGAGCTACGACGTCGAGCGGACGGTCCGGGCGGTGCACGAGGCGGGCCTCCCGTCGTCGGCCGGTGAACGGCTCCGGAAGGGCGTGTAAACTACCCCACCCTACTCGCTCACGGAGCCGTTCA
>PXRM01000022.1 GCA_003020985.1 Halobacteriales archaeon QS_4_70_19 | reverse complement strand
GGCTCGGACGGCCGCGCCGGGACCGCGCGGAACTGGAGCGCCGGCAGGGTGCCGTCGCGGCGCTCGCGGCGGACGCGATGGCCCGGGACCGCCTGCGCGAGACGCTCGACGGTACCTACGACCTCGAACGCCTGGCCTCACGGACCGCCTCCGGCAGCGCGGGCCCGGACGCGCTGCTCCGGGTGCGCGAGACGCTAGCGGCCCTGCCGGACCTGGTCGACGCGGTGACGTCCGCCCCCCGGCTTGCGGACTCGCCCGTGGCCGACGTGTTCGCGGACCTGGACCGCGAGGGCGCCGCCGCGGTGCGCGAGGAGCTCGACGCCGCGCTCGCCGACGACCCGCCCAAATCGCTCACGGCGGGCGGCCTCATCCGCCCGGCGTACGACGAGGAGCTGCGGGACCTCGTCGAGCGCCACGACGAGGCCGCCGAGTGGATCGACTCGCTGGCCGAGCGCGAGAAGCGCGAGCACGGCCTCACCCACGTCTCCGTCGGCCGGAACAAGACGGACGGCTACTACATCCAGGTCGGGAAAAGCGAGAGCGACCAGGTGCCCGCCCACTACGAGGCCATCAAGACGCTGAAAAACAGCGAGCGGTTTGTCACCGACGAGCTGGCCGAGCGCGAGCGCGAGATCATGCGGCTGGAGGAGGAGCGGGGCGACCTCGAGGCCACGGTGTTTCGCGACCTCCGCGCGGACATCGGGGAGCGTGCCGACCTGCTCCAGGCCGTCGGTCGGGCGTTCGCCGAACTGGACACGCTCCGTTCGCTGGCCGAGCACGCCGTGCGGAACGACTGGACGAAACCGGAACTCACCGACGACGACGTGCTCGACCTGCGGGCCGCGCGCCACCCCGTCGTCGAGCAGTCCGTCGAGTTCGTCCCGAACGACCTCCGGCTGGACCGCGAACGCCGGTTCCTCCTGGTGACGGGGCCGAACATGAGCGGCAAATCGACGTACATGCGCCAGGCCGCGCTGGTGACGCTGCTCGCACAGATGGGGTCGTTCGTCCCGGCACGGGAGGCACGCGTGGGGCTGGTGGATGGGGTGTACACGCGCGTCGGCGCGCTCGACGAACTCGCGCAGGGCCGGTCGACGTTCATGGTCGAGATGCAGGAGCTCTCGAACATCCTCCACAGCGCGACCGAGGACTCGCTGGTCATCCTCGACGAGGTCGGCCGCGGGACGGCGACGTACGACGGGATTTCGATTGCGTGGGCCGCGACGGAGTGGCTCGCGAATAATGTCGATTCTAAGACGTTATTCGCGACCCACTATCACGAACTCACCTCGCTCGCCGAGCATCTCCCGCGCGTCGAGAACGTCCACGTCGCGGCGAGCGAGGACGACGGCGACGTGACGTTCCTGCGGACCGTTCGCGAGGGCGCGACCGACCGCTCGTACGGAATCCACGTGGCGGACCTCGCTGGAATTCCGGAGCCGGTGGTGAATCGTTCGCGGGAGGTGCTTGACCGGCTTCGGAACGAGAAAGCGATCCAGGCGAAGGGCTCGGGAGATGCCAGCCGTCCGGACGAAACCGTACAAGCGGTGTTCGACCTCGGTGGAGGAGCGTTCCGTGAGGAGGGCGCTGCGGCTGACGGTGGTGCGACCGAAGGCCGAGCCTCGTCGGAGCCGGGCTCCAGCGGTGGGGAGATGGACCCCGCAACCGAGAGCGTCCTCGCGGAACTTCGAGAGACCGATGTGAACGAGGTCACGCCGGTCGATCTGATCTCTCGCGTCCAGGAGTGGCAGGGACGACTCGACGAGTGATCGAGGCGGTTTCCCCCGGTAGCTCGTTTTCGAGATTTAATATCCTCCCACGCCTGGAGGGGTGGGCTTCCGCTCGCTACGTGTCATCCACGCCGAGAGACGATATCCACCTCCGGTAGCGCGACCCGTCACACGGAGTATCGCAGTTCAGCGTTTTCGAGGCGGAGCCCCCGGCCTACTCGCTTGTGCGTCCGACTCCAGTCGGACGCCCGGTGCCCCTTGAGGCCGGGGCCCCCCCGAACTGATGGGGGTGCTTGGTGCTACAATTCTGGCACAAGCTGCTCAGATGGCAATACATGCGCATGCAGCGAATGTGCTCATACGGCCAATATGACTTGCGGCTGCAGTTTGAATAGTAATAGCATCAAAAGTCTTATGGAATCTAATACACCTCTCTAATGTATGCCACGAGAAATTACATCTCTGTCGAGTAAATTCAAAAAATCCCTTGTTAGAGGGGGCCTGAGAAGCTCTCTTGCATTCCTATTAGGCGCAATACTTTTCGCCATTATTGGCTTTTATATCGGTGAGATCTCGGAGAAGGATTCCATGTTGAGAATCAATCAAGGCTTACTATTGCTATTCTTTGCCTGTCTCGTTGCCGCTTATCAGACTGGAGCAAATGAGAATTTATTAGTCAGTATTATCATCCCTCTATTTGGAACACTCGGTATCGGTATTGGTTTGCTAATAGGGACTGATTCGGTATGGGTGGTGGTTATGTCGATTTTGGCAGGAATCTTTCTTGGAACCTTGAGCTCCCTTTCCGGAACATATTTCAAAGGTGATATTTTGGACAGAGAAGTCAAATCCGGAACGACCGTTATCTATGAAGCTCTATTCTTGATGGTACTCTCAGGTCTCTTGCTCCCCATTTCGTTTAAATTTTAGGTTTATTTCCGCCCTTAAGTAATTTCTTAGAATATCAGCTCCAAAGCGAGAGAGTCCTCCCTCAGCTAAAGCGAGTGTCATAAAACCACGCAGTGCCCATGGCGCTGCATCCGCGAGACCGTCGAACCGGCCAGCGGAATCGGCGGGGAGATCTCGTGGAATCTGGCCGCCGAGTTCGACTCCGTCGACGGGCTGGCTGACGCCGATCGGGCGCGGCTCGAGGCGGTCCCGAACGTGGGCCCCGAGCGGGCTCCGGCGCTGCAGGAGTACCTGCGTGAGTAGCTACCTCCAATCACGCTGCGTGACGCCGGGGGGTATCCCGGCCTCGACCCGGAGTCGTACCTCGACGTGGACGTATTGTTCCTCACGGCCGCGACACGGGCCGACTTCGAGGCCGAGTTCTCCGACGCGCTCTTGGAACACGAGGCCGTCGCGAACGCGGCCGTCATCGGCGTCGACCACGAGACCCGCGGCCGCATCGTGAAGGCGTACGTCGTCCCGGCGGCCGGGGCGGAGCCGAGCGACGCGACGGCCGAGGCCATCCAGCAGTACGTCCGCGAGAACCTGGCGAAGTACCAGTACCCCCGGGAACTCGCGTTCATCGACGAGCTCCCGAAGACCACCACCGGGAAGATCCAGCGGTACCGGCTCCGGGAGCGCCACGAGGCCGAGAGCGGGTGACTACCCGCCGACGAAGCAGGTAAGTCCACAGCCCACGCCCCCCGGGACATGACGGACCTGGTCACGTTCGGGGAGACGATGCTGCGGTACACCCCGCCCGACGGCAAGCGCCTGGAGAACGCGGACGCGTTCGCGGTCCACGTGGGGGGTGCCGAGAGCAACGTCGCGGTCGCGGCCGCGCGGCTGGGTCGGGCGGCGGCGTGGCTCTCGAAGCTCCCGGATACGCCACTCGCGCGTCGGGTCGAGCGGACGCTGCGCGGGCAGGGCGTCGCCCCGGCGGTCGCCTGGACTGACGAGGGGCGGCTCGGGACCTACTACCTGGAGCCGGGAGCCGGCCCCCGGGCGGCGGCCGTCCACTACGACCGGGCGGACGCGGCCGTCAGGACCGCGACGCCCGACGAACTGGCGACCGACCGCGTCGCAGCGGCCGACTGCTTCCACACCAGCGGCATCACGCCGGCGCTCTCGGAGACGCTCGCCGACACGACCGCGGACCTCCTGCGGACCGCGCGCGAGGCCGGGACGACGACCGCGTTCGACGTGAACTACCGGGCGAAGCTCTGGGACCCCGCGACGGCCCGCGAGACGCTGGGCGACCTGCTCGGCCTCGTCGACGTGCTGTTCGTGGCCCGGCGGGATGCCGAGCGCGTGCTCGACCGGCGCGGCGACGCCGAGACCATCGGGCGGGCGCTGCTGGACGCCCACGGCAACGAGGCGGTAGTCGTGACCCGCGGGTCGGCGGGGGCCCTCGCGGTGACGCCGGACGGGGTCCACGACCAGTCGGCGTTCGAGACCGACACCCGGGACCCGGTCGGCTCCGGCGACGCCTTCGTCGGCGGGTTCCTCGCCCGGTGGCTCGACGACCGCGACGTGGCGGCGGCGCTCGCCTACGGCGCCGCGACCGCCGCGCTCGAGCGGACGCTGGACGGCGACATGGCGCTCGTCTCCCCAGCGGAGGTCGAGACCGTCCTCGACGGGGACGCGGACATCTCCCGGTAGCCCGGGCCGGCGATCCGGCGACCCGGGCGGATGGCGGGTCCTCGCGGCCGCCCCACGAGGCCGTCCGAGGGGAGCGACACATCAGTTCTATTATCGGCTGAACTTTCGAAGTACGGGCGGGATATCGTCGGTATAGTTTAGAAAGATAAGAAATACGAACGATGGCCCGTAACGTCGTCCTCCCGGCACGTCCACTGGCTCGTAAAGCTAATTCGAAACTGAGTAAACTTCTTTGCGCTGGAACCGGGAGGGTGAGGTATGGCCGCACACCCTGCACCGACACGCGACGAACTGCACATCGCGGGCGCCTGGCGCTCGGCGGAGGACCACATCGCGGTGACGGACCTCGCCGAAGGCGGGACATTCGCCGAGGTCGCCGCGGCGACCCCCGCCGACGCCGACGACGCGCTGGCCGCCGCCGAGCGGGCCCAGTCCGAACTGCGCGAGACGACGGTCGTCGAGCGCGCGAACTGGATGACCGCCATCGCCGGCGGCCTCGAGGCCCGCGAGGAGGGGCTGGCCGAGACCATCGTCCGGGAGGCCGGCAAGCCGATCGGCAGCGCGCGCGGCGAGGTCGCCGCCGCCGCCGAGCGGTTCCGCCGCGCGGCCGAGGAGATCCGCTCGATGCGCGGTGACTTCCTGGAGGGTACCACCGCGGGCCACGAGGGGTGGCGCGCGATGGTCAGCAAGGAGCCCGTCGGGACCGTCCTCTGCATCACACCGTACAACTACCCCCTCTCGACGACCGCGCTCCAGGTCGCGCCGGCGCTGGCGGCGGGCAACGCTGTCATCCTGAAGCCGGCGACGAAGACGCCCGTCAGCGGGGCCCTCCTCGCCGAGGTCATCGTCGACGCCGTCCCCGATCTGCCGACGGGCGCGTTCGGGTTCGTCCCCGGCCGCGCGAGCGAGATCGGCGACGTCCTCGCGAGCGACGAGCGCGTGAACGCCATCGCGATGACGGGCTCGTCGGCCGCCGGCAAGCACGTCGCCGAGGTCAGCGGGATGGTCGAGCTCCACATGGAGCTGGGCGGGAACGCGCCCGCGCTCGTCTTCCCGGACGCCGACCTCGACGAGGTCTCGGGCGCCGTCACCGCGGGCTCGCTGAAGTACGCCGGCCAACGCTGCTCGGCCGTCTCGCGGGTCCTCGCGCACGAGGCGGTCCACGACGCAGTCGTCGCGCACGTCGCGGACGAGATGGATGACTGGGCCGCCGGCGACCTGTTCGACGACGACACCGTCCTCGGGCCGCTCATCTCGGAGTCGCAGGCCGACTGGGTGATGGAGCTCGTCGAGGACGCCGTCGAGAGGGGCGCGACGCTCGTCCGCGGCGGCGAGCGCGACGGCCGCTACGTGGCGCCGACGCTGCTGGCCGACGTGCCCCACGACGCCCGCATCGTCCACGAGGAGCAGTTCGGCCCCGTTGTCGCCGTCACGAGCGTGGCCGACGAGGCGGAGGCCCTCTCCGTCGCCAACGGCGGCGACCTCGGGCTGGACGCCGCCGTCTTCACCAGCGACTACGACCGCGCGCTGCGGGTCGCCGACGGGCTCCGCGCGGGCGGCGTCCGCATCAACGGTGCCCCCAGCCACGGGCTCGGCGACATCCCGTTCGGCGGCGTCGGCGACTCCGGTATCGGGCGCGAGGGCATCGGCTACACCATCGACGCCTTCGTAGAGCAGAAGAGCATCGTTCTGTGACATGGCCCGAGCCAAGGTGGTCTGTACGCTGGGCCCGGCGTCGGACGACCGCGACACCATCGTCGACCTCGCCGAGGCGGGGATGGCGGTCGCGCGGCTGAACGCCAGCCACGGTACCACCGACCACCGGGAGACGGTCATCGAGCGGGTCCGCGCGGCGAGCGACGCCCTCAAGACGCCCGTGGCGACGATGCTCGACGTGCCGGGCCCGGAGGTCCGGACGGCCCCGCTCGACGCCCCGGTCGAACTCCCGACCGGCGCCGAGCGCCGGCTCGTTCCGGGCGGGACGGTCGACGACGAGGTCGTCGGCGTCTCGCACTCGCTGGCCGCCGCCGAGCCCGGCGACCGCGTCCTGCTCGACGACGGGCGCATCGAGACGACGGTCCGGCGCGTCGACGGCGAGTCGGTCCTCGTCCGCGTCGACTCCGGCGGGGAACTCGGGGGCCGCAAAGGTGTCAACGTCCCCGGGGTCGACCTGGGGCTGACGTTCATCACGGAGGGCGACCGTGCGGAGCTGCGGCTCGCCGCCGAGCACGACGTCGAGTACGTCGCGGCGAGCTTCGTCGGCTCGGCCGCGGACGTGTACGCCATCGACGAGGTGCTGGAGTCGTTCGGCGCCGACGTCCCCATCGTCGCGAAGATCGAGCGTGCGGAGGCGGTCGAGAACATCGAGGAGATCCTCTCGGCCGCCGACGGCGTGATGGTCGCCCGCGGCGACCTCGGCGTCGAGTGCCCGCTCGAGGAGGTCCCGCTCGTCCAGAAGCGCATCATCCGCAAGGCCCGCGACGCCGGCCTCCCCGTCATCACGGCGACGGAGATGCTGGACTCGATGGTCCACGAGCGGCGGCCCACCCGCGCCGAGGCCTCGGACGTCGCCAACGCAGTCCTCGACGGGACCGACGCGGTGATGCTCTCCGGGGAGACCGCCGTCGGCGACCACCCGGTCCGGGTCGTGGAGACGATGGCCCGCATCGTGGGCGACGTGGAGGCCAGCGAGGAGTACGCCGAGTCACGCGAGCAGCGCGTCCCGCCCGCCGGCGACACCCGGACGGACGCCATCGCCCGGTCGGCGCGCTACCTGGCCCGCGACGTCGACGCCAGCGCCGTCGTCACGGTCACCGAGTCCGGCTACACCGCGCAGAAGGTCGCGAAGTACCGCCCGGCTGTGCCCGTGGTGGCGGTGACGCCCGACGAGCGGGTCCAGCGACGGCTCACACTCCCCTGGGGCATCACGCCCCGCCACCTCCCGTTCGGCGATGGGGGCGCCACCGAACTCATCGAGCGCGCGGCGACCGCCGCCATCGACGCCGGCGTCGCCGAGAGCGGCGACACCGTCGTCGTGCTGGCGGGGATGATGACGGACCTGGAGGGGGCGAACACGACGAACACGCTCAAGGTCCACCTCGCCGCCGAAGTCATCGCCAGCGGCCGCGGGGTCAACGCCGGGCGTGCGGCCGGCCCGGTCGTCCACGCGCCGGACGGCGATATCGGTGACGCCCCCGAGGGCGCGGTCGTGGTCCTCCCCGAGCGGTTCGAGGGGCACCTCGAGGGTGACCTCTCGAGGGTCGCCGCCATCGTCGCCGGCGATCGCGGCATGACCAGCTACCCGGCGATGGTCGCGCGGGAACTGGGCGTCCCGATGGTGGGCGGGGTGACGCCGACGGTCGACGCGGGCACCGTCGTCACCGTGGACGGCGACCGCGGCGTGGTCTACGAGTCGGACATCGACCAGCGGTGACGCCGGTCCACCGAGGTACCTCCATCCCCGCCGTCCCTGCCACACCGTCCGACCGCGCCGTGATACCGGGTGGTCGGTGGTATCATGCGGTCGAGGGCGGCGACGCTGGCGACGGAGCGGCCGTTGCAGCCCCCGACTGGGGCGTTGTGGATTCCGATTAGTCGGAAGATAGGATGTTAAAATAATATATCCTGATTTGACCAGAAATTTCCGCTTCCGATATAATATATGGGACAGACAGATGATATCCCGCTCCTCGTCGGGAGGTGTCCGCCCTCACGTCCCGTCCGCCGTCGACCCCCGGACTGTCCTTCCAGTTGATACGTTCGCGAGCGGGCGCCGACGGCCGGCTCGTTCGTCCCGCCAGCGGTCCCGGCTCCCTCCCGTGGCCGTGGAGGACGAGCTCCTGCCCGAGATCAGGTAGCCACGCTCGGCGGTCGAGTGACCGTCCGCTGACGGGCTCCGGGCCTCCGGGGTGATGGCGGTCGTCGTTGCCGCGCGGGGCGGACGGGTGGGACGTAGTGTACAAGCTTATGATTGACAAGTGAAACGTCCGGTCGAAGTCGATGTCCAACTCAACCGACTCCGCTGGTGGTGGCCCGCAGCCCGGGATGCCCGAAGACGAGTACGAACAGGCACAGCGCGACGCCGTCGCGATGCTCGAGGACGACCTGGAGACTCCACGGTCGTTCTTCCTGGCGATGCACTACGGGAACGGGACCGACTACATCCACGCGCACACGGCCGAGACCGACGGCGATGTCGACGGGAAGGTGTACGACCTGTTCGTGCCCCTGGCCCTGCACCTGAACGAGGTGGCCGAGACGGCCGAGGCGGACATAGAGACAGTGGTGGAGTGTGCGGTGGAGATGGCGGAGACCATCGAGGCGCCGGAGCCGGGAGCGTAGCTCTCACTCCGGGTCGGTCAGTCCAGCAGTCCCGCGACCAGCGCGGTGGCGCTCGCCTCGTTCGTCGCCAGCGGGACGCCGTGAACGTCACAGATGCGCAACAGCGCGGTCTCCTCGTTCAGGCGCCCGCCCGTGGTCCCCGTCGCCACGAGGTCGTGGGCGCCGAGAGTCTCCTCGTGGGCGGTCGCGAACTCGATCAGGTCGGACTTCTTCTCGTCGTGGGCGACGAGTGCGATTTCCACGGTTGTCAGCCGTGCTCGAGGTCGTACAGCCGCCGGAACACCAGCGTCGGGAAGCGGGGCTCCAGCCGGCTCGGCGGTCGCCCGGCGCTCTTCGTGGCCGGCGCCGTCACCCGCTGGACCACGCCGGTCTCGGCGAGTTCGTAGAGGAACCGCCTGACGGTCCCCGCCGAGAGGTCGACGCCGCGCGCCTCCGTGATGGCCTCGGCGGCGTCGCCGACCGACTCGGTCTCGGACTCGTCTAAGTCGACGAGCCGCCGGAGCACCAGCTGTCGGTTCGCCGGGAGCGTGTGGACCCGGCCGAGCGGAGCCGAGGGCCGGGGGACGGCGTCCATGCCGTCGATCAGGTCCTGCTCGCGGACGCGGTCGTAGCCGGCCATGTCGGCGAGGTCGGCCGCGCCGAACAGGGCCGCCAGCGCATCGTGGGCGTCCCCCTCGGCCCAGTCAGCGAGCCGGCGGACCTGCTCGTGGTCGATAGCCTCCTGGGACAGTCCGTCGGAGGCCCGGGCGGTGAGGAGGTCGACGAGCGCG
The DNA here is from genome assembly GCA_003020985.1 of Halobacteriales archaeon QS_4_70_19. GTDB lineage: Archaea > Halobacteriota > Halobacteria > Halobacteriales > Haloarculaceae > Haloglomus. The sequence continues at coordinate 220,822 of PXRM01000022.1, read as the reverse complement.
TGTCGCTCGTACCCGGGAATCTCGATGTGCTCCGGGGGGAGCCGCTCGCGCGGGACCTCCTCCGCCGGGTCCCGCCCGACCGCGATGCAGGCCAGCGAGTCGTCCACGGGGGCGAACGTCTCCTCTAGCGTCGCCAGCTCGAGGCCCCGCGGCTCGTCGACGTGGTCGACGGCGACGACCGCCTGGTTGCCGACGGGCCGCAGGTGGTCGACCAGCCGCGACCGGATGGTCTCCGTGCTGACCCCGTGGCGGGGGACGGACTCGTCGAGCATCCCGTCGAGGACGGCGTGGTAGAGGCCGAACGCGGAGTCCGCGCGCCGGGCGTCGATGTAGACGAAGGCGGGGGTCTCGGCGCTCTGGGCCCGCGTGCTCGTGTGGATGACGTTCCCGGACCCGGAGAGGAGCCGCGACAGGTGGGCGACCAGAGCGGTCACGACGGCCGACTTCCCCGCCCCCGTCGGGCCCCAGACGTACGCGTCGGTCGGGAGCCGCCCCTCGAACACGGGGTCGAGGTAGTCGAGCAGTTGCTCCAGTGCCGGGCCCCGCCCGGTCGGCTCCTCGATGTGGGCGACCGGGCTGATGGCCTCGTAGTCCCTGACGACCGGCGAGTCCGTCCCCGACCGCTGGCGGCGCCGGATGCGTGTCTTCAGGTCCATCGTCCTCCCGTCACGGCTCTCGTTCGACGAGGGCTAGCCGGAACAAAACGCTCACGCTCTCCAGCAGCGGGGCGAGCGGGCGGACGGTTCGAGTGTGGTCGCGGGGGATGGCGTCTGGACATGGACTCTGAGGGATCCGTCTGTGTCTGCGTACGACCGGCCCGGGACGGGAGGAGAGAGTTAGAGATAGCCTGCGCTCGGGAGCACGCCCGCGATGGCGAGGAGGCCGACGATGAGCATCGCGACACCGATGGCCATCGCCGGCGGGTCGACGTGGGTTCCCGAGTGGGCGTAGAAGATGCGCTGGGTCAGCTCACCCAGGAGTCCGCTGATGGCCCCGAACACGCCGGCGGCCAGGATGGCGACGGTGGCCCCGGTCGCCCCGAGTCCGTCGACGGGGAACACACCGGCGGACGGGTCCCCGAACGCCGCCGTCGCCACCACCGCACCGACCGCGCCGACGAGGGTGATGTGGTGGGTCACCGGGATCTTCTCGACGCCGAGGTTCAGGAACAGCAGACTGATCGCCGAGATGGCGTACCCGAGGAAGATACTCCCCGTCTGCAAGTAGATGAACCCGCCGAGGATACCGCCGACGAGACCGATGACCGTGACGCCGGACCACTTGTACTGGTGGGGGAGCCACGGTTCGGTCGCCAGTCGATCCGCGTGCTCCGCGGGAACTCCGCCGCCGTCGGTTGCCGCACGCGGTTCCTCGCGTTCGAACGGCGACATGTCGAGCAGCCCGGAGCCGCGGGACTTCCCGACGAGGGGGTAGCCGAACGCGAGCCGGGCGACGAACGCGGTGGTGAACACGGAGACTGCGATCATGTCCGTGGCGGCCGTCCCGCCGACGACCACGAGCGCGCCCCCGACACGGGTTATCAGCATCCCCAGCAGGCCGAACATCGCTCCGACCGCGAGGATGTCGGGCTTGGTCCCGAACGCGTAGAGGATGTTCTTCCCGAAGTGGTAGTCCCAGTCGTCGGGCTCCATCTCGGGGTACTTCTTGCCCGCGTAGGCGGAGGCGGCCACACCGCCGGCGAAGGCGATGTGCGGGCCCGTGATGGCCCCGAACCCGATCACGCCGGTGATGCCGGCCGCGAACTCCCCTTCGGGGACTGCCTCGATGCTCCCGGTCAGTGCCCGCCTGAGAATCGCGACCCCCTCGCCGAGGAAGACCACGAACCCGGTGAAGATGAACGCCGGGAGCGCGCCGATGGCGGCCCCGAACGCGCCGCCCGCGAGGGCGGTGATCACCAGCAGGATGAACTGCTTCCACTCGATGCCGATGAGCGGCACCTGGAGCACGATGTCGAACATCGTCACTCACCCTCCTCGTCCTGCGCCCAGTCGAGCGACCGCTCGACGGCGTCGTCCCAGCGGCTGTACAGCTGGTCGGCGTCGTCCCGGTCCATCCGGGGCGAGAACTGCCGGTCCACCTGCCAGTTCTCGCGGAGCTCGTCCACGTCGTTCCAGTAGCCGACCGCGAGGCCGGCGGCGTACGCCGACCCCAGTGCCGTGGTCTCGTCGACCTCCGGTCGGGCGATGTCCGTCCCGATGATGTCGGACTGGAGCTGGCAGAGGAAGTTGTTCTTGACCGCGCCGCCGTCGACGCGCAGGCGGCTCATGTCGATCCCCGAATCCGCCTCCATCGCCTCGGCGATGTCGCGGGTCTGGTAGGCGATGGACTCCAGCGTCGCCCGGACGACGTGCTCCTTGCGGGTGCCACGGGTCATCCCCACGATGGTCCCGCGGGCGCGGCCGTCCCAGTGGGGCGCCCCCAGCCCGGTGAAGGCGGGGACGAGGTAGACCCCGTCCGTGGAGTCCACCGACCGCGCGAGCTCGGCGGTCTCGGTCGGGTCGTCGATGAGGTCGACGTCCTCGAGCCACTCGATGGCGGCCCCGGTGACGAAGATGGAGCCCTCCAGCGCGTACTGGACGGGCTCGCCGGACTGCTGGAAGCCGACCGTCGTCAGCAGGCCGTTCTCGGAGCTGACCGGCTCGCCGCCGGTGTTCATCAGGAAGAACGACCCCGTCCCGTAGGTGTTCTTCGCGTCCCCCGCGTCGAAGCAGGTCTGGCCGAACAGCGCGGCCTGCTGGTCGCCCAGCGCCCCCGCGACCGGTACCTCCGCCCCCAGGAACCCCTCGGGGTCGGTGTAGCCGTAGTACTCCTCGTCGCTGGAGGGGCGGACCTCCGGGAGGAGCGCGACGGGCACGTTGAACTCCTCCAGCAGCTCGTCGTCCCACTCCATCTCCCGGATGTTGTACAGCATCGTCCGGGAGGCGTTCGTCACGTCCGTGATGTGCCGCCCGGTCAGCTTGTAGATGAGCCAGGCGTCGATGGTCCCCATCCGGAGCTCGCCCTCCTCCGCGCGGTCGCGGATGTCCTGTGGGCGGATCCGTTCGAGCTTGATGGGATCGGCGTTGTCGAGCAGCCACTCGGCCTTGGTCGCGGAGAAGTAGGCGTCACACTCCAGCCCCGTCTTCTCGCGGATCCACTCGACCTTGCCGGCCTCCTGGACCTCCTCGACCCGGTCGGTGGTCCGGCGGTCCTGCCAGACCAGTGCGTTGTAGATCGGCTTGCCGGTCTCGACGTCCCAGATCAGCGTCGTCTCGCGCTGATTGGTGATGCCGAGGCCGGCGAGCTGGTCCGGGTCCAGGCTCGCCTCGCGCAGCGCGCGGTTCACTACCGTCTTGGTGTTCTCCCAGATCTCCATCGGGTCGTGCTCGACCCAGCCGGGCTCCGGGTAGATCTGTTCGTGCCTCTCGTATGCGTTGGCGACGACCTGACCGGCGTGGTCGAAGACCATGAACCGTGTCCCGGTCGTCCCCTGGTCGATCGCGCCGACGTACGTGTTTGCTGGCATGGGTTTCCTCCTCCGGTGGGCCCCGATGACCGGGGCCGACGGCCGACCAGTACTTTACTACTGGTTCGGCACTGAACGTGGATAACTGTGCAGTAGCCTATAAATCTTTGCATGCTATTCACACCCTCCCCCGTATGAGGGTCTCTATACACCGCTGAACCGATACTATCTCATCGACGGCGCGGTGACGAACGTGAGTTACTGCCGAGCGGGTGCCGGAGATAAGAATAAGTCCCCTCGTCCGTAACGTGTAGAGAACTCGTGACACGCACGACCGACGTTCTCGTCGTCGGGGGTGGCTCGACGGGCTGTGGCATCGCGCGTGACGTCGCGATGCGCGGCGTCGACGTCACCCTCGTCGAGAAGGGAAACCTGACACACGGAACGACCGGCCGGATGCACGGCCTGCTGCACAGCGGCGGCCGCTACGCCGTCTCCGATCAGGCCAGCGCCCGCGAGTGCGTCGAGGAGAACTTCGTGCTCCGAGATATCGCGACCCACTGCGTCGAGGAGACCGGCGGGCTGTTCGTGAAGCGTCCGGAGGACACCGAGGCGTACTTCGAGGAGAAGCTCGAGGGCTGCCGGGCCTGTGACATCCCCGCCGAGGTACTCTCCGCCGCGGAGGCGCGCGAGCGCGAACCGTATCTCGCCACGGACATCGACAGGGCCATCGCCGTGCCGGACGCCGCCATCGACCCGTTCCGGCTCTGCGTCGCCAACGCCGCCGCTGCCGAGAACTACGGCGGCGAGGTCGTCACCCACGCGGAGGTGACCGACGTACTCGTGGAGGCCGGCGAGGTCGTCGGGGTCGAGGTCCGCCACGGCGACGGTCCCCGGAAGGCGAGTACGGACGTCGGCTCGACCGAGCGCATCACCGCCGACCACGTCGTCAACGCGACCGGCGCCTGGGCCGGCCAGCTGGGCGCGATGGCCGGCGTCGACATCGAGGTCCGCCCCTCGAAGGGCGTGATGACGGTGATGAACACCCGGCAGGTCGACACCGTCGTCAACCGCTGCCAGCCGAAGGGTGACGCCGATATCGTCGTCCCCCACGAGACCGCGTGTATCCTCGGGACGACCGACGAGGAGGTCGACGACCCGGAGGACTACCCGGAGGAGCGCTGGGAGGTCGACCTGATGGTGGAGGAGCTGGCCGAACTCGTCCCCATCCTCCGGGAGGCCCGGACGCTCCGCTCGTTCTGGGGCGTCCGGCCGCTGTACGAGCCGCCGGGCACGGGCACGGAGGACCCCACCGACATCACGCGGGACTTCTTCCTCCTCGACCACGCCGACCGCGACGGCCTGCCCGGCATGACCAGCATCGTCGGCGGGAAGCTCACCACCTACCGGATGATGGCCGAGGACATCGTCGACCACGTCTGCGGGAAGCTCGGCGTCCGCGCGGGCTGTCGGACGGCCGACGAACCCCTCCCCGGGAGCGAGGACGTCGGCGACCTCCACGAGCGGATGGACGAGTTCGGCCTCCGGTCGCCCGTCAGCCGGCGGTCGGCCCAGCGCCTCGGCTCCCGGACCGAGACGGTGCTGGACACGCCGGGGCCGAACCCGACCGTCTGCAACTGCGAGGCGGTCACCCGCGCCGAGGTCCGCGACGCCATCGACGACGCCGGCCGCGACCTGAACGCGGTCCGCCTGCGGACCCGCGCCGCGATGGGGACCTGCCAGGGCGGGTTCTGCTGCCACCGACTGGCGGCCGAACTGGAACCTGACTTCACGGCCGAGGAGGCGCGCGCGTCGCTCGACGAACTGTACCAGGAGCGCTGGAAGGGCCAGCGCCACGCGCTCTGGGGCGAGCAGCTCTCCCAGGCGATGCTGAATCACATGCTCCACGCGACGACGATGAACCGGGACGGCGACCCGGCGCGGCTCGACGGCGACGTCGCGTTCGGCGAGTTCGACGACGGCACCGGCACGCCGGCCTCGGAGGCCGCCGGCGAGTCGACGGTCGCCGACGGTGGCCCGGGCGCCGGGACGACCGGGGAGGGGGACGGATGGCGATAACGAGCGACGTCCTCGTCGTCGGCGGCGGCCTCGCGGGCATCACGGCCGCCCTCTCGACCGCGCGTGAGGGCGCCGACGTCCGACTGGTCTCGCACAAGCAGTCGACGCTCCAGCAGGCCTCCGGGCTCGTCGACGCGCTGGGGTACGTCCCGCCGACCGACACCGGCAGCGACCCGGGCGAGACGCCCACCGCGGGCCGGACCGGCGTCCGCGACCGCCCGGATCCCGAGGGACCGCTCGCGGACCCGTTCGGGGCCATCGACCGCCTCCCGGTGGACCACCCCTACCGGCTGGTCGGCGCCGACGCGCTCCGCGAAGGGCTCGAACTGTTCGACGAGACCGTCGCCGGCTACCGGGGTGCCCACACCGACCGGAACGCGCTCGTCCCGACGTTCGGCGGGACGGTGAAGCCGACCGCGCGCTACCCGGCGGCGACCGCAGCGGGCCTGGCCAGCGACGATCGGCCGATGCTGGTCGTCGGGTTCCGGTCGCTCACGGAGTTCGACGCCCGCCAGGTCGCCGAGCGGCTGTCCGCCGCGGGCGTCCCGTTCCCGGTGACCGGTGCCGAGGTCGCGTTCCCGGCGGCGTTCCGCGACGACGCGAAGATCACCCGGTTCGCCCGCGCGCTCGACCTCGACGAGCCGGTCGACGGGACGCCGGCCCGCCGGGCGCTGGCCGACGCCGTGGCCCCCCACCTCGACGCCGCCGACGGGGGCGCCGCCCGCGTCGGCTTCCCGGCGTTCCTGGGCGACGACGCGGCGCCGGCAGTCCGGGCCGAACTCGCCGACCGCCTCGGCGTTAACGTGTTCGAGATTCCCACGGGACCGCCCAGCCTCCCCGGACTCCGGCTGGCCGACCGGCTCTACGAGGCGCTCGACGCGGCCGGGGTCCGGTACGAGACGGGCGTTCCGGTCGTCGGTCGGGAACTCGCGGACGGGGGCGGGGACGCCACGGGCGGCCACGTCGACACCCTCCTCGTCGACCGGAAGGGGACGCGGGTGCCGTACGCGGCCGACGCGGTCGTCCTGGCGACGGGGGGACTGGTCGGCAAGGGCATCGACTCCGACCGCGACGGCGTCTACGAGCCCGTCCTGGGCTGTCACGTCCCCCACCCGGCGGAGCGCTACGAGTGGTACGTGGACGACGCGTTCGGCGACCAGCCGTACGCCCGGTTCGGCGTCCGGGCCGACGAGCGGCTCCGGCCGCTCGACGCCGACGGCGAGGTACAGTTCCCGAACGTCCGCGTCGCGGGCGCGACGCTGGGCGGGGCCGACGTGGCCCGCGAGAAATCCGCCAGCGGCGTCTCGCTCGCGACCGGGCTGGTCGCCGGGCGCGAGGCGGCCGCGGAGGCAGCACGATGACGGACCCACACGACGACACCGACGACAGCGAGGAGTCGCCCCGGCGAACCGACCCCGGCGTCCCACACCTGGGACGGGACGAACAGCCGGCCGTCTACGGCCCCGACTACCGGGTCGAGGCCGGAGCCGCCATCGACGACCCGGTGGCGCGGGCGGCCGACGGAGACGCGGATGCTGCGGGGTCCCCGGTCGGAGACAGCACCACGGGCGCCCCCGTGGCCGACGGCGGCGTCTCCGACCTCGACCCCGCTAACTACGACGCCGTGGACGTGTTCGACACCGGCGACCTCGACCTCCGGGACGGGTCGGACTCCTGCTACAAGTGCAGCACCTGCGACACCTCCTGCCCGGTCGCCGAGGTGGACGACTCGTTCCCGGGGCCGAAGTTCCAGGGTCCCGAGCAGTGGCGCCTCAAGCGCAAGGAGGACCACGACATCGACGAGTCCATCACCTCGTGTTCGAACTGCATGCGCTGTGACTCGGCGTGTCCCTCCTCGGTCCCCCTCTCGCAGATGCACAACGAGGCCCGCGGGGAGTACGTCGAGGAGCGGATGGAGAAGCTCTCGCGGGAGTACGTCCGCAACCGCATCCTCTCGAACTACCGCTTCTTCGCGGCTATCGCCAGCAGGACGCCGCGGCTCGCCAACTTCGTCACCGGCCTGGGCGTGACCCAGTGGGCCGGCGAGAAGCTGCTCGGCATCACGAGCGAGCGGGAGTTCCCCGACTTCGCCGAGGAGACGTTCCGGGAGTGGTGGCGGTCCCGTGGCGGCGCGCAGGTCGAGAACCCGGACAAGCGCGTGGCCTACTTCCACGGCTGCTACTCCAACTACAACACGCCCGAGGTCGGGAAGGCGATGGTCCGCGTGTACGAGCAGTTCGGCTACGAGGTGCTGGTCCCGCCCCAGAAGTGCTCGGGGACGCCGATGTTCGCCAACGGGATGCTGGACGACGCGCGCCGGCACGCGGAGACGAACGTCGAGAGCCTCGTCGCGGCCATCGGCGACGGCGCCGACGTCATCGCCTCCTGTACCTCCTGCTCGCTGTCGCTGCGCCAGGAGTACCCGGAGCTGTTCGACCTCCACGGCATCGAGGACGTGGCCGAGCATACGTTCGAAGCGCTGGAGTACCTCCGCATCCGCGAGGACCTGAGTGGCGCGCTCGCGGACGCGGAGTTCGACGGGGACGCCGACGCCTTCGCCTACCACGCGCCCTGTCACGCCCGGAACCAGGGGCTCTCCCGGCAGGCCATCGAGACGCTCCACGACGTGGACGGCGTCACCGTCGAGGACGTCGGCGACTCCTGCTCGGGCATCTCCGGCACCTACGGCTGGAAGGCCGAGAAGTACGACTACTCGATGGAGATCGGCGAGGAGATGTTCGAGCACATGGCGGACGCCGAGGGCGAGGTCGGCATGACCGAGTGTCCCACCTGCGCGATGCAGATGGAGCACGGCACCGGCTACGAGATCCAGCATCCGCTCCAGGTGCTGGAGGCGACGCTCGTGGAGTGAGCGTCGTGTATTGGAGGAATTGAACAGATTATTGGGTTAATGGAGACTCAGTGCGGATAGAATCGGAGTAAACTGTTTATGCGGTCGATCTCGTCCCTACCGCGATCCCCTTCACCGTCAGCCGGAGCGCCCGCCCCTCGGCGAGGTTGGTCAACTCGAGGTAGTGAACGCGCGCGCGACGATTTCGGCCGTCTCGGGGTCGAGCCCCTCCAGTTCGGCCCGGACCGACGGCCGTGGTTCGGTCCCCTCCCGCCGGGAGGCGATGGCGCTCGTGCGGACGCGCTCGACCGTCTCGAGCGCGTCGGGGGAGGGCTGGGCGGCCAGTACGTTACCGGGCAGGGTGCTCAACTCGCGGATGTCCCGTTCGACACCCCGTCCGTGCAGTGACGTACCACACGGCTGTGGCTACCGGCCCCATAGCTCCGTCGAAATCATTTATTCGGATTCGAGTCGTCTTTCCGTCACTCCAGTTCGGGCGGGCTCGACCGGCCGACGAGGAGCTCGTACGCCTCGATGTCCTCCAGGGCGGCGACCTGCCCCCCCACGTCGACGGGCCCCTCGTCCGTCTCGACGGTGAGAGCCGCCGTCCCGCGGTTGGGGCCGAGCGAGACATCCACGACCCGCCCCCGGGTCAGCCGGCGCTCGCCCGTCTCCACGTCGCGCCCCCGGACGGTGACGTGGAACTCGCCCTCCCCCTCCTCGAGGTCCTCGGCGCACCGCCGGATGCTGGCGTAGCGGCGCGGGAACGGCCGGTCCTCGCCGCCCTCCAGGAGCGTCGTCGCCGAGGTCCAGACGACCGTGTTGAGGAACCCGGAGACCAGAAAACCCAGCTCCGAGCGGTTGAAGATGACCCCGTAGCGGTTCCCGTCCCTCCCCAGCGCCTCCCGGGTCGTGTAGACGGAGTAGGTGCCGTCGGCGACGGCGACGATGGGGGTCGTGATTCCGCGCCGCGCCCGTGCGGTCGTCGCGACGCGGCTGTAGTCGTACTCGTCGGGCCCGGGCACCTCCGACGCGGGCGCCAGCAGCAGGTCGATGCTCACGCCGGCGTCCCGGCGGGCCTTGATCTCGTCCTCGAACCGGCTCAGCAGGTCCGGTGTCAGCGACAGCACCAGCTCGTACTCCGCCCCGGAGATGACCTCCTCGAGGTAGCGGAGGATGGTCTGCCGGGACGTGATGAGCGAGACGGCCTCGGCGTCGCGGGCGGGGGCGCGGTACCGCTCGGAGAGCGACGACACCAGCGTCGTCAGCGTCGACTGCACGTCCTCGAACGCCTCCTCCGGGTCGACCGCCAGCACCTGGATGGGCCGGGACTCCCGGAGTTCGACCAGCCCGTTCTCCGAGAGGCTCCGGACCGTGTCGTACACCCGGGGCTGGGGGATGTCGGTCTTCTCGGCGATCTCCGAGGCGGTCAACTGGCCGTGTTCGAGGACCGCGAGGTACGCCTCGGTCTCGTACTCGCCGAAGTCGAACCGGGCGCCCACCTCCTCGAGCCCACGCCGGAGGTCGTCACTGGTCATGTGCGTGGTGTCGCGTGAGCCGGCTAAAGAGGCTACTCATCGCGGCGACGTGTGGAGGTCGGCGCATCTACTCGCTGTCCCCGACACGGATGGCCTGGACGAGCGAGTACACCGGCACGCCCGCGACCTCCTCGACCCCCTTCTTGTCGACGAGGACGACGCAGGCCACGGGCTCGCCGCCGCGCTCTATGATGGCCTCGACGGTCTCGCGCATCGTCGTGCCGCTGGTGATGGTGTCGTCGACGACGTAGCACTCGCGGTCGCGGATGTCGGCGAAGTTCCGCGAGAAGCTCCCCTGCAGCTCCTCGATGTCACCCTCCTCCCACTGGTGTTTCCGGGGGGCGTAGGCCGCGATGTCCGTGTCGAGTTCGCGCGCGACGACGGTCGCCAGCGGGGCGCCCGCCTTCTCGATGCCGACCGTCAGGTCGACGTCCTTCCCCTGCTTCGACAGCAGGTCCGCCATCGCCTGGCTGACGTACGCCAGCCGGGCCGAGTCCCGGCCGACGGCGCTCCAGTCGACGTGGATGTCGTGGGGGCCGCCGGTCGGCTCCGTGGTTTCGTTCGCCGTGGTCGCGTTCCCCCGCTCGACGAGCCAGCTCGCCGTCTCCCGGGAGACGTTCAGTTCGTCCGCGATCTTGCCCCTGGAGAACCCGCGCTCGGACAGCTCGCGGGCCCCCTCGATGAGGTCGTCAACGTTCTTCATGAGTGTCGAATTCTACCGCCGTCTTGATGACCGTTCCCCCGTCACCGTCCGCGAACGCCCGCTCGAACGACTCGTACGGGACGACGTCGGTGACGTAGTCGTCGACGAAGCCGTCCGGCAGCGTCCGGAGCCGGTCGACGGCCGCCCGGAAGTGCCGGGGGCCGGAGTTGACACTCCCGACCAGTGCCCTGTTGCCCATCACCAGCTCCCGGTGGAGCCGGCCGCCGTTGACCTCGAACGTCCAGTCGCCGGGGACCCCGAGCAGGGCCGCGACGCCCCCCGGCGCGAGCGCGTCGATGCACTCGAAGGCGTGCTTCGCGTGGCCGGTCGCCTCGTAGACCAGCTCCACGGGCTCGTGGGCCGCCGCGAACTCGGGGACGGGCGTCTCGCGGCTGTCGACGTACGTCGCCCCGAGGGCCTCGAGCAGGTCGATGGAGGCGTGCGGGCGGTCCGTCCGTCCGAGACAGTAGACCGTGGCCTCGTCGGCGAGCATCGCGGCCGTCAGCAGCCCCAGCGAGCCGTTCCCGAGGACGAGCGCGGTGTCCGGGCCCCAGGTCACGGTCGAGCGGGCCGCCGCGGCCAGCTCCAGCGCCTTCTCGGAGACGCTCAGTGGCTCCAGCAGGAAGCCCAGCGCCGCCAGCTCCGCCGGGACGGACACGAGGTACTCCTCGGGGCTGGTGAAGTACTCGCTCATGAACCCGTGGGCGCCGTCGATGCCACGTTCGAGGATCGCCTCGGGCGACGCCATGTCGGCCTCACCGCGCTCGAAGTACGTGTTCGACCCGTCCGGCGGGGGCCGGCGCACCGTCGGCGCGACCACGTCGCCCGCCGCGAGGTCGGTGTCGTTCGGTTCCACGACCACCCCCACGGCTTCGTGGCCCAGCACGAGGTGGTCCTCGCCCGCCGGGAACCCGCCGTGGCCGCCCTCGACGACCTCGTGGTCCGTGCCGTCGACGCCGACCCGGAGCGTCCGGACCAGCGCCTCCCCCGGGGCGGGCTCCGGTCGGGGGAGCTCCAGCAGTCGGGGGCCAGTTTTTCCTCGCTCGATACCGATGGCGTGCATACCGCGGCCTTCCCGGCGCCAGGGGAAAAGACTTACTGGAAGTCGAGTAAATATACCGCCACTCGGCGACGCCCGGAACGGCACCCCCACACCATGGAACGCTACGACCAGCTGTACCGGCTCTACGAGGAGTACGACACCGAGACCCTGCGCGCCTACCAGGAGTTCGTCGACCTGTTCCCGCCGGTCGACAGCCGGGTGGCGCTCGACCACTGGCAGAACGCCCGCGAGGACCTGGACGAGCGCCGTGACGAGATCCGCGCGGAGCTCCCGCAGGTCGGCGAGACGTTCGCCGCGCTCGCGGCGATGGCCACCCGCGAACAGGCGTTCACCGCGCTCAACCTCTACACGAAGTACGACCGCGGCGTCAACGTCCTCGTGCTCGACGTCGACGAGACGCTCCGCTCGGCGGGCAACACGGACAACGAGATCCCCCGCGAGACGCTCCACCTCCTCACCCGCTTCCACGAGGAGGGGATGCCCATCGTCATCTGCACCGGGCAGACCCTGGAGAACGTCAAGGGCTTCCTCATCCAGGGGCTGGGCAACCGGACGGTCCACTCCGGAACCGTCAGCATCGTCTACGAGGCCGGGACCGGCGTGTTCACCCCGGGCCACGGCGCCGACACGAAGCAGCTGCTGTACGAGGAGCTCGACGAGGAGATCCGGGACGTGTTCAGCCGGGTCCGGTCGCGCGTCCTCCCGGACGCGTCCGAATCCGTCCGGCGGGGCTGTCACCTCCAGGGGAACGAGTTCAACGTCACGCTGAAACCCAACTTCGAGACGGGCAGCGAGCGCGCCGACGAGGTCATCGACGAGGGGCTCGTCTACCTGCTCGACCTGCTGGAGGAGAGCGTCGCCACCGTCGTCGATACCGACACGGGCGATGCCGGTCCCGTTGCCGACGGCTACGCGCGCGCGTTCTACGCCGAACAGGACCCCGAGATCCGGGGGGTGCTGGAGGCGACCGGCGAGCAGCCCGACCCGGAGCCCGCGGACGTGCCGTCGTCGTACGCAGCGCTGCTCGAGCGCATCGACGTGGCCTACTACGAGGCCGACGCCGCCGAGATCGGCTCGCTGGAGCTGAACAAGGTCGTCGGCGTCGAGGCCGCCCTCGACGTGCTGGGCATCGACGACCCGTTCTCGCTGGTGATGGGCGACTCGAAGAGCGACCTCCGGGTGATGCGGTGGGCCGCCGAGCACGACGCCGGCATCGCCGCCGCGCCGGACCACGCCTCCCGGGACGTGCTGGACCACGTGCTGGCGACGGACGAACTCGTCTTCGACCGCGGCGACGCCGCCGAACTCCTGCGGATGGCCTACGCGCTCCGCCGGCTCGCCGACCTCGAGTGAGGCGGCCGCCGGTCCGGACCGATGCCGGCCACCCGGACACGCGGATATATCTATTATTGTCCAGATTATCATAATAGGGCATGACCTTCCTCCGAATGTCCGCAATAGTTTTGCGTATTCGGCGGAGAGTGGACGTATGCCATCAGTAGCGCCACAGCCGGGTGCGTCGGATCCGCTCGGCCTGACCGGCGTCGTCCCGCCGACGGTGACGGCGTTCGACGACGGCGGCGCCGTGGACCTGGCGGCGACCGCGGCCCACGCCGAGTTCGTCGCCGAGCGCGGCGCGAGTGCCGTCTTCCCCCTGGGGACCAATGGGGAGTTCGCGATGCTCACCGGCGACGAGCGCCGCCGGGTCGTCGAGGCGGTCGTCGAGGCGGTCGACGTCCCGGTCATCGCCGGGGTCGGCTGCCCGAGCACCCGCGAGACCGTCGCGAACGCCGAACACGCCGCCGACGTCGGCGCCGACGGCGTCGTCGCTGTCACCCCCTACTACTACCCGCTCGACGACGACGCCGCGGTCGCGCACTACCGCGCCGTCGCCGAGGCGGTCGCGGTCCCGACCTACGTCTACCACATCCCCAGCCGGACCGGCAACGCGCTGTCGCTTGACGCGCTGGGTCGGCTCGCCGAGCTCGACGGCGTCGCCGGCATCAAGGACTCCTCGAAGGACGTCCCGTGGCTGGCGCAGGCCGTCGACGCGAACCCGGACCTGACGTTTCTCGCCGGGTCGGACTCGCTGCTGGTCCCCGGGCTCGACCTCGGCTGTGCCGGCCTCGTCAGCGCCGTCGCCAACGCCTTCCCCGAACTCGTCACGGACCTGTACGCGGCCTACGACACCGGCAACGAGGGGCAGGCGCGGGAGCTGCAGTCGACTGTGTACGCCGTCCGCAGGGCGCTGAAGCGCGGCCCGTACATGGCGGGCGTGAAGACGGCGCTCTCGCTGCGGGACCTCGATTTGCGGGCTCCGCGAGCCGCTGCGGACGATGGACGACGCCGACCGCGCGGCCCTGGAGCACGACCTCGGCGACCTCGGACTCCTCTGAACGGCGTCACACGCCCCGGGCCCCGGTGACGGCCCCGCCGCCCCTGGAGTTCCGCTATTTACTCGCGCCCGAGTAATCATCAACGCTTTACGCGCCGACGGCCACGGGGCGCGCATGAGCAGGGACTACCGGTCGCTCCGGGACCCGAACGCCGAGTACACGGCCCGGGACCTCTCGGGGGAGGCGATGGGCGTGACGGCCTCGCGGGGGCCGCGAGACGTCGAGATCACCGACGTCCAGACGACGATGGTCGACGGCAACTTCCCGTGGACGCTCGTGCGCGTCTACACGGACGCGGGCGTCGCGGGGACGGGCGAAGCCTACTGGGGGGCGGGCGTCCCCGAACTGATCGACCGGATGACGCCGTTTCTCGTCGGCGAGAACCCGCTCGACATCGACCGTCTGTTCGAGCACCTCGTCCAGCGGCTCTCCGGCGAGGGGAGCGTCGAGGGCGTCACGGTCACGGCCATCTCCGGCGTCGAGCTGGCGCTGCACGACCTCGCGGGGAAGCTGCTGGGTGTCCCCGCCTACCAGCTCCTCGGCGGGAAGTACCGCGACGAGGTCCGGGTCTACTGCGACTGCCACACCGAACAGGGCGCGGACCCGGCGGCCTGCGCCGACGAGGCCGAGCGGGTCGTCGAGGAACTCGGCTACGACGCCCTGAAGTTCGACCTCGACGTCCCGTCGGGGCTCGAGACGGACCGCGCGAACCGACACCTCCGCCCCGGCGAGATCCGGCACAAGGCGTCGGTCGTCGAGGCGGTCACCGAGCGCGTCCGCGACCGCGCGGACGTGGCGTTCGACTGCCACTGGTCGTACTCGGCGAGCGCCGCGAAGCAGCTCGCGGCCGCCATCGAGGAGTACGATGTCTGGTGGCTGGAGGACCCGGTCCCCCCGGAGAACCTCCAGGTCCAGGCGGCCGTGACCGGAGACACGCTGACGCCCATCGCCGCCGGGGAGAACCGCTACCGGCTCTCCGAGCACCGCCGCCTGCTGGAGGCGGGCGCGGTCGACATCGTCGCGCCGGACGTGCCGAAGGTGGGCGGGATGCGCGAGACGCGGAAGATCGCCGACCTGGCCCACCAGCACTACGTCCCGCTGGCGCTCCACAACGTCGCCTCGCCCGTCGGGACGATGGCCAGCGCCCACGTCGCCGCGGCCATCCCGAACGCGCTGGCCGTGGAGTACCACAGCTACGAACTCGACTGGTGGGCGGCCCTCGTGGAGGAGCCGGTCATCGAGGACGGCCGCATCACGATTCCCGAGCGGCCCGGACTGGGCCTGACGCTCGACCGCGACGCGGTCGAAGCGCATATGGTGGCGGGCGAGACGCTGTTCGACGATGCCTGATGGTGGATACCGACGTTCGCTCCCGGTGGGGGCGGTCGCACTGGCCGCGCTGTTCGTCACGGCACTGGTCACCGCGCAGGTGACCGCGGCGAAGCTCATCGCCGTCCCGCTCCCGGCATCGCTGCCGGTCGTCGGCGCGAGCATCCTCCTCCCGGGAGCGTCGGTGGCGTACCCGCTGACGTTCTTCGCGTCGGACTGCTACGCCGAACTGTACGGGAAGCGCCCGGCACAGGTCCTCGTCAACGTCGCGTTCGGGATGAACTTCGTGCTGCTCGCGCTCGTCGGCCTGATCATCGTCGCCCCGCACGGCGGCGGCGTCCCACAGGAGACGTTCGCGACGACCCTGGGTGCGAGCCTCAACATCGTCGTCGGGAGCCTCCTCGCGTACCTGGTGAGCCAGAACTGGGACGTGGTGGTCTTCCACCGGCTCCGCGACTACACGGCCGGCGAGGCGCTGTGGCTCCGCAACGTCGGCTCGACCGCCACGAGCCAGGCGCTCGACACGGTCCTCTTCGTCGGCGTCGCGTTCGCCGTCCTCCCCGCGCTGGGCGTCAATCCGGGCCTGGGCCTCCCGCTGGCCGCCGTCGCCGCGCTCATGGTCGGCCAGTACCTCGTCAAGCTCCTCGTCGCGGTGCTCGACACCCCGTTCGTCTACCTCGTCGTCGGGCTGGCCCGGGGACGCGAGGACGGGGGGTCCCCCGGGAACGGCACCGACCGCTGACCGAGGTGGCGTGACACCCGATACCACTCTCGTCGGCGTCTCTACCGTGGAAACACGGTCCCTTTACACCCCCCGGAGTCGGGCCTTGCATCTGCCAGTCTTCCACTCAATGACCTGCGGCTCCTCCGTCGAACTGCAATGAGCAAATCCCCATCCCCGCTCGGTCCGCTGTTCAGCGTGGAGCGTTCGATGATCAACCAGACGATCGAGACCCAGCGCAGTCTCGCCCGGCAGGGTCTCGAACTGACCCGGCAGGGGACGAAGTCGGCCGTCGGTATCGTCCCGGACAACGAGGAGCGCACGCGCGACCGCGTCGACGACGTCTTCGACGACATCGAGTCGACCCAGGACGACGTCTTCGACAACGTCCAGGACCTCGCCGTGCGCGGCGTCGACGGCTCCGAGGACCTGGCCGACAGCTACTTCGGTGTGCTCGGCGCCAGCTTCGACGCGCAGGAGAGCACCACCGAGCAGCTGGAGCAGGCCACCGAGGAGACCATCGACAAGGCCGAGAACGCCGCCGAGGAGACCCTCGAGACCACCGAGGAGACGGTCGAGGAGGTCGGCGAGACGGCCGAGGACACCGTCGACACCGCGAAGGACGAGACCGAGGACATGGCCGACGACGTCGAGGACGAGGTCGACGAGGTCGTCTCGGACTCCGACGAGACCCTGGACCTCGAGGACGCCATCGGCACGAGCCCGGACGCGACCCGGGCCGACGTCGAGGACTTCCGCGCGGAGCTGACCGGCGAGTTCGACGACATCGAGGACCGCGACATCGGGTCGTTCGTCGAGGAGGAGATCGAGACGCTCTCGGACCTGACCGAGGCGGCCACCGAGGACGTGGCCAGCGCGCTCGGCGTCGACGACGAGCGTGCCGACGAGGTCATCGACCACGCCGTCGACCAGGAGGCCACCGCCATCGAGGACATCGAGGGCATCGGCCAGACCTACTCCGACCGCCTGGCCGCGGCCGACGTCCGCACGGCGAGCCAGCTCGCGCGCACGAGCATCGAGGACGTCTCCGAGATCGCGCAGGTCAACGAGGAGCGCGCCAGCGACTGGATCAACCAGGCCCAGGAAGAGGCGTAGAGCCGCGACGCGGTTCCCGGTCCTGCTGCTGCGCTGTTCCCGTTTTTCCGCGCCCACGCGCCCGGCGATTTATGTCACCGCCGCGAGTGGCCACGCTCATGACCGACAGCGACGCGGCCGCCGACGAGGCGGACGACCGGGGCGCGCCCCTGGGACCGGGACGGGTACTGTTCGGCCTGGGCATGGCGCTGCAGGCCTCCGAGGACTTCCGGGACATGGAGGACACCATCGAGTACGCCGAGTCCGCGGGCGTCCCGATGCCGGAGTTCGCGGCCCCGTTCGCCTCCGGGATGATGCTGGTGAGCGGCCTTGGCGTCGCGCTCTGGCGCGTTCCCCGTCTCACGACCGGCGCCGTCGCCGCCTTCCTCGCGGTCGTCACGCCGACGATGCACGACTTCTGGAACGCCGACGAGGGGTCGCGCGAGGGCGAGCGACTGGCCTTCTGGGGGAACCTCGCCATGTTCGGCGCGGCGCTGGTCTTCCTCCGCGAGGCGTGGCGGTAGCGGCGAAGTCACGCCCGTAGTTCAGCGACTACTCTCACAAATCCGTATAAAACTCTATTGCTCTACCAATAGCAACTCTGTTGGAAAATGCGGTGACGTATCGGAACAGTCGAACGCCCTGGTTCCGACGGCCACTCAGTCGAGTACCTGCTCCCTCAGCGACACCTTGTCCACCTTCTGGGTCGCGGTCCGGGGGAACGACTCGACGAACTCCACCCGGCGGGGCCGCTTGTAGCCCGCGAGCCCGGCGTTCTCCGCCCACCAGTCCTCGATGTCGTCGGCGGTGAGGTCCGGATCGGCGGGGACGACGGCCGCCGTGACCGCCTCCCCCCAGCGGTCGTGTGGGGTGCCGAAGACGGCGACCGCCTCGACGCCGGGGTGCTCCTGGAGCGCGTTCTCCACCTCGCTGGGGGCGACGTTCTCGCCGCCGGAGATGATCATGTCGTCGGCCCGGTCGACGTAGTAGAGCAGGCCGTCCTCGTCCTCACGGACCACGTCGTCGGTGTGGAGCCAGCCGTCGGTGAAGTAGTCCGCGTCCAGCGAACTATCCCAGTAGCCCGGCGTGATGATGTCGCCCCGGAGGAGCAACTCGCCCTCCTCCCCGGGCCCGACGTCGACCAGCTCGTCGGCGGTCACGTCGACGACCCGGTGCTCGACGGCGGGGACCGGCCGCCCGAGCAGCCCCGGCCGGCGCTCGGTGTCGGCGTCGAACGTGACGCTGAGGCCGGTGTTCTCCGTCTGGCCGTAGTAGTTGTGCAGCGACCCCACCCCGAAGACCTGCTGGAAGCGGTCCAGCGTCTCCTCGGTCGCCGGCGAGCCGCCGTACACCGCCCGCGTCAGCGAGGTGGTGTCCCGCTCGTGGGCGGCGTCCGTGTTGAGCGCGTCCAGCATCATCGTCGGGATGAGCCCGGTGAACGTCGCCCCGTGGCGCTCGACCAGTTCGGCCCATCCGGCGGCGTCCCACGCCGCCTGCACCACGACCGTCCCGCCCTCCAGGAGTACCGGCAGCGCTCCGCCGTACAGCCCGCCGACGTGGAACAGCGGGACCGAGACGACGGAGGTGTCCGCCCGCGTCACGTCGAACGCGGTGACGTTCACGTCGAGCTGGGCGCCGACGTTGCGGTGGGTCTGGACCACGCCCTTCGGCCGGCCGGTCGTCCCCGACGTGTACATCACGACCGCGGGCGCCTCGTCGAGCCGGCGCGCGGGGTCGGGCGCGGCGTCGGCGGCCGGCAGGTCGCCGGACCGGAAGGCCCCGTCGCGCTCGACGAGATGGGTGTTCGACGCGTCGAGCCCGTCGACGTGGTCGTGGAGCCCGTCGACGGTATCGGCGAACGCGTCCGAGCCGAGCAGCGCCGCCGGCTCCAGGTCGCCGAGCGTGTACGCCAGTTCGTCGACGCTGAACCGGGTGTTAATCGGGCTGGCGACGGCACCCGCTCGCCAGACACCGAGGACGGTCGGCAGGTACGCCGCCGTGTCGGGCAGGTACACCGCGACCCGGTCGCCGGTGCCCAGTCCCTGTTCGGCCAGCCACGCCGCCACCTGCCGGGTCCGCCGGTCGAGGTCGGCGTACGTCACCTCGGTCCCATCGGTGTCGACGACGGCGGTCTCGTCCCCTCGCTCCGCCATCCGGTGGTCGAACCTGACTGCGGCGTTCATCGTACTCAGTGTGCTACCAAATCACACTTAAGCTTTCGCGGTGGACCGCCTCCGTCCCCGGGGCGTCTCCACCGGGCGTCCCCCGGCGCTCTCGTCCCGGTCGGCGGTGGATTCAACCGGACGGTGAGCGACTGCATGGGGTATGGGTAGCACGGTCCAGTACGAGACGGACGGACGGATCGCGACGCTGACGCTCGACCGGCCGGAGCGGTACAACGCCATCGACGAGGGGCTGCCGGGCGAGTTGCGCGAGACCGTCGAGCGGGCCGACGCCGACCCCGAGGTGCACGTCATCGTCCTCACGGGTGCGGGCAACGCGTTCTGTTCGGGGTACGACCTGAAGCACTACGCCGAGGCGCCGCGCCCGGTGCCGGGGAGCCAGGAGATGCCCTGGGACCCGATGCAGGACTACCGGATGATGAAGTCGAACACGGAGGACTTCATGAGCCTCTGGCGATGCTACACGCCGGTCGTCGCGAAGGTGAACGGGCCGGCCGTCGCCGGCGGGAGCGACATCGCGCTCTGTGCCGACCTCGTCGTGATGGCCGAGGACGCCCCCATCGGCTACCCCCCGGCGCGGGTCTGGGGCTGCCCGACGACGATGATGTGGGTGTACCGGCTGGGCCCCGCGAACGCCAAGCGGATGCTGTTCACCGGCGACCTCGTTGACGGCACGGAGGCCGCCGACATGGGCCTCGTCTACGAGGCCGTCCCCGCCGCCGACCTAGACGACCGCGTCGACGACCTGGCCCACCGCATCGCCGGCGTCCCACGGAACCAGCTGATGATGCAGAAACTCGCAATCAACCAGGCCTACGAGAACATGGGGCTGGAGACGACGCAGATGTTCGCCACCGTCTTCGACGGGATGACCCGCCACACGCCGGAGGGCGTCGCGTTCAAGGAGCGCTGTGAGGAGGTCGGATTCAAGCAGGCCGTCGCCGAGCGCGACCGCGGGGAACTGTTCGACTGAGCGCCGACGGGGCCATCCATCCCTCGATGTTCCACTGCAGCGGTTTCCCCTCTAAGATATCTCATTCGTCTACAGATGCATAAATTACTGAGACAACGGCTTCATATCTGTAAAAACTCGGAAGCAGGGGAGGTATATCGACTCAGACGCGTTCGAAGTAGCGCTCGTACACCTTCTCCGCGGTGCGGAGCGCGAGCGCCTGGCCGGTGTTGGTCGGGTTCGGGCCCCCGATGCTGTTCGTCATGACCGAGTGGTCCGCGACGAACAGCCGGTCGAGGTCCATCGCCTCGCAGGCCGCGTCGACGACGAAGCCCATCCGCATCGTCGAGTGGATGTGGATGCCGATCTGGGCGGCGTCCAGCCGGTGGACGTGGCTGGCCCCCGCGTTCCTGAAGATGCGGGCGCCGACCTCCATCAGCTCCGTCCGCCGCTGGAGGTCGCCCTCCGAGGGCTCGTAGGTGATGTTCGGCACCGGGCCGTGCTCGTCCTCGTCGCCCCGCTGGACGGTGACCCCGTTGCGCATTCGGGGCCGGTCGTCGGTCAGCGCCTGGAGCGCGAACGAGCGCCGGTAGTCGGCCATCTTCCGCTTCAGGTCCCTGCCGACGATGCGCCCCCGCGAGTCCCAGGGCCTGTCCGCCGGCACCTGGTTGTCGGCGGCGAAGCCGTCGCGGCTGCCGCCCCAGCTGGCGATGGAGGTCACCCCCGGCGCCGAGGCGTAGGTCTGGAGACAGCCCGTGCCGGGCATGTCGAACCGGGCGGCGATGTTCTGCCCCTTGTGCGGGTCGAGCGACGGCTGGCCGAGCCGGTCCTACAGTTCCTTCTCCTCCCAGAGGCCGATGACGGCGTCGCCGTAGTGGAGCGTCATCCCCTTGCCGACCCACTCGTTGCTGGGCAGGTCCGAGTTGAGCCAGAGCCGGGGTGTCTCGATGGCGCCAGCGGCCAGCACCACCACGTCTGCGTCTACCCGCTCCGTCGTCCCGTCCCAGGTGTCCCGGTAGGTGACCCCGGTCGCCTGTGGGGTCCCCATCACGGACTCGGTGTGGACGTCGGTGACGAACGCGTTCGGCCGGATGCGGACGTTGCCGGTCTCCAGCGCCGGCGGGACGAACCCGACGTTGCTGGACCGCTTGGCCTTGTTCTCGTAGTCGGCGCCGACGGGATGTGGGTTGCCGACCGTCTCGACGCCGGCCAGCGTGTCGCCGTCCATCCCGTCGGCCGCGGTGAAGCCGCCGTCGTAGTCACCGTCGTGGCGGAGGCGGTCGTCCGGCCGGAGCAGCGCGTTCGGCTGGGGTCGGTAGCCCGTCGAGTCCACGTTCTTCGAGGTGAGGAGGTCGTACTCGCCGCGGCAGCCCTGGTAGTAGAGCTCCTCCTTGTGTGTCGTGGGCGCCGGCGTGACGTTCAGCCGGTCCTCGACCTCCCGGTAGTAGGGCACCAGGTCGGCGTAGTCGATGGGGAACCCGTCGTCGATGGCGCTGGGGTAGGCCCGCGGATGGCAGCCCGTGTAGTGCAGGGTCGTGCCGCCGACGCCGGCGATGGTCGAGAGCACCGTCCCCTGCCGGCGCCAGGCGCCGCGGTCGTAGTCCGCCGGCCCCCAGCGGAGCTTGCCGGCCATCTCCTGTTCGCGCTTGGTCCACTGCTGCTCCAGCAGCTCCCCGGAGAGGTCGTCCGTACTGCCGGACAGCTCGCCACCGGGCTCCTCGTGTGGGTTCGGCCACTCCTCGTTGCCGTGCCACGGCCCGGCCTCCAGCACCAGCACGTCGACGCCGAACTGTCCGAGCCGCATCGCCGCCGCCGGCCCGTCGCCGCCGGCCCCGACGATGACCACGTCGGCGGACTTCATCGTCCGTCACCCCCGGCGTTCTCGACCACGCGACGGGTCCCGGTCGGGACCTCCTCCGGGCCGTCGTCCGTGGTTTCGCTGTCCGCACTCCCGTCGTCCGTGGTCCCCTCGTCGCCGTTCCCGCCACCGGCGTTCCCGGCGGACCGCTCCGCTGCGGGTGTCTCCGCGGGCGGCCCGCGGGTCTCGCGGTCGCCCACGTCGAACTCGTCGGTCTGCTCCTCGACCTCGTACCCGCGGAGGGCGGCGTAGCCGTTCGCCGGCCCCGGGTAGTCCGTCTGCTTCCAGGACTGGACGGCGCCGGTGAAGCCACGCTCCCCCGGCGGCGCCCCGAAGTCGGCGTAGCCGGTCCGCTCGCTGTAGTACAGCAGCATCGGCGCCACGACGAGCACGGTCACGACGAGCTGGAGGTCGTCCTGGCGTTCGAGCCGTGCGAGCGCCCGCCGGCGGTCGACGCGGGAGAGGCTAGCGAACGGCCCACCCCCCTCGAACCGCGTCGGGTCGGGGGGCGACGTGTTCTCCCCCTGCGCGAGCAGGGCACTCGCGCCCGTGTCCATCAGGTCCGCTAGCGCCTCCGAGAGCGGCGCGCCCGTGTCGTCGTTCGCCGGCGGGATGGCGAGCGTGATGGCGCTGTCGAGGAAGCCGATGGTCACGCGCTCGGCGTCGACGTTCAGCCCGCCGGCCCGGTGCTCCTCGCCGAGTTCGGCGGCCAGGTCCGGCGTCTCCGGGACGACCAGGTCCACGAGGGCCCGGAACGTCGCGACCGTGTGCGGGTCGTCCGGGGGCCGGGTGTCCTCCATCCCGGCCAGGAACTCCTCGATGTGGTGGGTGAGCCCCATCCCGACGCCGGCGCCGCCGACCGCCTTCAGCACGTCGCGGCGAGCGGCCCGGACCGTCTCTTCGGTCTCCGGATTGATGTCGAGCGACGGGTCGTCCCCACCGGCGGTCGGTTCCGGTTCGGAACGGTCGTCCGTGCCGTGCGGGTCGGTCTCGTGGGTGTCGGGTGACTGGTCTCGCATCTCAGAGCCTCCGGGTAAACGCGTTGATGTCGGTGAACGATTCCAGGTCGTCGATGGCGTCGGTGATGCGGTCGATCTTCCGGGTCGAGAGGGTGTCCGAGGCCGCCTTCCGGAACTTGTCGTCGCCGTCGAAGTTCGCGTTGACGCCGTCGCGGATGCAGCCGACGTGGGCGTCGTAGCTCGACTGGGTGACGTCCAGCCCGTCGATGCCGAACTGGGACTCGAGCTGGCCCTCGCTCGTGGTCACGGTGACCGCGGCGCCGTAGTCCCCCACGGAGATGTCGGTCACGCCCTCCGTCCGGCGGTAGACGTCGAGCACCTGCTCGTCGCCGACCACCTCGGGCGTGAACTGGCGGTGGGTGAGCTCCCCCTCGACCAGCATCGCGGCGATGGGGTAGTAGGCGTCGTACAGCAGCGGGATGTAGGTCCAGTCCGGCCGTTCGTCGTTGAGAACCTTCTCCGGGATGTAGTCGACCGACCCCTCACTGAACAGCGTCCCCGTCCCCGCCATCGAGGTGTTCATGCGGACCCGGACCTCGTCGATGGCCCCGGGTTCGGCCGGGTCGATGCCGGCATCGAGCAGCTGCTCGCGGATGTCACGCGCCGCGTGGACGGCGGTCTGTGCGAACCCGTTGACCGGGTAGCGCTTGTTGTAGTACTCGTCGCGGAGGAGCCACTCCTCGCCCACCCCGTCGTAGGCCATCGAGACGTCGTGCGGGCTCGGGATGTCGGAGACGCGGTACCAGTAGCCGGCCACGTTCTCCAGGTGGTCTCGGCGGCCGTGGAGCCCCTCGTCGGCCAGGCGGGCCGCCCGGAGCGACGCGGCGGCGGGCTCGCCGCCGATGAAGCCCTTCGAGTCCCCCGTCCAGGTCGCGATGGCGGTCATGTGGGGCTGGGTCCCCGCGATGCCGGAGGCGTCCTGGAGCGTCTCCACGTCCTGTCCGAGTAGCTTTCCGGCGATGAACGGGCACTCCGTCTCGTGGACCGGGAGCGACTGCCCCAGGTTAGTCGGGTCGGTCAGGAAGAAGCCGGTCCGTCCCGTCACCTCGTTCGCCAGCGCGATGGTCGCCAGCACCTCCTTCCCGGAGGCGCCGGCGAGTTCCCCCGCCGCCAGCGCCGTCGGGACGATGGCCGACCCCGTGTGCGCGAAGTAGGTGAAGTCCTCCCACTCCAGCAGCTGGGCCAGCGAGGCGTTCAGCAGGGCGGCGTGCTCCGGCGAGGTGCGGAACGTCCGGTCGCCGGCGATGGCCGTCGCCTCGGTCCCGCTCCCGATGGTCTCGATGGCGTCGGCGAGCTTCCGGCCCGGTGCCAGCTCCGTCGCCGCGTACGAGACTGACAGGACGTTCTTGATCTGCTCTCTCGCCACCGCGATGACGTCGTCGGGGACGTCCTCGTAGCCGATGTCGTGGAAGGTCTCGGCCAGCCGGCGGGTCGCGGGCGGGGCCCGGTTCTCGCCGAGTGCCTCGTCGACGTTGACCGACGGCGGGGCCGCCGAGTCGCTGTTCCCGCAGGTGGTCTGTCCCCCCCGGCCGACGATCCCCTCGACCGTCTCGGCGTTGAACTCGGGGTCGTGGCCCACGCTGGCGGGCAGGTGGGCGAAGACGTACGCGACGATGGCGAAGATGGAGCCGTAGTTGACCTCGCTCTTCTCCGCGAACGTCCGGCCGGCCAGCGCCGGCGCGAGCCCGGACACCTCCCCGTAGAGGATGTCGAGCCAGTCCTGCTCGTCGACAACCAGCGTGACGTGGTCGTTCGGGCTCCTGCCGAGCGTCAGCGTGGCACCGCCCTCCGGCCCCAGTTCGATCGTGTAGGCCCGCGGTGTGCCGGCGACCTGGCAGTTGATGGTCGTGCCCGACAGGTAGCGGCCGAACCGCACCGAGGTGATCGTCGGGCCGAGCGCCTCCCACTTCGCCACGAACGATTCGAGCCCGGCTTCGACGTTCCGTGCGTCCCGGGGCACACCCTGGAGCGGCCCCTCCTCCCCGTCCGGCGCCTCCGACGCGACCGCCTCCCCGACGGCCGTCACGGAGGCGAGGAAGCCGCTCGCCCCCTGCAGGAACCGGCGCCGGTTCACACCGGCGTCGTGTCCGTCCATACGGCGTTCTGGTCCAGCGGTTGCATACTGGTTCTGCCAACTATCCGCGGGACTTTATCAACTAGTGGATAGTTTTTCGACTTACGCACCGGATACTGAACATATAGTCAGGGCGACCCTCCACCGGTCCGCCAGTCCGGTAGCACCCAACTTCCTTGCCCATCCGCCACGGCCCCCACGTATGGCTGGAGCGATCGAGAAGATATCGGTATTACAACACGAGCCGCACGGCCTGGACCCTGCCACGTACGCCGACGCCATCCGCGAGCGCCTGCCGGACATCGAGGTGGTGCTGGCGGCGACCCCCGGCGAG
Source organism: Halobacteriales archaeon QS_4_70_19 (assembly GCA_003020985.1). Classification (GTDB taxonomy): domain Archaea; phylum Halobacteriota; class Halobacteria; order Halobacteriales; family Haloarculaceae; genus Haloglomus. The sequence continues at coordinate 195,161 of PXRM01000022.1, read as the reverse complement.
CGCCGTACGGCCGTCGCCGACGCCACGGTCGTGACGAGCAACGACGTCGACGCGTCGCTCCTCGACGAGGCGACCGATCTGCGGCTGTTCGCGTGCACGTACGCGGGCGTGGATCACCTGCCGATGGACGCGTTCGAGGAGCGGGGGGTCACGGTCACGAACGCCTCGGGCGTCCACGGGCCGAACGTCGCCGAGCACGTGCTTGGCTGGCTGCTGATGCTGACGCGACGCCTCGACGAGGGACTGCGCCGCCAGCAGCGGCGCGAGTGGTCCCACTTCCGGGCCGCCGGCGAACTGCAGGGGTCGACGGTGACCGTGGTCGGACTGGGCGCCATCGGCGAGGCCATCGTCGACCGGCTGGCGGGCTTCGGCGTAGAGACGGTCGGCGTCCGCTACAGCCCCTGGAAGGGCGGCCCCACGGACGAGGTCGTGGGCTACGACGACCTGCCCGACGTCCTCCCCCGGACGGACCACCTCGTGCTGGCGTGTCCGCTGACCGACGCGACGCGGGGGCTGATCGACGGGACCGCGCTGGACCTGCTCCCGCCGGACGCCACCCTGGTCAACGTCGCCCGTGGACCGGTCGTCGAGACGGACGCGCTGGTCGAGACGCTCCGGCGGAACCGCCTCCGGGCCGCCGCGCTGGACGTGACCGACCCGGAGCCGCTCCCGGGGGACCACCCGCTCTGGACGCTGGAGAAGGTACTCCTCACGCCCCACAACGCCGGCCACACGCCCCGGTACTTCGAGCGCTGCGCGGACATCCTCGCGGAGAACGTCCGCCGGGTCGAGAAGACGGGCTCGTTCACGGACCTGCGCAACGAGGTGTAGGTCCCCGGCGACCTCCGCCCCGTCCAGGCTCCGCCGGGTCGTGCCACCCGCCGAAGGTTTCTCCTCGCCTCCCTCCGCACGCCGGGCCATGCGACTCGAAGGCAAGACCGCGTACATCACGGGCGCCGGGTCGGGGCTGGGGCGGGCCGCGGCCGAGCGGTTCGCGGCCGAGGGTGCCACCGTTGTCGCCTCGGACGTCGACTACGAGGCCGCCGTCGAGACCGCCGACCGCATCGCGGACGACGGGGACGGCGAGGCCCTCGCCCACGAACTGGACGTGCGGGACGCGGAGGCGTTCCGGGATGCCATCGACGCGACCGCCGCGGACCACGGTCTCGACGTCGTCGTCAACAACGCCGGCATCAGCCACGAGCGGGCCGACACGGAGGCGGTGGACCTGGCGGCCCGCGACCGCGTCATCGACATCAACGTGAAGGGGGTGTGGAACGGCTGTGCGGCGGCCATCCCGCATCTCAAGGAGCAGGAGAGCGGTGCCATCGTCAACACGGCCTCGCTGGCGGGGGTCATCGGCTCGCCGGGGATGTCGGCCTACTCGCTGTCGAAGGGGGCCGTCGTCAACTACACCCGGGCCATCGCCGCCGAACTGGGCCCCCACGGCGTCCGGGCGAACGCCGTCTGCCCCGGCGTGACGGAGACGCCGCTCGCCCGCGAGGGTCGCTCGGACGAGCACTGGGAGGAGGTCGCCTCGAAGATGGCCGAGCAGTACCCGCTCCGGCGGCTGGGTCGGCCCGAGGACGTCGCCAACGCCATGCTCTACCTCGCCAGCGACGAGGCCGCCTGGGTCACCGGCCAGGCGCTCGTGGTCGACGGCGGCTTCTCGTGTGCCTGAACGGGCGCCCGTTCGACCGCGTCCTCCGCTCTCCGGCTACCAGATTACGAGTTACCGGGAATCTCGGCTAACAACTTTAACCCCAGCCCGCCCAGATGGGGGACATGGAGTATCACGACTCCGAGAAGGCGAGGGAGGTGGCGAGCCGCGTCGAGGCGTTCATGGACGAGGTCGTCATCCCGCGCGAGCGCGAGGCGCTCCGCACCGGCGACCACATCAGCGACGACGTACTGACCGACCTCTGGGAGCAGGCGAAGGAACGCGACCTGTTCGCGCCCCAGGTGCCCGAGGAGTTCGGCGGTCAGGGCCTGGACTTCAGCGACATGCTGCCCTCCTTCGAGCAGGTGGGCCGATCGCTCATCGGTGCGGAGGCCATCCGCGCGAACGCCCCGCAGGAGGGGAACATGCACACCCTCGAGATGGTCGGGACCGAGGAGCAGAAGGAGCGGTGGCTCCGCCCGCTGGTCTCCGGCGAGATGCAGTCGGCGTTCTCGATGACCGAGCCGATGCAGGGTGCCGGCTCGGACCCGAAGATGCTCCGGACGACCGCTTACAAGGACGGCGACGAGTGGGTCATCAACGGCCACAAGTGGTGGAGCTCGGACGGCTACGATGCCGACTTCCTGCTGGTGATGGCCCGCACCGACATGGACGCCCACCCGTACGAGGGCACCTCCATCATCCTCGTCCCGACGGACACGGACGGCGTCGAACTCGTGCGCAACGTCGACCACCTCGGGAGCCACCTGCTCGAGAACCCGGGCGGCCACGCCGAGGTGAAGTACCGCGACGTTCGCGTCCCGGTCGAGAACACCGTCGGGCCGGAGAACGGCGGGTTCCGTGTCGCGCAGATGCGACTCGGTGGCGGCCGCCTCACCCACTGCATGCGGTTCTCGGGGATGGCCCAGCGCTCCCTGGAGATCGCGAAGGCGTACGTCAGCGAGCGGGCGGGGTTCGGCTCGGACCTGTCCGAGAAGCAGGCGCTCCGCCAGCGCATCGCCGAGGCCGAGACCCGCCTTCACATGGCCCGTACCGGCGTCCGCCACGCCGCCCGCGAACTCGACGAGTCCGACGCCCGCATCGAGGTCGCCATGTCGAAGGTGTTCACCGCGCGCGTCACCAACGAGATCATCGACCTCGCGATCCAGTGCTGTGGCGGCAACGGCATCGCGAAGGACCTGCCGCTGGCGCACTTCTACGAGGGGGTGCGGGCGTTCCGCATCTTCGATGGCGCCGACGAGGTCCACCTCCGCTCCATCGCCCGTGACGCCTTCGAGGACGTGGACGACGCGGAGGTCGAGAACGTCCTCCGGTTCGACCCCGAGCTGACGCCGGAGAACGTGCTGGAGTGAACCGCCTCGGGGGCAAGCCCCGAGGCTTCCCGTTTCGATGACGCGACTTGCAGGAACCGACGAAGACCGTCCTCCGTCTGCTTCCACAGCGGCCGCAGTCTCCACGGGCGTCACTTCGGCCTGCCCCAGACCTACCTCCTGAAGACCACGAGAAAGAACGTTGTACGACGCATTCGCGTCCCTATCCGCTTCAAATCCACAACTCGGACAGCTGTGCTCCCGCACCCACAACGGTTTGTCCGTCTCGACACCGCACTCGGCACACTTCTTGGTCGTCCCAGTAGGGTTCACTTGCACGACGTGCGTCCCGTACAACTCGCCCTTGTACTCCAACATCTCGATGAATCCGCGCCACGCGGCGTCCTGCTTGTTCCGCGCATTCCCCTCGGACTGAAGCATCCCCGCGACGTTCAAGTCCTCCACGAACACGGCGTCGTACTCTTTGACGAGCCACGTCGTGAGTTTGTGCTGGAAATCTTCGACCTTCCGCTTGATTCGCCGCTTGACCTTGGCGACCTCTTGACGTTGTTTTTCCCAGTTGTTGCTCCCGTGTTCCTTGCGGGAGAGACTGCGTTGCTCGCGGCGCAGTCGTTCGTATCCGTCGGTGAGGTCGAGCCAGTCCACGCTCTCGCCGTCTGACGTGTAGATGTAGTTCTGGACACCGAGGTCGATACCAACGCAATCCTCAGCATCCAAGTCATCCACGTCGATTTTCTCGGGGAGCGCCGCGTCTTCGACTTCGAGGCCGAACGTGACGTGCCACTCACCCGTCGTCTCCTTTTTCAGAGTGATTTCCTTGATGGTGGCGTTGTCGGGAATCGGGCGGTGGTAGCGAACGGGGATGTCACCGATTTTGGAGAGCCAGAGCGTGGCAGTCCGACCACTCGTGTTTTTGAGTTCGAAGCCAGACTGCGAGTACGTCACGCTCTGATACTCTCGCGGCGACTTCCACTTGAGCCACCCGACCTTGTGCCCGTTCTGCTTCTTCTCGGAGAGGTTCGAGAGATTATCGTAGAAGCGTTCGACAGTCTTCTGCAACGCCTTCGAGTGGACTTCTGAAAACACAGGCCATTCGTCTTTCCACTCGGTGAGTCGCTTCTGGTGTTGGTACGCCGAACCGATGTTGTCCTCGTCGGTGTCGAGGGTTTGGTACTCGTAGCGGGTGTGGTTGTAGGCTTGGCGGTGGATGTCGATGTGGCGTTCTACTTCCGCAGTCGCACCCGTTCGGTCGGGGTAGGCGCGGAAGCGGTAGTCGTACCACATCGCTGTACCGTGATTATCGGTACGTTTCGACTTAATAGTTGGTGCCACGGGGGGTCGGCTTCATCCACGGGGTCAAGCCCCGTGGCATTCGCCTCGACAGCCTGTAAACTACCCCGCCCTACTCGCCGCCTTCGGCGGCTCCTTGAGGGCGGGGCTTTCCCCGTGTTGGCGGTTTCCGTCCGCCCCCATGCTGGGCGTGGCGCGGTTCACGGCGGCAGGACGGGCACGCAGAGGGGATTCCTGTGCGGTGTTCCGTCCCGTGGTCGCCGTCCGAAGCCGTCTCACTCGACTTTAATTCTCGGTGGACTCGAACGGGCACGTTTGCGGTGCAGGGACGTGCCCTCGCCCCCGAGTTCGGGGCCAGTCTACGGTGGCCCGTACATCGGTTCCGTTTTGGCCCCGATGTACTATCATGTGCTACTGTCTCACGGGGAAAAACGTTGCGAACGTGCTTCCTCCCCGGCCTACTCGCTCGCGTTGCTCGCTCGTTGAGGCCGGGGCCTCCGCGCTACCGCTTGGTGAAGGCACCCTGGAAGGCGAGCTTCGTCCGCGGGTCGAGGCCGTGGACGACCGGCTCCCCGGGGTCGTATCTCAGCACGGCCGAATCGCCCCCGGCCCGTCTCTCAGCATGGCCATCGCTCTCCGTTCGGCGGTCAGCATGGGCGGACGTCGAACTCGCCGAGCCGGTCGCGGATGGCCCCGGACGCGCCCACTGGCGGATTGAAGACCGCCCCGTCCCTACGGCGGATATGCCTGTCGTGGGTGTGGACGGCTCCCCGGACGGCTGGCTCGCCGTCCGCTACGAGGACGGACAGTACGAGCACGCGGCACAGCACGCCGACATCGAGTCACTGTGGGACGTCCACGGGGGCGCGGACCGAATCCTCATCGACGTTCCCATCGGGCTCCGCGAGACCTCGAACGAACCCCGGGCGTGCGACCGACGGGCGCGCGAGGTGCTGGGGTCGCCGCGCGGGCGGAGCGTGTTCCCGCCGCCGGTCCGGGCCGCCGTCCACTGCCGGGACTACGAGACCGCGAAGGAGACCCAGGAGCGGTTCACGGACGGGAGCCTCGGCACGCAGACCTGGGCCATCTGCGACCGGATGCAGGCGCTCGACTGCTTCCTGCTCGCGGACGGGCGCGCACGGGGCGACCCCAGCGTCGTCCGCGAGGCGCACCCCGAGATCTGCTTCTGGGCGCTGAACGGCGAGGACGCGATGGCCCACTCGAAGACCGGCGCGCCGCTGATGGCGTTCTGGGAGCGCGTGGGGGTGCTGGAGGCCGTCGACGAGGCCGTCCTCGCCGACATCCAGGCCGCCGGCGAAACCCTCGATACCACCGCCGGCAACGACGACCTGCTCGACGCGTTCGCGCTCGCGGTGACGGCGAGTTCACTCACCGGCGAGGCGAGAACGCTCCCCCGGGACCCGGAGACGGACCCGCAAGGACTCCCGATGGAGATGGTCTACGCGCCCGCGTAGACTACTACTACCCTACTCCCTCGGCACTGAACTCACCGCCCCGCCGACCGGAAGTCCACGTCGTCGAACTGCGCGGGCCGTTCGCCCTCCGTCGCGTAGACGTACAGTGCCGTCTTCGCGACCGTGCTCAGCGCCGTGCCGAACAGGTAGGCCGCGAGCAGGACGACCACCGCGATGACGATGGCCCCGACCAGTCCGAGCCCCGACCCGCCGAGCACGAGGAACGCGAGCGCGGCCACCGCCAGGCCCGCGAGCGTGAACAGGACGGTGATGATACCGACGCCGAAACTCGCGCCGGCGGTCTCCCCCCAGGTCTGCTTGAACGTCCGACCGGAGCGCTCGAACGTCTCCCGCACCGACACCTCCTCGAAGACGATGACGGGGACGACGAAGTAGGTCAGGACGCCCCACGCGACGCTGAAGAGGAGGGAGGCGAGCTCGGCGAGCGGGTTGTCCGTGTTCTCCAGGGCGTTCAGCACCGTCCCGACGACGGCGGAGATGAGTGCCCGGACGAACAGCGGCCCCCGGTTGCGCCAGGCTGCCGCCAGCCCCCCTCCCGGCGTCGGGTCCCGGCCGTGGAACACCTCACGGGCGTTGTACATCAGCGCGGCCGAGAAGAACGCCGCGATGAACGACGTGCCCAGGTAGACCACGAACGGCGCCGCGTACATCACCGGCCCGGCGTTCGGTCCCGTCACGAACACTGCCCCGCCCAGGACCAGAACGAGGTAGACGGTGCCGGCGAGTCCCGCGATGGCGGGGAACACGGTGAGGCTCGGCTCCTCGCGGAGCACGTCGAGACTGTCCATCGACAGCGCCCAGCCGGTCTTGAGTCCGCTGAAAAGGCCCATATCGGCCGTCAGTGTGTCGGCCTGGCCGATGAGTTCCGTGGCGATCCCCTCCGTTCTCGTTCGAGGGGATATTTCTACTCTCTGGTCCATGATAGTGTATTATGATGGGTGTTCGGAATGGAATCCGGATATTGTTCGAAAACAACCCATCTAGCGAAAGAATCGCGTATCCGTGGTTCCTGCGACGGCGGCCGTCACTCGGCCAGCAGCGAGTCGACGAGCCGTGTGAACCGGTCGACGAGCCGCTCGGGGAGCGAGGGGTCGGCGCGCTGCAGCAGCCGCGCCGTCCGCTCCGGGTCGGTCAGCGCCAGCACCACGCGGTTCCCGTCGCGCTCCGTCCGGACCACGTCTGCCTCGACCAGCCGGTCGACGTGCCAGGAGCAGGTCGACCGCGCGATGCCGACGCGCGTGGCGGTCTCGCCGGCCGGGAGGGGGCCCGCCGCGAGCAGCTCCGCGATGACGTCAGCGGTCGTCTCGCGGTGGAGCAGCGCCAGCGCGGCCCGCTCCCAGTCGTCGAACTCCGGGGGGAAGTAGTGGGTCTGCCCGAACAGCTCGTCCGCCACGACCCGGTCCGTGCGGGTGAGCCGCCGAAGGTGGTGCTGGACCTGTCCCGGCGCGAGGTCCAGCGCCCGGACGAGTTCGTTGAAGTGGATACCGGGGCGGTCGTGGACGTGGTCGCGGATGGTCCGCCGGGTCCCGTTCCCCGCCGCGGCGTCACTCACGCTGCGGAAGGCCTACGGCGAGTACCGCGTCGACACCGACGCCGGGCCGAAGCCGCTGAAGGAACTGCTCGAACCAGCCGACGGCGAGACGTTCGGCTCCGCCGACCAGGTCCGTCGCCGCGTCGAGGAGCTGGCCGACCGGTAGGGCCGCCGACCGTCGAGGCGACTGATTTTAGCCGAACGGCTCCCACCCGAGCCCCTCGGCGACGACGAACTCCGTCGCGTTGACGACGTAGTGGGCGAGGACGACGACGAGCAGGCTGTCCGTGACGACGAACAGGCCCGCCAGCGCGAGGCCGAGGAGCGTGGCCGCCGCTAGCCCACCCAGCGCCAGCAGCGCGACCAGCAGCGGCTCGTTGGTCATGTGTGTCAGTCGGCATCGTCCGGTTTAGGTCCGTCGGCGCCGTGCGTGGGCGGTGACCCCCACGACGAGGGCCGCGGCAGCTACCAGCAGGCCGAAGCCGGGCTGGCCGTCGGTGCCGGTCGGTCCGTCCTCACCCCCGTCGCCGGCACCGTCGGTGGTCCCGTCCGTCCCGCCGGACTGGCCGTCGTCCTCGTCGGTGGCGGTCGTCACGAGCCTGTCGTCCTCGCCGGTGGTGGTCGTCACGAGCCCGTCGTCCTCGTCGGTGGCGGTCGTCACCTGCGCGTCGTCGCCGTCGCTCCCCTCCCCGCCCCCGGCCGAGTCGTCCGTCAGGTTGAACAGCGCGAAGGTGGTGACCGTCCGGCCGTCGATCCGGACGGGCTCGTCCGCCGGGCCGAACTCGCCGTCGCCGTCGTCGCGGTAGACGGTGAACGCGATGCGGGCGCGGTCGCCGAGTCCCTCGTAGTCCCTCTCGTTCAGGTCGATGGTGATACTCCCGTGGGCACCGGCGTCGAGTGCGGCGGCGCCGACGGGTTCGGCGGGAGTCCTGGTCCCGTCGTCCTCGGTCACGTTCCGCGCGACGAGGTGGCCGTCGGTCGGGAGCCGGGCCGACCGGACGGTGACTGTGGGGCCGTCTACGCTCTGAGGCCTGAACGCCCCCGCGCCGACGTAGGCGGGTGCGCCCCGTTCGAGGACCAGCTGGTCCGCCGCCTCGCTGCCGAAGGAGGTCAACACGCCGTCCTCCTCGCGGTCGAACCCGCCCGACCCCTCGTCGTTGTGAAGGGCCACGTGGACCGTCCGCGCTTCGCCCTCGGGCCAGTTCTGCCAGATGTCCTCGTCGATGGTCACGGGGTGGTCCGTCCGGAAGCCGGCGCCGTCCAACCGTCGGACCCCGAGCAGGTCCCCCCGCGACCCGTTGTCGTCCGCGTAGACGGCCAGCCAGGCGTCGTCGGCCACGTACGCCGTCTCGACGACGACGGTCCCGTCCGACGAGGCCTGCGGGTCCGCACTGACGTCGTTGACGTGTGCACTGACCGGGAGCGGCGCCACGGCCAGGGCCAGTACGGCCGCCAGCGCGAGCGCCGCCGCGAGTGCGCGTCGTCTCACTGTCACCACTAGCGACGGCATGACGTATAGCGTATGTCCCAATTCCGGCCGGAGTTCTCCCCCGACTCGGCGGCCATCGGCCGCTCAGACGGTGAAGGTCATCGGCTCCATCCCGAGGAACGCCCGCTCGTAGCCCTCGTGGCGGGCGACCTGGCACGGCGTCGGCACCCGGAGTTCGACCTCGTCGTCCGCTTCGAGGCCGCCCTCGACGGCGGCTCCGTAGTGGTAGCCGAGTTCGGAATCCAGCGTCCGCGTGAGTCCCCCGTCGAAGACCGTCTCGCTCCCCCGCGTGACGGTCGCCTCGACCCCCATCGACGGCAGGACGGTGCCGTTGTACGGCGTGCGGGCCGACACCGCCAGGTACTGCTGGGCGTCGAAGCGGGCGGCCGTGTCACCCGACAGCAGCGTCGACAGGAAGACGGCGTCGTCGCTCCGCGTCTCCGCCAGGAACTCGCCCGGCAGGTCCGCCTGCGCGGGCGCCGTCGCCCGGGGCATCATCCCCATCTCCATCGGCTGAACGGCGCCCGGCTGGCCGTACTGCGACAGCTCCTCGGCGGTCACCTTCGAGCGCTCCTCCTCGTTGAACGCGAAGGGGATCTCGACGGTGGCCGGGTCGCCGAAGCGACCCTCGAACGCGCCCGTGCGCCGGGTGTTCATCCCGCCGATGCCGACCCGGGCGACGTACTCGCCGTCGCCCTCCAGCCCGAAGTTGCCGCCCCAGTGGAACCCCATCCGCTGGGAGAGCATCGGGTAGATGACCTCCTGGCTGACGAGGTCGCCGTTCTGGACGATCTCGACGGAGACACCCACTTCGGGCAGGACGGTGTTCGTCTCCGTGTCCCAGACGACGGCCATCAGGTGGACGTCGCCCGAGCGCGGCGTCTCCTGTCGCTGGGTCCCGTTCACGTTCCAGAAGGCGTGCGGGGCGGAGTACATCACTCCGGCGGCGTAGTCGCCTTGCTGGTTCGTCCCCTGCATCGCCATCGTCTCCAGGTACCGCTGGACGTACACCCCCTCCGGCAGCGAGTCCTGGTCGGCCCGCGTCGGTGTCGTGCCGCTCTCGCCGGCCGGCGTGTCCGTCGCCGTCGGCTCCGTCCCGCCGTCACCCCCGTCGGTCCCGGTGCACCCGGCCAGCCCGAGGAGGGCGGCCGCGCCACCCGCACGGAGGAACTGCCGTCTGTCCATTCTTGCCCCGGGTACGGCCCCCGTCTGAAAAGGGGTTCTGGTCCGACCGTCGAAATCGGACCGCTCGACCCATCGAACATCCGTTCATCGCGCACAACCGGAGCGACAGGCGTTTATCGACCGGCCGCCGATTCGCGACGTATGGACTCCCCGTCGCCAGCCGAGGGGTCGGCCGTCGGAACGCGTGCGGCCAGCGGCCGACTCCTCCCGGCGCTCGCGCTCGCCGCGCTGGTCGTCCTCGCCGGCTGTACGCTCCCGAGCGTCGGCGGCGGGGATGACGAGGATGCGGACGGGGAGCTGACAGCGAGTGTCGACTGGGTCGCGGGCGACTCCGAGGTCCTCGGCAACCACCACTCCCCCGGGGTGGGTCGACTGCCGGACACGGACGGGCCAGCGGGGGTCGTGGTCGCGCACCCGCTCGGCGGCCGCGGCGACAGCGAGGGGTGCCGGCTGCTCGTGGTGAACGGGAGCGGCGGGGAGCGCTGGCGGGCGCCGGTGCCGCCCGAGCACTGCACCATCCACGCCGTCGCCGACCCGGCGGTCGCGGACTTTCTCGGCGGGCCGACCCCTGAGGTGATCGTCTCCACTACCGAGGTCGAGACCGTCGCCTACGACGCCCGGACTGGCGAGCGCCGCTTCGCCGTCTCGCTCACCGACTACGGCTACACGACCCCGCTCGTCGCGAACCTCACCGGCGCCGACGCGCCCGAACTCGTCACGCAGGACGTCCGGGGCGAGCTGTTCGTGGTCCGGCCGGACGGGGTGGTCTGGCGACGCTCGCTCGGCGCCTACACGTTCGCCGACCCCGCGGTCGCGGACTTCGACGCCGACGCTGCGCCCGAACTCACCGTCGGCCTCGGTGACGGGCGTGTCATCGCGTTCGACGGCGACGGAACGCGAGTGTGGAACACCTCCGTCGCGGACGCCGTCGTCTGGGCTACTGCCGGCGACGTGGACGAGGAGGCCGCCGTCGAGTTCGTGGTCACCACCGCCGACGGCGAGGTAGTCGCGCTGGACGGCCGCACGGGCGCGACGGAGTGGCGCTACGACGGCGCCGGCGACCTCGCGGCGGTCGGCCCCGCGCTCGACGGGGACGGCGACGGGACAACGGAGGTGTACGTGACCGGGAAGGACGCCCGCGTCCGGGCGCTGGACGGGGCCAGCGGTGACGTGGAGTGGACGAGCGCGCCCCTCTCGGACGCGCCGTTACGGTCCGTTCCGTCCGCCACCGCCGGCGACGCGGACGGGGACGGCCAGCCGGAGATCGTCGCCGTCACGGGCGACGGCGTGGTCGGCGTCCTCGCCGGCGACGGGACCGTCCGGGCGACGTTCGAGCGCGACGACGACGTCTCCCTCTACACGCCCGCCGTGACCGCCGACGTGGACGGCGACGGCCGCGACGAGGTGCTGGTCCCGTACGGCGACGGCCGGCTCCACGCCGTCTCGTTCGACTGAGTTCGCCACCTAGGACACGCACGACTGGGAGACGGTGCGGTCAGCGCGCGGCGGCCGGTCGGCTGGCGGTAGAAGGAGGGAGGGCCTCCACTACAGGTCGAGTTCCTCGCCCTCGTACAGTTCCTCGAAGTCGACCTCCTCGTCCTGATGTTCGAGCGCCTGCTGGATCTCGTGTTCGCGACGCTGTTCTCGCTTCACCAGTCCTTTCCGCTCGCGGCCCTTCTTCGTGTCTCCCATTACAGTGCGTGCGGATGTCTCACACGGACTTGAATTTGTCGGCGGTTGCAGTCTCTCCCGGCCTGATCGACCGGTGCTCGCCCCAACGGTCGCGGCTCCGTAACGCCGGTTTCCCCTGGCATAGCTAGTAACACTCGTGTCACGGTGACGCTGATACGTGTCGCCCCCGTAGGTCGGGCCATCATGGTCAACATGTTCGTCGACGGCGAGTGGCGCACCGACGCGTACGAGATGAACGACGGGGACGGTGAGTTCGACCGCGACCCGACCACCTTCCGCGACGCGCTGGGCGAGGCGTTCCCCGCCGAGAGCGGGCGGTACCACCTCTACATCTCGCGGGCCTGTCCATGGGCGCACGGCGCCTCCATGGTCCGCGCGCTCATGGGCCTGGAGGACGACATTACGATGGATATCGTCGACCCGTACCGCGAGGAGCGCGGCTGGCAGTTCACCCCCGACAAGGACGACTGCACGACCGACCGCATCAACGGCTTCGACTACCTCGGCGAGGCGTACGTCGAGGCCGACCCGGACTACACCGGCCGGGTCACCGTCCCGGTCCTCTGGGACACCGAGCAGGACACCATCGTCAACAACGAGTCCATCGAGATCATGCGGATGCTAGTCCGTGAGATGCGGGACGTGGGGAACGGCGTCGACCTCTCCCCCGAGGACATCCGCGACGAGGTCGACGAGGTCGTCGACGCCATCTACGACCCCATCAACAACGGCGTCTACCGCGCCGGCTTCGCGGGGACGCAGGCGGCGTACGAGAACGCCGTCGCGGAGCTGTTCGACGCGCTCGACCACTGGGACGAGGTGCTGGCCGACCAGCGCTACCTCGCGGCGGACGGCGAGCGGCTCACCCTGGCGGACCTCCGCCTGTTCGCGACGCTCGTGCGCTTCGACCAGGTCTACCACACCCACTTCAAGTGCAACCGGCAGCTCATCGAGCAGTACGATAACCTCTGGCCGTACGTCCGGGACATCTACCAGACGCCCGGCATCGCCGAGACGGTCAACGTGGCCCACATCAAGGAGCACTACTACACGACGCACACGGACGTCAACCCGACCGCGTTCGTCGCAGTCGGCCCCGACTTGGACTTCGAGGCCGACCACGACCGCAACGAACTTCCCGGCGGCCCGCCGGAGGCGCTGGTGGCGGGTGCGGCCAACGCGGACTAACGCGGAGCATATCTCCGGTATACCCCGAATATCTCTATTATTTTCCAGCTAATAGGACGATCTGGCTCTTCTATCCGCTGTCCTCGGACTCCACCACCTCTACCACGCTCACGACACGCTCGGCGACCCGCCGGGCGTCGCTGCCGACGACCTTCGCGATGGGTTCCTTTCCGTGTGCGCCGCGGTCCAGCACGACCACGGGTCGCTCCTCGTCCGCATCGAGCGAGCCGAACACTTGGCGGGCGCCCCACTGCATCGTCGACTCCTCGGCCGCGGCCACGTCCTCGGGCTGGGCGTCGCGGTCGTACTCCGCGACCGGGCCGTCGAACGCCTCCAGGGCGGCCTCCACCTCGGCCGTGAACCGGCAGTTGACCGCCCAGCGCAGGTCGGCGTCGTACTCGCGAGCGGCGAGCAGGAAGCGGGCCACGTGGCTGGACGCGCCGTAGCGGACACCCCGGTTCGGGTGGACGCCCGAGAGCGTGCGAGTGATGCGCCCCTCGACGGCGGCCACCTCGTCGCGTTCCTCGGCGTACGGCGTCGCGCCGACGACGTTCATCCCCACCTCCGGGACCAGCGGCGAGACGTCGTGGTCGACGAACCAGTCGACCACGTTCTGGACGCGCTCGGCGGTCGGGTCGCGTGCGGCCTCGTTGCGCATCTCGACGAGGTGGTGGACGGCTCCGTCCCCCGCGCCCACGTCGTGGTGGTAGCGGACCGCCCGGGCGAGGAGGTCGACACCGGCGCCGACGGCCTCCTTCAGCGGCTCGCCGTGGGCGAGGTGCGTGGCGATGGCGGAGGCCAGCGTGCAGCCCGACCCGTGGGTCGCCTCGGTGTCGACGCGCGGGTGGCGAGCCGTCTCGATGTAGTCCGCCGTGACCAGCGTGTCCAGTACCTCGTCGCCGGGGATGTGGCCGCCCTTCACGAGGGCCCCGTCGGCGCCCCAGGTCAGTAGGCGCTGCCCCGCGAGGCGCGCGCCGGCCTCGTCCTCGACGTCTACGTCGGCCAGGACCGCGGCCTCGTCGGCGTTCGGCGTGACGAGCGTCGCCTCGGCGACGAGGTCCTCGTAGGCCGACTCGGCGGCCTCGTCGAGCAGCCGGTCGCCAGACGCCGCGACCATGACGGGGTCGACGACGACCGGACAGTCCAGGTCACCCACGTAGCGCGTCACGGTTTCGACGATCTCGGCGGTCGCGAGCATCCCCGTCTTCACCGCCGCCACGTCGAAGTCCGCGAGGACCGCGTCCAGCTGTGCCGCCACCTCCTCGACCGGGAGGACGTGCGTGCCGTGGACGCCGGTCGTGTTCTGTGCGGTGACCGCGGTGACGGCCGAAGTGCCGAACCCATCGCAGGCCTCGATGGTCTTCAGGTCGGCCTGGATGCCGGCGCCGCCGCCCGAGTCCGACCCGGCGATCGTGAGGACCACCGGCCGCTCCACGGGCGCTGGGCGTCGCGTACTCATACGCGGGGCTGCGGGCGTGACGACCATAGCGGTGGTGGTCGGCGTAACCGGACCGCCGTGGCCCCCATCGGCGGCCCGGGTCCGCCGGCGAGCACGCATCCCGCAGCACGAACGCGAACGGCTGGCGAACAGGCGACACTGCGGCCCGGCCGCGGCTGGCGGGCCGACTCCCCGGGGCGGTCGTGTCGCACACCCGCTGCCCGCCCCGGACCGTGGTCAGCGCACGGGGCGGCTGCCGCGGAGTCGTATTTGAACCTTCGCCGGCGTCGGGGCCCGGCGGCCGGAAGGTGACGCTACTCCTCGGCCAGTTTCGCCGCGTACTCCTCCATCGCGCCCCGGAACGGGTCGACACCGGGGTGGTCGACAGCCTCGCCGTCCACCTCCAGGCCGCTCCCCTCGCGGACCTCGCCCACGTCGGCCGCCGGGATACCCTCCTCGTCCAGCGCCGCGAGCACGTCGTCGGCTCCCGAGGGGTCGACCGTCAGCAGGAGCGTCCCCTCGGAGATGGACGCCCACGGGTCGATGCCGAAGGAGTCGCAGGCTTCCACGATGCCCGGGAGGACGGGCACCCGGTCGTGCTCGATGGCGACCTGCACCCCGGCGGCGCGGGCCATCTCGAACAGGCCGCCGCAGACGCCACACTCCGTGGCGTCGTGCATCGCTGTCACCGGTCCGGCGGCGCTGGCGACGAGCGCGTCTCTCACGGGCGACATGTCGTAGAAGCGGTCGGTCGCGTCGTCCGCGAGGTCGTCGTCGGCCTCGGCACGCAGGGGGCCTCGAACTGGCAGGCCAGCAGCCCCGTCGCCTCGACGGCCGGGCCCTTCGTGACGAGGACGCGGTCGCCGACGCGGGCGCCGTCCGGTTCGTCGCTCACGACCCGGTCGTACTCCCGGGTCGGGAGTAAGTGGCGGGGTCCGCCGCCGGTCGGACGTCTGCCCCGTGCAGTTCCGGCGGGCGCCTCACTCCGTCCCCGCGAGCGCCTTGCGCTCCCAGCGCGTGCCGGCACGGGTGTAGAGCCCGGCGCCGACGCCGCCCGCGAGGAGGCCGATGGCGACGGCCGCGCCGCCGGCCTGGAGCGGCGGGTAGAGCGGGTACGCGATGGCCAGGATGACCAGGGGGAGCAGGACCGCCATCATCGCGAGCGTGAACAGCGCGAACGTCGGCGTGTCGAAGAGGAGTTCGTTCGGCTCCAGTCCGGCGACGTACGCCGTGACGCCGAAGACGTACAGCGCCAGCGGCGGGAACACGAGCACCCCCACCAGCGCCGTCGCGGAGCCGAAGACGACCCCGCCCAGCGCCAGGAAGGCGAGGCCGACGGGCAGCGCCAGCAGGGCGAACCCGAGCAACTTCGCCCGGAACACGGTCGGCAGACTCACCGGGTAGCGCAGGTAGAACTGCTCGTCGTCGAACTGGCAGAGCCAGTTGTACGTCGTGAACGTTCCGAGCGCGAGGATGGTCGCGATGGTGAGGCCGGGCTGGGGCCGGACGGGGACCACTTCGGGGAGGTACGCCAGCAGCACCGCGAGGACACCGAAGACGAGCCCCTGCGAGAAGACGACCTTCCAGAGCCCGCCAGAGGAGCGCCCCACGTCCAGCAGCGACTTGCTGAGCGCGCCCTGGCGGTCGAGGTCGCCCAGCCGCGCGTGGAGGAACCGGAAGCGGTCCCGCGCCGTGCGGGCGGGCGTGCGCCGGTCGAACTCGAACAGGGCGATGCCGGCGGCCGTCAGGACGACGGGGAGCAGGAGGCTCCCGGCGACGGCGCCCGGCGTGACCCGCGAGACGAGCTGGTACGGCGTCACGCTCACCAGCGTCGCGCCGCGGAGGACGAGGCCGGCGACGAGTGCCCCCGTGACGGCGAGCGCCGCGAGCCGCGACCGGGTGTAGACCCCGACGAGGAACAGCGACAACGACACTCCGAGCGTGAACATCCCGCCGGCTGTGACGAACACGAGCGGCACCGTCGTCCACGGGACCAGCCCGGAGTACGCCAGCGGCGCCACGCCCACCGCCAGCGGCAGGATGAACAGGACGGCGTAGTAGAGGACGTCCTTGAACACGAACGCGATCATGAGCCGGCGGAAGCTCACGGGCAGCGTCCGCGCCGCGTACAGCAGCAGCGTCGTGTCCCCGAGCAGGTCCTCCAGGGCGTCCCGGCCGACGAGCCCGACGGTGCCGATCTGCAGCCCCAGCAGCGCGACGACGAGGTGGAGTCCGCCCAGCAGCGTATCGGCCGCCGCGTCCCCGAGCGCGAAGAAGGTGGCCGTCCCGGCGGCGACGAACGCGACGAACAGGGGGAACGTGGCGAACCGCTTCCCGCCGAACAGCTCCGTGTGGAGCCGCCACTCCTCGTGGACCATCCGGTCGAAGAGGTAGCGGTAGGAGACCATCTACCGGTCCTCCGGGCGCCCCCCGTCCGGCTCGGCGCCGACACCGTCCTCGCCCGACGCGGCAGGATCGGCGGCGTCCGTCGCCAGCCCGGCCCCGACCTCGGCCCCCTCCCTCGAATCGGCGTCGACGGCCGCGAAGAAGCGATCCAGCAGGCTCTCGCTCCCGTCGAGGTCGCGCGGGTCGATTTCGGCGAGCAGCCGCCCTCGGTTGATGATGCCCACCTTCGTGCAGACCTCCTCGGCGGTCCCGATGAAATGCGTCGAGAGGAACAGCGTGTTCCCGTCGGCGCGGTACTCGCGGAAGAACCGCTTGACCCGCTCCTGCATGATGGGGTCGAGGTTGGTCAGCGGCTCGTCGATGAACACCACGGGCGGCTCGTGGAGGAACGCCTGCGTGACGAGTACCTTCTGGCGCTCTCCCTGCGAGAGGTCCGTACACAGCGTGTCGAGCTTGTGCTCGAACTCCAGCCGGTCGGCCCAGGCGTCCACTCGCGGCCCAACCACGTCCTCGTCCAGGTCGCGGGTCGCCGCGACGAAGTCGAAGTACTCCCGGACCGTCAGGAACGAGGGGGGCCGGCCGTTCTCCGGCAGGATGCCCACCGCCCCCCGCGCCCGGACGGGTTCGGCGACCGGGTCGATCCCCGCGACCTCGGCGGTCCCCTCGTCGGGGACGAGCTGTCCGGTCAGGATGTTGATGGTCGTCGACTTGCCCGCCCCGTTCGGCCCCAGGAAGCCGTACAGCTCCCCCCGTGGTACCGTCAGTGAGAGATCGTCCAGTGCCGTCACCTCCCCGTAGTGTTTCGCGAGCCCCGTGGTCCACACGGCGGGCCCACCCTCGTCGCCGGTCATTGACTCCCCGTTCGGCTTCGGGCGTGGTTAACCCTGTCCCGACTGCCCACACCCGCCGCCTCGGAAATTCTGGAGAAGAGGCGGCACATATCAACAGAAAGTGGAGGATATCAGGTAGCAAGTGCTTGTATCATCGGAGAATGGATGACAAATGGGGAACGTCGATCGCGCGAATGCCGGCGGTCGGCGCTCAGTCGTCGGGGGCGCTGGCGTACTCGATGGCGTCGCCGATGTGGACGTTTCCGCCGGCATCGTCGACTGGCTGGAGACGAAGGCGGGGCCGCCTGACAGCGACGGCCGTGTTATGCGGACTCGTCGTCCGCCTCGTCCGTCTCGTTCGCCTCCTCCCGCTCGTCGACCTCCTCGACGTCGGCCTCGTTCTCGTCGACGACCTCGGCGACGAGTTCGTCCTCGACCTCCATCTTGCCGGGTTCGGCCGGACTGTCGGCCGGGTCCGCCTCGGCCCGCTCCTCGAGTTCCTCGTCCGTACGGTCCGTCGTCGGCGTCTCGAGGTCGGCGTCGGTATCAGTGTCGTCGTCCGTCTCGTCTGTCCCCCCTGCGTCCGCCGCCGCCTCCTCGACCTCGTCTGCTTTCTCCGCCGCGGCGTCGAACGCCTCCGAGACCTCCTCGGAGACCGACTCCGCGGCCGACTCGGCGCCCGATTCCAGGTCCTCGGCGACCGACTCGGCCTCCGACTCCAGTTCCTCGACCGTCTCGGCGGTGGACGAGCTGGAACGACCGGCGTCCTCGCCGAGCGGTTCCGTCTCCGCGCGCTCGATGAGGTAGATCGCCGCACCGAGGAGCACGGCGCCGACCAGCGCCGGCCAGAGCCGGCGGTGGGAGTGCTCCGACGCCGAGTCGGCATCGGTTTCGGTTCCGGACGCCGGTGTCTCGTCGTCGGTCTCGGCCGCGGTCGGCGCCGGGCCGTCCCGGGTCGCCGGGGCGGAGTCCTCGTCGTCCCTGTCGCCGCGCCGCAGGAGTGATTTGAATCGGCTCACGTGCTCGATTCGGCGGTCGGCGGCAAGTCCGTTCACCTTGTGTGAGCCGGCAACTTCGCCGGCTCCGGTCGCGGAACGGCCCCCGCGTCAGCCGTCCACTTGCGTGTGCAGGCACGCCCCGCTCGCCGTACCCGACACCTTGCGGCGGTCGTGCGCGGAGTCGCCGGGCGCCCTCTGGACTCTTGTACGGCCGGCCCCTCCCTCGACCCGTGACCGACGCCATCACCGTCTACTCGGACTACGTCTGCCCGTTCTGCTACCTCGGGCGCGAGTCGCTCGACCGGTACCTCGCGGACCGCGAGGAGCCGCTGGAGATCGACTGGCACCCGTTCGACCTCCGGGCGAACAAGCGCCGCCCGGACGGGAGCATCGACCACGCGGTCGACGACGGAAAGAACGACGAGTACTTCGAGCAGGCCCGCCGGAACGTCCGGCGCCTGCAGGAGCGCTACGACGTGGAGATGACCCTCGAGATCGCCATGGAGGTCGACTCGCTGCCCGCGCAGGTCGTCTCCGCCCGCGTCCAGCGGACGGAACCGTACGAGACGTGGCTCGCCTTCGACGAGGCGTTGCTCGACGCGCTCTGGCAGGCGGGCCGCGACATCGGCGACGAGGCCGTGCTGGTCGACATCGCCACCGAGGTGGGACTCGACGCCGCCGTCGTCCACGACTCGCTGGCCGCCGAGGAGAGTCGCGAGGCGCTCCACGAGCAGTTCGCGGAGGCCCGCGAGGCCGGCGTCACCGGCGTCCCGACGTTCGTCCACGACGGGCACGCCGCGCGCGGCGCGGTCCCGCCCGAACAGCTCCAGCGGCTCGTCGAGGGCGTCTGATCCGACAGCGGCCGTCAGGTTATCCGGAAACATCCGGATCACGTATTGTATCGACCGGATAGCATTTCGAAACTGGATACGAACCCGATATCTGCTGGGTAGGCGGATAGTACGTCCTCCAGCCGTGGTTCTTTGCCACCGCCGGTCGCCGTCCCTGCCGTGTCACCGGACCTCCCCGCGCCCGTCGGCTGCGTCGTCGATACCGTCTCCGCCCCCCCCCGGAGTTCGTTCGCCGTGCTCGTGGCCGCGTACCTGCTGCTGTTCGTGGCGGTGTCGGTCGCCGAGGAACTCGTCGCGCGGGGATACCTGCTGACGAACCTCGCGGAGGGGCTGCAGGTGGGGCCCGTCACCGGCCGCGTGGCGCTCGTGGCCGCGGTGCTCCTCACGTCCGGGCTGTTCGGCCTGCTCCACGCGGGCAACCCGAGCGCGACCCTCGTGAGCACGGCCACTATCGCGCTCGCCGGCGTCTTCCTCGCGACGGACTACGTGTTCACCGGCGACCTCGCGGTGCCGCTGGGCCTGCACTTCTCCTGGAACTACGCCCAGGGGGTCCTGTTCGACTTCCCCGTCAGCGGCATCCGGGTCGGGGTCGCGGTCGTCCGGACGCGCGAGACGGGGCCCGACCTCGTGACGGGCGGCGCCTTCGGCCTGGAGGCCGGTCTGCTCGGCGTCGTCGCCACCCTGCTGGGCATCGCGGCCACCGCACTCTGGGTCCGGGGCCGGACGGGGCGGCTCGCCCCGACCCCGTCGGTCCGGACGCCCGACCTGCGGTGGCGGGAGCCGTGACCGCGGACGGTCAGAACCCGCCCCAGCGCAGCGACACCATCACGAAGACGATGGTGAGCTGGAAGAGGCCCTGGACGCCCGCCAGCTTCGCGTTCCGCATCCCGATGTCGGCGATGCGCCGGGTATTGGGGTCCGCCGAGGTCATCTCCGTGTACATCAGCACCTCGCCGGGCAGCAGGACGCCGAACCCCAGCACGCTGAGGACGACGACGAGGCCGAGCGAGACGGCGACGACGGGGCTGGTCATGGCGAACCCGGGGAGGGTCACGGCGAGGTAGGCGACGCTCGCGACGGTGGCGACGGCGAAGACGGCCTGCCAGCGGCGGTCGTCGAACGCCCGGAACTGGTAGCCGATGAGCAGCAGCGCGGGCACGACGATGGCCGCGTTCATGATGGCCAGCCATGGGTCGGCGTTCGGGAAGCGACCCAGTCGCAGCGCGAGCGTGATGCCGCCGACGATGGTCACCAGCGCCAGCATCGGCATCAGGAACGTCATCTTCGGTGTGAACCGCTGGAACACGTCGGCGCGCGCCTCCACGTCCAGCCCGCCCAGCACCGGCCCGAGGACGGCGGCCATGAACAGGTCGATGCCCGTCCACAGCACGCCGGCCATCACGTGGACGTACGTGTGTTGCCGGACGGTCCCCATCGTGACCACGTACGCCAGCGCCAGCACCGGTACGGCGACCGCGCCGGCCGCGAACGCCGGGTTCGCACGGCTCCCCATCCCCTGTATCGTCCCGCGAACGCTCGTCCTCGTGGACATCACGTGTGGCCTCTCGCTCGTGTCACAAATCCGTTACGCTGGCCGCCCCCGTCCCTCGAAGACCGACCCCCTTCCCCCTCGTCGGCCGGTCACGCCTCCGCGGCGTCGACGAACGCCAGCACGTCCTCGGCGCCGACGAACCCGTCCCCGAGCCGGCGGACCGGTTCGCCCCCCCCCCTCGAAGCAGACCAGCAGGGGGACGCTCCGGACCGCGAACCGCTCGACCAGCGGCGGGTCGTCACGGGGGTTGACCAGCGCGACGGCCACGTCGCTCGCGCGGGCGACGTTGCCCAGTACCGGCTCCATCGCCGCGCACATCGAGCAGCCCTCGGTGTAGAACTCCACGAGCGCGCGGTCGTTGTCCGCCACGAAGGCGTCGAAGTCGGATCCGG
Source organism: Halobacteriales archaeon QS_4_70_19 (assembly GCA_003020985.1). Taxonomy (GTDB): domain Archaea; phylum Halobacteriota; class Halobacteria; order Halobacteriales; family Haloarculaceae; genus Haloglomus. The sequence goes on along the minus strand of PXRM01000022.1, from coordinate 173,811 downwards.
TGTCGAGGTGGACGGGGTGTTCGTCCGTCGTCTCGGTCACGTCTCCGTGGAGGTGGTCGAGGTGGTTACGCCTCGGCCGTGTCGGCGCAGGCCGCTCCCGGGCGGTCGCCTCACGCCCGCTTGACGACCGCCAGTGCCGCGGCCCCGCCCACGCCGAGCGCGAACCAGTAGGAGAGGATCCGGTAGACGAGCGCGATGGCGAGCGCCACCGCGGCGGACTCGATGGCGACCGCGACGAGCAGTGCCACGAGCGCCGCCTCCACGCCGCCGAGGCCGCCGGGCGTCGGGACCATCCCCGCCAGTGTCGACGCGGGGACGACGAACAGGACCGTGAGCGGGCTGACGTCGACACCGAGCGCCTGCCCGGCACAGTAGAGCGGGAACGCGAAGAACACCCAGCCGACGTAGGCGAACCCGACGGCCTGGACCAGGGAGCGCGGGTCCTGTGCGACCCGGCCGAACGCGCCGTAGAGGTCATCGATGCGGTCTGCGACGCCGGCGACGCTGACGCGGTCGGTCCGTCCGGCGACCGGCGCGACCAGCCGGAGGATGCCGGCCCGGACCCGCTCGCGCCAGAGCCAGCCCGCGCCCGTGACGAGGGGGACCCCGAGGGCCATCCCGAACAGACCGGCGGCGAGCGGCCGGGTCGCGGCCGGGAGCGACGGCCGGCTTAGCAGGACCCCCAGCCCGATGGCCGCGAAGCTGAAGAAGGGCAGCAGGTTGAGCAGGTCCGCCGTGACGACCGAGGCCAGCGAGTCCTCGTAGCTCGCCTCCGTGTCGCGCGAGAGGACGTAGGCGATGAACGGCTCGCCGCCGGCCTGCCCGAGCGGCGTCACGTAGTTGGCGAAGGTGGCTGCGAAGTACGTCACGACCAGTCGCCGGTACGGCACCTCGATGCCGACCACCCGGAGGACGATCTGCCAGGCCCTCCCCCACGAGGCCAGGCAGAGGAGTGTCGAGAGACAGCCCAGCGCCACCCACGCGGGGTCGGCACCCGCCAGCGCCTGCGCGACCTCCTCGACCCCGAGGCCGACGGCGACGAGGTAGAGGAAGACCAGCGCCACCAGGAACCCGACGCCCGTCTTCGCGAGCGTCTCGCGGGTGGCGAACTCGAGGTACTGGCGGCGCTCGGCCATTATTCCATGTAACCCAGGTCCTGCAGGCGGGCTCTGGCGTCGTCGCTCATGTCACCGAGCACGTCGCCGTCGTCGACCGTGTCCCACTCCCCGCCGACCCACTCCTCGAACTCGCGCAGCGTCGCCTCCACCTCCGCGACGGCCGGGTCGTCGGTCCCGACGGGCTCCATCTCGCCGGGGTCCTCGTCGAGGCGGTAGCCCTCGTCCGGGATGCGCTCGTTGCGGATGTACTTCGCGTCGGCCCGGCGGGCCGCGCGCATCCGGGAGTAGAACCGCGAGTCCCGGTCCAGCTCGATGCCGGCCTCGGCGGCCTTCGTCTCCAGCTGGTTGAGCTCGACCACCGGCCGGTGGTACTCGACGAAACCGTACTCGCCGCCCTCGAACTGGCGGGCCTCGTCACGGAGCAGCGACCGCGTCGGGTCGAACGCCTCGCCGCCGTGACCCGCCGTCCCCGCGGTGTCGGTCGCCCCCGCCGCGTCCAGCGTCGTGTGGTAGAGGTCGAGCAGCTCGACGGTCTGCTCCTCGCGTCCCGGCTCCAGGCCCGGGGCCTTGACCATGAGCGGCACGTTCACGAGCGGGTCGTAGATGCAGAACTCGTGGCCGTACAGGTCGTGCTCGCCGTGGAGTTCGCCGTGGTCCGCGCAGACGACGACCGTGGTGTCCTCCCACTGCCCGGTGCGCTTCAGGTGGTCGAACAGCCGCTCCAGCTGCGCGTCGATGTGGCGGATCTCCGCGTCGTACAGCCCGCGGATGTCGTCGAACTCCGACTCGGAGACGTCGCGCGCGCCGGAGTTGTACTCCTTGGAGTTCTGGCATACCGCGTTCGGGTCGACGCCGGGTGCGAACTCCTCGCGGTACTCCCCGGGCGGGTAGACGGGCAGGTGGGCGTCCATCAGGTTGATGAACGCGAACCAGTCGTCCGTCTCGTCGGTGAACTCGATGGTGCGGTCGATGACCTCGGGGGTCTTCGTGTCCGCGCCCTCGCCGCCCGCGAGGTGCTCGTGGACGGAGTTGCCGAGTTCGACCAGTCGGTCCGCGACCGCGCGGAGCCGCTCGTTGTCGTTGATGCGCTGCCAGATGTCGGCGAGTGTCCCCGACAGCAGGTCGCCGGGCATCACCTCGAAGAAGTTGTCCTGCCGGTCGAAGCCGGCCGTCAAGCGGGTGTAGGGGGTGATCCACGCGTTCGAGGAGTAGCAGGCCGTCGCGTGGCCCGACGCGCGGAGCGCCTGGGCCAGCGTCCCGATGTCGTCGGCCAGGTACGGGTCCTCCTGCGTGGCGGCGTGGTCGCTCGGGTACAGGCCCGTGAACATGGAGGCGTGGGAGGGCAGCGTCCACGGCGCCTGTGCGACCGCGTTCTCGTACACCCGGGCCTCGTCCGCGAACGCCTCCAGCGCGGGTGTCGTCGGTCGGTCGTAGCCGTACGGGGTCAGGTGGTCCTTCCGGACCGTGTCCAGCACCACGAACAGCACGTTGCCGTCCGTGTGGCCGTCCGCTGTGTCCGTTCCGGCGGAGTCGGCCGTCTCGCTCATACCCGCCCCTGTCGGTGCGGACGCAAGAAACCCGCGGATTCGGTTCACCGCTCGACGGGTGGTAGCGGCCTTAGCGACCGCTTAACCGGGGAGAACAGCTCGAAGGAACGGGGGCCGGCCGGCGGCCGGTCGTCACTCGTAGGCGCCGAACCAGTTGCCCAGCGTCAGCCCGTAGACGAGGTGGCCCATGTGGAAGACGAACCGCTCGTCGGGGTCGAGATTCTGGTCCAGCAGCCACTCCACGAGCACCCACCGGCCGAAGACGGAGAGGGCGAGCCCGTAGCCGGTCCCGAGGAGTGTGCTGAGCCGCTCCCTGTCCACCTCGCGGCCCGTGAGGAGCGGCCCGACTGCCGCGCCGAACACGGCCCCGCCGCCGGCCCCGTAGACGACGTGGAGGCCCAGCGCCGGGAGCACGTCCGGGACCGAGTCCGTGTCGACGACTCTCGACCCGAGCTGCGTCCAGAACTCGTCGGTCGGCGGGAGCGACCGGGAGATGGACATCCGGAAGACGGTCATCACGACGGTCGCGACGGTCCCGGCGACCGCCCCGACGCCGAGGTAGTAGAGGCGCGACAGGAGGCCGGCGCTGCTGGAGTCGTCGGTCATGGGCGGACTGGGCCGGACGGACGGTTGTGGGTTCGGCCTGCAAACCGCCGGCATCGGGGCAGGGCACGGTCGTGACGAGCGTGTATCGAAGGAGTGCGGAACGTTTCTCTTATGGGGGCAATATATAATTAGAAGGCAGTATATATGTATTATGTGGCGGATTACTCGTATAGTGTGGCCACTCCCGGACTGCGCTCGAAAGAACGTTCGAAGGTGTCGAGCGACTTACTCGCCCTGCTCCGCGGCTGCGCCGCTCCGCTTCTCGGGCTCGTTCGCTCCGCTCAGTCGCCCGAGCCCGTCTCGACGGGCGCGCCGACGAGGTTGCCCCATTCGGTCCAGGAGCCGTCGTAGTTGACGGTGTTCTCGTAGCCGAGCAGCTCGTGGAGCGCGAACCACGCGATGGAGGAGCGCTCGCCGATGCGGCAGTAGGCGACGACCGACCGGGAGTCGTCGATGCCCTGCGAGCCGTACAGCTCCTCGAGCTCATCCTTGGACTTGAACGTCCCGTCGTCGTTGACGGTCGCGGCCCAGGAGATGTTCTCGGCGCCGGGGATGTGACCGCCGCGCTGAGCGGTCTCCTGCAGGCCCGGGGGCGCGAGGATCTCGCCGGAGAACTCCTCGGGCGAGCGGACGTCGACGAGCGGGATGCCCTTCCCGATGGCGTTCTCCACGTCGTCACGGTAGGCGCGGATGCCCTCGAACGGGCCGCTCGCGTCGTACCCCTGCGCGGAGAAGTCCGGCGCCTCGTCCGTGAGCGGGTAGTCGTTCTCGAGCCAGTAGTCGCGACCCCCGTCCATCAGGCGGACGTCGTCGTGGCCGTAGTACTTGAACTGCCAGTACGTGTAGGCCGCGAACCAGTTGGAGTTGTCCCCGTAGAGGACGACCGTGGAGTCCTCGGTGATGCCGTGGGAGCCGAGCAGGTCCTCGAAGTCCTCCTTCGAGAGGATGTCGCGCTCGGTCTGGTCCTGGAGCTGGGTCTCCCAGTTGAAGCCGATGGCGCCGGGGGCGTGCCCCTCGTCGTAGGCTTCGGTGTCCACGTCGACCTCGACCAGTCGGTGGGCCGGGTCGTCGCTCTGGAACTCGTCGAGACGGTCCTCGACCCAGTCGGCGGAGACGAGGACGTCCTTCGCGTATGCACTGTCTTCGACCATGTTCGATACGTCATACTCGGACCCGAGAGATAACCGTACTACCTCCGGCAGGACCAACCGCACGTGGCTGTTCCCGGATTATTTTGCCGATTCATTCCCCGGCGGAATCCAGCGCTTCTCGCCCAGTTAGTGGTCCCTGACCCGGTTTCGGGTACCGGGGTCGAACTGTAGTCCAAATAGCCGCCACGGAAGCAGCAACAAAATCCGCTATCCCGTACCCCGGGTCCGGCTCGCCGCCCTCGCCGGGTTGATGCTCGCGCGGACGGGATGACCACGTATGACCGACGAGGACGGCGGGCCGGACGCCGGTGCGGCCGGCGATGGTGACGAGGCAGTGCCGGTCGTGGTCGGCGTCGACTGGCTGGCCGCCCACCGCGAGGACCCCGACGTGGCCGTCGTGGACGTCCGCGACGCCTGGGAGTTCGACGGTATCGGCCACGTCCCGGGTGCGGTGAACGTCCCCTTCGACACGTTCCGCGCCACGGAGCACGGCGAGGCCGAGGCCGGGATGCTCCCCGGGTCGCGCACGTTCGCGGAGCGCATGAGCGAGGCCGGCGTCGCCAATGACGACCACATCGTCGCGTACGACGACACGAACGGGGTGTTCGCCGCCCGCCTGCTCGTCACTGCAGAGCTGTACGGCCACGCCCCCGACCGCCTCCACCTGCTCGACGGCGACTTCTCGGCGTACAACCTCTCCCACGAGACGACCGACGCGACCCCCACCGTCGAGGCGACCGACTACCGCGCCGCGTACGAGGAGCGCGGGCCGCTGGTACCGCTGGCGACAGTCCGGACCGCCGTCGACGACCCCGGGACCGTCATCGTCGACACCCGCGAGCAGTGGGAGTTCGACGAGGGCCACATCCCCGGCGCCGTCCGGCTGGACTGGCAGGAACTGGTCGACGCCGAGACGCGCGGGCTCCGGCCCGAGGACGAGATTCGGGAGTTACTCGCCGAGCGCGGCATCCGCCCCGGCGAGCGGGTCCTGCTCTACTGCAAAACACCGCCCGCCGTATCAGCCACACTTACACCGTTCTCCGGCACCTGGGTTTCCCCAACCTGGCGTTCTACGAGGGCTCGCTAACGGAGTGGGAGGCCGAGGGGAACGAGCTGGAGACCGCCTGACCGGCCCGTGCGTCAGTCGTCCGGGCCGTCCGTTCCCGGCTCGCGGGGGGCGTCCGCCAGCGCGTCCGGAGGACGTCGAACAGCACCACCCCACAGAGCAGTAACAGCCCGACGACGAGGGCGACGGGCAGCCGTCGGCGGCGAGCGAGTGACACGCTCCGCGGTTCCACGGCGGATGGCAAAAATTCACATGCCGGGGCTGGCGTCGCCGCCCGTGGACGGTCAGTCGGGGCCGTCGGCCGCTCCGCGGAACCGCTCGAGCCCCAGCGAGAGCATGTCCGGGGAGACGGGCTGGAACTCCTCGCGGTCCGGGCCGAGGTACTCGCGGACGCTGTTCCAGGTGTCGCGGGCGTAGCGCTCGTCCAGCAGCACCCGCACCCCCGTCTCGTCGGGGCCGCGGATGACCCGCCCCACGGCCTGCCGGGCCTTCCGCACGGCGGGCACCGTCAGCGCGTACTCGAAGCCGTCGCCGAAGCGGCGGTCGTAGGCCGTCCGCAGCGCCCGCGTCCGGGGGCTCGCCGTGTTGATGAGGGGCACCCCGCAAACGACCGCGGCGTGGAGCCGGTCGCCGCGGTAGTCGATGCCCTCGGTGAGCGTCCCGCGCAGGCTCGTCACGAGCACCTTCTCCGGCCCGTCGAAGAACGCCTGCTTGAGGTCCTCTGTCACGTCGTCCGTTGACGACTCGTCCAGCAGGACCTCCTTGTCGACGGCGTCGCGGAGGTGGCCGGCCGCCCACTCCGCCTCGGCGTAGTTGGGCATCCCCACGAGGACGTTGCCCGACACGCCGGCGACCTCCCGGAGCGCGCCCGCGTGGATGCGCCGTGCCTCGGTCGCCTCGCCGGGCGTCCCGCGGTTCTCGAAGGTGAACGGCGGCGCGGCGACCGCAAACGACTCGCGGTTCTCGGCCGGGAAGTCCAGCCCGTAGCTCCGGGTGACGACGGGCCGGTCCGCCTCGCGCTCTAGGTGGTCGAGGCCGGTCACCTCCGCGAAGACGTCCAGCGGCTCGAGCGTCGCACTCATCAGGACGCCGCCGCCGAACTCCCCCAGCCGCTCGGCGATGGCGTCACCCGGGAGGCAGTTGTGGAGCGCGAACCGCGCGTTGTACGCCCGCCGCCAGGCGTCGGCCGGCTGGGCGTCGTCCCACGTGCGCTCCAGTTCGATCTCGCGGAAGTGGTCGACGTGGTCCGCCCGGCACCACGCCCCCATCGCACGGCCCACCGCGGGCGCCGTCCGCTTCTTGTCTCGCGGCTCGCCCTGCTCGCCGCTCGACTCGCTCGGGGCGCTTCGCGCCCCTCCGTCCTCCTCGACCGTGTTCAGGATCCGCGCGGCGACGGCACAGGCCGACTCGGCGCGCACCCAGTCCCGCTCTCCGTAGCCCGCCTCCTCGGCCCACTGCGTCAGGTCGTCCGCCCGGGGCTGTTCGGGGTCGCGCAGGGGGATCTCCTCGTCGGGCAGATCGTTCAGGTTCGCCCGCCAGCCCCGGTGTTCGCGGTCGAGGTGGGCCTCGACCCGCCGGCCGAGTTCCTCGCGGAGGTCGCGCATGAACTGGCGGGTCCGCTGGAGATCGTCCAGGTCGATCCTGGCGTCGTCCAGCTCGGCGCGGATCTCGTCGACGGGCCCCGTCTCGCGGCCCGTCTCCTCGGTCATGGTCAGGGGCTGGACCACCTGCGCCAGCTCGGACTCGGCGTCCCGGAGCGACTTATCCGCGATACCGTCGCTCACGAGGTCGCGCACGCGCGGTTCGAGCATGTGGGCCTCGTCGCAGACCACGAACGTCGATTCGTCCAGCAGCGCGCCCGTGAACGTCCCGACCGTCGTCGGATCGAAGGCGTGGTAGTAGTTCCCGACGACGACTTCCACCTCCGGCAGCAGCGCCCCCATGACGGAGTGGGGACAGGTGCCCGCGTCGACGGACAGTCGCGTCAGCTCCTGCGCGTCGATGTGGCCCGTCTCCGTCCGGTCGAAGGGGACCGCCTCCGACGCCTCCCCGTCGTCGGGCAGGTCGTCCAGGAACTGCGCGTAGAACGGGCAGTACTCGACGTCGCCGTCCTCGGGGGTCCCCTCGGGGTAGGGTGCCATCCCGCCCGCCGCCTCGAGGTAGTCCGCGGCGTCGCCGTCAGTGCCGGAGTCCGCCAGCCCGATCTGCCGGGAGCGTGCCCGACTCGCCAGGTCGCCCGCGCTCGTGTCGTCTGCCAGCGCCCGCGTCCGCTCGCGCAGTCCCTCGCACCGCTCGTAGACGTTCCCGTCGTCGATGCCGCCCGTCCCGGCGACGTTGTACGCGCAGACGTCGGCCTTCCCGACGAGGGTGAGCCCCGAGACGGGGTGCCAGTCCTCGGGCAGGTCCGCGTTGATGATGCGGAGGTCCTCCTCGAACTGCCGGAGCTGCTGCTTGACGCTCGTCAGGCAGAGGACGCGCTCGTACTCCGTGTCCGGGTCCCGGACGAGGGGGATGCCCGCCGTGAGCGCGATATGTGTCTTGCCGGTCCCGCAGGCACCCTCCAGCGCGAGGAAACCGCCGGACTCGCCCGTTCCGATGGCCGTCTCGATGCCGTCGACCTGGTCGGCGTACGGTTCGTCGTGACCGAACACGTCGCGCCAGGGCTGGTCGCCCGCGTCGCCGGCGTCCGTTCCGGCGTCGCCGGTGTCGCCCTCGCCGGTGTCGGCGCCGCTCCGGGCGTCGCCACTCGTCCCGGCGTCGTCGCTCGAAACGTCGGCCCCCTCGGTCACGAAGTCGGGTCGGGCGTCACCGGTCATAGGCGTGTCGGGTTCTGGTCTCGGGATGGGTCTTGAAGTTTCGTGCGGGCGGCGTATACGTGCCACAATTTTTGTGAGCGTCTTGCCTCCTACCGAGTATGGGTGAACAGGTTGAAATACCCCTCTCGGTCGATTCAGAAAAGGTACAGAAGGGAACCATAGGGGTCTACATTGGACTATTTTTGATCGTATATATCACAAATATCTTGACCCAGCCGAGTACATCTTATGAAACTGCATCAGTTCTTACATTTGCGCTCGCATTTGTGTTTGGTGCTGTATTTTCGATTTATTCGTCGTACGAAGGCAAAGGAATCGTAGTATCTTACATCTTCTTGCTATCCCCTGTGGTTTCTAACTTATTGTATCATTCTTGGAATCCATCTGGTGATTCTGCTGTCGCTTCAACCGTCGGGCCGGGACCTTTCGGAGAGTTTGGCACTGGCGCCTGGATATTTTGGATTGCTATTTCACTTATTATCGGCTCTATCTGTATAATTGGAGGAATCACGTTAAGATGGCTTAAATTCAATAGTGTTCACACGTCCTGAATATCCTGATGGGACAATCGATAATCCTACCCTTCGGTGGGGCGATTCGCTGATGACCGACTCGCATCCTCGATCCGGCACGACCGACTGAAAGTGTCTAATATCACCACTCTGATAGAGCCGACCCTGAGCCTGAAGCCGGCTAGAACCCGGTCAGTTTGTCCCGGTCGTAGAGGTCCAGTTCGTGGACCATCGAGGGTGACTGCCGGGCGACGAAGGCGACGGCGTCGGCCCCCTCCGCGGGGTCGACGACCTCGCCCGGCGCGTAGCGGTCGGCCATCGACTTCCCGTCGACCTCGAACTCCGTGCGGACGGCCGCGGGGTTGACGATGCTCACGCCGAGGTCGTCGTCCCCGACCTGCGCCGAGACGGACTTGGCGAACCCGCGGACCCACCACTTCGTCGCGGCGTACACCGGGTTGTAGGGGCGGGGGTACTTGCCGGCGAACGAGCCGACGTAGACCAGGTGGCCGCCGGACTCCCGGAGCGCGGGCAGGGCCGCCCGCGTCAGGTAGAACACGCCGTCCGTGTTGACCGCCATCATCCGCCGGTAGTCCTCGTCGCTCATCGTCTCGATGTCGGAGCCGGCGGCGACGCCGGCGTTGGCGACCACGACGTCGAGGCCGTCGGGCCGCTCCCGGGCGGCGTCGACCAGCGCCCCGACGGCGTCCGGGTCGGTCACGTCCGTCGGCACGACCTCCGCCCGGACGTCGTAGGCGTCGGTGACCTCGGTCGCGATCGCCTCGAGGCGCTCCTCTCGGCGGGCCGCCAGCACCACGTCGGCGCCGTCCCCCGCGAGCGTCCGGACCGTCTCCCGGCCGATCCCCGAGGAGGCACCCGTCACCAGTGCCGTCATCCCGGCGAGTGCGCCGCTGGCCCTGTCATCCATGGGCGTTGGGTCCGGCGGCCGGCGTATGGCTCTTGTGGCGGCAGCACGCGTGCCGCCGCCACCGATAAACCGCCGCCCGCACTGGGACGAGTGTGCTCGCGGACCGCACCGACCTGCTGCCCGACCGAACGCCGGTCCGCGCGACCGGCGTCGCCGTCTCCACGCTCGCGGGCGCGCCCCACGTCCTCGTCGCGGGCCACGGCGAGGCGAACCGGCTGTTCCGCGGAGCGCCGGCCGACGCCACCGGCGGGGCGGGCGAGACGCTCGTGGACGTCGTCGGCGAACTCCGGGCCGCGACCGCGTCCGGGGCGAACCCGGACGGCGAGGGTGCGCCGGTCGCCGACCCGGACGGCCGGGCGGTCGGCGTCGCCGCGGCGGACGTCGACGGCGACGGCGTCGAGGAGTGGTACGTCCACAACGCCGGACCGTTCGCGCGGTCGGTGCTCGACCCGGACGCGGAGGGTGGGCTCGGCTCGCCACAGCCGGACCGCCTGCTCGACCCGCACGGCGTGCCGGCGGCCGGCGACCCCTCGCCCGATGGCTGGCTCGACCTGCTCGCGGACGGGCGCAACCGCCGGGGACGGAACCTCCGGGTGGGGCGGGCGGTCGCGGCCCTCGACCGGACGGGTGACGGGACGTACGCCTTTCTCGTGACCGGGGACGCCTCGCCGGCCCGGCTCCAGGCGGTGGCGGCCGGGAGCGTGACCGACCGTGCGTCGGCGGTCGGCGTCGACTTCCTCGGCGGCGGTCGGTCGGTGCTGGCGGGTCCCGTCCGCCCGGCCGCCGACCGCGACGGCGACGTGCCCGACGATCACGGCGTCCGGATGGACCTCCTCCTCGGAATGGAGCGCGGCCCGAACCTCCTGCTGCGGAACGACGGCGGCGGCTTCACCGACTTCGCGCCCGAAGTGGGCGTCTCGGACACGCACGGGGACGCCCGCGGCGCGGCGCTGGTCGACCTCGGCGACGCGACCGGGCTGGCGCTGGGCACCGACGGCGACCGCAACCGGCTCTGGCGACTGGGCGACGGCCGGGCCGTGGACGTCACCCCGGAGCCCTTCGCCGAGCCGGGGCCCGTCCGGACGGTGCTCGCGGGCGACCTCGACAACGACGGCCGCGAGGAACTGTTCGTGACCTGTCACGGCACTCCCAACCGGCTGCTCCAGCTGGCCGGCACGGGCCACGGCGGTCCGACCTGGGAGCCGGTCGACCCGGGTCCGGCGGCCGAGCCCGACCGACCGTCGATGGGTGCGGTCGCGGCCGACCTCGACGGCGACGGCGCACTCGAACTGCTCGTGGCACACGGCGGGCCCGAGGCCGAACCGCTCGCGGTGTACGGCGCGCCGGGGGTCGCCGGGAACGACTGGCTCCGGGTCCGGCCGCGGACAGCGCACGGAGCCCCCGCCAGGGGCGCGGTCGTCACGCTCGTCCCCGAGGACGGCCGCGTACAGCGCCGCGTCGTCGACGCCGGCTCGGGCTACTGCTGCCAGGGCGAGCCGGTCGCGCACTTCGGCCTCGGGGACGGGTCGCCGCGGGCCGTCCGCGTCGCCTGGCCGGACGGCGAGACGACCGCTACCGTGGACGTGCCCGAGCCGAACCAGATGCTCGACGTTCCGTTCCCCGGGTAGGACGGTCGCCCGCTCTCCCCGGCGGACGCCAGCCCGGGCTCAGCGGAGGGTAGCGTCGATGAGCTGCCGGTGGCCGCGCCGGAGCCGTCCCGCGAGCGCCTGCCGGGAGATGCCCAGGTCGTCGGCGATCTCCGCGAGCGTCGCCGCCCGCTCGCTGTCGAAGTAGCCCGCCTCGTGGGCCGCGACGAGCGCCTCGCGCTGGGGGTCGGTCAGACCGAACCGGGACTGCTCGTGGTCCTCCTCGCGGTAGAGCCCCTCCACCTGGACCTCGATGTCCTTCTCGCGGCAGGTTTCGACGTACGCCTGGAGCGCCGCCCGGGTCGGCACCCGCGCCCGGACACGGGTCTCCTCGTGGGTCGAGCGCATCTCCAGGTAGACGATGTCGTGGACGGTCGCGTCGAGGTAGGTCATCCGCGGCTTCATCGCCTCCGCGAAGCTCACCCGGAGCCGGGTGAACGACGCCACCGTCGGGTCGTCGACGAGTGCGTCGTCGAGCCGGTCGAGGTCGCCCCCCTCCGCCCAGAACAGGTACTTCGCGGGCCCGTCCTCGACCAGCTGCAGGTCCTCCATCCGGAACGTCGTCTCCGGGACCGCGGCGGCGGTCGCCTCCATGAGCGGGGAGCAGAACGCGATGTCCGCGATGAGGCTCATACCGGCTGCTCGGAGCGCATCGACATAACGTGACCGCCGGGGCGGGCCGGGCGGGCCGCCCCGGTCGGGGGTACTGGACTCGACGTACGTGACGTGGACCGTCGCGGAACGGGGTGGCTAACGATGGGGCCCCGCCAGTACCCACCAGGAGTACGAACCGCCGGGTGCCTGAGCGATCGGGTTGACTATGCAACGTATGATGGGCCGGACACGTCACAGTTCCCGCTCCACCACGTACCCCCAGCGGTCCATGCCCGCCCGCTCGTAGAACGCCAGTGCGTCGTCGTTGTCGATGTGGTTCGCGAGCGCGACGTACTCGCAGTCCCGTTCCCCGGCCCAGCGCTCCACGAACGCCAGTAGCTCGGTCCCGAACCCCTCGGAGCGCCGCGCCTCGTCGACTACCAGGTCGTGGACCCACGCGTGGCGGCGGTGGAGGACGCGCTGGACGGAGACGCCGACGCCGACGAGTGACCCGGTTCCCGCCTCGCCCTCGCCGCCATCCCCGCCATCTCTGCCATCCGCTTCACCGCCCGCCCCATCTGCCACGTACAGCCCGAACAGGCGGTAGTCGGGCTCGTCGCGCCAGGACCGGACGAACGCTGCGTCGGCGTCCTGCCAGAGCTGGCGCAGTAGCGGGACCGCCGCGTCCCACGCCGCGCCGGTCGTCAGCTCCCGGATGGTCGTCGCCCGGCCGTCCGACTCGGCCGTATCCTCGCGGTCCATGTGCGGGTCGAACGGGGCCTCCCTCCTGAGTGCTGTGGGGGGCTGGGAGTCGCTCACACGCCCCGGGTCCGGACTGCCACACCCTTTAGCCGGTCGCACCCCAAGCGTGGGCATGCGCGTCGTCTCGCTCCTCCCGTCCGCAACGGAGATCGTCTACGCCCTCGGCGTCGAGCCGGTCGGCGTCTCCCACGAGTGCGACCACCCGCCGGACGCGGCCGACCTGCCGAGCGTCGTCGAGACGCACGTCGATCCGGAGGCCACCAGTGCCGAGATCAACGAGCAGGTCGCCCGGGCCGAGCGGGCCGGCGGCGTCTACGAACTCGACACGGGGACGCTCGCCGCCCTCGACCCGGACGTGGTCGTCTCGCAGGGTATCTGCGACGTCTGTGCCGTCGACCGCGTGCTCGTCCGCGAGGCCGTCGAGGAGCTGGGGCTGGACTGCGAGGTCGTCACGACGGATCCGCACGCCGTCGGCGACGTGTTCGACGACATCGAGCGCATCGGCGCCGCCCTCGACCGGGAGGCCCGCGCCGCCGACCTGGTCGCGGACCTGCGCGAGCGGGTTGCCCGCGTCCGCGCGACGACCGACGACATCCCCGCCGCCGAGCGGCCCCGTGTCGCGGTGCTCGACTGGCTCGACCCCGTGATGGTCGCGGGGCACTGGGTCCCCGAACTGGTCGAGTGGGCCGGCGGCACGTACGGCATGGCCGAGCACGGGGCCGAATCACGGCCCCGGGAGTTCGCCGCGGTCCGCGAGTACGGCCCCGAGGTGCTGGTGGCAGCGCCCTGTGGGTTCGAACTGGACCAGACGTTCAACAACCTCGACGACCTCACCGCCCGCGAGGGGTTCGCGGAACTGACCGCGGTCCGGGAGGACCGGGCGTTCGCGATGGACGGCCACCACTACGTCAACCGGCCGGGGCCGCGGCTGGTGGAGACGCTGGAGTTTCTCGCCCGGGTGATCCACCCGGACCGCTTCGAGGAGCCGCCGGCCGACGCCGTCCGGCCGCTCGCGCGGACCGTCGCGTAGATGCTCCGGCTCCCGGCGGCCGTCAGGACGAGCATGGTCGCGCACGCACGCGAGGGCGCACCCGCGGAGGTGTGTGGCGTGCTCGCGGGCACGCACAACGAACAGTCGACGGCCAGCGCCGCCGCGCGCGCGACCAACGCGGCCGCCGCGCCACGGTCCCGGTACGAACTCGACCCTGGCGAACAGCTGACGCTGATGCGGGATCTGGAGGCCAACGGGCACGAGGTGGTCGGCTTCTACCACTCGCACCCCCGCGGGCCGCCGGCCCCGAGCGACGTGGACGCCCACGAGGCGACGTGGGTCGGCTACTCGTACGTCATCGTCTCGCTGGGCGGCGACGAGCCGGTGGTGCGCTCCTGGCGATGGACGGGCGAGCGGTTCGAGCGAGAAGCGGTCGGAGTACAGGATTGATTGCTGAGATAGCGTATTACACGGATATATCGGGGAGAACTGGGGAATCGTGCGAGTACGACGATAACATCGCCCTCAGTCGGCGGCAATGGAGCAGGTATGCTCGTAGGAGACCTCGTGGACGGACTCGACGCCGCCGGGTTGGCAGATCGGGCAGTCGGGGCGGGGTTCGACCTGTATCTCGCGGAAGCTCATGTCCTCGGCGTCGTAGAACAGCATCCGGCCGTCGAGCGTCTCCCCGTGGTCGAGCACGAGCTTGACCGCCTCGGTCGCCATCACGCAGCCCACGGTCCCGGGCAGGACACCGAGGACGCCGGCGGTGGCGCAGTCGGGGACGGTCCCCGGCTCGGGGGCCTCGGGGAAGAGGCAACGGTAGCAGGGGCCGCTGTCCCCGTCCCCGGTCGGCACCGTGGCCTCGAAGGTGGTCATCTGCCCCTCGAACCGGAGGATGGCGCCGTGGACGAACGGCACCCCCGCGAGCGTGCAGGCGTCGTTGACGAGGTAGCGGGTGGCGAAGTTGTCCGAGCCGTCGACGACGAGGTCGTAGTCCCCGATGAGGTCCTCGATGTCGTCGGCCGTGACGCGCGTCTCGTGTGTCTCGACCGCGATGTCCGGGTTCTGGCGAGCGACGAAGTCGCGGGCGGACTCGACCTTCGGCCGGCCCACGTCGGGGTCGCCGTGGATCACCTGCCGCTGGAGGTTCGAGCGCTCGACGACGTCGTCGTCGGCGATGCCGAGCGTCCCGACGCCCGCGGCCGCGAGGTACTGGACGACCGGCGAGCCGAGGCCGCCGGCGCCGATACAGAGGACGCGGGCGTCGAGCAGTCGGCCCTGCCCCGCCGGGCCCACCTCGTCCATGATAACGTGCCGGGAGTATCGGTCGAGTTGCTCCGGCGTGAGGTCGAGTGACATATCGGCCGTACGGCCAGCGAGCGAATAAGCCCCCCGGCCGGGACAGTCGGTGGAGGTGGTGTGAGGCGAGCGCGGCGGACGACCTCACCCCGGGGGCTCGCACCCCGTCGTCGAGACGGTCGCGCCCCCCGTGCTGTCGGCCCGGGCAGCGTCAGCCGACGACGGCGACGGGTTCCGACGAGGTACCGGCAAGCGCGCGCGAGCGGTTGCCAACCCCATCCGAGCACGAAAGACTTATTACCGGTAACGTCTCCTACCTGACAAGGCCCCCAGAACGGGGCGCGAAGAGGTATCTACATTTAGCTCTAGGCCCTACTCTTATATGGGGGCCACACATAGACCGCAGTGCAGTATGTCAGCACCACCGTCGGGAAGCCTCGAACAACTCGCTCTCGGCATCGGAACACTGGGAATGGCCCTCGGGACCATCGCGTTCATCGCGATGGGCTCCGGGGAGACGAACGAACGGAAACAGGAGTTCTTCATAATCACGACGTTCATCGCGGGCATCGCGGCCGTGTCGTACTTCTCGATGTACCAGGGCTTCGGCGTGCTCTCCGTCGAGTTGGCGGACGGGACCACCCTCGACCGGATCTACTGGGCCAGGTACACCGACTGGCTGTTCACCACGCCGTTGCTCCTGCTCGACCTCGGCCTGCTCGCCGGGGCCGACCGGAACACGCTGGCGACGCTCATCGGGCTCGACGTCGGCATGATCGTCACCGGGCTCGTCGGCGCGCTGGCCACGGGCGGCGGGAGCAGCCTCAGTCCTGGCGCCACCCGGATCGCCTGGTGGGGCATCAGCTGCGGCTTCTTCGTCGTCCTGCTGTACTACCTGGTCTCGACCCTCAGCGGGGTCGCAGCCCAACGTTCGGGCGACGTCGCGAGCCTCTTCGGCACGCTCCGTAACCTGGTCATCGTCCTCTGGACGGCGTACCCCATCGTGTGGATCATCGGCACGGAGGGGACGCTCAACCTCATCGGACTCGGCGTCGAGACGGTACTGTTCATGGTTCTCGACCTGTCCGCGAAGGTCGGCTTCGGCTTCATCCTGCTCCGGAGCCGCGACGTGCTCGACCAGGCTGCCTCGGCCTCCGAGGCCGCGGCTGCCGACTGACGCCTTCCCGACGGCCCCGTTGGTGGGGTCGTCGCGCCCGCCACGCATCGTCCGGCGACCGCCGCCGGATTGATACGACCACCGCGACATTCTTCGTGAAACCTCGATGCCCACCCTGACGTATCTCCAGTTCCACCTCGTGTTCCTCGGCCTGCCGCTGCTGGCGCTGGCGGTCGCCACGGCCCGCGGGGTCACCCTGCTGGGGCCGCGGACGGCGACCCCGGCGGTCCGGCTCGCCGGGCGTGCGGTCGACGCACGCGCCCTCGGGGTCCTCGTCATGGCCGTCCTGGCGCTGGTGTACACCACGCCGTGGGACAGCTACCTCATCCAGCGCGGCGCGTGGCGGTACGGCGAGGGGACCGTCCTCGCCCGCCTGTTCGCCGTCCCGCTCGGGGAGTACCTGTTCTTCGTCGCACAGACCGTGCTGACGGCGCTGTGGCTCTATCTGCTCCCCGCCGGACCGCCCACGCGGCCCGTGCGTGCCGACGGCGGCGGGGCGGGTGGCCGCCGTGCCCCGGGTCGAGGGCCCGACGGGGTCTCCGGGATGGTCGCCGCCCCCGCCGCGGCCGTCACGGTCGGCCAGCGTGCCCTCGGAGCCGGGGCCGCCGGGCTGGTCGCGCTCGGGGGCTGGCTCGTCCTCGGCACGGACGGCGGCCTCTACCTCGGCACGCTCCTCCTGTGGGCCGCGCCCGTCCTGGCGATCCAGTGGGCGTTCGGCTGGCCGTACCTGTGGCTGCGCCGCCGGGTCGTCGCGCTGGGGGTCGCCGTCCCGACGCTGTATCTCTGGCTGGCCGACCGCGTCGCGCTCGCACTGGGCGTCTGGGAGCTCTCGACCGTCCACACGACGGGGGACGCGGTCCCGCTGCTCGGGCTCCCGGTCGAGGAGGCGGCGTTCTTCCTGCTCACCAACCTGTTCCTGGTGCAGGGGCTCGTCCTCTGGCTCTGGGTGGCGGAGGAATGGCCGTAGCCGACCGACCGCCACACGGGGGGTGGTCCCGTGGCGGTGGCTGAGCCGACCGTCGGCGGTCGCGTCCGCACGACGCTCGCGGCCGCCGCGCTCGCGCCCGTCTGGGTGCTCCACGGACTGCTGGTCGTCCCGTTCCTCGCGGGGCTATCGGTGCCGCTCGCGCTCCAGTACGCGCCGCTGGCCGTGAGCGTCCTCCTCCTGGGGCTGCCCCACGGCGCCGTCGACCACCTCGCCGTCCCGCGGGTGCGCGACCGGCCGGTCACGCTCCGTGCGCTCGCGACCGTCGGCGCCCTCTACGGCGTTCTCGGTGGCGCGTATCTCGCACTGTGGTTCCTCGCGCCCGTCCCCGCGTTCGTCCTGTTCATCGCCGTGACGTGGGCCCACTGGGGGCAGGGTGACGTGTACGCGCTGCTGGCGCTCGCGGACGCCGACCACCTCCGCACCCGCGCCCAGCGGGTCGCCACGGCGACCGTCCGCGGCGGCCTGCCCATGCTCGTCCCGCTGCTCTCGCACCCGGGCCAGTACCGCCGGGTGGCGCGGGCGCTGACCGGCCGGTTCGGCGTCACGCCGGCGGACCTCGCCCCCCTCTTTCGGGTCGAGACGCGACTCGCGCTGGGTGCGGCCTTCCTCGCGCTCACCGTGGGGACGCTCGCCGTGGGACTGGCTCGGGCCGACGGGGGGCCCGCCGACCGGGGCTGGCGCGTCGACGCCGGCGAGACGGGGCTGCTCTGGCTGTTCTTCCTCGTCGTCCCGCCCATCCTCGCCGTGGGCGTCTACTTCTGCCTGTGGCACGCCGTGCGGCACATCGCCCGGCTCGTACTGCTGGACGGGACCGCGGTCGAGGGGCTACGGGACGGGAGACTGGGTCCGGCGCTCCGGGGGTTCGCGCGCGACGCGGCCCCGCTGACGGCTGTCTCCGTCGCGTTCCTGGCGGGGTTCTACTACCTCGTGCCGGTCCGCCCCGCGACCGTGGAGGAGGCGGTCGGGCTCTACCTGGTGCTCATCGCCGTGCTCACGCTCCCGCACGTCGTCGTGGTCACGGTGATGGACCAGGTGCAGGGGGTGTGGGCGCCGTCCGGATAGCCCGGATACCTATTATATGGTCCTTGTAGTGTCATAACGGAGGGGTAAACGAGTATATTCCGAATATAAGATAGAAAATGATGAAATTTCGGAAACGTATCCGGGTTCCGCTCCCCCTCCGAGTCCACCGGGGCCCCGTTTCCGGTCCGGCGACGTGCGTGGTGGGGTCCGGCGGTCCAGCAGGGTCCTTACACTTCCCCGTACGGGCGCCGGGCGGCTCGACACGGCGCTGACGCGCCGGCTCCGTCGGAGGGGCCCCGCGCTTCCCGGCCTCGGAACCGGGTCGGATTCGCGCCCTACTCCTCGTCGTGCTCCAGTGCGACGCCGTTGATGCAGAAGCGCTTGCCCGTCGGTTCCGGGCCGTCGTCGAAGACGTGACCGAGGTGGCCCCCGCAGGTCGCGCAGACGACCTCCGTCCGGACCATGCCGTGACTGCGGTCCTCGCGGAGTTCCACGGCGCCGTCGTTGGCGTCGTAGAAGGAGGGCCAGCCCGTGCCGGAGCCGAACTTCGTGTCGCCGTCGAACAGTTCGGCGCCGCAGCCGGCGCAGTCGAAGCTCCCGTCGCCCTTCACGTCGATGAGGTCGCTGGAGAACTTCGGCTCGGTCCCCTGCTCGCGGAGTACGCGGTACTCCTCCTCGGTGAGGACCTCGCGCCACTCCTCGTCGGTCTCGGGCAGCTCTCTCGCGTCTGATTCGCTCATACCCGACGTAGGGGTCGTGGCCCCTTCCCGGTTTCCCCCGTGGGTGGCGGGCGGCGCCGACCGACCCACGAACGCCCAGTCCCCCCGCCGGGCACGTGTCGGTTCCGGGAGGACGTGGCACACCGTCCGTCCCTCCGTAACCGTTTTGACCGGCCCTCGCGGACCGTCGGTATGCCGACAGGGCCCGCGGAGTACGACCCCACCCTGGGGAACAAGTTCGTCTTCGTCACCGGCGGCGTCATGTCCGGGCTCGGCAAGGGGATCACGGCCGCCTCGACCGGCCGCCTCCTCGCCAACGCCGGCTTCGACGTGACCGCCGTCAAGATCGACCCCTACCTCAACGTCGACGCCGGGACGATGAACCCGTACCAGCACGGCGAGGTGTACGTGCTGAAAGACGGGGGCGAGGTGGACCTGGACCTCGGGAACTACGAGCGCTTCCTGGACATCGACATGACGTTCGACCACAACGTCACGACCGGGAAGCTGTACAAGAACGTCATCGAGAAGGAGCGTGCCGGCGACTACCTGGGCAAGACCGTCCAGATAATCCCCCACATCACGGACGACATCAAGCGGCGCATCCGCGAGGCCGCCGAGGGCCACGACGTCTGCATCGTCGAGGTCGGCGGCACCGTGGGCGACATCGAGGGGATGCCCTATCTGGAGGCGCTGCGCCAGTTCTCCCACGAGGAGGACGAGGAGGACATCCTGTTCACCCACGTCACGCTCGTGCCCTACTCGCAGACGGGCGAGCAAAAAACCAAACCGACCCAGCACTCCGTGAAGGAACTCCGCTCGATCGGTCTCCAGCCGGACGTCCTGGTCGGGCGGTGCGAGGACCGCCTCGAGGACGACGTGAAGGGGAAGATCGCCCTGTTCTGCGACGTACCCACCGACGCGGTGTTCTCGAACCCGGACGTGGAGGACATCTACCACGTCCCGCTGCTGGTCGAGGAGGAGGGGCTCGACCAGTACGTGATGGAGCGGCTCGGCCTGACCGACGAGGCGCTCCCGGAGGCCGAGCGGGCCAACCGCTGGCGCGAGCTGGTCACCCGCGAGACCTCGGGGACGGTCGAGATCGCCCTCGCCGGCAAATACGACCTCGAGGACGCGTACATGAGCGTCCACGAGGCCTGCAAGCACGCCGGGCTCGAACACGGCGTCGATGTCGAGGTGCTCTGGGTCGACACGGAGGACATGGACGACGAGCACCGCGAGCGGCTGGAACGGGCCGACGGGCTCATCGTCCCGGGCGGCTTCGGCGCCCGCGGGACGGACGGGAAGATCGACGCCATCCGCTACGCCCGCGAGCACGACGTCCCGTTCCTGGGGCTCTGTCTCGGTTTCCAGATGGCCGTCGTGGACCGCGCGCGCAACGTCTGTGGCCTCGCGGACGCCAACTCCGCGGAGTTCGACGAGGACACGCCCCACCCCGTCATCGACATCCTGCCCGAGCAGTACGAGGTCGAGGACATGGGTGGGACGATGCGGCTGGGTGCCCACGAGACGGACATCGAGCCGGGGACCCTCGCCGCCGACCTGTACGACGGGGCCGACAGCTGCACGGAGCGCCACCGCCACCGCTACGAGGTCAACCCCGAGTACATCGACCGGCTGGAGGAGAGCGGGCTGGTGTTCTCCGGGCGGGCCGCCAACCGGATGGAGATTCTCGAACTCCCGCGCGAGGAGCACCCGTACTTCGTGGGGACGCAGTTCCACCCAGAGTTCCGGTCGCGGCCGGGCCGGGCCTCGCCGCCGTTCGTCGGACTGCTGGACGCCGCGCTCGACCGGCAGGAGGCGACCGGCACCGACGCCGACTCCCACGACGAACCCGAGGACGCCGAGGAGGTGAGCGCCTGATGGTCGACGTCGACTCGTTCATCGAGGGTGCCGTCGCCGAGATCACCGGGCAGGTCGGCGACGACGACGCCATCATCGCGCTGTCCGGCGGCGTCGACTCCTCGACCGCGGCCGCGCTGGCCTACGAGGCCATCGGCGACCAGCTCACGCCCGTCTACGTCGACACGGGGCTGATGCGCAAGGGCGAGACCGAGGAGATCCGCGAAACCTTCTCATACATGGACTCGCTCCGAATCGTCGAGGCACAGGACCGTTTCCTCGGCGCACTGGCGCGCATCACGGACCCGGAGGAGAAGCGCCACGTCATCGGCGAGCAGTTCATCCGCGAGTTCGAGACCGTCGCGAACGAGGAGGGCGCCGACGTGCTCGTGCAGGGGACCATCTACCCCGACCGCATCGAGTCCGAGGGGACCATCAAGTCCCACCACAACGTCGGTGGGCTCCCCGACGTCGTGGACTTCGACCGGATCGTCGAGCCGATGCGCGACCTCTACAAGGACGAGGTCCGCGAGGTGGCGCGGGCGCTGGACTTAGAGGAGATCATCTCCGAGCGGATGCCGTTCCCCGGCCCCGGCCTGGCGGTCCGAATCGTCGGCGAGGTGACCGAGGAGAAGGTCCACGTCGTCCGCGAGGCGACCCACGTCGTCGAGGCGGAGCTCGAGGAGTACGAGCCCTGGCAGGCGTTCGCGGCCGTTCTCGGCCGCGCGACGGGGGTGAAAGGCGACAACCGCGTCCACGGCCACGTGGTCGCCGTGCGGTCGGTCGAGTCCCGCGACGGGATGACCGCACGCGCCCAGGAGCTGGACTGGGAGACGCTCCAGCGCATCCAGAGCCGTATCACCGGCCAGCTCGACAACGTCTCGCGCGTCGTCTACGACGTGACGCACAAACCACCCGCGACCATCGAGTATGAGTGACGCAGTCATCGCCGGGTCGGACCCGGACGGACTCGGAGACGCACTGGCGGCCGAGGGGTTCTCGGTCACGCGTGCGGGGGGCACCGCCACCCGCGACGACCTGCAGGCGGCCGGCATCGAGGACGCCGACCTGTTCGTCCTCACGGACGCCTCGCTGGCGACGGCCATCCCGCTCGCCCGCGAACTGAACCCGGACCTCCGCATCGTCGCCTACACCGCCGACTCGCTCCCGGAGTTCGTCGGCGGTCAGGAGGTCGTCGCGATGGACCCCGCGCTGCTGGGGCCCGATGCGGTCGCCGAGGAACTCACCTGAGCCGACGACCGGGAGGCACACGGAGAACGTGTCGGGAGCGCGAGTTTCGCCGGAGTGGCGTCGGAGTGGAGTGGAAATTTAGCCCGAGTTGGCAAATGCGTTTTCCGCACCTCGGGCGTCGGTTCGCTTGCATGCCCCCCTCTCCCACCCGACGAACGGTACTGGCTGGCATCGGCTCGATGACTACCCTGGCTGCCGGCGCCGCGACGGTGCTGGCGGACGGCCAGCAGGACGATGATGCCCGGACCGGCACCGAGGGCGAGAACGACGGAAACGGGACCGACACCGAGAGCGAGAACAGCGGGAACGGGACCGACACCGAGGGCGAGAACGGCGCCGCCCTACGTGTCGCGCACATGTCGCCGAACGCCCCGAACGTCGACGTCTACGTCGAGGACCGGAAAGTCGTCGGCGACCTCGCGTTCCGGTCGGTCACGGACTACCTCGACCTCGAGCCCGGCACCTATCAGGTGATGGTGACGGCCGCGGGGGCCCCCGAGGCGGTCGTGTTCGACGAGTCCGTCACCCTGGAGAGTGAGGACTACACCGCCGTCGCCCGGGGCGAACTGAACTGCGACAAGACCGAGTTCACCGTCCAGGTGCTGGAAGACCAGAACGGCACGGTCGACGATGAAACGGCCCGGGTCCGGGTGTTCCACGCCGCACCGGACGCCCCGGCGGTCGACGTGACAGTGAACGACGGCGCCCGGACGGTCTTCGACGGCGTCGAGCGGTTCACCAGCGGCGGGTACGTCGAGGTGCCCGCCAGCGATTACGAGGTGGAGGTCCGTCCCGACACGGAGGACGAGGACGGCTCCGTCGTGTTCGAGACGCCGCTCACCCTCGAGGGGGGGACCGTCTACACCGTGTTCGCGGCCGGCTATCTCATGCCGGACGACGCGGCGGCCGACGAGCCGTTCGACCTGGTGGCGGCGCTCGACCGGGCCGCACCGCCGCGGGGGGACGGTGACGGGACTCAGTCGGCCATCGCGACACGGGGGAACTGACGGCCCGCTCGCCGGGCCGCCGGTAGTATGATACGAGTGGGGGCCGTCGGTGGTCCTGATGGACGCGGTGCTCTGGCAGGTTCTCGCCGGGACGCGTGGCGGTCCTAACCGGGCCCGCCTGCTGCGGGCGCTGAACCGGCGACCGCGTAACGCCAACCGACTCGCCGAGGCCCTCGACCTGAGCTACAACACCGTCCGCCACCACCTCGACGTGCTGGCGGAGAACGACGTGGTCGTCCCCAGCGGGGAGGACTACGGCGAGGTCTATCTCCCCTCCGACCGGACCCGGGACCACTGGGACACGGTCGAGGAGATCCTGGAGCAACTGGAGGAGGTGGGGCCGCCGTCCGACGACGGGGGGCAGACGGGGTCCGAATCGGAGAGTGCCGAGCCACCGCAGACAGACAGCACGCCGGAGTGACACCATGACCGACACCGACACGCAGCCGACGCACCGACCCGGGGGGAACCGATGAGTCTGATGCTCGACGTGGCGCGAGCGGCCGCCGGCCTGAACCTGGTTCTACTGGCGGTACTGCTCGGTATCTGGGGCCGTAACTACCGCGAGATCCGCTCGAAGCACACCCTCGGGACGCTCGTGTTCGCCGGCTTCCTGTTCGCCGAGAACGCGCTCGCCCTCTACTACTATCTCACCGCCATCGGTCTCCCCCCGACCGCGGTCCGCCCGATGATGTACCTCCAGGTGCTCGAACTGGTCGGGATATCGTTCCTCACCTACGTCACTCTCGATTAGCTTCGGCGGTGAGGGCGCTAATCCCCCTTCCTCCACGGAGCGACCGGAGGGAGCGGAGTAGGGAGGGGATACAGCGCCCGCACGGTTCGCAACCATGCTCTCCGCCCCGTTTACTACCCCCGCGGTCGAAGGAGGTAGTACGATGCTCGCCACGCCTCCGCTGGCGTTCAAACGCGACAAGAAGCGTGCGCCGGCGGTTGTGGCCGAGTGCCCAACAGGTAGGAGTGGGACACTCCGAACCGCATATAAAGGGAAATCGCCTGCGGAGTCTAGAACCACTGTGCCCACGTCGGGTACAAGGTCCGACGCAGAAACAGGAAGCCCCGACCTCAACAAGCGAGGGCCGAGTAGGCCCGAGCGCGGTAGGTCGGGGCAGTTCACATCGTCCGAACTCCCCGTTCGATACGTTCCGCACAAGGGACACACGTCGTTCATACTCGGGATACGCTCCGAGCAACGCCGGGACGGGCGGTCCCTGGCCGGTCGCCTGCCGACTACTCCGCCTCGATCCGCTCACCGAGCTCCGCCAGTCGCACGGAGCCGCTCCGGGCGAACGGCGTCCCGTGGCCCATCCCCAGCACGTCCACCGCGGGTTCGCGGTCCGCGAGGTCGTGGATGGACTCCCGGACGCTCTCCGTATCGTAGGTGATGAACCACGGCGAGGGCCGGAGTTCGCCGTCGCGCTCGACGACGAGGTCGCCGACGAACGCGGCGTCCAGGTCGTCGCTGACGTAGGCGGTGTGGCCGGGAGTATGCCCGGGGGTCTGGTACGCGACGAAGCTACCGATCTCGTCGCCGTCGGCCACCAGCTCCGGGTCGTGGTCCGGCTGGTCGACGAACACCCCCGAGACGCGCTGGAGGGCGCCCTTCAGGGTGAGGCCGGGAGGGACCTCCTTCCCCATGAGGAACGGGGCGTCGGCGGCGCCCATGTGGACGGTGGCGCCCGTCTCGGCCGCGAGCGAGGCGAGCGCGCCGACGTGGTCCACGTCGAAGTGCGTGACGAGGATCCGTCCGAGGTCGGCCACCTCGAACCCGGCCTCGCGGATGGCGGTCCGGACGGTCCCGCCGTCGCGGGGCGTGCCGGCGTCGATTAGCGTCAGCTCGTCGGCGGCGGCGAGGTAGACGTTCACCCCGCTGCACTCGATCTGCCAGACGCCCTCGCGGAGGTGCACGAGCATGCCCCCGGCTACACGGGGGGTGGATAAGGGTCTACTCATGGCGACTGACGCGGTCGCCGGGCAGCCGTTCCCGGCACTCCCCGCCGGCCATCGCTGCGCGGCCGCCCGAACGTTATGCCGGTGGCGCCCGAACGCCGAGCATGGGGTTCACGAAACACCTCGTCAACGGTATCATCTCGACGGTCATCAGCGTCGCCGTGACCGCCTACGGCGCCGACGCCGACGAGTGGTCGACGGCGGAGCTCCTGCTGTCGGTCGCCGTCTCGGCCTTCCTGTCGGGCTTCTTCACGAGCTACTTCGCGAAGCCGGAGTGACGCCCGACGACCGCGGCGACGGTGACCCCGCGACGGCCGAGACGGTCCGGCACGAGCCGATCCACGTCCACCTGCTGAACGAAGACGAGGACGCCTCGCACGGGGCCCGGAGGCGTGGGCGGCACACCTCGACACGGGCGTCTCCTGTGGCCTGTTCACCCGGCCGCGGTGGTGGGTCGTCTGTGAGGACTGCGACGCGGCGCCGGCCCGGTACCGGGAGTCGAAACTGGTGCGGAGCGCCGCGGGACGTCGGCGCGGCCGACGCCGGCGGCCGCTGACTACCCCAGGACCCGGGCCTTCAGGAACCCCTTCAGCGTCTCGTATTTCGAGGGCCGCCTGATTTCGCGCATCTCTGCCTCCGTCAGCTCGAAGTCGAAGACGGCCATGTTCGCCTCGAGGTGCTCGCGGCTCGTCGCCTTCGGGATGGTCGCCACCTGCTTCTGCTGGACGAGCCAGCGGAGTGCGACCTGTGCGGGCGTCTTCGCGTAGCGGCGGCCGATGCGCTCGAGCACCTCGTCGTCCAGCACGCCGCCGTGGCCCAGCGGCGAGTACGCCGTCAGGAGGACATCGTGGACCCGGCAGTAGTCCAGCAGCTCCTGCTGGTCCCAGAAGGGGTGGTACTGCACCTGGTCCGTGAGGACGGGCGCCTCGCTCGCCTCGCGGGCCTCGTCCAGCAGGTCGACGCCGAAGTTCGAGACGCCGATGTGGCGGACCGTGCCGGCATCGACGAGTTCGTTCATCGCGCGTAGCGTCTCCGCGTTGTCGGGTGCCGAGGAGAGGGGATTGGGCGGGGACCCGGGCGGCTGGCCGTTGGGCCAGTGGACGAGGAGGAGGTCGAGGTAGTCCGTGCCGAGGCGGGCGAGGCTCTCCTCGGTCGTCCGGAGCACGTCGTCGCACGCCCGGCTCTGGGGGCCGAGCTTCGTCGCGAGGAAGACCTCCTCGCGGTCGATGTCGCTGGCGGCGAGCGCGTCGCCGACCTGGCGCTCGTTGCGGTACACCTGCGCGGTGTCGACGTGGCGGTAGCCCAGGTCGAGCGCGGTTTCGACGGCCTCGCGGCACTCGTCGCCGGTGAGTCGCCAAGTGCCAAGTCCGAGCCGGGGCACCTCGACGCCCCGGACAGTGACGGTTTCGATGTCGGTGTCGCTCATGGTCGCGACTCCGGGCGGGCGGCTGGAATACCTGCTGCCTGCGGCAGGCCAGCCGGCGGCGGTCGGATACTGTGAGGACCCGACGAGGCCGTCGACCCATCGCCGGGCCGTCGCGACGGCGCTGGACCTGGCGAGCCGGTTCGACGCGGCGGTCCACGCGGTGTCGGTCGTCGACCCGGAACGAGTGGCCGAGGTCCCCGACGAGACGGCCGAGGAGACCCGGGACGCGCTCCACGAGCGCGCGTCGTCGGCCGCCGACGCGGTCGCCGAGCAGGCCCCGGCGCCGGTCGAGGTCTCGACGGTGGTCCGCGAGGGTCGCCCTGCCGATGCCATCGTCAACTACGCGGACGAGGCCGACGCCGACGCCGTGGCGCTGGGGACCCGCGGCCGTGGCGGCGACGAGGGGTTCGTCCTGGGAAGCGTCGCGGAGGCCGTCGTCCGGACCTGCGAGCGGCCCGTCCTCACCGTCCGTGGCGAGCGCCTCGGCGACGACGCCGCGTCGACCGCCTGACGCCGGACGCCACGCTTACGCCGGTCCGACGCCTCCTGTCGGTATGGTCGACCGACTCATGACGGTGAACGCGTACACCACGCTCGACCTGGTGGACGCCGTCGCCGAGGGGCACGGGTTCGAGGAGGAGGCGTTCGCGACGCTGAACGTCACCTCTCCTCGCAAGAACCCGGACCACGTCTCCCTGCAACTGGAACTGGACAACACGCAACTGACCGAACTCCCGGCGCACGCGGAGACGCTGACGCTCACGCCGGAGCAGGCCCGGACCATCGCCGACGACCTCGCGAAGCACGCCGCCGAGGTCGAGGCCGCACAGGGCAACGACGCCTGAGGAGGTCGGGCCGGGGAACGGGTGACGGACGCCCCCGCCTCACTCCTCCGCCGCCGCGTCGGGGTCGTCGTCCCGCCACGCCTCACCCCGGGCCCGCTCGCGCCAGCGCCGCTGCTGTCGGCGCTCCGTACAGTGGTGGACCCCGTCCGCGAGCGCGTCGCGCGCGTCGGTCTCGACGGCCGTCGCGTCGGCGAGGAACCCCTCGCGGAAGTCGGCCACCAGTTCGTAGGACCACCGGTCGCCGATGGCACCCGCCGGCAGTACCTCGTCGCGGAGGCGGTCGGCCAGGTCCCCGTGGCCGGCCTCGCGGAGCCGCGCCCGGGCGTCGTCGAACCGGTCCATCCCCCGCCCGATCTGGTGGTGGAACGTCACGAGCGCCCCGTACCCGCGCCGGACGTGCTCCAGCCCGAGTTCGAGGTCGTGCAGTGCCGCGCGTTCGGCGGCCGTGAGGCCGCAGTCGTCCGCTCCCTGGTCGCCGGTACGTGACATATGGTACCGTTTCACGCGACCGGATAAAAGTAGTGCGGCGGCAGGCCCGTTCGCGGCACCGCCCGGCGGCCGGTCCTGGTCGGTCGGAGTCCCCCCGACGCGGGACGGTTTTTGTCGCTCCGGTCCCAACGGGACGGTATGTCGACCGGCGATCCGCGTCGGAGTCGGACGGACAGTCCGGTCTCCCGGGAGCGGGGGTTCTGCCCGTGCTGTGGCTACCAGACGCTGACTCCGGACACGCCGGGGTCGTACGAGGTGTGTGCCGTCTGTGGCTGGCTGGACGACCTCGTCGGGTTCCACCATCCGGACCACGAGAGCGACTACAACCACGTCTCGCTTCGGGTCGCCCGCGAGAACTTCGCCGCGCACGGGGCGTGCATGCCCGAGGCGGCCGACGAGACCCGGGCGCCGTCCGAGCCCCGCGACCCGAACTGGCCGTACGACTGACCCGGGGTAGGTGCCGCGTCAGTCGCGCCGCCGGAGCGCGAGCAGCGCGGCAGCCAGCAGTCCGCCGACGGCTACCAGGAGCCCGAACCCGGGCTGACCGTCGGCGGTCGTGGTCGCCTCCGTGTTCTCGCTGATACCGTCTCCCTCCCCGTCTCCGGGGCCCGTCGTGGTGGTACCGTCGGTCGTAGTGGTGCCGTCGCTGGGGCTCGTCGCGGTGCCATCTCCGGGGCTCGTCGCGGTGTCGCCCCCACCGCCGGGTGTCGGGGTCGCGGTCGTGGCGGTGTCACCGCCGTCGCCGGGTGTCGGAGTCGTCGTGGCGTCACCGCCGTCACCGCCGCCGGGGGTAGGCGTGGGCGTCGCATCACCGCCCCCACCGCCGGGTGTCGGGGTGGCGGTCGGGGTGTCGTCGTCACCGCCGCCGGGAGTGGGCGTGGGCGTCTGGCCACCGGGGTCACCGCTCGGAGCGCCACCGTCGCCGCTGCTGGCCTGCGGGCTGTCGCCCGGCGGCTGTCCGAGCCTGTCGACCGCCTCCTGGCGCGAACTGCAGTTGCAGATGTAGAAGTAGTGGCTGTAGAGGTTGATGTACCCGAGGTCGCCGTCCGCCGTGGTCCCGTTGGCGAAGCCGCGCCACTGGTACCAGCCCGGCTCCGAGGGGTTCGTGTAGCAGTCCTCGACGCGCGCGACGACCTCGTCGTCCCTGTAGAGGGCCAGTGATTCACCGGCCAGGTCGTCCTCCCGGTACATCTTGACGATGATCTCGTGCTCCTGCTCGGTCGTCTGCTTCGCGTGGGTGAGCAGCGGCTCGTCGGTCTGGTAGCCGGGGTCGTCGTTGCCCCTGTCGATGCCGGCTACGGCGGCGTCGTTCATGGCGCAGCCGCTCATGTCGAAGTCGTCGGACGTGTCCGCGTGGATGATGAAGTGGACCTCCGTCAGGTTCTCGTCGGCGAGGTCACCGCCGGCGGAGAACTGCGCGTACGAGGCGTTCTCGTCGCCGGGCATGTGCCCGTCGTAGGGATCACAGTCCTGTCTGCCGGGGTTCCCCTCGTCCTCGTCCGGTGTCTCGTCCGAGGGGACACAGGGCTCGTTCGGATGGGTGTTCTGGGCCGTCTCCGGGTCGTCGACCGGCCTGACGGTGTAGTTGTAGTTGTCCGCGTGGCCGGTGGTGTCGGCGGCCGTCCCCGGGCCGCCCGTCCCGAGTGCGCCGAGCGGGAGCGTCGCGAGCAGTGTCAGCAGTGCCACCCCCACCACGAGTACTCGTGCCGTCGTGGTGTTCGGTCTCATGTTACACGGACGGGTACCCCTCCGGTTCTGTTGTGGTTTTCGTGATGAATGCCCTGCTATTTATACTGGCTTGAATATATATTATATATTCGTAAAAATATGAGTGTATCGGATACGTTCGATAGTTGCTTCCTCCTTGGACGGGGGTCCGTCGCCCCCGGACCGACGGAGGGAAGCGCCTCCGTCGGCTACCGTGGGCCATGGACCTCCAGTTCCTCGGGGGCGCGGGCGAGGTCGGCCGGAGCGCCGTCCTCGTCGACGGGCGCCTCCTGCTGGACTACGGGATGAAGCCGGGGACACCCCCCTCCTACCCCATTGGGTCGGTCGACCCGGAGGCGGTGGTCGTCTCGCACGGCCACCTCGACCACGCTGGCGCGGCCCCGGCGCTGCTCTCGGGCCGGGACCGCCCCGAGATCCACTGGACGCCGCCGACCCGGGAGCTGGCACTGACGCTCGCGCGGGACACGCTGAAGTTGCACGGGAACAGCCACCGCTGTCCGTTCTCGGAGCCCGACCTGAAGCGCGTGGGCGAGGTCTCGCGGACCCACGGCTACGGGGAGCCGTTCGAGGCGGCGGGCTACGAGGTGACGTTCCTCGACGCCGGCCACATCCCCGGGAGCGCGCACGTCCTCGTCGACAGCGGGGGACGGAGTCCCCCGGGCAGTCGGACGCGGTCCGACGACGGGGAGACCCGACTGCTCTACACCGGCGACTTCCACACCGCCGACCAGCGGCTGGTCGCCGGGACGACGGCCCGTCCCGAGGCGGACATCGTCGTCTGCGAGAGCACGTACAGCGACGTCGACCACGACGAGCGCGCCACCGTCGAGCGGCGGTTCGCCGAGAGCGTCCGGACGACGCTGCACGAGGGAGGCACCGTCGTCGTCCCGGCGTTCGCCATCGGCCGCACCCAGGAGCTGCTGCTGGTCTGCGAGGCGCACGACATCCCCTGCTACGTCGACGGGATGGGGCAGGAGGTAACGCGGATGCTGCGCTCGTATCCGGACTACGTCCGCGATCCCGACGCGCTGCGGCGGGCGAAGTCACACGCCCGCTTCGTCACCGGCCGCGATGGGCAACGCAAGCGTATCACCGACCAGAAGGCAGCAATCATCACCACCAGTGGAATGCTGTCTGGTGGCCCCGCTATGACCTACATCCCCGAGATTCGATCCGATCCGGTGAACAAAGTCACGATGACTGGCTATCAGGTCGAAGGAACTCCCGGCAGAGACCTCATCGAGTCGGGTAGTGCCGAGATCGACGGGCAAGTGATGCCTGTCGCCGCACAGGTCGAGCAGTACGACTTCTCCGCGCACGCCGACCGCGACGGGCTGCTTGACTTCCTCGATTCCTATCGCGATACGCCCGTGCTCGTCACCCACGGCGACCGCTGCACGGCGTTCGCCGAGGAGCTCCGGGCCGACGGCTACGAGGCCAGTGCGCCGGCACTCGGCGAGACGGTGTCGATCTGAGTCCGGGTCGGGTCGCGGCCCCGGTCAGACGTGCCGCTCGAGGATCTCGCGGAGGTCCCGTTCGACCGCGGCGGCGTCGGCCGTCTCGACGGTCAGCGATTCCTTGCGCTCGTCCGTGTCGGTCATCTCCGAGAGCAGGCCACCCTGGCGGTCCACCTCGACGGCGACCGTGAGCCGCTCGGGCGCCGGGTCGAACACGAGCTCGAGTTCGTCGAGGTCGCCCGCGAACGGTCCGCCGCTGGGCCGGAACTCGAACTCCTGGCTGAACCGGTTGTGCCCCCAGCCGGCCACCTCCTCGTTTCTCGCCGTCCGGAGCGAGAGGCCGAGCGACTCCGCCGCGTCGAACACCGCCTGCATCCGCTCGGTCGGCTGCACGTCGAGGTAGTCCTTGTCTTCGGGGTCGACGCCCGCCACGTCCAGCTCCGTCTCCAGCCACACATCCACGCCGCCCATCGTTAGCGGCGTCCCCCGGGGGATCTCTATCTCGGTGGGGATGGTCCGTGACTCGTCGGGCTCGACGGTGAACCCGTCCGAGAGCCGGACCGTGTCGACCGTCCCCTCCATGCGGCCGTCGTCGGTCCGGTAGTACGTCTCGAACTCGAGGTCGATGTGGCGGACCTCCTGTGGGGCGCTCCCGCCGTCGACCTGTATCTCGGCGTCGACCGTCTCCCCCGGTCGAACCGTCTCCGAGGGGAGCACGGTGTCGACGGTCGCGTTCCCGATACCGACTGTCGCAAGGACCTTCTTCATATATCCGTGACCTTCTCCGGCCCGGCGTATATTTTTTCGGGGTGGCTATGAGCCGATCCGTGGTACCAGTTCCGCAGTCAGCTCCCGAGCCTCAGCTGCACCACGAGCGACCGTGCCAGGCGCTCTATCCGGCACGACTGCTCCGGGGTCCCGTACCGCGTCAGATGGGGAGCCCGTCGTGGTGGTGGACCTCCGTCCGGGCGCGGTCGTCCTCCAGCCCGGTCGAGTGGCGGGCGCGTAGTGGACCACTCGACGACCGGGGTCGTCGTTCAGTCCGTCGTCTCGAGGGTCGGCGGACACGAGAGACCGCGGGGGTCGGCGGACACGGGAGACCGGTCGCCGGCACGAGACGGACACTACCGCCGCTCTCGGGGATCGCGGGACGGGCACCGGGGCCGTCCCGGAGCCGTCCTCAGAAGGTGCGCTCGTCGCCGCCCTCGTTCCCCATGTCCGCGGGGTCCTCGGCGGTGTCCCACATCTCCGAGGCGTACTCGTCGGCGATGCCGGCCTCGGCGTCCTCCTCCTCGACGTTGTACGCGTCGAGCCCCATGCCGATGAGCTCCTCGTAGGCCTCCCCCTCGGAGATGAACTCGCTCTCGGCGATTCGCTGGAACCGTGCGTACAGGTCGTCCGGCAACTGGACCTCGAACGTTGGCATTGCCGGGGAGTAGGGCACCCCCCCATTTCAGGTTTCGGCCCGCGGTCGCTGCCGGTGTCGCGCCGGTGGCTGGGGCCGTCTCACTCCCCGGCCGCCCTCACTCGCCGTCGCCGGCACGCCCGCCCTCGTCCCTGCTCTCGTACCGGCGGACCTGGAACTCGGCGAAGCCGTTCTCGAGGTCCTCGCTCCGTCCGAAGGCGATCTCGAGGGAGCCCAGCCACCAGTTCCACTTCGACGCCAGCCCGTCGTCCGGCGCGTCCTGCAGGTTGTCCACGACGACCGCCGGGGTGAGTTCGTGGCCGGCCACCGTGGCGTAGTGGCCGGCTGCCGCGAGGTCGGCAGCCATCCGTGCGACTGCCCGTCGTTCGCCCGAGGCGGTCCCGTCGGCGTCCGCGAGCGCCTGGTCGTAGTCGTCCACGTCCACGCCCACCCTTCGCCCTCCGGCCCCTTACGCTTGGGCGATGCGCGGCGTGGGGCGTCCCGGGCCACCGCGTCGGCCACCGCCCGGCACCCGGCTCAGGCGCCGTCGTCCGGGGGTGTGTCCTCGCCCAGCGGGGTGGTGGTCACGCGGTCCGGGAGCGTCGCCAGCACGTCGTCGGGCCATGCCCAGTGCGCGAGGGTGAACGAGACGTCCGGGTTCGCCTCGGCGAGCGCCGTCACGCCGCGGCCGGCGGCCGCCTGGGCGGCGCGGTCGGTCCGCTCGGGCACCTCCGCGGTGAGGGGGTACGTCTCGGAGAGGGTCCGTGGGAACGGGCCGAAGGGCGGGACGACGCGCCAGGTCTCGTCGAACGCGTCGTTCCGGTCGCCCTCCGAGAGCAGCACTTCCTGCCCCTCGACGGGGAGGGCCACGAGCCGGTCGTGGTGGCGGCGGACCTCCGGCCGCCGGGCGCTCTCGGCGGACAGGTGGAAGAAGGCGTCCTTGCTCGCCTCGTCCGTCCGCTCTATGGTCTCGCTGGCGTCCAGCAGCGCTCGGTACCCGTCGAGCACCGCCGGGTGCGAGCGGGCGCGGGCCTCGACGAGTTCGAGCAGGTCGCCCGCCCGGATGGCCTGTCGGACCCGGCGCATCTCCGCGAACGAGACGTGCAGGTTGTGCTCGGCGAGTCGGCGCTCGCGTGCCTCGTCGGCCAGTGCTCGCAGGCCGTCGGCGCCGTGGTCGGCACAGACCGGACACGGACAGGGGAGGTGTTC
The DNA here is from genome assembly GCA_003020985.1 of Halobacteriales archaeon QS_4_70_19. Classification (GTDB taxonomy): domain Archaea; phylum Halobacteriota; class Halobacteria; order Halobacteriales; family Haloarculaceae; genus Haloglomus. The sequence continues at coordinate 140,217 of PXRM01000022.1, read as the reverse complement.
CAGGTCCGCGAGATGCTCGGTCCCCCGGACGGTGAGGTAGCGGTCGTCGCGCGCGTACAGCGCGTACGCAGCGGAGTCGAACAGGTCCGAGCCCGCGGCGGCCGCGAGCGCGAACGTCATCGGGTGGCCGGCGCCGAACAGGTGGACCGGTGCCGCCGGGCCGAGCCCCCGCTTCGCGGCGAGCGACACCTCCACGGCCTCGGCGTAGCGGTAGTCGTTGAGCAGGGGGACCACGGCGCCGACCGGGAACACGTCCGCGCCGGTCGCGCGAGCCTCTCGGCCCGCCCGTTCGCGGAGGTCGCCGTACGTCGCCCCCTGGACGGGCGCGTTCAGCAGCATCCCCCCCAGGTCGAGGTCGGCGGCCAGTTCCAGCCGCTCCCGTGTCGTCACCAGCTCCTCCGTGGCGCGCTCCCGGTCGGCGTCCGGCGGGGTCGGGATGTCGACCGGCGTCCCCACGTCCGAGCCGATGTCGTGCTGGAACTGCAGGATCTCTCGGGTGTCGATGTCGACCTCCTCGTTCCCGTAGACGGAGAGCTGGAACGAGCCCGAGTCCGTAACGATGGCACCGGAGAAGTCGTACAGCGAGTGGAGCCCCTCGTCGAGGGCCTGCTCGCGGTAGTCGTCGCTCTCGTAGAGGATGTAGCCGTTCGTGATGAGTATCTGGGCGCCGAGTTCCTCCATCCGCACCGGCGTGACGGTCCGCAGGTGCGGATTGACGACTGGCATCAGCGCCGGCGTCTCGACCGTGACCCCCGCCCGCGGGACGTCGAGCCGGCCGAGTCGGCCCGCGCCGTCCCACGCACGGACCTCGAAGACGTCGGTCATTGCTGGTCCTGTGGCAGGAGTGAGGGTAAGGGTTGTGTGTCGCCGGGTCGGCCCCGGGCGTCGCTCCCGGCGTCCTACTACGGAGCGTAGCCGGCCAGAACTGGGGTACGTGCCCGGCCGTGACGAACGCGTTGACCCGCGGTTCCCCCGGCCGGATTCCCCCCGACGTGCCCGGATCGACGGACGAGTGTCCAGTTCTCCGCCGCCCGGCACCTGCGGCTACACCCCCGTTGATATTGTGAGTTACGCTGTATTATGTATCCAATACACAACCGCCGGTACCGTGCCCGCTGGGAGCCGTCGCCCCACCGGGGAGCCTTCCGGTCGTTCCACGCCGGGGAACTGCTCCTCGACCCCGTAGATCGCCCTGTGAGGCTCGCTACCAGGCATCTATCCGCGGGCGGACTGCCTCACGCACGCCCCGCTCGTTCATCTCGTACATCCGATAGGACGTGTCGCGTGTGAGCAGTCCTCGAAGGGATATAAATAGCCAGAGATACCCGCCTCGACGCGGAAAATCGCAAGACAGCGGCCGGGTGTAACGGTCCGGAACAGTGTTTTAGGGTACGCGTAACGGTCTGCAACGGTGCTGAATGGGGGCTGGAACCACTCGTCGAGTTTTCTTTCCCGGAAGTATAGGTCGGATACTTGAACAGTTCGTTTCGTCCTTGCAACGGTTCCTGCAAGGATCGGAATAGGTGTCTGAACGGTGTGAACCGGACGAACCGAGATTCTACTTTATTACCCTCCCTCCCATCGTCCGGAGTACAGACAATGAGTGTCCGGACAGATTCCGACTACGACGCCAGCGAGCAGGAGACCGCGGATACGGATGCGGACGCGCGTGCGAGTATCACGAAGGACGACGCGTTCCACGTCCTGCAGAACTCGCGGCGTCTCGGACGAGCGCCAGCGCGTGTACATCGCGCTGTACCAGTCGCACCTGCCGAAGCTCGACGACCACGGCATCATCGAGTACAACCAGTCCCGCGGCGTCGTCGAGCCCACGGAACTGCTGCAGGTGTTCGAACCGTACCTGGAGGACGGCCTCCACACTACCACCGACCTCGAGGTGCCCGCGGACGCGGCCACCGAGTCGGACGCCCGCCCCGAGGGCGGCATCTCGGAGACCGTCTCCTCGCTGTTCTCCCGGTAACCCGGACCGTCGCCCCGACGCGTCGCCTCATCCGGCCGTTCGCGGTGTCCCGGCCAGCGGTAGTTCGCCCGGCCTCGCCAGGGTTCCCGCTCCGGGACAGTCGTGAAAGACGCGTTGAAACCATGTTATATCGGGTTTAACCTCGTCTATCGACGAATTCTCCGGATGATGTCGCTATACGGAGATAATCCGTCTAGGAGCGAGTTCCAGTGTTCTATCGGGATTCTCCGGGACCCGAAGTCCGACGGCCGGTGTCGGCTACTCCGCCGCCTCGCTCCCCTCGTCGTCGCCTTCCCCGTCCGCGGGGTCCAGCGCCCGGAAGGCATCGAGGATGACCTGCTTCGTGACGGCCCCCCGCGTCGTCCAGTGGTGGGCGTAGTCCAGCATGTCGTCGTAGATGTCCGGTTTGCAGCCCGCCGCCTTCGGGTGGCCGCCACCGTTGACCCGTGTGGCGACCTCGTGACAGCGCTCGAAGGCGTCCGTGCCGCGGATGCTGGCCGATCCGGAGGGCTTGACGACCACGGAGGCGTCGGCCCCCTGCTCGCGGAACGCCTCGGCCACCTCGTTCTGCGAGCAGCGGCCGTACGTCACCCCGACGGTCCACCCGGCGACCTCCTCGATCCGGCCGCGCTCGACCGCGAGGTCGATGAGCGCCTCCTTCTCGACGCGGCGCTCGGCGACGTACTCCGCCACCTCCGGCGGGAGGTCGGCCCCGTGCTCGCGGACCGTCTCGACGTACTCCTCGGGCTCGACCCAGTAGGCGTAGTCGGCGAGGTCGTCGCTACGCGGGTCCTCGCGCAGCCAGAGGTCGTGGTCGCGAGTGACCGCGGCCAGCTCCGCGAACCGCTCGTCGAACGCGTGGTCGAGCGCGTCCAGCGCCACGTCGGCCGTACACACCTCGTCGGAGTCGCCGACGACGAGGTCGACACCCAGGTCGCGGACGAGGCGGGCGAGGTCCTCGTGCCACTGGTGGTGGTCGAACCACCGGACCTCGTGTGCCGCGGCCACGTCGGCCAGCGGCTCGATGTCGTCCTTGCCGTCCGGGCAGAGATCGCAGACGAACACCCGCGCGTCGTCCTCGGCGAACTCGGCGACGTGCGCGAGCGAGTCGGCGATCTCGTGCGGGCCGGTGGGAAGGAGCGCGGCCGACCCGAACGCCTCCTGGCAGAGGGCCACGCAGGCGAGGCCGTCGGCGTCCGGGTCCGCGACGACCACGGTGTCGGCGCCGACGATGGCCTCGCGGGCCTCGACCTCCTCGCGCGCTTCGTCGACCGAATCGGGCACGAAGAAGCCCTCGCCCGGGAGGACCGACTTCCGCGACAGCGGGAGCCGGTCGTCGTCGGTGAGAGAGTCGTCCATGTGCTTCCGAGCGGCCCCAGCGGTATCAAACGGGCGGTTCCCGGCGGCTACCGGCGGCTCGTGGTCGCCGTCGCCACTCCGGCGGCCGGCACCGCCTCGGCGTCCGGGGTCGTGGACCGCCCACGGCCCGACGATTTAGGGCGTCGCGGTCCGTACGCCGGATATGGAACACGTCGCCGCGGGGGAGCGGGCGTCCGTCGAGGCGGTCGAGGGCGTCCACCTGACGCAGCTCGCCGCCGGGGAGCGCGCGAGCATCCAGCGGTTCCGCATCGAGCCGGGGGCGACGGTCCCCGAACACGACCACCACCACGAGCAGACCGGCTACGTCGTCGAGGGGACGCTGACGTTCCTCGTCGGCGACGAGGAGTACGCCGTCGGCCCGGGCGACTCGTTCACCATCCCGGGCGGGGAGCCCCACGCGGCAGTCAACCGCGGCGAGGTCCCCGTCGTCGGCATCGACACGTTCGCGCCGCCGCGGCCGGACCCGGACTGGGCACCCGACCCGGACGCGGAGTGACCCCCTCGCGCCCGGGTCCGGGCGCGCTCTCGGGGTCGGGCTCGCGCACCGCCGCACTCGCGCTGGCCGCACTGCTCGTTCTGGCCGGCTGTAGCGCCCCCGTCAGCCCGTCCGAGCCGACGGACACCCTGACGCCCGCCCCGGTGCCGACCGGCGACGCGAGCGCCGCGGCGGGCGCCGAAGCGGGGTCGGAACCGGCGCGGTCGGTCGAGGGCCGGCGGCTGGCGCCCGGTCTCCGAACGGGCGGCGTGGCCGACCCGTTCACCCTCGCGCGGGCCCACGGCTGGATCCTCTCGAACCGCTCGTACACCCGCGCCGACAGCCGGACCGTCGTCGACGAGAACGGCACCCTCCGGGCCACCCGGACGGACCTGCTGGTCGCCTCCGGTGGCACCCCGTTCCGCCTCGAACGCAGTGCCGTCTCCTCCCCGCGGTACGACGTGCAGTCTCCCTACTCCACGGCGGCCGTCTACCACGACGGCGACCGCGCCTACTACCGGGTCGTCGACGGGAACGCCAGCTACCGGACGGACGGGAGCGTCCCGCCTGCGGAGGTGGTCCCCGACCGGACGGGGCGCGGCGAGTTCGTCGCGCTGCTTACCGCCTTCCACTGGGAGGTGCAGCCGATCGAGGTCGGGGGCGAGCAGTACTACCGGCTGACGTCGGCGGCGTTCACGGCGCCGGACGTCCTCGACGACGCCTACCTGCTGACCGACCCTCGGAACGCCGAGGCGCGGGTCCTCGTCGACGAGCGCGGGCGGGTCCAGCGCTACCGCCTGGAGTACGAGACGACCTACGACGGCCGGACGGTCGGGGTCACGGAGACAGTGCGCTGGTCGGCCGTCAGTGAGACGAGCGTCAACCCACCGGACTGGCTCGACCGGGCCCGCAACGCGACCGAGCAGTCCGACGCGGCCAGCCAGCCCGGACGGGTCGTCGGGCTCCCCGGGTGAAGCGGTCCCGACTCACTTGCCGAACAGCCCGTCCCAGACGTCCCAGTCCAGATCGGGGAACACGCTGTCGAACTGCGCCCGGGTCGGCTCGACGGTCCCGTCCCCGTCCCGGTCGCGAAAGGTCGCCGCTCCGGCGCCGGTGCGGACGGTTCGCTCTCGCCCCGCGCTCCCACTACCGTCGCCGTTGCCGTTCGCGGGCGGTCGACCCAGCTGTTCCTCGGGCGTGTAGACGTAGAGACAGTCGTTCTTGTAGGAGCGGCCGAGCTGATCGGCGTCCTCACAGCAGAGAACACGGCCGTCCTCCATCACGCGGACGTTGTCGACGTTGACGAGCGCATCGTCGGCCACGTCGGCGGCGTCGGTCCCGTCCGGGCCGACGATGACCGGCTCCAGTCGGGAGACGTTGTAGTCCGGCTCCAGCTCCCCGCGGTAGACGACGCCGCCGTCGACGCGGTGCATCCGCAGGTCGCCCGTGTCGTCGGCCATGTCGTCGTTGAACTCCGAGATGCCGAAGTAGACGTAGTCGCCCGGCGTCGCACCGGGGGCGCTGTCGACGCCCTCGGCCTTGTTGAACTCGATGCTGGCACCGATCTCCTTGGCCGCGGCGCGGGTCTCGAGAAACGGCACGCGCCGGAGTTCCTCGTCGACCCCGTCCGGGCCGTTCGCCTCGTACTGCTCGGCCCACTCGACGATCTCCTCGTCGCTGATGTAGTCCCGGTTCCCGTTCACCGCGACCTCGCGGTCGGCCTCCTCCAGCACCGCGGGCGTGACCTCGTCACCCTCCTCCCAGTCGCTGTGGGTGGCGAGGTAGTCCTCCTGCGTGATGCCGTCGTAGTCGGCGATCCAGGACTCGACCTCGCGGTTGGAGGCGTGACCGAGCTCCAGCCACTCCACGTCGAGGGGCACGTCGATGGGAGCGTTCCGCTCGGCGGCGGCCTCCGTCGTGATTTCGGGCGCGTACAGCGTGCCCGCCACGTCCATCGGATCCGAGTAGCTCGGGATGGGGCGGTCGGCGACGAACTTGTAGATGCCTTTGCTGTCACCGTCCGAGCAGCCGTAAACCGTCTTGCGGTCCTGCTGGAAGTCCGGAGCCTCCCAGGCCGCCCGGCCCATGACGTGGTGTTTGACGGGCGTCGGCTCGTCGGCGGTCGCGTCCCGGAACTCCAGGTGATAGCCGTACCGGTACGGGTTCGGGTACTCCTCGCCGATGGGCCGGATGGTGTTCTCGTCCGCGCTCGGATTCGGCGAGTCGGCGCCGAGGTAGTAGGCGAGGAACTCGACGCCGACGAGGTTCCAGTACCCCTGAACGTACCACGAGTCCTCGCCGTAGTACTCGTCGACGGCGTCCTGGATTCCGGAGGGGTTCGGCCGGTTCCAGAACTCGTGGGCGCCGCGGAGCCCCTGTCCGCTCCCCGCCTCGACGATGTCGCCGACCGTCGCCGTGAGCGACACCCGGGCGTGGCCGTAGTGCTCCTCGGAGGAGACCATCGTGTCCCAGGGCGTCAGGTCGCCGTAGCAGTTGATGCGAGTCCCCCCCAGCTCGCGGAGCGCGTCGGTGTTGGCGAGGTTGATGGCGGTCTCCGCGTCCGCCGACCAGGTGCCGTCGTCGTTCCGGCTGACCGGGGTCCGGGCGACGTTGCCGGGGCTGTTCTCGAAGTTGGTGTAGAGGTACCCCTCCGTGCCCGCCTCGTTCGTGGGGATGAACTGGTTGCAGTCCGGGTTGATGCCCTGTGCACCGTACTGCGTGCCGGCGAAGTTCTCCTGGGTGACCGCCGTCCCGTCGGGCGTCTGGGTCACGCCGAACCGCTCGGTGCCGCCGTCGATGGGCTGTTTCTCCTGCATCAGGAGTTCGTACTCCCCCTCGCAGGTGCGGACCCGGCCCTTCTCCTCGTCGGTTTTCGGAACGGGAAGTTCGTCGAACCCGTCCCCGTCGTCGTTCCCCTCGAGGTCGAAACTGAACCCCCGCACGTAGCCGACGCCGCCCTTGTCGTACGGCGCTGGATTGTCCCGACTGGGGTGCTGGAGGCTGTACAGGGGCGTCCCGTCCCGGAGGACGACCGGACCCGTCACCTCCGCGCCCAACGCCGTCGAGGAGAACCGCTTTAGCTCACCCTTCACGCTGGGTGCGCCCTCGGTGTCGGACTCGTCCTCGTCCGCCGCCGCGACGCTACTTACGCTCGCCCCGACCGCCGCGGCCACCGAGGTGGCCATCAGGTTTCGCCGTGTGAACTCCGGCATACTCGTGTCGGGGCCCCGATCGGATATGAACGCTTGTAATACCGATCCATCCCCCTACAGCGGCACCCGGACCTGTTTGTGCCGTTGGGTCGGATATATAGATGGATCGGGCATACCCGGGTCGTGAAACGGACGGCCGTGAATCGATCCACTTCCGAAGCGATTCGGCGTGCCGGATATCTCTATCGTCCTGGCTCCGGACACCGTGGGAGGCCCCCCGTTCACCTGCTGACAGGTGTCGCGTTCACTGGCTCCGCGTCCGACCGGTCCCCGCGTCCGCTCGGGCCGCGCCGCGCTCGACGGCCCCGTCGCGGATCCCCTCGGCGCGGGCCCGGACCGTCTCGAGGTACCGCTCGACCTGTCCCGGGTCCGTCCCGAAGAAGGAGGCGACCCACGCGGTGTCGGCGTAGCGCTGGGTCCGGAGGTAGGCCGCGAGGGTGTCCCGGCCGGCCTGAACGATCTCCGGCGGGACGCCGCGCTCGCCCGTACCGGCCTCCTGGAAGCCGTTCACGTCGAAGTAGATGTCGGCGTACAGCTCCGCGTCCACCGCACTGTCGAACTCGATGCCGCGGTGCTGGGGCGCCTCGAACCGGTAGCGGGCCTCGCTGCCCTCGCCGGCGGACGTCGTGACGATGCGGACGTCCAGGATGTACTCGTGGTGGACCGATTCACCGTCGTCGCCGTCGGGCGCTGACTCGGGTCGTGACATGGTCTCGGGGGACCGCCCCGCGGGACGGCCGCTCGCCCGGAGGCTTCGGCCGATGGGGGTAGTCCGTTACTAGTTTCCCTATATACGGCTCCGGACCGGACTGGACGCCTTCGGAGTCCGCTGCCGACCCCCTGGTCGAGTGATTCGACCGAAGACTCCCGGATTAGTAGAAAGACCCGAATATTTGTGACAAGAGTCCGTCGAAAGTTGTATAGTGGCGATGTTATTCGGTTTTCGATTCTACAACCCACTTCTCGGAGTAGGTCGCCCCGCAGTCGCAGGCCGCGTACGCGTGCACCACGTCGCCCTCGCCGTACTTGCCGCCGACATCCTCGTTTTGCGCCTCGGCGAAGGCGAAGACGAAGCGGGCGCCGTGCTCGGGACCGTCGCCCTCCGGGCAGTCGCCGCCGGTCGCGTCGCGGTGGACGTGGCCGTCAGTGTCCATCGCGGTCCCGGCGAACGACATCGGGTCGAGCCCCGTCGCGGACTCGAACGCCTGGCGGCCCTCCGGGCCGGGCAGGACGAGCACGACGCCGTCGTCGGTCCGTTCGCCCAGTTCCGCCAGTTCCGCCGGGTCGGCGATGCCGTCCTCGCGGAGGTAGATGAGGATGTCGTCCGGGCGGTCGCCGGCGAGGAACTCGCGGCGGGCCGCGTCCATCCCGTCAGCGTCGGCCGTCCCGTCCGCCGCCTCCTCGTCGGTCATGCGTCCTCCTCCATGTCGCGGGCGATGGCCGCGAGCCCGTCGTCCGGGCGGTCGGGGATGTCGTACACCGCTGCCTCGCTGGGCGCCCGGACGCCGTAGAAGAAACCCTCCTCGACCACGTCGACGAGGACGGACCGCTCGAACGCCAGGTCCCGGTCGGCGACCCACTCGGGGAGCCGGTTCCGGCCGTCGCCCGTCCGGGCCTGTCTGGCGTTGTCGTAGAGGCCGCGGAGTTCGAGGCCGTCGTCGAGCCCTCGGTGGACGCGCGCGTGGCGGGTACGGCCGTCGAGAGCCATCCGGACGACCTCGCCGACGGGGAAGGCGTCGGCGTCGTCGTCGGGGAGGTCGATGCGGGGGCGGTCCGTGCGGCCGACCCGCGCGAGCGTCGCGCGGACGGTCCGGACGGCGTCGTTGTCGTGGGCGATACGGTCCATCGACGAGTGGCTTACTCGTCGGCCTCGTCCTCGTCGCCCTCGCCGAGCAGCTCGTCGATGGAGCTGTCGCCGCGGGAGACGATCTCGGCGTTGATCTGGCGCGTCTCGTCGCTGATCTCGCGGCCGCGGACCGTGACGCGGCGGCGCTCGCCGTCCACCTCGGGGTGGTAGCCGACCCCGCCCGTCAGGAGCAGCTGCTTGAGTTCGGTCCCGGGCACGTCACCGCGCATCGGGCGGCCGGCGGTGTCGGAGCCGCCGGTGATCTCGATCTCGTAGCCGTCGAGGCCGACGGCGGCGCCGTCGACCGCCTCGCCGATCTCACGGCCCTGGAACCGGTTCGCGTCCTGTCCGTCGATCTCGAACTGGTAGGTCGCCCCGTCCTCGGGGTCCGCGACGACGACCTGGAAGTCTGCCATACCCGCAGCGAGTCGTGGAACCGGCAAAAGGGTATTGGAACGTCCCTCGGGCGGTACGCGGCCGCACACCGCCGTCGCTCCCGTCGCCGGGGTAGTGGCGTGCCGGCTGGTGCGCAGGGGGTCTCGCCCCGGCAGTGCTCATCGACGGGTTTCAAGTCCGCCGGCCGCCCAGCATCGGTCATGAACCCAGGGGACCGCGTCCGCGTCGCTCGCGGTGGGACGACCTACGAGGGCGTCCTCATGCCGTCGACCACGGCCGACCGGCTCGTCGTCAAGCTCGACGGCGGCTACAACGTCGGCATCGACCGGGCGGACGCCGAGGCCGAACTGCTCGAATCGGACGTCTACGACGTCGAGAGCGCGCAGGACACCAGCGAGGGCGCCAGCGAGATCCAGTTCGACGACGACCTCCCGACGGTGTCGCTCATCTCCACCGGCGGCACCATCGCCTCCACCGTCGACTACCGCACCGGCGCCGTCACCGCCCAGTTCGACGCCGAGGACGTACTCCGGGCGGTGCCCGACCTCGCGGGCCGGGCGAACTACCGCGGCCGCGTCGTCGCCAACATCCTCTCGGAGAACATGACGCCCGACGTGTGGCAGAAGCTCGCCCACGCGGTCCACGAGGAGATCGAGGCCGGCGCCGACGGCGTCGTCGTGATGCACGGCACGGACACGATGCAGTTCACCGCCTCGGCGCTCGCGTTCATGCTGGACACGCCCGTCCCCATCGTCTTCACGGGGAGCCAGCGCTCGGCCGACCGCCCCTCCTCGGACAACGTGATGAACGCCGTCTGCGCCGTCGAGGCCGCCAAGGCCGACTGCGCGGAGGTGCTGGTCTGCATGCACGCCACGGAGTCCGACGACCGCTGTGCGCTCCACCGGGGCACGCGGGTCCGGAAGAACCACACCTCCCGCCGGAACGCCTTCGAGACGGTCGGCGCGGAGTCGCTCGGCTCCGTCGACTACGACGACGAGTCGGTCACGTTCCGCCGCGAGCACGCCGAGCGCGGCGCGACCGACCTCGCCATCCACCCGGACCTGGAGACGGACGTCGAGCTCGTGAAGTTCACGCCCGGGATGGACTTCTCGCGGGTCGAGCGCCTCGGGGACGCCGCGGGCCTCGTCGTCGAGGGGACGGGGCTCGGCCACGTCCACACGGACCTCATCCCGACGCTGGCCGAGTTCGTCGAGGGCGGAACGGCGGTGGTGATGACCAGCCAGTGCATCGAGGGCCGGGTCTGCGACCGCGTCTACGACACCGGCCGGGACCTGCTCGACGCGGGCGTCGTCGAGGCCGAGGACACGCTCCCGGGGACGGCGAAGGTGAAGCTGATGTGGGCGCTCGCGAACGTCGACGAGTCCTCCGTCCCGGAGACGATGCGCCGGTCCGTCGCGGGGGAGATCCGGGACCGCTCGACGCCGTGGCTGTAGCCTGCGCCCATGAGTGACGACACCGGAGACGAGCTGACCGTCCGGCAGGCCCGCGCCGACGACCGCGGGGCCGTCGTCGCGTTCACGACGGACACGTGGCCCGAGCGCGGGGGCGACTACGTCCCCCGCGTCTTCGACGAGTGGGTCGCGACGGACGGCCCGACCCAGCGGACCTTCGTGCTCGACGCCGGCGACGACATCGCGGGTATCTGCCAGGGCGTGCTCCTCTCCGACCACGAGGCCTGGGCCCAGGGGATGCGCGTCAACCCGGACTACCGCGGCCGGTCGGCGAGCCCGGAACTCACCCACGCCGTCTTCGACTGGGCCCGCGAGCAGGGCGCGACGGTCTGCCGGAACATGGTGTTCTCCTGGAACGCGGCCGGCCTGGGTCAGTCCCGTGCGGTCGGCTTCGAGCCCCGGACGGAGTTCCGCTGGGCCGAACCCGCCCCCGACGCCGACGCTGCCGGGCACGACGGGCTCCGTGCCGTCGACGACCCCGCCGCCGCGTGGACGGCGTGGCAGCGGTCCGCGGGCCGCGAGCACCTGGCGGACCTCGCGCTCGCCGACGACGAGTCCTGGGCGCTCGCCGAGTTGACCCGCGGGCGCCTGCACGCCGCGGCCGAGGCCGAGCGCGTGCTGGCAGTCGTCGGCGACGACGGCGTCCGTGGGATGACCGTCCGCGTCCGCGAGGCCGAGCACGAGACCGGGGCGGGCCGGACGGAGCGGTGCGCCGAGTACGGCGTCGGCGTGTGGACGGACCTCGACGCGGCGCGGGCGCTGTTCGCCGCCGTCTCCCGGGACGCCGCTGACCTCGGCGTCGACCGGACGCGGGTGTTGATTCCCGAGACGGTCCGCCACGTCTCCGACGTGGCGGCGGCCCGCGTCGGGTTCAGCGACGAACCGGACTTCGTACTGGAAGCCGACTTACTCGGTCGATAGTATCCGAGAATCGGAGGTATACGAAATATCGGGCGCACTGGGATGGAAAAATATCCATTTATCGCTTAGCAATCGGGCAACGGCGCCCCTGCGCTCCCCGTGGAGACCTGGATCTCGTCCGCCGCTGCGAGGTAGACGCCGTACAGCGATTCCTCGACCCGGAGGGAGCCCTCGCACCCGAACCGCCGGGTGAGCGAACTGAAGGCGTCGGGTGGCTGGCAGGTCCGGTAGGCTCTCCGTGACGGCGGTTCGCACGAGATCGTACTCGGCCGCGGGGAGGTCGCCGGCCACGGCGACCCGCTCCCGATCGACGGTCTCCGTCGCGGTTCCGGTCGGCGTCCGGAGCGGGGCGGTCGCCAGCACCGCCGGGTACGTCGGGGGCCCCGTGTCGCTGGCCGGATCGCTACCGGCCGTCCCCCGGTCACAGTCGGTCAGGCCGGTCGCGAGTCCCACTCCCCCCGGGCGGAGCAGCTATCGGCGTCGCGCCATCGGTCACGGGTGTGAGCCGCGAGAGAGGTGTCTTCCCCCGGCTAGCCGCCACTGACGGGCGGGAACAGGGCCAGGTCGTCGCCCTCCTCGAGGACGGTGTCGTAGCCGTCGTCGACGACGAACGGGTTGCTATCGTTGCGGAGCACCCGGATGTGGTCGCGGATGTCGCCGTCTTCGTCGAGGACGTCGTCCTCGAGTTCGGGGTGTGCCGCCAGCAGCTGCTCGAACGCGTCCCGGAAGGTGTCGCCCGGTCCCGCGTCGACCGCGACGCGTTTCGTCCCGGTGGTCTCGGCGAGGTTGGCGAACAGTCTCCACTCCATACCCGACGGTGGGTCGGCGGCGTGTTTAGGGGTTTGGCTCGCGGGGTCACGGACGGCACGGTTTCGGGTGGAACCGGCTTGAACAGGTTCCAGCTCGCCGCCGAAACGCTCCGGCGGCGGCTCGGGTTTCGGGTGGAACCGGCTTGAACAGGTTCGAACACACCATCGTTTCGTGTCGAGTCGACTCGTCCCGCTGATGGATTCGGGTGGGAATGAACGGGGCCGCCTGCTGCGGGAAGCCCGACGACGCAAGCACTGGACCGGAGCGAGTGAAACGAGCGGAGGGAAGCGCGCAGCGAGTCGCGCGACCGCAGCAGGCGGGGGCTTTTTACCGCCACTTGCTGTCCGCTGCAAGAGACAACTGCTCGTGTCTCGTAACAGCAGACGACGAGAACGGATAGAAGCTCTACCGCTGAGGGCTTCACCGTCTGGTTGGTGGACGGTGGCGGTCGATGGAGCCACGGAGATAAATTGTGATTCTCCGTGTTGTGGGGGCTCGACACTCGTCATTCTGCCTGGTGATGCCCAGTCTAATGTTCGTAAGAAGTAATTAGTAGCAGGAGATAGCATTTCCACAGGCAGAATCAGAACCAACGTTCCGTCTCTCGTACACTAAATCATGTCCACCGATGTCACGATAGAGCGAGACGCCCTCGAAACCATTCTCGCTCAGTTCGACAAGACAATCGACGATCAGGGATTGATCGTCGAGGCCAAAAGCGGCGATCCAGTTCTCACACCCCGCGGAGAGGAAATCGCTGTGGACGACTTCGCCGGAATCGCGGACGGTTCTGAAATCTTCGTCGATGACAACTTCGTCTCGCTCGTTGATTACGTCGAGAGTAGCTGAGAATGGGGTTCTGGGAGACACTTGCGGGCATTCTACCCGACAGTCTGATTCACATCGAGCGTGATGAGACGAACGTGACGCTCGTACAGTCCGGCGAGGGTCACCAACTTACTGCACTGACTGATGACGAGGATGGGACTCAGGTACTCCAGGTTGATATGGAGAGCCTTTCGGATGAGGAACGGGAGGAAGTGGTGGCCGCGACCTGGAATGAACAGGGAGAACTGTTCGTCGAGGAATCACAGAAGGAGAAAAAAGCGATCGAGGACGCTACGGGAGATACCGAGATTCAGCGGACACTGGAATTCTTCTGTTCGTATCTGGACGACCGTCATTTCGAAATGCTTCGGGCGGCGCTCTACCTTCGCGATACTTGGCGGAGTGACGATTATCATCTGGAACCGCACGAGTTGCGGAAACGGAAGCGGGACATCGCTGAACGGTACGGAGAGGGCGCTGAAGTCGTCTGCAACCTATCGACGGCAAATTATTTCGACGAGGAGGGATACGTGCGACAGTTATTCGAAGATTACGAACCAGACCCGCCCGACCCAACCCATCAGGAACTGTTCGAGGAGATTATTCGGAATCAGCCGTTCACTGTCTTCGTTGGAACCAACGACTCGGTGCCTTGGGTTATCGGCTCGGTAAAAAAAGAAAATCGAACAGAAGCAGCAGTACCGTGTCGAGTACGAATTCATCGATATCCGAGGCATCGGTGAGCCAAATCGTGAAAAGATTAGACAGGCTATAGAGAACCTGCAGGAAGAGGCGGACCAGTTCAGCCACCAGCGAATCTCGAAGCGACCCGACATGGTGGAACGTATTGATATCGACGAGGTTTCTGGGCTGGTTTAGCTCTGGGCGGATACGGGAGAACAAGGAGCTCTTCACCCTTACCTGCGACCCGAACCCCTAAATCCGGCCGTGACCCACGGGACGGCAATGAGTCTGGACGTCTCGGTCGTGGGGAGCGGCTACGTGGGGACGACGCTGGCGGCCTGTCTCGCGGACCTGGGGCACGACGTGACCGCCATCGACATCGACGAGGCCATCGTCGAGCAGCTGAACGCCGGGGAGTCCCCCATCCACGAACCCGGGCTGAGCCCGCTGCTGACGGCGTACGCCGGGAACTCGCTCCGGGCGAGCACGGCGTACGACAGCGTCCCCGACTCGGACGTGGTGTTCCTCACCATCCAGACGCCCGCCCGCGAGGACGGCAGCATCGACGTGGGACCGCTGCGGGCCGCCGCCGAGGACGTGGGCGCGGCGCTCGCGGACGCCGACGACTACACGCTGGTCGTCGTCAAGTCGACGGTCACCCCCGGGATGACCGAGGAGGAGCTGATTCCGGTGCTGGAGGCGGCCTCCGGGAAGCGGGAGGGCGAGGAGTTCGGCGTCGCGGTCAACCCCGAGTTCCAGTCCCAGGGCTCGGCGGTGGACGACTTCATGAGCCCGGACAAGATCGTCCTCGGGACCGACGGCGACGAGCGCGCGCTGGACCTGTTCGCCCGGCTGTACGAGCCGCTCGTCGCCGAGTGGGAGACGCCGGTCGTCGAGACCGGCCGCCGCGAGGCCGCGATGGTGAAGTACGCCAACAACGTCTTCCTGGCGTCGAAGATATCGCTCATCAACGAACTCGGCAACGTCTGCAAGGAGTACGGCGTGGACTCGTACGCGGTGGCCGACGCCGTCGGCATGGACGACCGCATCGGCGCGAAGTTCCTCCGGAGCGGGGTCGGGTGGGGCGGGTCCTGTTTCCCGAAGGACACGGCCGCCATCATCGCCGCCGCCCGGCAGGTCGGCTACGAGCCGGACCTGCTAGAGTCCGTCGTCGGCGTCAACGAGAAGCAGCCACAGCGGTTGCTGGGGCTGCTCGACGACCACGTCGACGTGGACGGGAAGCGCGTCGCCGTGCTGGGGCTGGCGTTCAAGTCCGGCACGGACGACATCCGCGGGTCCCGCGCGAAGCCCGTCATCGAGGGGCTCGAGGCGCGTGGCGCCGACGTGGTCGCGTACGACCCGCTGGCGAGCGACGCGATGGTCGCCGAGTACCCCGATGTCGAGTACGTCGACGGCGCGAGTGCGGCGCTGGAGGGGGCCCACGGCGCGCTGGTCGTGACGGACTGGGACGAGTTCGCCGCGCTGGACGACGAGTTCGACGCGATGGCCGAGCCAGTGGTCGTGGACGGGCGCCGCATCATCTCGCGGCGCGAGGGACTCACCTACGAGGGACTGACCTGGTAGGCGCGGGCGGCACCACCTCACCGCGAGGCGTCACGCGGCAGCGCGCGGAGCCGACACCGTCCGGAGCCGCTGCTGCGCGGCACTCGTCGCGTTCTCACCCCGGAGCGTCCCGGCGTCGACGGCGGTCCCCTCGACGACCGCCGACTCCGGCACCGTCACCGTGGCCGCGGTCCCGTCGGGGTGGCGGAGTTCGTACTCGCCGGGGTACGCGACCCGGACGTGGTAGTCGCCGTCGCCGTCGGTCAGAGCGTGCCGGACGTACGTGACGGGGTCGTCGCGGCCGGAGACGGTGACCTCGGTGTGGAGCCTGACCGTCGCGTTCCCGGCCGCTGCCGTCCCGTTCTGGACCGTCCCGGTGAGGTTGCCGCCGGGGACGACCCGGTGGACCTGCTGCCGGTCGGTCACCCGGACGGCCCGGTAGTGGCCCGATCCCGCGTACCCGGCGTACCGACCGCCGAACCCGTTCGTGAGCCGGGCGTGGAGTGTCGCGTTCCCGGAGGGCGCGCTGTTCAGCACGACGAACCCGACCCGCCCGCGCAACCGCTCGTACCAGACGTCCGGTTCGGTCGACTTGAGGAACGCCCCGTAGTTCGACTGGGCGAACCCGTACGACCGCGACTGGCCACTGACGACGTAGTTGTACATCCGGTTGCGGCCCCACTGGCTGAAGACGTAGTTCTCGGGGTACTCGAGCCCCTGTTCCGCGGCGTAGCCGTCGACCCACACCGCGGTCTCGTACTTGTGCTCCGCGATGGGGACCTGGCGTGCCTTGACCGGTGCCTGGGCGATGCTCAGCCCGCTCAGCAGCAGGAAGAGGAAGAGGAGCGAGCCGGCGGTGCGTAGCGACGGGCGCGTGAAGGCCGGCTCCTGTGCCTCGCCGTCGTCCCTGGCCGGCGTCGCCGCCCGGAACGGGACGGGGGCCCGCGCCAGGTCGACGCGCTCGGCGATGTGGACGAACCCGAGCCCGGTGAAGACGGCGAGGAACGTGGAGAACTCGCCGGCGAACCGCATCTGCAGGGCCGCGAGCCCGAGGAAGAACCACGCGTAGCCGCCGCCGAGCAACCAGCCGTGCCGGTCCTCGCCCCGGGTCGCCCGGAGGAGCGCCCACCCCATGTACGGGAGGCCGAGGAAGAGCAGCAGGCCGAACAGGAACAGCCAGCCGAACGTGTCCGCGGCGAACAGCGAGTTCCCCTCGACGATGCCGCCCCGGGTGCCGACCTGCCCGAGCCGCTCGAACAGCCGGTCCCCGTACGTCGGCAGACCCACCGTGAGCACCCCCAGTGCGACGAGGCCGCCCAGCACCTCGATGGCGGCCATGGCCCGGAGCCGCGACAGCGGCAGCGACGGTGCGCGGTCAACCGCCTCGCCGGCGACTGCCACGACCCCCGTCCCGACGAGCAGCAGGACCGGCGTGAACGCCACGACCGGCGTCTGCCAGCCGAGAGTGAGATGTGGAATCGCCGCGAGGACCGCCGCGACGGCCAGCCCACTCGCCAGCGGCGCCAGGGTCAGTGCCGGCGACTCGTCCCCGTCGAGGGCGACCAGCGCGGACAGCGGGACGAACAGCGCGAGCGGGAACAGCAACAGCGGTCCGGCGTCCCACGAGAGGAGCTGGGCCGCGATGGCGGCGCCCGTCACGCCCGCCCAGGCGAGCGTCCGCGGGCTCGTCACGGCTGCTCGGCTCGCGGGCGTCCGCACCAGCCGGACCGCGCCGGCTGCCGTCAGCGACAGCCAGAGGTAGTCGAAGGCGTGGTGGTCGGCGTACCCCAGCCCGGAGCGGAACGCCAGCGCCGGCATCACCGCGAGCATGACCACCGCCGCGATGCCGACCCGCTCGTCGTCGGTCAGCCCGGTCGCGACGAGGTAGGTGAACGCGCCGGTGACGACGCCCGCGGCGACCGGATACCACGCGAGGACGAGCGGTGCCTGCTCGACGCCGCCGGCCAGCCCCGTCGCCGCCCAGAGGACGGCGACGAGCAGCGGCTCGCCCTTCAGCAGACCGAACGACCCGGCGGTCAGTGCGCTCAGACCGAGCACCCCGCCCGACTGCCGGCTCAGCTCCTCCGTCCAGTAGAGGTAGAAGTACGGGTCGTTCCCCGAGAGGACGACCTGTCCGTCGCGGAAGATGGTGTCGAACGTGAACACGCGAAAGCACAACACCAGCACCAGCGCCCCGGCCAGCGCCGCGGCGACCCGCCGGTCGACGTCGAGATCGATGTCGACGGCCGACAGCGAGGGTCCGGCGCTCGACTCCGCCGCGACCGTCCCCGACAGCGCCCGCTCGACGGCGCCGGGGTCGGCCAGCCGGTACGCGCCGTCCGCCTTCTCGACGACGCCCGCGGAGACGAGTTCCCCGAACGTCCCCGAGTCGAGGCCGATCCGGTCGAAGGTCCAGGTCTCGTGAGCCGCGTCCGTCTCCAGGAGGGACTCGAGCGCGGGTTCGAGGTCCGGGCGGTCGTCGAGCAGGGCCCGGACCTCGCGCGCGTCGGTCATGGACGGCGTTCGGCCTCGGCCTCGAATAAAGCCACCGCTACCGTCGCTGAACCGCCAGACGGGCGCGCCGAATCGGTTTTGTGGACCCCCCGTCTCTCCCCCGTATGCGCGACTTCGTCTGCCTCGCCCACGAGCTGCCGCTCGACGCGGCGGTGTCGCTGGACGACCTGCCCGGTACCGGCCGGCTCGACCTCCTAAGCCGGTTCGTCACCGGCGCGCTGCTCACCTCCCACGGCGTCCGCGAGGACGCGGCCGCCCACCTCGTCGTCCGCGACGAACTGACGGTCCGGGTCGACGGCGGAGCCGTCCGCAACCTCCGCCCGGACGAGCGCTCGACCGCCGCCCGCATTCGGGACGCGCTCGACGCCCGCGAGTCCGCCATCGGCCACCAGGAGGCCGAGCCCTCCCCCGGTGTCCACGTCGGCCGGTTCGACCTCGCGGCCACCCTCGACCGGCTCGACGGCCCGCTCGTCCAGCTCCACGAGGACGGCACGCCCCTGGCCGAGCAGTCCGTCCCCGACGACCCGACGTTCGTGCTGTCGGACCACCGGGACTTCACCGACGCGGAGGGCGACCTGCTCGCCGAGCGCGCCGACGCCCGCGTCTCCGTGGGCCCCGAGCGGCTCCACGCCGACCAGACCGTGACGGTGGCCCACAACTGGCTCGACACGGACGGCTACCGGACGTACTGACCCGACGGCGCCGAGCAAGGAGGGCACGCTCCCCCCCGCGGCGCCCCGGTCCGCAACGGTTTTACCGAGCAGGCGTCTTCCTCCCACTGCGGGCCGGTGGGGTAGCTTGGTATCCTTCGGCCTTCGGGTGGCCGTAACCACGATTCAAATTCGTGCCGGCCCACTTCTTCCCACGTTTCTCACCCTGCTACTGACGAGTCCGTGGCTCACCACCGAAGTCGCAGGGACCGACCTCCCGAGTGACAGAAGACAGACAACCATTGTTGGCACCATTGAGCAAACCCAGATTCAGCAGTCTTCCGAGTATCGGACTTAGACCGCCCGGTTCACCTACGAGGAGGGCACAGGAGGCTATCTGAAGGACGCCCCACAGCTCCAAGATACTGACGAGATCACGGACTATATCGACGTGCTCCTCTGGGAAACGGATCGTCCGCCACAAACATCAGAAGAGGGCCTCATTCTGCCCGAGATTACTCCGCTGACAGAGTCGTAATACTCCAACTAGTCCTGCACAGAGCCCTCTTAGACTTGGCAGAGAGACTTCACTCAATCACTCCGAATTCAATGGTTTCGGCATAGATATGGACGTGCGCTCGCTTTCCGTCATTGTAGATGAACTCGAAGGCATCGCGTGCAGCTTCCGTCGATGCCTCGATGGTCCACTCATCCTTCTGGTTCTCCGATAGTACACCAGAGTCCCTTGAGAACGTGTTTGAACGGAACCATCGATCCCCATCGGTGCCCTCCGGATTTAAGCTCAGCTGTTTCTCAAACGTTTCCTCGCCATCCGGATTTCGAACGAGAAGTTCAGTCGGTTGCTCCTTCTCGGATTCGTTGTAAACCACCAGATCAGGCTCGGCATCAGAGGTAGTGGTGTCCACTCTCCCACCATTTGAAGGCGTCTCCGTAGGGGAACGTGTTTGTGAGGTCGGGGACTCTTCTGAGGCGCCTTTACTCGTAGAATATTCTGCGCAACCTGCTAACCAGATGGTGGAGACGCCAGCCGCAAGCACGGACCGTCTGGTTTTCTTGGTCATTAGTGGTTTCCGTCGTTCTGTACGTGATCGTAGGAGTACTCAACAGTTTCGATGGTGCAAGTTGTGAGCGTTTCTTCGTAGCCATCAGGCAGGGTGTCTCCCTGATGGCAATCTCCATTAACCGCAGAGGCCGGGTGACATCCTCCCCGCCGTGAACGGCGGGATTCTCGCCTTCAAAAAAGATAGGTAGTTTGGCATCATCTGGGAGATAAGTTTTGAGTTGTGGTGAATTGTCGGATTATTGCAGATTAAATCCCTTTCTTCTCCCGATATAGTTATCGAACGCGCTTAAGTATGGAGAGGAAGCAGAAAAATATACAATCACCTCTGGAGAAGGCAGTGGCGATGAGTAATCTGGAAGACCTGCCACTCACAGAGACCCAGCGCTCGGATCTGAACGAGAGTGGCATCACGACGCTTAGGGATGTGGCGAACACATCTACCAAAGCCCTTGCCAAGAGTGGCCACACCCCGAAAGAGCGAGCAGAGAAACTTCGCGACCAGGCGAAAGCGGGACTGGATATCCCCGTGTTCACAAGCGGGTCAGAAGACCAACCATTAGCCGATTTTCGGACGGTAGACGTTCCAGAGTCGATCCCGGGGGGGAGTTAGTGGAATCGATGGGCAGCACGATTCGGTGGTGGATGGACACGGTCTATCTACTGACCGTGACGGTAGGAGAGTCGGCTGAGGAAGGAGGTGCGACGTTTGTCGTTCGGGGGTGGTTGCCAGACGGGGAGGACCCTGAATCCGATTGCAAGTACGGAAAGCCGGAGACGCTAGCGTCCGGGCTAACGGCCGAAGAAGCGGTCGAACGAGCAGCAGAGGAACTTCGAGACCGTGCGTTGCACGTCACAGACGAATTGGTGGCGTTACCAGGTATCGGGGAGCGAACGGCGGAGCGCCTACAACTCAAACACCGAATTACCGCTGGAGATCAAGTAGTACCTGACGGGTCCCGTCGCGGAGCACGGCCAGCGGTTTGACTGGAACGAGTACCTCGACCGGGTCGCCGAGACCGAGGGCATCGACCGGTCGGACGCGGCGTCCCACGCTCAGGTGGTGATGGACCTCGTGAGCGAGGTCGTCTCCCGGTCCGACATTGATGACTTCCGGGACCAGCTCCCGGAGGACGAGGGGTGGGGGAACCTGTTCGAACTCGTGGAGGCCGAGGCGGCGCCGCCGGAAAGCGAGTAAGAACTGCGGACCGCCCTCACAGCCCGCGACTCAGCAGGTTCCAGAGCCGGTTCTGTCGCTTCCGGATGACAGTGACGGGCGAGACGACCTCGTACTCGCCGTCGTCGTTGCGGTCGGCGATGCCCTCCATCTCGAAGTCGCCCAGCGTGTCCTCGACGGTCTCCTCGGTGAACAGCGTCTGCCCCGCGACCGCCCCGGGCGTCGTGGGCTGGAGGCGGAGCGCGGTGAGGTAGACGGTGACGCGCTGGGGTGATTCGAGGATGTCGACCAGCAGTTCCTCGACCAGGCTGCCGCCGGGGGCGGCGTTCTCGGCGGTGTACTCGATCTCCTCCTCGTCGGGGGCCTCCTCGCGGGCCGTCTCCAGGCGCTCCTCGATGGCCTCGACGGCGGTCTTCCGGTCCTTGCCGCCCCGCTCGCGCTCGAGGAGCCGTTCCAGCTCGGCGGGTTCCCGCAGGTCCGTGACGAGGTCCTCTAGCTCCGCGACCGTGTAGTCGGCCGGGTCGATATCGACGAGGTCCGCCTCGGTGACGTCGTCGTCCGTCTCGAACCCGACCATGCCGAACCCCCCGATGTCGATCTCGATCCCGAGGGTGTGGGTCCCCTTGCGGAGCCGGGGCACGTCGGCGATGACCTGCACCGTCTCCGCGAGGTCGAACGGGACGGGGTTGTCGGGCGAGACTGCCTCGGCCTCCAGCAGCGTCCCGTCCGACAGCTCCAGCGTGATCTTCTCAGGAGCGACGTCCTCGCCGTCAAGCATCCAGCCCCCGACATCGTGGAGCTCCCCTTCGATGAGCCGGTTCTTCAGTTCGAACTCCACCCCGCGCTCCGTGTTCTCGAGGCTCTCCCAGGTGAACAGGCGCTCCAGGTGCTGCTGGACGGACATGGCCGCCCGTGGACGCCCCGGTCACTTCGTTCTTGTTCTCGGGCGAGCCCCACCAGTCGCCGGCGAGCGTGCGGAGACGCCCCGCTCCCCCGGTCCCGCAGTGACCCGTCGCGCCGCCGTCGGGCTTTTGCCCGCGCCCGCCCGGGGGCCGGTATGAGCGACGATGGCGACCCCGCCGACGGTCCCGCCACCGACGAGCCTCGCGACGAACACTCCCGTGGCGCGACCGAAGACGCCGCGGACCCGCTGGCGTGGGAGACGCTCGACTCGACGACCGACTACGACTGCCCCGGCTTCAGCGTCCGCCGCGACGCGGTTCGGCTGCCCGACGGCACAGAGACCGAGTTCCACAGCGTCGAGAACGGCCCCTCCGTCATCGTCCTCCCGTTCACCGAGGACGGCGACGTCGTCCTCGTCGAGGAGTGGCGGCAGGCGGTCGGGCGTGTCACCGCGGCCTGCCGGCCGGCAACGTCGAGGCCGACGAGCCGCTGGCCGAGGCCGCCCGCCGCGAACTGGCCGAGGAGACCGGCTACGAGGCCGCCGCCGTAGAGTTCCTCGTCGCCCACGAGCCCTCGAACGGCCTGCTCGATGCCACATACCACTACTTCGTCGCGCACGGCTGTGCGCCCACGGGCGAGCAGGATCTCGACGACAACGAGTCCATCCGCGTGACGACCGCGGCGTTCGACGAACTCCGGGCCGCCGCACTCGGCGGCGGGATGCGCGACGGGCGCTCCGCGCTCGGCGTGCTCCAGTACGCGCTCCGGACGGACTGAGAGCCGTCGCCCCGGGCCGGGCGAGCTGGCGCCCGTCGCTCCACTTCCCCGCCCCGGAACCGACGCCCGTTTGCGGCTTCGCCACCCAGCGGGGGTATGAGCCGCCGCGTCCCGGAGGCCGCCGTCCTGGTGGGGGTGGTGCTGTCGCTGTCGTTCGCGCTGTACGGGGTCCTGTTCGGGGACCCGCTCTCGACGACGCTGGTGAGCGTCCTCGTCCTCTACGTCTTCGTCGGCTACGCGGTCCGTGTCGACGACGACCCGGCCGCGACGCTGGTGCCCGACCCGACGCTCGCGGCCGCCACCCTCGCCGGTGGCCTCGTGTTCGCGTACGGGCTGGCGACGTTCCGGCCGTTTCTCGGCCTGTTGATCGCGCTGGTCCTCGTGGTGCCGGCGGCACTGTTCCACGCGACTCACGCCGAGTCGGTCACCCCCCTCTCGCCGGACGCCACGCTCGCGCTCGCGGCGGGCGCGGGCGTCGCCCTCCTGCTGGCCGGCGTCGTCATCGGCCGCGCCACCGGCGACCTCGCCGGGACGACGAGTACCGCCGCGTTCGCCGCCAGCCTGCTCGTTCTCGGCGGCGCCGAGTACCACACCCGGCGCGCCACCGCACGGCTCCCTCGGCGGGTCGACCGCGAGCGGGTCCGCCGTCGCCGCCGCCGGCGACAGGATGGTGGCGGCTGGTTCTGAGTCGGCCAGTTCCGAGCCCCCACCAGTGACGAAATCGCCCGACTATCTGGGCGTATAATAGCTGTGTGTGGTATAGTGAAAAGGTACCTCGAACAACTGTGATATCCGCCGGAACGGTACTCTCGGCGGAGTAGAAGACCGCAGACCGCGGACTGCGACCCGTCGAACGGGCCCGGTCAGCTCGACGACGGCGTCGTCTGGATGTTGAACGTCTTCCGGATGACCTGGGTGAACCCCATCGAGCAGATGAAGTACCAGAGGATCCACGCCTGGAGCGGCCCGAGGACACCACTGGTCCAATCGACCGGCCCGATAAGCGGGAGGACGACCTGGCCGAGTTCCTCCGGGTGTACGAGAATCATCCAGTACATCCAGAGGAACACCGGGATGGTGAGCAGCATGATCCAGACCATCGGGCGGAACTGTTCTTTGAACATTCCGAGGTTGTCGCCCATGGCCTCCATCTTCTCCTCTTGGATCCGGTCGAGCGCCTCCTCGTCGTCGCGCTCGCGGGCCTCCTTCTCGCGCTCCTGGATCTCCTGGAGGCGCTCCTGGTACTTGGCCATCTTCGAGGTGTCCATCAGGTTGTCCTGCAGGATGGTGGAGTAGAGGCCGGTGAACAGCGAGAGGACGAGGATGACGGCGTAGAACGGGAGCGCCTGCTCCAGCGGCCCGAGTCCGAGGTCGAGGACGCCGGCGATGGCGTTCCGGACGTTGGAGAGGGAGTAGCCGGCGAACAGGGCCAGCGCGCCCACGGCGGCCATCTTGTCGTACATCGACCACGAGGAGTCCTCGTCGTCGATGTCGGTCGACGAGGAGGGGGTGGTACTGGTCGCGGTCGCGGTGCCGCCGTCGGCGATGCTCGCGGCGCTCGCGCCGCCGACCACGGCGGCCACCTCGTCCGGGTCCGCGATCTCGCAGCCCTCGCCGTCGGTCTTCTCGAGGACGCCCCGTTCGATGAGCCGCCCCCACTGCCCGCTCGTGAGGTCGTCGCTCACGTCCCCCCACGTCACCCGGCCGTCCTCGGCCCGGTCGAGGACCGTCCGGAGTGCGTCGCGCATGTCCGGGTCCTCCTCGATGAGGGACTCCGCTCGCTTTGCGGTCCGTGCCATTGCCCGTTCATAACAAACCACCGCTAATCAACCTTTCACGTTCCGTGTCCGCTGGCGCACGGCCCCGCTGGTCGGCAGCGGTCCCGGGGCCCCCGTGTGGCGCCTGCCGTCGTCGGCTGCCGACGCTGGCCCCCTGCCCCCGGCGGTTTTATACCATCCGTCTGTAGGTGGCGCTGGTGAGCCCCCGTGGCTACCGGGACTGGCATCCTCTCGCTCGTCGTGATCGTGCTCGGTCTCGGGGTCCTCGCGCAGGTCCTCGCGGACCGGTTCGCAATCCCGAGCGTGCTGTTTCTGATCCTGGCCGGCATCGCCGTCGGCCCCGAGGGGCTCGACCTCGTGGGACTGTCGTCGTTCGGCGGGCCGGAACCGCTGTCGGCCGTCGTGGGTCTCTCCGTCTCCATCATCATCTTCGAGGGCGCGTTCCACCTCCGGCTCGGGAAGCTCCGCCAGGCCCCCAGCGAGGCGTTCCGGCTCGTCACGGTCGGCGCGCTGATCACGCTCGTCGGCACCGCCGGGGTCGTCCGGGTCACGCTGGGGACCTCGTGGTCGCTCGCCTTCCTCATCGGGGCCCTGCTGGTCGCGACCGGCCCGACGGTCATCACGCCCATCCTGAGCGTCGTACCCGTCCGCGACCAGGTCGGGGCGGTGCTGGAGACGGAGGGCATCGTCAACGATGTCACGGCTGCCATCCTCGCGGTCGTCATCTTCGACCTCGCGGTCACTGACGCCACCGCGCCCTCGCTGCTCGTCGAGTCGTTCCTCACTCGCCTCGGGGCCGGCGTGCTCGTCGGGTCGGTCGCCGCCGGGGTCGTCTGGTACCTCCTCGAACACGTCGACCTCACCCCCTCGAACGCGGTGCAGAACGCGCGGCTCATCGTCCTCGTCGGCGCCATCGCCACGTACGGGACGGCGGAGTGGATCGCCTCCGAGGCCGGCATCGCGGCGGTCGCGACCGCGGGCGTCCTGCTGGGGAACCTCGACCTCCCGCACGAGGGGGAGATCGAGGCGTTCAAGGGCGATCTCACGCTGATCGTCCTCTCCTTCGTCTTCATCTCGCTGGCCACGCTGTTGTCGTTCGACGACCTCGTCTCGCTCGGCCCCGGGGGACTCGTAGTCGTGGTTGTGGTGGTCGCCGTGGTCCGGCCGCTGGCCGTGCTACTCTGCACCCACAGCGAGCGGTTCACCCTCCGGGAGCAGCTGTTCATGAGCGCGGTGGCGCCCCGGGGCATCATCCCGGCGAGCGTCGCCACGCTGTTCGCGCTCGAGCTGCGCGCGGCGGCCCCCGAGCAGGCGACCGTCCTCGTCGGGACGGTGTTCCTGGTTATCCTCACGACCGTCGTACTGGAGGGGGGGTTCGCCCGCCACATCGCCCAGATACTCAACGTACTACCCATGCGCGTGATCGTAGTTGGCGGCGGCCGCGTCGGCCGTGGCCTCGCCGAACGACTGGAGGACAGAGGGGAGAACGTCGTCATCGTCGACCGGGACCCGGACGCCGTCGAACGCGCCCGGGAGGAGGGGTTCAACGCCCACCAAGGCGACGGGACCGACACCGACACCCTGGAGGCCGCGGGGGTCGAGAACGCGAAGATCGTCGCGGCAGCGACCGCGAACGACGACGCGAACCTCCTCATCGCACAGCTCACGAGCGCGAAGTACGACGTGGAGACGGTCATCTCGCGCGTGAACACCCCGGCCAACCTCGCGGCGTTCGAGGAGCTCGGCGTCCGGGCAATCTCGGCCAACGACGCCATCGCCCACGAGATGGACAACGCCATCGAGCGGCCCGCGCTCTCGGAGTGGATGACCGAACTCGGCCGGACCGGCGACGTCCAGGAGACGGAGATGACCGCCGAGTCGCTGATCGGCCGGTCCATCCGCGACCTCGACGACCACCTCCCGGACGGGGTCCTCATCGCGCTGGTCAGCCGCGACGGCGACTCCCAGATCCCCGACCCGGAACAGACGATCCAGCACGGCGACCACCTGACCTTCGTCGGCCGCCGGGACGACGTCCACCGGGCCATCGAGCAGTGTCACCCCGACCGGTGAGCGGTCTCGCGGAGGCAGAGATACTGCCCGTACAACTGTCGAAAATAATTCCTAATAGGAAAATGATCCATACATCTCGTATGAGGATCGGATTACTGTCTAATGATGCCCTCGAACACCCCGGTCATGACCACCGTATCGTCGTCCGTGCGCGTGGCCGCGAAGTCCGCCGTCACGGAGACGCGGTCGTCACCGTGGTCGACCTCGGTGAACTCCACCTCGCAGACGATGTGCTCGCCCGTGTAGACGGGCCGCCGGAAGTCGAACTCCATCCGGGAGGCGAGCACGTCGAGGTCGCCCCCCACCTTCGTCGGGAGCGTCGCCGTCAGCAGCCCCTGCACGAGGAGGCGCCCCTCGTCGTCGGTCTCGACGTGATGGACGCCCGCGTCGCCCGAGACGGTCGTGAACGTGCGCACGTCCTCGGGCGTGAACGTGCGCTCGTGGGCGACGGTCGTGCCCGGTGCGAGGTCGGCCGGTGCGAGATCGGTCATCGGTCCGTCCCTCGGCCGGCGGGATGATGAGCGGTGGGGTGACCCGGCAGGCAGCTAGTGCGGCGCGGACGGGGCCGACCGGCTACTTCTCCCGGGAGTGGCGGACCTGCACCACGATGCCGCGCGTCGAGTCGACCATGGCGCGGCCGTGGACCTGCGCCCGCCCCACGGCGAACGCCTCCGGCCCCTCGACGACCACCTCGTCACCGACGCGGATGTCGGGGTCCGCGTCGACGA
This sequence comes from Halobacteriales archaeon QS_4_70_19, assembly GCA_003020985.1. Lineage (GTDB taxonomy): Archaea > Halobacteriota > Halobacteria > Halobacteriales > Haloarculaceae > Haloglomus. The sequence goes on along the minus strand of PXRM01000022.1, from coordinate 112,968 downwards.
CACCCGGCGCGAGCACGCTCCCCTGGGGCACGAACGCGTCGATCTCGACGCGCTTCGTGGGCACGCCGCTGTCGACCCAGCGGCGCGCACCCGCCAGCGACAGCGACAGCGTCCCGTAGTTGGGGACCATCGTCGCGACGTGGACGGCGTCGTGGTCGTCCGTGTCGTCGCCGGGCCGGGCCTCGATACCGGCGTCCATCGCGCGCAGCTTCGGGTAGCGGCTGCCCGTCCGCAGCTCGCGGAAGAGCTGGTCCCCCGCGCCCTCGCCGAAGACGTAGTCCGCGAGCGCGCGGACGGTGCGGTGCTCGCGCTCGCGCTTCGAGAAGCGGTCCTCGCCCTCCAGCGCGCCCGCCAGGTTGGCGAGCGAGTCGTCCGTCGTCGGGTGGTCCGTGACCGTGAACGCGATGTCGAGGTCGTCGTCGACGCGCTCGGCCGCCCGCTCGACGACGGGGCGGTAGTCGTCGGGCAGGTGGGCCACGACGCGGGGGTAGTCCGCCCGGTCGAGGTAGCGACGCAGCACCGCGGCGACGAACTCGTACTCCGTCTCCGTCCACCGGCCCGTTACCACCGAGTCGTAGTGCTGGGCGGGGTAGGTCGTCTCCAGTTCCTGGGGCACGACGCCGATGGGCGATGTCATCGAGACGGTGTGGGCACGGTAGTCGACGGCGCGGTGGAACTGCGCGTGGCTCCGGGACTCGCTGTACGGCTTCGTCGCCGAGCACGGCACCAGCAGGAGCGGCTGGTCGTCGAACCGCGGGAGTGGCCGCGAGCAGCGACTCCCGCCGGAACAGCGGGGCCCGCTCCTCGACGTAGGCGTACTCCCCGTCGAGCCGGCGGAGCACGCTCGTCGGGAACGACTCGTGGCGGCCCTGCCCTTCCAGGTAGTCCCGGAGCCGCCCGTCACGGATGCGGGTGCGGACGGTCGCCAGCGCCGCCTCCAGCGCGTGGACGTTGTGCTCCGCACAGCCCCGGCGGTCGAACCCGTCGCGCCCGCCCTGACAGGCCGGGCAGGCACACGGCAACTCGTCGAGGTCCTCCAGGAAGTACCCGCCGTCGGTCGTCAGGTAGAACCCCTCCGTCCCGCGGACGTACGCGCGGTCGGCGTCCACGAGGTCGACACCGGCGTAGACGAGCGTGGTGACGTTCGCCGGCGTGGCGGCGCCAGCCAGGTAGAGGGCGCTGTCGTCCGGAACCGCCCGGCGGACCGAGATGACGGCCTCGACGAACCGCTCGGCGTGCCCGACGAGCGACGGCCCGCCGGACAGTACGTACGCGTCGGCGCCGTGGTCAGCAGCCGTGTCGGGGCCGAGCTGGGGCCGCCGCGTCGCCCGTCGCCGCGTTCCCGGCCCCGCCGAACGTCTCGCGGACCTCGTCGGGCGTCCCCGGCGGCAGCGACCGGTGGGGGAGCACCGTCAGTACGGCCGGGTCGCCCGCGGGCGTCTCGCGGGCGGCGGCCCACTCGCTCCCGGCGTCGTCGAGGTACTCCCCCACGAGTCCGGGCGTCCGGAGCGACTCCGAGAGGCGGAGTTCGCCGATCCGGGCCGCTCCGTCCCGGGCGTGGACCTCGAAGTAGTCGGTCATACCTCCTCTCGCGGACCGTGCGTCAACCCTCTTGCGTTCCGTGGGTGGCTCACGCCCGGCCGCCCGTTCGCCGTTCCGCCCCGTCCCCGGCACGCATTTCCCGTCCGCCCGCGTCGCCGGAGTCGTGCGCCGGTTCAACCCCATCCCGCGGCGGTACGCCCGCGAGTACCTGGAGGCGGCGCCGACGCTGGTCTGGCTCGTCGCCGGCAGCCTCGGCATTGGTGTCATCGGCCTGCGCTGGTACGTCGACCGCGGACTGGCGTCGGTGTCGACGTTCGCGTGGCCGGTGTTCGCCGACTCGCCGGCCGCCGCGGTGCTGGGGGCGCTGGCCTTTGCCACCCTCCTCCCGGCGCTCGGCCGCCCGCTCGAGACCGTTCCGATCAACCGGCCGCTCGCGTACCTCCACACGCTGGCGTTCGTCTGGCTGGTCGAGACCGCCCTCTGGACCGCCGTCGCGCTCAACCTCGGGTTCGGCGCCTACTTCCCCGATCCGTTCGCCTACTTCGGGGTCATCGGAAGCCACCTGGCGTTCGTCGCCGCCGCGTACCTCCTCCCGCACGCCGCGCGCACGACCCGGGGTGCGCTCGCGTTCGCGCTGGCCTGCACGCTCGCGAACGACATCACCGACTACGTGTTCGGCCTCCATCCCCCGTTGCGCTACGACCCCGGGGTCGGACTGGCGGTGGCGTCGATCGGCACGTCCGTCCTCGCCGTCCTGCTCGCGGCGCTCGCCTTCGAGCGTATCGGCGACGAGACGGCTGCATAAACGGTTTCGGGCGCGCTAAATGGCTCCTTTCGTGGCCCCGTTCATTCCGTTTACGCGTCCACACGCCCGTGAACCATCAGAACGACCCTCCGGGTTTTACGTCACCCAGTGGATACGAACTGGTGATGAGACAAGCGTCGATACTGGTCGCGGTCCTGGTGGTACTCGCCGCCGTCGGGACCGGCGCAGTCGCCGGGGCCAGCGGGTCGCTCTCGTCGGCCGCCGTGCAGGACGGCACGCCGACGCCGACCGCAGCGGAGACGAACGCGACCGGAAACGAGAGTGGCCCGGACGAGAACGCCTCGTTCGGGCTGACGGTGGCCTCCTTCGCCCAGGCCAACGCGGCCGAGGCCGAGGCCGAGGTCGAACACGGCATGTTCGAGGCCGCCGTCAACCGGAGCGAAGGGGAGGCCCGTGCCAACGTGGTGCGGCAGCGGACGGGCCAGATCAGCGAACGGGTGGCCGAACTCCGCGCCGAGCGCGCGGCGCTCCTCAACGATAGCAGCCTCACGTTCGCCGAACGGGCCCGGGCGGCGCGACTCGCGACCCGCGCCGACCAGCTCGAGGAGAACGTGAACGAGACGAGCGACATCGCACGACGCGTCGGCGTCGACACCACCGGCCTGACACAGCTCCGCGCGGAAGGCGACCAGCTCACCGGCCCCGAGGTCACCGAGATGGCACGAGGACTCTCCTCGGTGCCGGCGACGCCCGTCGGACCCGCCGTGGGCGAGTCGCCCGGCGCCGGCGAGAACCCCGGTGCGCCGGGACAGGACGGGGAGCCGGGACGATCAGAACGGAACTCCGCGAGCGGGAACGAGTCCGCAGGCGAGCGCGGTGCCTCCGACCCGGGAAACGGGACGGGGGGTGACGCCGATCCGCCGGGCGCTGGTGGCAGTGACGGAGCACCCAGCGACCGTGGCCAGTCCAACGGCAACGGGTCGGGTGGTCAGTCCGACGGCAATGAGTCGGGTGGCCAGTCCAACGGCAACGGGTCGAGTGGCCAGTCGGGCGACCCCGCCCCCGCTGACGGGAGTGGCGACGGCGGCGACGGCTCCAGTGGGAACGGTGACGGCGGCGATGGCTCCAGTGGGAACGGTGACGGCGGCGACGGCTCCAGTGGGAACGGTGACGGCGGCAGCGGTGCCGACACGAGCGACCAGTGACACAGCGACCCGGTGAGCGAGCCCGGTAGACACCCTTTTTCCTCTGGACGACCTCCACTCGGGTAATGGATTCGGCGGCGCTGCTCGATCTGCTCGGGAACGAGAACCGGCGGCGCATCCTCCGTCTGCTCGCGCGCAAGCCGTGTTACGTCACCGAGATCTCCGAGTACCTCGGCGTGAGCCCGAAGGCCGTCATCGACCACCTCCGGAAACTGGAGGAGGCGGGCCTCGTCGAATCGCGCGTCGACAACCAGCGTCGCAAGTACTTCTCCATCGCCCGGAACCTCCGGTTGGAGGTGTCGGTGTCGCCGTACAGCTTCGGGACGAAGTCGGCCTACCCCGCGAGCCGCGGGTTCGACATGCCCCGCTGTCGCTACCTCTCGCTGCACATGACGGTCGACCCCGAGACCGAACGGGAGGACGTCGACCGGGACGGGGACCTCGCGGCGCTGGCGAGCGAACTGGCCCAGCTGGAGGGGCTCGAGAACGAGCTGTCGATGGCTCAGCGGTGGGTGCAGGGCCGGTTGACCGACGTGATGGACGACCTCAGCGACCGCTTCGACGACATCGGGGGCATGGACGGCCGGTTCTACGCGGAGGTCGCGGCGGTCGTCGCCAACGGCATCTCGATCCCCGAGCGGATCGCCCGGAAGATCGACGCCTCGCCCGAGGTCGTCGACGACGCGCTCCGGCTGCTCGCCGAGCACGAGGTCATCGAGCGGACGGACGACGGCTGGCGGCTGGTCGGCGCCGAGGAGTGAGCCGGACTCACACGCTCCGGGTCAGCCCCGCCCGCAGGTCACGCCCGAAGTAACAGCCGAGCACGGCCGCGAGCAACCCGGCCGACCCGCCGACGACGGTCAGCGGGACCGCCACGTCGGCCAGCGTCGCGAACAGGAGTCGGTCGAGCAGCGACCCCACGGCGGCCGTTCCCGTCCCCGCGACCGCCAGTTCGAGGTAGCGGCCGCGCCCGGCGAGCGCGAGCAGGAACGCCCCGACGAAGACGCCCACGAGTCCCGCGACACCGCCGAGGGGGACGACGGCGCTCGCTGCCAGGAACGCTCCCACACAGACCACCAGCGCGAGGCCGACTCCGCGGGCGGTGAACCGCGGGAGCGAGACCGGGGCCGAGGGACGCGAGGGCGACGGCAGTCGCCCCCGGAGCCCGGACCGCTCCTCGGTGGACTCGTCGGCCCGCTCGCCCCGCCCGGCCGCTTCCTGCCGCTCGCCCCGGCCGACGTGTCCCTGCCGGTCGGCGTGTGGCTCCTCCGAGAGGAGCGCGTCGATGTCCACGTCGGAGTCGTACTCCGCCTCGTCCGACCGGCTCATGCGTGATGGCTCGGCCGCGGTACGTATCGGTCTTTCTTCGGCTGCGCGGCGCGACGGGGACGCGAACAGCTGACTTACGTTCTATATGAAATGTTTATATACTTCCTAAATGACTTAGGGGCGGGGTAAGTCGACAATTCTCGCCATTCGTCACGTATTCGGCGGTTCGAGCGCGACGAACTCCAGGCCCTGCTCGGCGAGCAGCCGCCGCGCCCGGTCGGTGACGGAGGGCGCGACCAGCACACCCCGGACCGCGGCGTCCTCGTGGAGGTCGCGCCGGAGGGCATCCACGTACCGCGAGAGCTGTCCCACCGCGTCGGGCCCGACGCGCCGGCGCTTCAGTTCGAGGATCACGGTCCGGCCGTCGGCGTCCTCGCCGTAGATGTCCACCGCGCCGGCGGGCGTCCCGCGCTCGGTGGCCAGCGGCGTGAATCCCGGTTCGACGAGTTCGGGCTCCGCGAGGATCCGCTCGCGGAGGTCCTCCTCCGTGCCGGTCAGCGCCAGCTCCCCGGGGTCGACGGCGTCGTACGCGGAGACCTGCGCGACCGAGGCGAACTCGACGACGAGCTCCTCGGCCGGCGTCGTGCGCTCGCTCCGGACGCGCAGCCGGGGCTCCCGGTCCACGTCGCCCGCGGCCTCGTCGTCGGTGTCCCCGGCCTCGCCCGCGGACTCGACCAGCGCCGGCTCCACGGTGCAGCCGGGCGGCTGCCAGTTGACGGGCTGTTGCCCCTCGTCCGTGTGGACGAGGACGCTCCCGTCGGGCTTGCAGACGAGCAGCCGGTCGCCGGGACCGAGCGACGACGAGGCGCGCCCCTCGTACTCGACGCTGCACCGCCCGGACACCGTGAGCAGGGCGTCCCCGGCGAGCGCGCGCTCGCAGACCGCCAGCGCCGCTCCGGCCGTCGGCGCGACGACCGTCTCGACACCCCGCCCCGTCACGGCGCCCTCGGGCGCCGGCGGGAGCGACTCCTCGTCGCCGTCGGTGTCCCCGCCACCGGGCTCCTCGTCTCCGGTCCCGTCGGTCACTGTCGCACCGGTAGCGCCGCCCGGGTCAACCCCGTTACGGTCGCGGCGCGGTCAGGGGCCCGTCTCGGTCCGTCCGTGGCCGCCGTCGGCCACGAGCAGGCGGTCGCGGCCGACCCAGCGCCCGAGCGTCTCGCGGAGCGTGACCCGTGCGGCGGCGGCCGTGAACCCGTGCCCCGACCCGTCGGCGTGGTCGATGGCCGCACCGAGCGCCTCCCGGGCGCCCGCCGCCCGCTCGCGCAGCCCTTCCACGGAACTTCCGGGGTCCACGGGGACGAGCGCGCCGCCTGCCTCCGGGTCGAGACGGGTCCCCGCCAGCGCGTCCGCGACGGGGCCGAGGTCGAACGGCACGGCGACGTACGGGCCGACCTCGAACGACCGGTCCACGAGGAACACCGCCTCGTGGCTCCCGAAGACGACGTGGTCGGGGAGCGTTTCCACTCGAACGCCCACCGCCAGCGGCGCCGGGTCGACGGCCGTCACCGCGCCATCCGGCACCCGACTCGCCACGCGCGGAGCCTCGGCGGTGGTGGCGGTGAGGAGGTCCCGCAGCAGGCCGGCGGCCCACTCTGCGCGCGGGTCCGCCCCGCCGAAGGGCGTCGCGGGGGTGAGCCGGGCAGCGAGGTCGCTGGTCGCGTCGTGAACGTAGTGGAGGTTGTACCGCCCGTCCGGGCGCTCGTAGGCGACGAGGGCGCGGTCGCTCATGGACGACTCCTGACTCGGCGGCTCGGGTGGAGGGCTGGCATCGGGGACGGTGCTGCGGCTTCCGGTTTGAATCTCCGCCCGGTGGCCTTGAGCATCGCCTCTCACTCGTCGAGTTCGACCGGAAACGGAGGGGTTCGCCGCCGCTGCGCCGGTTACGAGATGGAGAATCCGCCGTCGACGACCAGCCCGTGTCCGGAGATCCACGAGGCGTCCTCGCTCAGCAGGAACAGGATGGGTTCGGCGATCTCGTTGGGTTCGCCCAGGCGGCGGAGCGGGTACTGCTGTGCGGCCTTCTCCATGGCGGCCTCCTCGTCGTCGAACTCTGCGAAGTACTGGCGGCCCAGCGGCGTGTCCGTGAAGCCCGGGCAGACCGCGTTGCAGCGGACGCCGTCGGGGCCGGCCTCGGCCGCCACGGCCCGCGAGAAGTTCAGCACCGCGCCCTTCGTCAGCGAGTAGACCGACTGCTTCGGGAAGCCCAGGAAGCCGGCGAGCGAGGAGACGTTGACGATGGCCGCGTCGTCGTCACCCTCCTTCAGGTGCGGGAGCGTCGTGTGGCAGCCGTTCCAGACGCCCTTCAGGTTCACGTCGATGACGTACTGGAGCGTGCCGTCGCTCACGTCCTCGACCTCGTTGGGCGGGTGGCCGATGCCGGCGTTGTTGACGACGCAGTCCAGGCCGTACTGGTCGGCGGTCTCGTCGGCGACCTCCCGGAACTTCGCCCTGTTCGTTACGTCGAGTTTCTCGAACTCCACGACGCCGTCGGGGTCGGCCTCGCGGACTATGTCGACGGTCTCCTGCCCGCCCTCGGAGTCGACGTCGGTGGCGATGACGGTGGCGCCCTCCTCTGCGCAGCGGATGGTGGTCTCGCGGCCGATACCCGACCCGGCCCCCGTGACGAGGACGGTCCTGTCGGCGAGTCGCATGGATGCCATACCGCCGCGTCGGGCGCGGGCGGGATAAATCGGTCCCTGTCTGTCATATCGTCCCCGGCCCGTTGAAGGGCTCGCCGCGCGGACGCCCGGGTGATGGCCACGTTCACGCCCACGCTCGTCGCGCATCGCGGCTTCGCCGGGAGCCTCCCGCAGAACACCGTGCTCGCGGTCGCACGGGCCGCCGCCCACTCAGACACGGGGATGGTGGAGGTGGACGTCCGGCCCGCGGCCGACGGGACGCCGGTCGTCTTCTACGACACGCGGCTGGGGGCCGGCGACGGCGGGGCAGCGGGCCTGATGGACGGCGAGGGCGTCGTCCACGAGACGCCACTGACGGCCGTGACGGCCGCCGAGGTGCTGGGCTCGGGCGAGACGGTCCCCACGCTGGCGGCCGTCGTCGACGCCTGCCCGGCCGACGGCCGCCTCAACGTGGAGCTGAAGAACCCCGGGTCGCTCGATATCCGATCGGGGATGCGGCTGGACAGGGAGGCCCTCACGACTCAGCGGGCCGTCTGGCGGCCCTCCGTCGAGCGGGTGCTGGAGGAGTGCGCCGGCGCGGACGCCTCCCACCGCGGGGGCGACCCGGGTTTCGTCGACGTGGACGGGGACCGCATCGTCTCCCCCGACTCCTCCGGGAACAGCATGTTCTGCACGCTAGGCAGCGTCGAGGCCCACGGGCGGGTCGGGCTCCTGTTCGTCGACTTCTCCGACGGCCGGACGTTGCAGGTGACCGGCCGCGCCGACGTCGTCCGGGACGAGGCCCGCATCGCGCAGTACGAGGGCGCCGAGCGACTCGTCGAGATAACCGCCGAGCGGTCTGTCGAACTTACCGACGGCAACCCGCTTCGGTGGTCGCTGGAGGAGCGCTCGCCGTTCAATCCCTGACCGTCCGTGGACGACCGTGAACCCGCTAGCGTTTTGGGCCGTGCCGACCCCACATACGCCCAATGGACGTACGCGAGGTGCCGGGCGTCGGTGAGAAGACCGCCGACCGCCTCGCCGAGCTGGACGACCCCGAGGCCGCCCTGGAGGCGGGCGACGTCGCGGCCATCGCCCGCGCGCCGGGCATCAGCGACGGCCGGGCGGCCCGCATCGCACGGGCCGCGGTTCGGCACCGCCACGGCGACGACGGCGAGTTCCTCGGGACCGACCGGGCGCGCGAACTCTACCGGGACGCGCTCGACCTGCTGCAGGAGCGGGCCGTCACCGACTACGCCGCGCGGCGGCTGGAGACGCTGTACCCGTCGACGAGTGAGTCCCGCATCGCGGAGGTGCGCGAGTTCGCCGAGCGCGCGATGGACCGCGAACCCGACCCGGCGGTCCTGGAGGCGCTGGAAGGGGTCGAGCCGCTGGAGCGGCCGGGCGACGTGCGGGTCCGGGACCGCTGCCTCGCGACGACTGACGCCGGGACGTACTCGCGGGCCCGCGAGGCGGTGCCGGAGCTGAGCGTCGAACTCGTCGACGATGCCCGCGGCCTCGCCGAGCTGGCGCGGGGGTACTCCACCGTCGTCGCGCTGGACGCGAAGTTCGCCGGCATCGAGGTGGAGGGCGACGTCCGCATCGAGCCGCGCGCGCTGGAGGACCCCGAGAGCGTCGTCCCCGAGCGGACGCTGGCCTTCTTCGCGCGGAACCGCGACCCGCTCCGCGCGGCCGCTGCGGTCGCCCGGGCCGCCGACCTCGACGTGCCGCTGGACCCGGACCGGCTGGACGCGGCGCTCGCGGACCTCAACGAGGACGGCAGCGTCGCGGGCGACGAGGAGTTCCGGCGGCTGGTCGACGCCGTCGACGACCTCGACGCCGCGGTGGGGATGGCCGAGAACGTCGCCAACGACCGCCTCCGCGAGGCCATCGAGGACCGGGACGTGACCGTGGAGGGTGCGGACCTGCTCTCGCTGGTCGAGCGGGGCGCCGGCGTCGACTCGCTGCTCGAACGGGAGCTGTCCGACGAGTACGCCGCCGCGGTCGACGCCGCGCGCGACCACCTCGTCGACGCGCTCGAACTGGCGGACCACGCCGACCTCGCCCGCCGGGCGTTCGGGAGCGACCCGACGTTCCCGGTCGAGCACGACGAGCGCGCCGTCTCGCGCCTCCGCGAGGAGCTGACCGCCGCGCGCGACCGCCGCGCGACCGCCCGCAAGCGCGACCTCGCGGAGCGGCTGGCGGACCTCCGCGAGCCCGCCCACGAACTCGTGGACGCGGCACTGGAACTGGACGTCGAACTCGCCGTGTCGCGCTTCGCCCACGACTTCGACTGCACGATGCCCACCTTCCTCGACCCCGGCGAGGGGTTCGCCGTGGAGGGTGGGCGCTCGCCGCTGCTGGACATCCCGTTCGAGGCGGTGGAGCCCGTCGACTACGGGGTCGCGGGCGTGGCGCTCCTCTCCGGCGTCAACTCCGGCGGCAAGACCTCGACGCTCGACCTCGTGGGGGTGGTCGTCGTCCTGGCGCAGATGGGGCTCCCCGTGCCGGCCGCGTCAGCCCGGCTGGAGCGGTTCGAGGCGCTCCACTACCAGGCCAAATCGCAGGGCACACTGGACGCGGGGGCGTTCGAGGCCACGCTCCGGGAGTTCGGCGACCTCGTCACCGGCGGGGACCGGCGGCTCGTTCTCGTCGACGAGCTGGAGTCCATCACCGAACCCGGGGCCTCCGGGGTCATCATCGCGGGCATTCTGGAGGCGCTCGCCCGCGGCGACTCCACCGCCGTCTTCGTCTCCCACCTGGCCGCCGAGATCCGCGACGAGTGTGCCATCGACGTGACCGTCGACGGCATCGAGGCCGTCGGGCTGGCGGACGGGGAGCTCGTCGTCGAGCGCTCGCCGAAGAAGGACCACCTCGCGCGGTCGACCCCCGAGCTCATCGTCGAGAAGCTCGCCGAGGACGCCGCCGACGGCTTCTACGACGACCTGCTGGCGAAGTTCGACGGGGCGTAGTTCCCGGAGCACCCGACCTCCCTGGCCGCCGACCGGACCGCTCACCCCGAGCAGCCGCTCGCGGGAACCGCCTCACTGCGGCCATCTTTCGTCTCCCCCGGTCGGAAGAATGGCTCCCTGGCGGCATGAAAACCACTATGGGCCGGGCCGAGGATATCGCCGTCAATGAAAGTCCAGACGGCGGATGCGGCCGGCGTCTCCCTCCGCAAGGTCGTGGTCTACGGGCTGACCGCGACGCTCCTGATCGGCGGCCTCGTCCTCCCGGTGTTCGTCTCCGTCGCCTACGAGCGGACCCTCCGGACTGTCCTCCTGTTGCTGCTGCTGGGGCTCGTAGGCCGCACCTACCTCAGCTCGCTGCTCGCGTTCGCCCGGACCGACCCGCCCGGCGGCCTGCCCGACGACCTGCCGCTGGTGAGCGTCGTCATCCCCGCGTACAACGAGGAACCGGTGCTCGCGGACACCATCGAGGCCGCCCTCGCCCTCGACTACCCCCGCGACCGTCTCGAGATCGTCGTCTGCTACGAGGCCGACTCCACCGACCGTACCGCCGCCATCGCCCGGCGGTACGGGCAGGCGTACGGCGCGGTCGTGGCCGTCGAGCGGGACGAACCCGGCGGCGGAAAGGCGAAGGCGACCAACTACGCGCTCCAGTACGCCAGCGGCGACCTCATCGCCAGCATCGACGCCGACCACGAGTTCGCCCCGGACGCCGTCGACCGCGCCGTCCGCTGGTTCGAGGCGGACGAGGACATCTGGTGCGTCAAGGGCCGCTGTTACGGCCGGAACCCGACCGACTCCGTGCTCGCGCTCCACGCCACCGTCGAACGCCACATCGCGGAACTCGCGGACCTGTTCGGCCGGCAGGTGTTCGGCGGGTTCACCATCTTCGGCGGCGGCCAGGCGTTCTTCCGCGCCGAGCTGTTCGACGAACTCGGCAGCTTCGACGAGGAGATCCTCGTCGAGGACATCGACATGTCCGCGCGCATCCACGCCCACGGCAAGCGCCTCCAGGTCGACCCCTACATCCTCACGTTCGAGGAGAACCCCGTGACCCTCTCGGGCTGGTGGAGCCAGCGCTCGCGCTGGGCTCGCGGCTGGATGCAGGTCGCCGTCCGGCACCTGGGGCCCCTCTCGCGCAACCGCACGCTCGGCCTCCGCCAGCGCGCCGACGCCATCTACACCTTCAGCTACGCCCTGGTGCCGGTCCTGCTAGTCCTGGTCGCCCCCCTGTTCGTCCTCGACCAGGTCGTCCTCGACGGTGGCACCTACCTCCCCTCCGGCGGCCACCTCTGGACCGTAATCGGGGCCGCCCCGGCCGTCTGCTCGTACCTCATCTTCGCCCGGGACTACCGCGAGGGCTACTCGCACCACCCCGCCGAGTACGTCGCGGCGTTCACGCTCTGGTTCTACTTCTTCTTCCAGAGCATCGTCTACCTCGTCGCCTTCCTCGACGAGTTCGTTTTCGACCAGGAGGCGGTCTACATCACGACCTCCCGGTCGGGCGCACCGGACGAGTCGGAACCGGACCGACAGCCCGCAACCGACGACTAACAGGGGCTTCTCCGACGGCTCGGGTGTCCTCGGCTCGCGCCTCCGGGGCGAGCCTGCGGGAGCCGGCTGGCCGGCGTTGCCGGCCAGCTATTCGTTCGTCGGCGGAGCCGACGAACCACCCGCGGTTGTGGAATCGCGAAGCGATTCCACGGGCAATCAGAACGCGCCGCGTTCTGATGTCGCAAGAAACGTTCAGAGAAAACGCCGGCACTCGGGCGCTGCGCGCCCTCGTCCCGGAGAAACGCGCTCGCTTCGTCGTCGGGTTACACCCGACTGCAAGCGGGACGGAGTCCCGCCCTGCTCGCGCGGAGCCACTCTCAGAACGTACCCCTCCGGCGGTTTTCTGGCTCGAAGCGAGTATTTCTGAACGAAATCCGTTACGATCGTGATACTGGCGGTATATATAACTTACAGTGGTTCGAGGCGAAAGCCCACGACGTTAGTCGTGGGATGGAGCCGACAGCCGGCGTAACGTTGAATATCGAGGCGCACGCCGGTTGTGATGCCGAGTCCGACAACCCCACCGCGGACGAGTGGGGAACCTCCCGCCGTGGCCTGCCCGGTCTGTGACCGGAAACCCCACGGCTTTAGCCGTGGGAGGATGTCAGAGGGTCAGTTCCTCCGCCGCCTCCCAGCGGGGCCGGAACTCCTCGCGGACGTTGGCGGCGAACTCCTGGTCCTTGAGGTTGAGCATGGCGAACACCTCCTCGCTCTGGAGCGGGTGGGGGACCTCGATGACGACCTCGTTCTGGTCGACGAGGGTGAACGTGCCCGAGACGTCCTCGACCGTACGGACCTCGAACCCCCTGTACTCGCTGAGCGTCTCGCGGTAGCGGTCGCCGAACTCCGGCGGGAGCGTCGGCACCAGCGCCGGCTTCATCAGGAAGTCCACGTCGACGCCGCGTTCGAGCGCCTCCTGCAACCCGTCGAGCAGCGCGTTGCCGACCTCGCGGATGTCGAAGTACCGCTCCGTGTACGTCGAGAGGACGATGACGATGCGCGAGTCGGCGGCGGCGATGCGTTCGAGCAGGAGGTCGGCGGCCTCGTCGGCCCCGACGGCGGCGGTCCAGAACCGCTCCTCGACGGGTTCGGCCGTCTCAAGCTCCCCCTCCAGCTCGTCGACGATGGACTCGTACTGCTTTGCCTTCTCCTCGAGCTCTCGTTTCTTGTCCTCCAGCAGCCGGTCGAGCGCCGTCTCCGGCTCGACGGCGACGTATTTTTTCGGCCGGCTGGCCGACTGCGACCGCACGAGGTTGTACTGCTCGATGCTGTTGAGCACGTCGTAGATGCGCCCCATCGGCACGTCGCTCACCCGCGAGAGCTCCTTGGCCGTCGTGGGGCCCGTCTTCAGGAGCGACCGGTAGGCCCGCGCCTCGTACTCCGACAGGCCGAGGTCCCTGAGGTTCGCCATGTCTGGTCCTCACGGTCACCTACCATAAACACCGAGGAAGTTTACCCCTCTCGGGGGTTGTTTACTCGGCCCCGGGGTTCACGGCCGGCCGCGTCCCCCTCGCGCGTCGCTCCGTCGGGACCGGGCCCCGCGGCCGGGGGATCAGTCCAGCCCCGCCACCGCCTCGGCCAGCTCCTCCGGGCCGCTCGCGGGGTCGGTCGTCGTCTCCCCCCGGCGGGCCACGGCGGGGTCGCGCTCGCCCGGGACGACTACCTTCTCGTGGTCGGCGAGCCGGAGCGCGGCGCGGTGGAGGTCGCTGTCGGCGGGCGGAGTCTCGACCACGAGCGGGTCGTTGACCTGTCGGGCGCAGGCGGTCGCGTAGCCCGCCACCTCGACACCCATCCGGCCGGCCGCGCCCGCGAATGCCGCGAGCGCGTCCGCCGCGGCCTCGCGGTACGCCCCGTCGCCGGTCAGCACGGCCAGGTCGATGAGGGCGTCGGCGACCTCGACGTTCGTGTCCAGCGGTCGCAGCGACCGGGCCAGCAGCCCCGGCCCCTCGTCGGGGCCGTCGCGGAACGCGCCGGTCCCGTCCCGCAGGTCGAGTGTCCGGTCGGCCACCTCGCGGGCGGCGGCGAGCCAGCGGTCGTCGCCGAGCACCTGCGCGGCGGTCGTCAGGCCCGTGAGGAGCCGCGCCCCGTCGACGAGCAGTCCCGACTCGACGGCCTCTCCCTCGTCGGCCGCGGCGGGCGGGAAGTGTGTCACCTCCCCGTCGTCGACGAGTTCGTCGAGGACGGTGTCGAGCGCGCGCTCGGCGTGCCTCGCCGCGGGGTGGTGGTCCGTCACGGCGTGGAACCGGAGCAGCGCGTCGGCGGCGAGGCCGTTCCGGTCCGCGAAGACGGTGGGGTCGACGTGGGGCGGGTCGGCGTCCTCGCGCTCGCTGGCCGACAGGGTGTAGTAGTCGCCCCCGGCCTGGCTGCCGGCGAAGGCGCCCCGTTCGCCCGTGTCCGTCCAGAGGTCCCTCGTGAGGTAGTCGACGGTGGCCTCGGCGGCCTCCCGGTAGGTCTCCTCGCCGGTGTAGAGGTAGCCCGTCGCGAACGCCCGGACGAGCGCGGCGTTCTCGTCGGTGAGCTTCTCGCGGTGGAGGCCGGACCAGTCGCGGCTGTCGGCGTAGCGGTAGAAGCCGCCGTCGTAGGTGTCGAGCAGGTGGGCGTGGATGGCCTCCAGCGTCCGGGTCGCGTGGTCCCGGGTGCGCTCGCGCTTGGCCGCGAACTCGACCGCGTGCGGGAGGGGGAACTTCGCGCCCTCGCCCCAGCCGCCGAACTCCTCGTCGAAACCGCCGGTGACGCGGTCGATCATGTGCGCCTCCACCTGCGAGGTGACCTCGCCGGCCGGCGGCTCGTCACCCAGGGCACGGGGTACCGTCCCCGCCGTCGTTCCCCTGGCGTCCCAGGTGCGCCGGACGGAGTCGAGGATGCCGCGGAACCCTTCCAGCCCGAGGTAGCCCGCGGCCGTGAGCACCTCGCCGTCGGGGGTGAGGAAGGCGGTCACGGGGAACCCGCCAACGTTGTAGCGTTCGCGGACCCGGGGCTGGCGGTCGGCGTCGACCCGGACGGGGACGAACCCGTCCGAGAGATGCGCGGCTACCCGCGGCTCGGCGTAGGTCTCCTCGTCCATCTCCCGGCAGTGGGTGCACCACGGCGCCGTCACGGAGAGCAACACGGGGCAGGCTCGTGCGTCGGCGGCGTCGAGCGCCTCGGCACCCCACTCGCGCCACTCCACGAGCGTCGCGGCTGCGGCCTCGTCCATGCCCGACCGACGAGGGTCGCGGCCGAAAGGGTGTCGTTCGGGAGTCACCCCGCGCTCGTGGACCGACATCCCGGGACGGCCGAGACATCCGTCGTGCGGGCGTCTGACGCGGAGTTTTGTGGGAGGAGCCCGCAGGCTACGCCATGACTAGCCTCACGGGCGCAGGAGATCACGACACAGACCCTGGAAGACAACGCCTCCGGCAACAAGCAGTACCGGGAGATCTACGAGGCCTACAAGGACGCCCGCGAGGCGGCGGGCATCGCCGCCGGGGTCGGCCTCCCGGTCACCTTCCTCGGCGTCGTAGTCGTCCTCCCGCAGACGACCCGCCGGGTCGACTGGGCGGCCGTCCTCGGGAGCCTGGTCGCCCTCGGCGGCGTCGTCCTGTTCACGCAGGTCTACCCGCAGGCCTGGTTCTCGAACGCCTTCCCCGTGGTCGCGGTCTACTTCCTCGGCGCGATGACGACGCTCTGGGCGCTGTTCAGCGCCGTCGCGAGCTTCAAGACCCGCAACGACCCCGGCGGCACCGTCGAACTCCGGGTCACCGAGGGCGGCGAGACACGCGTCGTCGAGGTGTCGAACCAGGGCCTCGCCCGGAAGCTCGGCGGCATCGGCCTCGTGGGTGGCACGCCCGACGGCAACGTCGAGACGCAGACTGCCGGCTCCGGGTCGGCCTCCGGGACCGCCGCCTCGACAACCGATGGGGGTGCCGAGGTCATGTCCTCGCCGGGCGGACAGTCCGGGGCGTCGGCCGACACGGACTCGCTCACCGAGCAGGCCCGCTCCGGGGCCGGTCGGAACCAGCGGTTCGGGGACCGTCCCGCCGGCGCCACGAGCGACGGGGGCACGACCACCGACGACGCCGAGTTCGTGGCCGCCAGTACCGACCCCCACCCCAACCAGGACCTCTACTGTGGCAACTGCTCGCACTTCCGCTACGTCCGCACGGACCAGGGGATGCAGCCGTACTGTGGGCTCCACAGCGAGATCATGGACGACATGGACGCCTGCGAGGAGTGGGCGCCGAATAACGGCTGATCCGGGTTTCCGACGTATCCGTCGCTCCCTCGGATAATCCCGGATGTTTCTGACTCCCCGCCCGATCAGGTTCGTTATCCGACGCTTTTATCCGTTATCCGACGCTCTCCGCCATCACTCGTCCTCGCCACGGACCGCCGCGAGCGTCTCGGCCACCCGGTCCCAGTGGCTCCCCCGCCAGAACTGCTGACCGCAGCGGTTGCACCGCCAGACCGACCGGTCGTCGGGGGCGTAGGGCGCGCGCTCGTCGAGCGCGTAGGTCGCGTCGTGGCCACACATCCGGAGGTACGTCGCGAGCTTGCCCAGCATCACGTCGAGCAGGAACGGCCCGGCGAGGGCGTTGGGCATCGGTCGACCGAACGGCCCGGAGGCTCCTCACGGTGTCGGACGAGCCGTCTGACCGCCCCGCCGCCGAGCCGGCACCCGCACGGCTTATCCCCGGCAACCGACTCCACACGAACATGTTCGAGACACGCCCGGACCGTGACGCGGAGGTCGTCCTCCTCGGGCGGTCGAACGTGGGCAAGTCGACGCTGATGCGGAAGCTCACCGGCCACTCGTTCGACACCGGAGGGAAGCCGGGCGTCACGCGCGAGCCGAACCACTACGACTGGGTCCCCGAGGACTTCGTCATCACCGACCTGCCCGGGTTCGGGTTCATGACCGGCGTCGACGAGGGGCGCCGCGAGGCAATCAAGACCGACATCGTCCGCTACCTGGAGCAGTACGCCGACAACGTCCTCGTCGGCGTCGTCGTGCTGGACGGGAAGGCCGCGGTCGACATCATCGACCGCCACTCCGGCCCGGACGAGATCCCCCACACGGTCGAGCTGTTCGGGTTCCTCCAGGAGCTCGGCATCCCGGCGGTCCTGGCGGTCAACAAGATGGACAAGGTCGACGACGCGGACGACCGGCTCGACGACGTCGCCGACCGGTTCGGTCTCTACCCGCCCTGGCAGCAGTGGGAGGCGGAGACCATCGCGCCCATCGTCGCCAAGCAGGGCCGCATCGAGCCCCTGAACCAGGCCGTCCGCCACCACCTCCACGAGGCCGAGCGGGACGACCTGTTCAAGTTCTTCTGAGCCAGCGGCTGTGCCGGCCGATCACTCCCCAGTGTCGACCGGGACCCGCGTGAGACCGAGAGTGCGGAAATCCTCCTCGAACGCGAAGATATGCTCAATCCCGTACTCCTCACTCAGGACGCTGTTCATGTGGTCGACGAACGAAATCTCCTGGTCGTCGTACTGTGCGAACTGGTCGGCGGTCTTGTCGAATAGCTGCTCCGTGACTTCAAGCACGTTCAGACTCGCCGACCCGCGGATCGACGCGAGTGCCTTGACTGCGTCCCCGTGACTGCTCCCGTAGAGAAGGACGGTTGCCGTTTCCGAGAGGACGTAGCGGCTGGTGTAGAGCGGCCCATAGGGTAGGCTCCCATCTTCAATACCGTCGAGGACGGTATTCGCACGTTCGTAGTGGTCGTCGTCCTCGTCGAACACAGCGACGAACGCATTCGTATCGACGAACAGAGGGCGCGCCTGTGTCACGCTTTCTCGCCGTAGAGGAGTTCATCCGCACGTTCCGAGAGGTTCTCCTGCCCGGAACTGAACGATGGGCGGTCGGTGAAAATCGGGTCGTCAGGGTCGACGGGGGTCGGGTCCGCTGGCTTGAGTAGCCAGTACAGCATCCGCCCCGCTGTCTTTCTCCGTGCGAGGAGCCCGCGCTCGCGGAGTGTTGAGAGCTTCCGGCGGGCCGTGTCGTCGGAACAGCCCGTGATCCCCGCAACATCTCCCGTCGTGACCACCGGGCCGTCGACCTCGCTGAACACAGCGAGCACGTCGTCCAGAGTGACCTCTTCGGCGTACTGGCCGGATTCGTCTCGGTTGCGGCTCATGGCTACGTCTATGTCCAGCACGGCTAAGGCCTTACGGCCTACCCATGAGGGGAAGAAATTATGGCGTAGCGGACTCCAGGTTACGGTACGCACCGCTTGCCGTCGCTCCTGCCCGTAGGAACGGCGGCCGGGGTTAGCGCCGCCACTCACCCGTCGAGGCGACGTGAAACCGGAACTACTCGGCCCCCTCCCGGAACCGTTCGAGCTACTCGTCTCCGTCCTGGGTGCCGCCTTCCTCTCTGTCCTGGGTGTGTACATCGAGTACTTGGCCGTCGTGACCGTGCAGGGGAGCGGTGAGGCGACGTTCGGCTATTGGGCCGTCGTCCCCGGGCTGGTCCGTCTCGGGTTCGCGTACCTCCTCACCGTCGACAGGGTGCTCCCGACACTGGCCGGCAGCAGGAAGCAGGTCGCCGGTCGGGATCGACGACACTACGGGTTCGGGATGCTCCCGCGGCTGTCACGGCTCCCGTTCAGCGCCGTGTCGAACCACGGCGGCCGGTCGACGGACCCGACTCCGCCGACTGTCGTGTAGCGGATGTGCCGGGAAACGCGGACCGGCTCGCCCCTGGGGAGCCGCCCAGCGTACGAGAGCCGGAGCGACCGGACGACGCCACGCTCGTCGATCGTGGCCCGGAGCGAGACGTTCCTCGGCTCGCGGACATCCGTGGCCGCCCCGAACGTCGTCGGGTCCCGCAGGCGTGTCCCGACCACGGTGTAGCGGGCCGGCCCCGGGCCGCCCGCCCGCTCGTCGACCACCCGGGTCTCCACCGCGGCGAACAGGGCGTAGTGGTCGCGCCACGGCTTCGGCCGCCGGAGCGAGGTGTAGAACCCGGTGCCGGCGTTGTACGTCGCCGCGCCGAGGTAGCGGTAACCGACGCCGTCGCCGCGCTCGATGCGCTCGGCGAGGACGCTCCCGTTCGACCAGAGGTCGGCGGTCAGCCGCGGCCCCGTGGTGAGGAAGCCGGGCCGCCCGGCGACGGTCACGCGCGTGGTGAAGCCGTTCGGCGCGACGACGGTCGACTGGTTCGCGAGCGCGTACAGCGAGCCGTCGCGGTGGCGGACCGTCCAGTTCGAGTGGAACCGGTGGCTGTCCTCGAGCGCTGCCCCGTGCGCGTTCGCCAGCGCGAGCGGCCCCGTCACGCCCGCCTCCGTGAGTCCGGGGGCGAGCCGTTCGGGCGTGTCGGCCGCCTCCGGGACCGCCACCGGCGTCAGTGTCTCCGTCGTGTCCCCGTCCCCACCTCCACCGGGGACCGCGCTGCACCCCGCGAGTACGAGCAGGGCACAGAGTGTGACGACCCAGGGCCGGTACATACCTGGACATTCGGTCGCGTCCGGGATACCGGTTCCGGCGGGGTGGGCCGCGTCCCCGCCCGGCCCAGCAGACGGTGCCGTGCCAGGGGGCCCGGGCAGCCCGGAACCGGCGAGGGGAACAGGCAAGTGGGGGTAGCAAGAATTGCCGCTCATGCAGACACTCCTCCTGAACGCCTCGGACGTGCGCGAGAACGCCCGGATGCCGGCGGTCATCCGGGCCGTCGAGGACGCGTTCGCCGCCTACCAGCGCGGCGACACGCAGATGCCCGCCAAATCCTACATCGACCTGCCACAGTACGACGGCGACTTCCGGTCGATGCCCGCCTACATGGCCGTCCGCGGCGGGACGCTGGCTGCCGGTGGCCGCGAGGAGGCCGACACCCGCGAGGCCGAGGAGTGGGACGCGGCCGGCATCAAGTGGGTCAACGTCCACACGGACAACGTCGCGGAGCACGACCTCCCCACGGTGCTGGGGACGATGATTTACTCCGACCCGCGCAACGCCTTCCCGCTGGCCATCATGGACGGCACGACGCTCACCCGCCTGCGGACGGGCGCGGCCGCTGCCGTCGCCACCGACCACCTCGCCGTCCGGGACGCCCGCTCGCTGGGTATCGTCGGCGCCGGGGTCCAGTCGTACACCCAGCTGGAGGGCATCGCCTGCGTCCGGGACATCGAGGAGGTCGTCGTCTCCGACGTGCGCGGGGAGGCGGTCGCGAAGTTCGTCGCGCGCTACGAGGACGAGTTCGACGTGCGCGGGGGCAGTATCGAGGAGGCCGCCGCGTGCGACGTGCTCTCGACGGTGACGCCCGTCGAGGAGCCCATCGTCCCCCGGGACGCGCTCGGCGAGCACACCCACGTCAACGCGATGGGTGCCGACGCCCCCGACAAGCACGAACACGCCGACGAGACCCTGCTGGACGCGAAGCTCGTCATCGACGACTACGAGCAGTGCACGCACTCCGGCGAGATCAACGTCCCCTGGAGCGCGGGCCGGCTGGACGACGGCGACCTCTACGGCGAACTCGGCGAGGTCGTCACCGGCGAGACGCCCGGCCGCGAGCCCGACGACGGCATCACCCTGTTCGACTCCACCGGCCTCGCCATCCAGGACATCGCGGCCGCACACGTCGTCTACGGGCATGCCGACGAGAACGACAACGGTTACCCGTTCGACCTGGTGGACACGGAGGTCAGATAACTCCCATATAGCCTACACTAATCAGAAGCAAGCAGAATTGTGGTCCATTGTGAAATAAAACTAAGATTTGAATATAGAAATATATTTTACTTGGTTTATGAGAGGTGGTTGTCGCTGAGTCAACTATGTTAGTCAGTGCATGGAATCACTCGCACCACTCAACTTCGGAAATTATTTTTTCATCTCTTTTTACGATAGCTCTCGTACTTGCTGTGTTACAAATCGGTCTCGTCCAGAAAACAGTTTTTTGGCCCAGACCAGTGACGGTTATACGGAATTGATCTTCCCCCAGAACCTCCAGTTCCCTCACTTGATTTGACTGGATTGGAATTTTGTTCTCAAAAGTAGTCCTCAGATTCTGGGATCCTGGTGGTCGGTTTTTTTCAACGAGAATGTGTAATTGGACCTGATTTACTGAATTGTTTTCAACCGCTAGAATCTTGTTAACGCCGCGGCGTCCCGCGCTATCAAAAAAGCATCCAGAAGTAACAACGCAGCCTGTAAGTCCAACACTACCCTTTGCTAGTACCTGACGGCGAGTACATAGTTCCATAACAATATTTTCGAAATTCAGATATAAGTGCCTTCTGCGGAATGATTATAGTGGGGCGTTGCTATCGGTTGCCCTCTTGGTACAGTTTGTCATTTGAGTTGTATGGCGACAATTCGCACCACAATTAAAACCGCAAATGAAATTATTAGGATAGTTGTTTTTATAATTGCAAAATGTAGAGGGGAAGCCACCGGTACCACCGACGCAGGTGTCCGAACTACCATTCGCGGTTTCTACGTATGCGCTCGCCATCGGAGTGACATCGTAAATAAATCCATCAGTGTCCACACTGTACGTCCCCTTTCCATGTTCTTCTCTAATCCCTTGCTGAATAAACAGGTGAGCTGCTTCGTGAATATGGAAGGAATACTGCAGAAAATTGGGATCTGAACTTAGTGTTTCGTTCAGATCTAGAACTCTCCCGACCCCGATTTCGTATGTCCCATCCTAGGTATCTACCGTCTTTATTTCTGAACGTCCATATCCGTATTGTTCATATGCATCGGAGACAATCCAGACATCGCCCTGACTGACAATAATTTCATCATTCTTGTCTGCTTGGCCAATCTCTGTAGCTAAATCATCAATGTATTCTGATTCTGATTTGTCTGAGCCATCTGATTTGAAATCCGCGGTACTTGGATGCCAGTTGTGGGAATAATCTAGTCCAAACCCAGAATATCCATATGTGTCGTATGAGTTTGTACCGGAATATGTGTTCATTTGGTCCGCAAATCGATCAGCCCCTTCGCTCGCCCTGCGTTCAGTATCGCCGCCGTTATTTCCTTTAATATTGCCATGACAAGCCGTACAAACATACTGGATTGCCATACACCAACCTATTTGCTGGCGTAATATATAGGGAAGCAGATAATAACTAGTTTTATCGCTGGGCGGATTTAGTTAGGCCGTATGGAGGAAGCAGAAACGGAGCCTGACGATGGTGTCCTGACAAGTGTTAATCGCCGTAATACGTTGAAATTAATAAGCGGCGGCGCAGGTTCATTTATCACAAGCCAGTCTGTATCCGCTTCAGAAAACCAAGAGAAAGAGAACTCGGTAAGATTCACACAGGGCAGGTTTACATTTGAGGATCTTCCGCCCCACTCGATTGCACATATCGATGGTTTTGAACCATACCGGATCAACCGCGAGGCAAAAGAAGTTCACTTGAAAAAGGAATGGAAAATTCAAATAAGGATAGGGTGAAATCGGAGGAGGCAGTAGTAGACTCAAATAATGCTGTCCACACATTCCCAGCAAGAATAGAATCTCGTAAAGCGAGTCACCTTCCAATTCTCTCCAACTCTGGACATCTAGGCGGAGAGTATTCAATAAATGGCACTCTCCAGTTTCCGAAAGTCCGATATGATGTGTCAGAATCGGCCATCAGCATACAGTATCAGGGAGAAACCTATCAGGTCGATAAAGGGAGTGAGGAGATGTTCAATCTAGGTAGCAGAACTGTTCCTGTGAGAACTCGCCCCGATGAATTTATTGAGATAGATGATCGTCGACGGCCAGGAGAAACCCAAGTTGTCAGAAAACGAGTGGAAGTTGAGTCCCATGAAGTTGATATGTATCTCCAGGTGAGTGATTATGGCATTCTTGATGTATATGACGATACATGATTAGAAGCCGATACCGCAATCCTCCTATCTAGTTTTTCATTGAATGCTCAGTTACGGGCCAGAAATTTGTACCCGAGGCTTTAGACTCAAAAAATACTACGATTTCCGTCTATCAATAATTATATATTGGGTCTATCAAAAGCGTATATCTTGGCGTATTGAATCGTGGCATCTGGCGCTCTCAGCTGGTTCTTACCTCCATTAAATTGAGTGGGGTGGTTGGCCGATAGCTCGACTATGTAGAATCAGGATGATTTGTAGCTCAGTATCCTCCGACACTGTGGCGGAAGGGAGTCGCCGCTGCCGGCTCACTCGATGTGGACGGCCGGCCGGAACGGCACCGCGCCATCGGCCCGGGCGGCGTCTTCGGCGTCGGTTTCGCCGAGGACGCGCACGTCGGCGTCGAACTCGCGCTCGTAGAAGCCGGCGGCGTCGGCGTACACGTCGGCCTCGTCGACGGCCTCCAGGATGGCGAGCCGGTCGTCCTCCTGCTCGCGGACGAACTCGACCAGCTCCTGCACCAGGTCGCTCACCTCGTTCCCGCGCTCGCGCAGGTCCGGGTCGGACATGATTTCGGACATGACGGCGCCCACGTCCGGGCCCGTCGTCTCACGGCTGTCACCGTTCGACCTGTCGGCGTCGCGGGGCGACGCCTGTTCGACCACCTGCTCGAAGACGCTGCGCTTCCAGTCCGCGGCGGTGTAGACCTGGACCACGTCGGGGTCCGTGCCGGTCACGTTGACGATGTCGTTGATGTCGTCCGTGAGCGACTCGACCAGCGACTCCCGGACCTCGACGGTCGGGTCCTCCCGGGCCTCGTCCACCTCCGGCCAGCCGGCGTCCTCGGCGGACTCGCCGGTCAGCGCCTCGTGCAGTTCGTTCGCCAGGAACGGCGTGAACGGCGCCAGCAGCCGCAGGCGCCGGGCGAGGACGTGCCGGAGTGTCCAGCGCGCGCCGGGGCGGTCCAGGTCCGCGCGCCGCCGGTACCAGCGCAGGTGCTCCTCCATCGCGTAGAAGGCGGCCTGCGAGGCGGTGCGGGTCTCGAAGCCCTCCAGGGCCTCGGTCGACTCGCGGACGACGCCCTGCAGTCTGGAGAGGAGCCACTCGTCGATGGGGCGCAGGTCGGGCTGGTCGTCGGGGGCGTCCTGCTCGTCTCGCGGTGGTTCGGAAATCGTTTCGCGATTTCCGTCATCACGAGACGGCTCCGCCGTCTCGGACGACTCCGCCGCTCGACCGTCCGGGTCGCCCCGCGACCCTTCGATCACCTCCGTCGCGCGGTTGTAGAACCGCCGGAGCTGGGTGTGCGCCGAGGAGACGGCCTCGTCGCGCCAGTCGTAGTCCTGCCACGGCTCCGCGCTGTTGAGCAGGAAGAACCGGACGGTGTCGGCGCCGTACTCGTCGATGGCCTCGCCGGGCAGGACGACGTGGCCCTTCGAGGAGGACATCTTCCGGCCCTCCAGCAGGCCCATCCCCATGATGGTGATGCCCCGGGGCCAGTTGGCCTCGTCGAACAGCTCCGCGTGGTGGTAGAGGTAGAACGTGAGGTGGTTGGAGATGAGGTCGTTCGCGGAGACGCGGTAGTCGACGGGGTACCAGTGGTCCCACTCCTCGCGCAGCTCCAGGGCGCGCTCGTCCGGGTTCGCGGCCGCGTCCGGGCCGTAGAACAGCGTGTCGAAGAAGTCGACGGTGAGGTCCTCCGGCGGGATATCCCGGATGCGGTGGGCGACGGTGTAGTAGGCCATGTAGACGGTCGAGTCCGACAGCGGCTCGATGACGAAGTCCTCGTCCCACGGTAGGCGCGTCCCCAGCCCGTAGTTGCGGATACAGGGCCACTCGTTCAGCCAGTCGACGGTGTGGGTGTACTGCTCGCGAGTGTTGTCCGGGATGGCGTCCAACCCTTCGATGGCGCGTTTCGTCTTCGCCATCCAGTCCTCGTCGTTGTAGCGCAGGAACCACGTTTCCTGCTTCGCGACCTCGACATCACCGCCACAGCGACAGACGACCTCCCCGGTGAACTCCTGCATCGAGTCGAAGGCGCCGCGCTCGCGGTAGTCGTCGCGGAACCGCTCGCGCACGTCCTCGACGGTCTCGCCGGCGTACTCGCCGTACGCGTTGAGCAGTTCGCCCTGGTGGAACTCGCGATTATACAGCTCCTGGGTCGCCTCCTCCAGGGCGGGGTCCTCCTGGCTCTCCACGTCGTACTCCTCGACGGCGTCGCGGGCCGGAATCTCGCCGTACCCCTCGATGGTGAGGATGGGGACGGGCTCGATGGCCCGGACCTCGTCGGGGTCGATGCCGTACTGGGTTATCTCGTCGGCCCGCTCCCTGGCCTCCCGCAGGGCGACGTAGTCGTCCGGCGAGTGCGCCGGGACGGACATCACGACGCCCGTCGCGTTGTCCGTGTCGACGAAGGAGGCGGGCAGGATGAGTACCTCGTCCTCCGTGATGGGGTTGCTGACGTGCTCGCCGACCAGGTCGGCGCCCGCCAGCTCCTCGATGCTCTCCACGTCATGGTCCTGCAGCCGCAGTTTCTCGGTCGCCTCGCGGGAGACGACCCACTCCTCACCGTCGACCTCGGCGCGGACGTACTCGCCGTCGGGGTCGACGAAGGCGTTCGTCACGCCCCGCACGGTCTCCGGGCGCAGGGTCGCCATCGGCAGGACGGTTCCCTCGCCGTCGCGAAAGCGGACGAGCGTGTACTCCTGGAACTCCGCCTCCTCGCCCTCCAGCAGGTCGTGCGTGGTGACGGGGTTGTTCTCGTTGGTGCAGTACTTGACCGGGTGGAGGCCCTTCTCCAGCAGCCCCCGGTCGCGCAGGGTCTCGTACTGCCAGGTGATGAACTTCGAGTAGCGCTCGTCGTTCGTCGTGAACTCCCGGCGCCAGTCCACCGACAGCCCGAGCTGGCGCAGCCCCTTCTTGTAGTGCTCCTCGATGAAGTAGCGGGCGAAGCCCATCGGCGTCTCCAGGTCCTGCAGCGTCTCCTCCGGAACGTCGTACGTGTCCCGCAGGACGGAGAGCTGCTCCTCCTCGCCCTTCTTCAGCCGCTCGACGGCGCCGATGATGGGCGTGCCGGTGACGTGCCAGGCGATGGGGAACAGGACGTTGTCACCCTGGAGTCGCCGGTAGCGGGCGTACACGTCAGGCACCGTGTAGGTGCGCGCGTGGCCGACGTGCATCCCCCCCGAGGGGTAGGGGTACGGGACGGTGATGAACGTCGCGTCCCCCTCCTCGTCGGGGTCGGCCTCGTAGTACCCCTCCTGGCGCCACCGTTCGCGCCAGCGGGCCTCGATGTCGGCGGGATCGTAACTCATACCCGAAGGTGCAGAGGGCGGCACCTAAATACCCGTCTCATCGGTGTCATCGCGTGGCAGGCGGGTTCCCGCCCGTCGCAGTTAAAACGGCGAATACCCCGGCCGAAGAACTGTCAGCAGTGTACAAGTTCTCTATTGGGTATGAAATCTGAGCGTACGCGAGCGGTCGTCCTCGCGGTAATGGTCGCGCTGCCCGGCGCTGCGCTCCTCGTGCGACGGGCGGCGTAACGCTCAAGCTCGGGGCGCCGCTCGCCCCAGCTTATGGGTCGCTTCGCCGACGAGGGCAGCGCCCTCCTGTGTGACCACCTCGCGAGTGCGGTCCCCGACCTGGCGTGGTCCACCGAGCGGTCCGTCGCCGGGACACCCGTCGACGTGGCCGGGGACGGCGACGGTGTCCTCGTCGCCGTCGAACTGGAGTGGCGGCGCGCGGACCCGTCGGACAACGCCGCGAAGCTGTTTCGCCACCTCGCGGAGGGGACCGTCGACGCCGACCGCGTGGTGGTCGTCCACCTGTTCACCCGCTACTACGACCTCGCCCGTGGCGGCGTCTCCGCGAAGCGGGAGAACGCGGAGTTCGTCGGCCGGGTGGCGGCGCGGACGCTGGAACGGTTCTCCTACCACCCGGTCACGGTCGCCCTCGACCCGCCGAAGCGCGGCGGGGAACGACCCGACGGTTGGCGCGAGGCGGTCGACGAGGCCGCGGCGACGGTCGCAGAAATCGCTGGTTGTGGGTAGAGGTGTCGAATACCAGGTATTAATCTAATATATCAACTATATCTGGATAATTCACTCGATATCCTATCAGTCGGCGGCGACCTGCCCTCTCGCGTCCTCCAGCACCTCGCGTGCGTGTCCCGACGGGTCCGCCAGTTCGGGGTCGTAGGTCGCGACGACTTCGCCGTCGTCGAGCAGGAAGGTGAGCCGGTCCGTGTACCCCTCGTCGGTGGGGACGCCGAACGCGGCAGCGACCTCCCCTTCCGTGTCGGCCAGCAGGTCGAAGGAGACGCCTTCCTCCTCGGCGAAGTCGGCGTGGCTCTCCACGTCGTCGAGCGAGACGCCGTAGACGTGGACGCCGGCCTCCTGGAACTCGGGGAGGTGGTCCTGGAAGTCGTTGGCCTGGATGGTACAGCCGCCGGTGAAGTCCTTCGGGTAGAAGTAGACGACCGTCGGCTCGTCGAACGTGAGTTCGACCGTCTCGCCGTGCTGGTTCGGTGCGCTGACTGCGGGTGCCGCGTCGCCGGCTTCGAGCATACTCGGGGTTCGGACGGGGGACCTATAGTTGTGGGTCACGGCGGACCGTTGGTCGACCCGCTCAGAGCGCCACCAGGCCGTCGTCCATCAGATCGAGCAGCAGATCCCGCGCGTGCCCGTCGGGGTCGACCCCCTCGTAGACGCGCTCGACGGTGCCGTCGACGACGACGAACGTGGTCCGCTTCGCGCGACCGGTGATGCGGGGCACGCCGAACGCCTCGCAGACCCCCTCGTCCGGGTCGGCCAGCAGGTCGAACTCGATGCCCTCCTTCTCGGCGAAGTCGGCGTGGCTCTCGACATCGTCCGTGGAGACGCCGTACACCGTCACGCCGGCGTCCGCGTAGCTCTCGGCCTCGGCCGTGAACTGCTGTGCCTCGACTGTACAGCCCGGTGTCTCGTCCTCCGGGTAGAAGTAGACGACCGTCACCCCCTCGTAGTCGGGGGTGACCGTCTCGCCGTGCTGGTTGGGCGCGCTGACCTGGGGTGCGGGGTCGCCCGGTTCGAGCATACCTCCCGGTCGGCCCGCGGCCGGGATACGACTGCCGGTCCCGACCGCCGGTTGCCCCTGATCGCCGGCGTCCCCGCCCCCCCGTGACGGTGGAGGAGATCGGGAACGAACTCGGCATCTCTCAGCAGGCCGTCGCGTCCCGCCTCCGACGGGGAATCAGACACGTCCTCGGGAATACGCTCTCGGAGACGGGGGGCTCGAACCGGGGAGAGGGATAAAAGGGCATTGTATGGACAAAATGAACCCTCAGTAGGTGGGTCTCCCTCTGTTAGTCCATCCCCGGCGAGGGTGAATACTCCGAGCGGGGATGAGCCTATGATAACGTGTCAAGAGTGTGGCGCAGATACTGCGTGTACTGTGTGGGTGACGTACGAGGGGGACGGAGCGGCGGGCCTGAAGCTGTGCGAGGCCTGCCTGAGCGAGTTCGGGGAGAGGGAGTTCGTCACCGGTGTCGTGCAGACGGACCCCGCTGACCCGGACCAGGGAGGGAAACCACAGCAGCTCGGGGTGTGTCGCGAGTGCGGCAGCGTCTACCCCACACAGATGACCGACGGGGGCGGGCTTCGACCCATCGGCCTCGAGAACGGGTCCTGCCACTGTGGGAACTCGGAGTTCCGGCCTGTTCTCCCGACCTAGCCCCTTTCCTCCCCCTCGGTCGACTACCGGACAGCGACCATCTGCGCGGCCTCCGTGAACCGGTCGTCACGAACCGTCAGCCGCGAGGCGCGACAGCGCCGGTCCCTCTCCGTGGTCGTCGCCCGTCATTCCCCGAACCCGTCTTCGAACACGAACGTCCCGTCCTGCTGGACGACCTCGCCGTCGACCTCGATGCGCGAGTCCTCGCTCATGTCCATGTGGACGGTGTCGCCCATCTTCTCGTCGAACAGCATGTTGTAGGTGAACCGATCGATGTCGCGGTTCATCCCGATGCCCAGCTCCCCCAGGCGGCGGGCCCCCTCGTCGGTCTCCAGCAGGCTGGTCAGGAGTTCCTCGTTCTTCGAGGCCTCGTGCTCCACCACCTCGCCGCCCTCGAAGACGAGCCGGACGTCGAGCACCTCCCGGCCCTGGATGATGACGGGCTTGTCGAAGAGGACCTCGCCCTTGACGCTGTCGGGGACGGGGGCGGTGAACACCTCCCCCCCGGGCATGTTGTTGTCGTCGGCGTCGTTCCTGGCGGGGTTGCCGGCGACGGACATCGTCACGTCCGTCGCGTCGCCCGAGACGATGCGGACCTCGTCGGCGGGGTCGAGCAGTTCGACGAGCTGGGCCTGGTGCTCCCGGACCGCGTCCCAGTCCTTGTTGACGGCGTTCCAGACGAAGTCCTCGTAGGCCTCGGTTGACATCTCGGCCTTCTGGGCGTAACCGGTGGAGGGCCACTGCGTGAGCACCCACTTCGAGTCGAGGAGGGCCTCCTGGACGGCCTGGTTGGCGCGCTTGCTCGCCGCGTTCTTCGCGGGCGGCACGTCGCCTGTCTCGTTGAGGTTGGCGCCGCCGCGAATCTGGACCACGGCGTCCGCGGCCTCGTACTTCGCCAGGGCCATCGCGTTCTCGGTCGCCAGCGTCTCCTCGTCGGCGGCCAGCGAGTGCGCCCTGCTGGCGCGCTTGCTACCGAAGGAGACGCTCACCACGCCGCCGCGTTCGCCGACCAGCTCGGCTACCGCTACCGTCAGGTCCTCGCTCTCCGGCGAGGCCCGGACGGCCACCTGGTCGCCGGCCTCGATCCCGGCGCAGTCGTCCACGAGTACCCGTGCGTGGTCCTTGATGCGGGGGTCCATGTCCTCGGGTCCGGGCGTGACCGGCAAAAGCGTGGTCAAGCCGGTGGTCCGGCCCAACGCTCCTGCCGGCAGGGGTTCGAGCCGGGGCATGGCAGCGACCGGAGACGGGCCCACGGCGGCGCCGGAGCGCGACTCGTTCGTCCGGTTGCTCGCGTTCCGGCTGCTGGTCGGCTTCCCGCTGTTCGGGGCCGGTGCGACACTCGCCGAGGCTCTGGGCCCGGTCGTCCCGCTCTCGGACCTCGGGTTCGGGCTGCTGTTCGGGACGAGCGTCGCCGCGATCTTGTGGGTCCTCGACGTGCGGTCTCGGCTATGGTTGTGCTTCGGCTTCTTCCTCCTCCAGATCGTCCTCGGGTTGACGCTTGTTCTACCGCTCTCGGGGCTCGGCGTCACCGTCGACGGATGGGCAGGGGTCGTCGTCCGGGGCGTGTCGATCGTGCTCGCGGCGCTACTGGCGTTCGGCGTCCCCTGGGGCCGCGTCCGGCGTCGGGTCGAGCGCCACCTGAACCCGGCGGCGTACGAAACCGGGTAGGCGGTCCGGGCGTCGCGGCACTCGAGTCCGGGTCCGGACTACCCCTCGAACCCGTCCTCGAACACGAACGTCCCGTCCTGCTGGACGACCTCGCCGTCGGCCTCGATGCGCGAGTCCTCGCTCATGTCCACGATCATGTCGCATGTGGACGGTGTCGCCCATCTTCTCGTCGAACAGCATGTTGTAGGTGAACCGATCGATGTCGCGGTTCATCCCGATGCCCAGCTCCCCCAGGCGGCGCGCGCCGGGGTCCGTGTCGAGGATGCTCCCGAGGAACGACTCGTTCTTCTCGGCGCTGTAGTCGACGACCTCGCCGTCCTCGAAGACCAGCCGGGCCCCGTTGACCTCCTTGCCGCGGCGGTAGACCGGCTTGTCGAAGAGGACCTCGCCCTCGACGCTGTCGGGGACGGGGGCGGTGAACACCTCCCCGCCGGGGAGGTTGTGGGAGTTGGTGTCGTTGAGGGTCTCGTTGCCGGCGATGGACATGGTCACGTCCGTCGTGTCACCCGAGACGATGCGGACCTCCTCGCCCGCGTCGAGGATCTCCACCATCTGCTCCTGGAACTCGCGCTGCTCGCCCCAGTCCTTGAGGATGGCGTCGTAGACGAAGTTCTGGTAGGCCTCGAAGCTCATCTCCGCGAGCTGCGCGTCGGCCGGCGAGGGGTGCTGGGTTAGCGTCCAGCGGTCGGTGAGCCGCTCGTCGAGGATGGGGCTGTGGGCCTTCTCGTAGGCGGCGTTGACCTCGTCGTCGACGTCGACCATCTCCGCGACGTTGCCGTGCGACCGGATGACGACGTGGCAGTCCGCCGCCTCGACCAGGTCGCGCTCGTGAGCGGGCGTCTCGAACTCCACGCTCGACTCCCCGGCGGCCCGCAGGTAGGCCCGGATGGCGCGGCCGCTCCGGTTGGTCGTGATGTGGAGCGGGTGCGCGCCGCGGTCGCCGGCGAGTTCGTACAGCGCCACGACGAGGTCCCCGGCGGCGGGCTCGGACTTGATGAGGAGGTGGTCGCCCTCGTCGAGGTCGATGGCCTCCGCGAGGGTCTGCGCGTGCTCTCGGATGCGCGGGTCCATGCGCCCGGATTCGACGGGCGCCGGCATACCGTTTCCGCAACCGACTCCCGGCCTCGCACCCACCGTGCCTTTGGCGCTCGACCCGAAACGGGGGGCATGCCCGACACCGACGCAGACGCAGCCGACGCCATCGACCTCCGGTCGGACACGGTCACCCGCCCGAGCGACGCGATGCGCGACGCCGCCCACGAGGCCGCCGTCGGCGACGACGTCTACCGCGAGGACCCGACCGTCGACAAACTGGAGGCCCGGGCCGCCGACGTCCTCGGCTTCGAGGCCGCGCTCTACGTCCCGACGGGGACGATGGGCAACCAGATCGCCGCCCGCACCCACACCGGGCGGGGCCAGGAGGCGCTTGTCGAGCGCGAGAGCCACGTCTACAAGTGGGAGCTCGCCGGCCTCGCCCAGCACGCCGGGCTCCAGGTCCGCACGGTCGACGGCGGCGAGCGCGGCGTCGTGACCCCCGAACAGGTCCACGCGGGCTACGTCGAGCAGGACGGCCACCGGCCGGGGACCGGGCTCCTCTGCCTGGAGAACACCCACAACTCGAAGGGGGGGACCGCCATCGCGCCCGAGCGCATCGACGCTGCTGCCGCGGCCGCCCACGAGCACGACGTGCCGGTCCACCTCGACGGCGCGCGCCTGTTCAACGCGGCCGCTGCACTGGACGTCCCGGCCGCCCGCATCGCGCGCGAGGTCGACTCCGTGATGTGCTGTCTCTCGAAGGGGCTGGGCGCGCCCGTGGGGTCGGTCCTCGCCGGCGACGAGGCATTCATCGAGGCCGCCAGACGCGTCCGGAAGCTGTTCGGCGGTGGGATGCGCCAGGCCGGCATCATCGCCGCCCCGGGACTGCGTGCCCTGGAGAACCGTGACCGCCTGGCCGACGACCACCGGAACGCCGGGCGGCTGGCCGCTGGCCTCGACGACCTCGACGGGCTGGACGCCCACGACCCGGAGACGAACATCGTGCTGGTCGACACGGACCGGCCCGCCGAGGCC
The DNA here is from genome assembly GCA_003020985.1 of Halobacteriales archaeon QS_4_70_19. GTDB lineage: Archaea > Halobacteriota > Halobacteria > Halobacteriales > Haloarculaceae > Haloglomus. The sequence continues at coordinate 80,720 of PXRM01000022.1, read as the reverse complement.
TTCCTGGCGGACTGCGAGTCGGCCGGCGTGCTGGGGGTACCGTTCGCCGACCGGCAGGTCCGCTTCTGTACGCACCTGGACGTGGAGCGGGCCGGCGTGGAGCGAGCCGTCGAGCGCGTCGCGGAGGTGGCGTGACCTGCCGCCCTGCACCGCCGACGCGGTCCGGCGGCGGCGCGGAGTCGACACGTCTTAGCCTTCGACTGCCAACTGGTACGTATGAGCGGCCACGACGCACCCACGCACCTCGGCCCGCGGCGACTCCGCGCCGACGGCGTCCGCGACCTGGTGAGCGAGACGGAGGTACGGGCGAGCGATCTCGTCGCGCCCGTCTTCGTCGACGCGACGACCGACGAGCGCCGGCCCATCCCCTCGATGCCGGGCCACGAGCGCGTCCCCGTGGCCGAGGCGGTCCCCCGCGTCCGCGAGGTCATGGAGACCGGGGTGGAGGCGGTCATGCTCTTTGGCATCCCGGAGTCGAAGGACCCGGAGGGGTCCCGTGCGGACGCCGAGGACGGCGTCGTCCAGCGTGCGACCCGCGCCATCGCCGCCGAGACCGACGCCTACCTCGTCACCGACCTCTGTCTCTGCGAGTACACCGACCACGGCCACTGCGGCATCCTGGAGGCGGACGCGACCGACGACCCGGACCTGACCGTGCGCAACGAGGCCACCCTGGAGCGGTACCGCTCGGTCGCCGTCTCCCAGGCCGCGGCCGGCGCGGACATGATCGCCCCCTCCGGGATGATGGACGGGCAGGTCGCCGCCATCCGCGAGGCGCTCGACGGGGCCGGACACGGGGACGTGCCCGTCATGGCCTACGCCGCGAAGTACGCCTCCGCGTTCTACGGCCCGTTCCGCGACGCCGCCGACGGCGCCCCCGCCTTCGGCGATCGCCGCCACTACCAGATGGACCCCGCCAACGCCCGCGAGGCGCGCCGCGAGGTCGCGCGGGACGCCGCCGAGGGTGCGGACGTGCTGATGGTCAAGCCGGCGCTCCCGTATCTGGACGTCGTCGCGGACGTGCGCCGGGAGTTCGACCGCCCGGTCGCGGCGTACAACGTCAGCGGCGAGTACGCGATGGTCCACGCCGCCGCCGAGAAGGGGTGGCTTGACCTGGAGGCGGCGGCCCACGAGTCGCTCCTCCCGATCAAGCGGGCCGGCGCGGACCTCATCGTCACCTACTTCGCCGAGGACCTGGCCGACCGGCTGTGAGGCGACACGACCGGCCGTGAGACGCTCCGGCCGCCGGTCGTGAGTACGCTGGATGGGGCGCGCGCGACCGAACACCCGACCGGACGCCCCTGCGGGCGGTCCACGAACGTCCGGAACGTCGTCCACGAACGGGTGTCTTTCCTGACGAACGGCGCCATTATATCCATAATATTCTGCCCTATTTTCGACGCTCGTCCTCTTATCCCGGTAATATGGATGTCTTTTCAAGACAAGTCTTATGTAGTGGAAGGGCACTCGCATCTGGTGCGCAGAGATAAACGATGACGTGGAAATACAGCGAAATGAGTTCAGAAACGGAAGCAAACGTGGGGGTACACGACTGATGTTCGGACTCGTGCCGCTCCAGGGTGACATCACCGCCATCGCGGACAGCGTCAACGCGGTGTGGGTGCTGATGGTGTCGTTCCTGATCTTCTTCATGCAGCCCGGTTTCGCGCTGCTGGAGGCCGGGCAGGTCCGCGCGAAGAACGCCGGGAACGTCGTGATGAAGAACATGACCGACTGGTCGATGGGGGTGCTGGTCTTCTTCCTCGTCGGCGCCGCGGTCTCCGCCATGGCGGGGATGCTCGGGTCGCCGGGCGTCGAGTTCTCCGTCTCGGCGGCGTTCGGCCACATCAACGACCCGACGGCGTGGGTCGGCTGGCTGTTCGGCGCGGTGTTCGCGATGACCGCGGCGACCATCGTCTCCGGGGCCATCGCCGAGCGGATGAAGTTCGGTGCCTACGTCGCCTACGCGTTCGTCCTGGTCGCGGTGCTGTACCCCGTCGTCGCCGGCTCGACGTGGGGGGGTACCGGGCTCCTCTCCGGCACCGGCTACATCGGCGAGGCACTCGGCGTCGGCTACAAGGACTTCGCCGGCGCGACCGTCGTCCACGCGATGGGTGGCATCGCCGGCCTCACGGCGGCGTACATGGTCGGGCCGCGCAAGGGCCGCTTCGACGAGAACGGCGATGCACAGCCCATCCCCGGCCACAGCGTCCTGTTCGCGGTCATCGGGACGCTCATCCTGGCCTTCGGCTGGTACGCGTTCAACGTCGGTACCCAGGCGACCGTGCTGACGACGGACGGCTCCTTCAACGAGGCCGCGCTGGGCCGCGTCGCGCTGAACACCACGCTGGCCATGGGTGCCGGTATGGTGTTCTCCACCCTGACCACGGCGGCGTGGGAGGGGAAGCCGGACCCGCTGTTCGGCGCGAACGGCCTCCTCGCGGGGCTGGTCGCCATCACCGGCGCCTGTGCCCACGTCTCCTGGTGGGGCGCCATCGTGATCGGCGTCATCGGCGGCGTCCAGACGCCGTTCGTCTACCGCTGGGTCGTGGACTCGCTGAAGGTGGACGACGTCTGTGGCGTCTTCGCGGTCCACGGGAGCGCCGGCTTCATCGGGACGATGCTCATCCCGTTCTTCGACGTGGCCGGCTTCTCGCTCAACCAGCTGATCATGCAGGTCGTCGGGTCGGCGCTCATCGGCACGTTCACCGTCCTCGGGACGATGGCCGTGCTGCTGGTAGTCGACGCGGTCGTCGGCCTGCGCGTCTCCGACGAGGACGAGGTCGCCGGCCTCGACCCGTCCGAGCACGGGATGCACGCCTACCCCGAGTTCACGGACGACTCCGGCCCGGACCGCGCGGTCGCCGACGGCGGTACCGTCCCGGGTGCGACCGACGAGATCCGGACCGACGGCGGCGAGGCAACGGAGCCGACCCCTGCGATCACCGAGGTGACCGACGATGAGTGACGAACCCAACGACGGCGAGGTCAAACTGGTAACGGCGTTCATCCGCCCGGACCGGCTGGGCGAGGTGAAGACAGCACTGGTGGACGTGGGCGCGCCCTCAATCACGGTGACGAACGTCTCCGGCCGGGGGAGCCAGCCCGCGAAGAAGGGCCAGTGGCGCGGCGAGGAGTACACCGTCGACCTGCACTCGAAGGTGAAAGTCGAGTGCTACGTGGCCGAGGTGCCCGCCGACGAGGTCGCCGAGGCCATCGTCGAGGCCGCGAAGACCGGCGAGCCCGGCGACGGCAAGGTGTTCGTCTCGCCCGTCGACGAGGTCTACCAGATCCGCACCGGGGTGACGGGATCGGACGCGGTGTAGGCCGTGGCCGACACCGACTCCAGCGACGGGGGGTCGGAGGACGGGCGGGAGGACGGGGAGCCGCCCCTGGACGCGATCCGGGGCGACCCCCACGACCGGGCCACCGTCACGGCGGCCGACGCTGCGACCGCCGACCGGCTCGCCGCCCTCGAAAGAGCGGGCGCGGTCGAGGGGTACGTCCCACACGTCGACTACGACGCGCTCGGGCTCCGGACGGCCCTCCTCCGGGTCGACGCCCACCACGGCAACGGCACCACCGTCGCCGACGACCTGCGTGACGGCCCGGGGATGGCGGTCTACCGGACCTGCGGCCGGTTCGACGTGGTGGCCGTCTGCCGGTTCCCCTCCACGGCCGCGCTCGAACGGACCGCGACCCGGCTGGCGAGCGACCCCCGCGTCCGGGGCCACCGCGTCGCGGTGGCCCGCCACGCCGTCGTCGAGGACGGCCCGCTCGACGTCGTGGGCGACGGCGACTGACTCCGTCCGTCCGCGGTCCCCGTCACGGTTCTCGCTGCGCTCCTCCCTCCACAGTTCTCGGTACGATGCTCCCTCCGCGGGTCCACAGCGGAGGCGATGTCCGCCGCTGCCAGCTCTCGCTGTTCGACAGCGGCTCGCCCCCACCAGCGTCGAGCGGCGACCTGGATCCCCGTGATGGCACCCCGAGTGGCTGGACGAACGTGGCGCGCGAGGGACGAAACCCGTCCGAACGGTGCGTTCTGCCCCGGACGTTCGTCCACTGGGCGGTCGCCGAACGGCGAATCGCTGGACGAATTACGACCTTATATCGATATTATTCTACCCAAAATCGGACGACCGTCCTGATATTCTGCTAAAACTGGACATACTAAAGTCAAAAGTTTATGTAGTAGTCTCTGCTGACGACGGGACGTGAGATACGCAATGAACGTTGCAGAATTCGATTCCGAGATGGACACGCGGTCGGAACGTGAGGTGGACAGTTCGTGATGGGCGTACTCCAGTCCGGCGTGGACGTCGCGGCGCTGGCAGAGGGGATCAACCTGCTGTGGGTGCTGACGGTGACCTTCCTCATCTTCTTCATGCACGCCGGCTTCGCGATGCTGGAGGCGGGTCAGGTCCGCTCGAAGAACGTCGCCAACCAGCTGACGAAGAACATGCTCACCTGGAGCATCGGCGTCGTCGCGTTCTTCCTGCTGGGTGCGGGCGTCTCCTCGCTCGTCGGCGGCCTCACCGGCGGCGGCGACTACGCGCTCGGTGACCTGATCGCGACGTGGAGCGCCGACTCGTCGGGCTGGGTCAGCTGGCTGTTCGGCGCGGTGTTCGCGATGACCGCGGCGACCATCGTCTCCGGGGCCGTCGCCGGTCGCGCGAAGCTCCGCGCGTACGTTACGTACACCGTCCTGCTCGCGGCGGTCATCTACCCGGTCGTCGTCGGGTTCACCTGGGCCGGTGGCTTCCTCGCGGAGTTCGGCTTCCACGACTTCGCGGGCGGCGTCATCGTCCACGGCATGGGCGGCGTCGCCGGCCTCACGGCGGCGTGGATCCTCGGCCCGCGCATCGACCGCTACAACAGCGACGGGAGCGTCAACGTCGTCCCCGGCCACTCGCTGACCTTCGCGGTGCTGGGGACGCTCATCCTGGCCTTCGGCTGGTACGGCTTCAACGTCGGCACCGCCGCCTCCGTCTTCGACGCGACGGCCGCCGCCAACGAGGGCATCCTCTCGCTGGGTGCCTTCGACTACGTCGGTCGCGTCGCCCTGACCACGACGCTGGGCATGGCCGCGGGTGCCATCGGTGCCGGTGCCATGGCGCTGTACAAGACCGGCAAGGTCGACACGCTGTACGTCGCCAACGGGATGCTCGCCGGACTGGTGGGTATCACCTCCATCACGGACGGCATCCTCTGGGTGGGCGCGCTCGCGGTCGGTCTGCTGGCCGGCGCGCAGCTCCCCCTCGTCTTCGGCTTCGTCGAGAAGCGGCTGAAGATTGACGACGTCTGCGCGGTCTTCCCGGTCCACGGGAGCGCCGGGATGCTCGGCGCGTTGCTGTTCCCGTTCGTCGCCACCGACACCTGGGCGAGCGGCTTCGACACCGCGTTCTTCGTCGACGCGCTCGTCGGCCAGGTCGCCCTCGTGGCCGTCATCACCGCGTGGACGGTCGCGGCGACCGCCGCCGTCTTCGGCCTCCTGAAGGCCGTCGGCGAGGCCCGCGTCTCCCGCGAGCACGAACTGGAGGGGCTGGACGTCGCCGAGCACGGCGTCGACACCTACCCCGAGTTCGGCCGCCCCGAGACCGCCACGGACGGCGGCTTCGTCGAGGACGGTCGCGGCGTCGTCCGCCCCGACGGCGGGATGCCGAACGACGGCGGCATCAAGCTCGTCATGGCTTACATCCGTCCGGACGCCCTCTCGAACGTGAAGTCGGCGCTGGTGGACGTGGATGCCCCCTCGATCACAGTGACGAACGTCTCCGGCCGGGGGAGCCAGCCCGCGAAGAAGGGCCAGTGGCGCGGCGAGGAGTACACCGTCGACCTCCACCAGAAGGTGAAGGTCGAGTGCGTGGTCGCGGACGTGCCCGCCGACGAGGTCGCCGGGGCCATCGCGGACGCCGCGAAGACCGGCGAACCCGGCGACGGCAAGGTCTTCGTCCTCCCCGTCGAGGGCGCACACCAGATCCGTACCGGCAAGGAGGGCCGCGAGGCGGTCTGACGCGACGAGCGAGTCCCGGTCCCTGCTGACCGGTCCGTCTCCTTCTCGCGGTCAGCGGCGCGAGCATCTGCTGTGAGCAGTCCTCTTTCTCTCGAATACGGCAGATAACGGCGAAATACCAGCTATTACTTCCGTATCGTATATATACGAACGCAACTACTCAAACGGACCGAATACTGTGGTGCCGCGGTCCGGGGGGACCACGGACCAGTAGTGGAGCGGTCGGCGGGGAGTGCCCGCCGACGCCTGCAGGAACGGGCCGACCGCGGTGGAACGGTCGGCGGAGCCGGGTTCGTGAATGAAGGAATGGCCATACGACGCACGACGCATGGCACCAGCCTGGCCCGCCCGGCGTCGGACCGATGCGATACGACACCGCCGTGGGAGTGGTGTTTGCTCCTGTCCTGGACTCTCTCGTGCTCCGTTACCTCGCATCTCCCTGTCCGGCGTGTGGGAATATAATACGGTCCGTAGTGGCAATATACTCATTTCTGTCGAATAGAGATGGACGATTGGATATCGAATACGGAGAAAAAGGTAGACATGTAACTCTCCGACTCGTCCCCTCGGGCGGGGCCGGACGGCCGGTCGCCACCTATCGGTTGGTCCGGACTGGACTCTCCACCGCATCCGCCAGTTCGCAGCGGGCGCCGGCCGGGCCGGCCGCGCTCCGGTGAGCAAGCTACTTTCGCCCCCCGTCAGTAGGGCGGGGTATGAATCGCGAGCGCTCGCGGGACCTCTACGACCGTGCGCTGTCCGTGCTGCCGGGCGGCGTGAACAGCGCGGTGCGGGCCGCCCCCCAGCCGTACCCCACGTTCGTCGAGCGTGGCGACGGCGGGCACGTCGTCGACGCCGACGGGAACCGGCTCGTCGACTGGGTGATGGGCCTGGGCCCGATGCTGATGGGCCACGACATGCCCGACCCGGTCCGGGCAGCCGTGCAGTCCCACGCCAGCGAGGGACCGATGTACGGGATGCCCACGGAGGTCGAGGTCGAGCACGCGGAGTTCGTCTGCCGGCACGTCCCCTCCGTCGAGATGCTGCGGTTCGTCAACAGCGGGACGGAGGCGACCGTCTCGGCCGTCCGCCTCTCACGCGCGGTGACCGGTCGGAACAAGATCGTCGTGATGCAGGGCGGCTACCACGGCGCCCAGGAGTCCACGCTCGTCGAGGGGGACGCCGACCACCCCCGCCCCTCGACGGCGGGTATCCCGCAGTCGTTCTCGGAGCACACCCTCCCCGTGCCGTTCAACGACGAGGAAGCGATGCAGGCGGTGTTCGAGGCCCACGGCGACGACATCGCGGGCGTCCTCATCGAGCCGGTGCAGGCGAACATGGGCATCGTCACGCCGGAGGAGGACTACCACGAGGCCGTCGCGGACATCTGCGAGGACCACGGTGCGCTGCTGGTCTGGGACGAGGTCATCACGGGGTTCCGTGTCGGCGGCCTCCAGTGCGCCCAGGGGAAGTACGGCATCGACCCGGACATCACGACGTTCGGCAAGATCATCGGCGGCGGCTACCCGGTCGGCGCCATCGGCGGCAAGACGGAGTACATCGAGCAGTTCACACCCTCCGGCGACGTGTTCCAGGCCGGGACCTTCTCCGGGCATCCGGTGACGATGGCCGCGGGGCTGGAGACGCTACGCTTCTGTGCCGAGAACGACGTCTACGACCACGTGAACGGGCTCGGCCGGCAGCTCCGCGAGGGCCTCGCGGAGATCGTCGCCGACCAGGCGCCCGCCTACACGGTCACGGGGCTGGACTCGATGTTCAAGATCATCTTCACGCGCGCGGACGGGCCACCCCAGAGCGAGTGTTGTGCGGACGGCTGCCGGCAGGACCCCTCCTGCGACCGCTACGACGCGTGTCCGAAGCGCGGGACCGACACGGACGACGCCGCTACGGACCGCTACGCCCGTATCTTCCGCCCCCGGATGCTCGACGAGGGCGTGCTCGTCTCGCAGAACCAGTACGAGTGTAACTTCGTCTCCTGGGGCCACACGGAGGCGAACGTCGAGCGGACCCTGGAGGCCTACAGGACCTGCCTCTGAGGTGATGGGCTCCCCCGACGACGACGGGGAGTGGGACGACCCGCCCCTGCCCGCGGATGCCGGCGACCGCGCGGCCGCGCCGTGGCCATCGAACGGACTCGCGAGCGCGGCGTGGGCGGGCTGGCTCGCGGTCGCCTACGGGCTCGTGGGGAGCCTCCGGGCGGTGACGGTCGCGACGTCGCCCGCGGTCATCGGACTCCTGGGCATCGGACTGCTCGTCGGCGTCCGGCTCGGTGGGGGTGACCCCCGCGTGTGGCGCTGACGCGGGTGGCTGTGGCAGGCCGGCGGAAGACACTTGCCACCCCCGGCGCCCCGCCTGCACATGGACGTCGCCCTCCGACCCGCCGCCTCGACCGTCCAGTTGGGGGAGACCACGACGCTGGCCCTCCTGCTCGCGGTGCTACTCGTCCCGGGACTGGTCGCGGCGCTGCTGTGGAGCCCGTTCCTGCTATCGGACCGCCTGTGCGCGCTATTCCGAGCCCTCCCGCCACGTGACGGCCTCGTCGCGAGCTACCTCCCCGTGGCCGTCGGCGGCGCGCTCCCGTACGTCGTCGGCGGGCTGTGGGCGCTCTCGCGGGGACCCCCGGGTGGCGACGCCGTGGCCGTGAACGCGCTGCTCGACGTCGTGGTCGGCGTCTCGGTCGCGTACGTCGTCGCCGGGCCGCTCGTGGCCGGCGTGGCACTCCCACGGTTCGGCCGCGACTGGGACCCGACCGGTTACGGCCCCGGGACGTGGGCGCTACTCGGCACCGGGAGCGCCTGGTTCGCGGTGCTGTACGGCGTCCCTCTGTTCCTCATGGCTGCCGTCCTCGCGTACCCGGCCTGAGCTGTCGCTCCCGGACGTGGCGAACGGCAGAAGAGTCGGGACCGCTCAGGCCGCGCCGCTGCCGTACGTCTCCTCGAGGTACTCGATGATGTCGGCCGACTCGTTCATCCCCTCGATGCCGTTCTCGTGGTCGGCGAGGACGGGCACCTCCGTCTGTCCGGAGATCTCCTCCACCTCGGTCCGCTCGCTGTGCGAGCGGGGCACCATGTGGGACTCGTAGTCGAGCCCGAGTTCCTCGAGCTTGCTGACGACCTTCGCGCAGTAGGGACACCCCTCCAGTTCGTACAGTTCCAGATCCGTCATCGCAACACGGTACGTGCGCGGGTGGTAAATGCGCGACGGTGGCGTGCGCCGGAAGCGCCGGCACCGTCACTGGCACAGCGAGAAGAAATCGCGACCCCCGGAGCGGCGCCCGCACTACTCCCCGAGGTCGAACATCTCCGGGTCCTCCTCGCCCTCGACGCTGACGACCGCGAGCGCCCCTTGCGGGCCACCCGCGAGAGCGCGTGGCCGGACGTGTCGGGGAACGCGACCAGAACGCTTTCTGCAAGGTTTTAACCCGGTAGTCCGAACGGCGCCCCATGAGCCAGCCGAACGTCCTGCTGCTCGGGCCGCCGGGCGCGGGCAAGGGTACGCAGTCCAGCAACATCGTCCAGACGTACGGCGTCGAGCACGTGACCACCGGCGACGCGCTCCGGTCGAACAAGGGGATGGACATCTCGGACCTCGACGTCGAGTACGACACCCCGGGCGGGTTCATGGACGCCGGCGAACTCGTCCCCAACGCGGTCGTCAACGAGATCGTCAAGACGGCGCTGCGGGAGGCCGACGGCTACGTGCTCGACGGCTACCCGCGCAACCTCGACCAGGCCGAGTACCTCGACGGGATCACGGGCCTGGACGTGGTGGCGTTCCTGGACGTGCCCCGCGAGGAGCTGGTCGAACGGCTCACCGGCCGCCGTATCTGCGACGAGTGTGGCGCCAACTACCACGTCGAGTTCAGCCCGCCGGAGGAGGCCGGCGTCTGCGACGAGTGTGGCGGCGAGCTGGTCCAGCGCGACGACGACACCGAGGAGACGGTCCGCGAGCGCCTCTCCGTTTACGACGAGAACACCCGGCCCGTCATCGAGCACTACGACGAGCAGGGCGAGCTCTCCCGCATCGACGGCGAGGGCTCGCCCGACGAGGTGTGGGAGCGGCTCCACACCGCCATCGAGGAGCGGACCTGACCACCCCCTCCCCATATATCCGGCACCATTCTCAATAGGGCGAATTCGGAACGCTCCGGAACCGGCGGTGGGGCAGGCTCGACTTTACCCGGGTCGTAGCCGTGGGACCCGCCGCCGGGTCATCCGAACCGTTCTTTCCCGACGAGGCTTCATGTGGACGGCCGCCGTAGCCCGGGTATGGACATCGACGAGGTGGAGCTGACCATCCCCGAACCGGTCGTCGACCTGCTGCCGGCGGACGGCGAGAACGCCGCCCGCGACATGGAGCGGGCGGTCGCCGGCTTCGAGCGTCACGTCAACGCGACCATCGAGACCGCCGACGACGAGGCCGAGGTCGCCGCGGAGGTCCTGGATGTGGTCGAGCACCTGGAGGCACGGATGGAGACCTACGACGACTTCGTCCCCGAACTCCGGGCGTGGGGCCAGTCGCCCGCCTACGCCATCGCCTGGCGGGACCTCTACGCCGACCTCATCCGCCAGCTGACCTCGCACGAGGGACTGGCCGACCATCTCGAACGCGAGGGGAACCGGCGGCTGGTCGGCGACGGCATCCGTCTCAGCGACCTGAAGGAGTGATATCCGAACCGAGGGCCGGATAGGCTGGAAATACGACTCCTGCGGCTTGGAATCGAGAGATTACTGGAAAACGTCCTGCGTCGCTGCCGGAACTCAGTCGAACGCGCGGACCGTCTCGAACTCGTCCGCGCGCACGGCGTCCGCGAGCACGGCCTCGTCGATCTCGGGCGTCTGTCGGGGGTACTTCCGGCGGAAGTAGCCGACGAGGTTCTCGATGTCGCGGGCGAGCAGTTCCACGGCGTTCTCGTGGTCCGTCGGGACGGCCTGGGGCCAGTCGAACACGGTCACGCCGCCGGTCCCGACGAAGACGTTGTACTCGGACATGTCCGCGTGGACGAACCCCTCCCGGTAGGCACCCGTCATCTCCTCGAGGACGAGGTCGAGGACGGGGACGACCTGTTGGTCCGTGAGCCCGGCCCGCGAGAGTTCGACACCGTCCATCTTCGCCATCACGATGGCGTGGCGGTTCTGGTCGACCGGCCGTGGGACCTGCACGTCCGGGTAGAGGGTCTCCAGGGCCTCGTACTCGCGCTCGGCGGCCTTGCGCGCGGTGTAGAACCAGGAGATGTGCTGGTTATCGCTCGTGTAATCGCGCTCCTTATCGACCTCGCGGAAGTTCGTGTAGCCCTCGCGGTGGTACTTCAGTGCGAGCGGCTGGAAGCTCCGGACCTCGTAGACGTCGGACTCCTTGCCGACGCCGAGCGGGCCGCCGACGCCGTCGATGGTGTCGCGCTCGGCGAACGTGTGCAGCGCGAGCGCGTCGTACCCCTCGAACGTGAGCCGGTAGCCGGTGTACTGGATGGTCTTGCGCTCGACCAGGCCGCGGCGCTCGCAGCGGTCCAGCCGGTAGTCGACGTCCTCCGGGTCCAGCCCGGCGAACTCCGGGAGCTTCCCCTCGGCCACCCAGCGCGAGAACCGCATCCCGTGTTCCAGCCCGGAGAGCAGGTGGAAGTCCTCCGGCTCGAGTTCGGCCATCTCGCCGGCCACGTTCCGGACCATAGCGGCCGTAGCGCATCAATGGGCAAAAGGACCACCTCTCGACGGTGCCTCCCTCCGGCCGGCGGCCGCCAATAAACCGAATGTCGCGATATCGAATTCCGTCGTCCAGTCAGAGCTTTGGAGGATACCGACTACAAATATCCGGAGGGTACAATCCGGGAGACGGTACGGGCGGCGGGAATACACGTATTCTCGGCGTTCGAAACGGGTCGGGCTGGCAACGCCACTCCGACGAGTGCATCCTCTCGATACAGTCGTATCTCAGTCTCGCCAACTGCGGCACCGCGCAGGGGGCGGACCGCTTCGCCCGGACGAGCCACCGCGACCAGACACCGCATGGCGACACGCACCTCCGCGCGATAAAACAACTCGGCACGCCCGGCGACCGGCAGACCACACTCTCCGAGTTCCAGCGTACTGGCCGCCACGACCTTCCTGACCACCCTCGTCTCGTCGCTACACCGCTCACGCCAGCCGGTCGCGGAGGGCTGCGCAGACCGCGTCCGTCGCGGCGTCCGCGGCGGGCACCTCCTCCGTGAGCGAGCAGAAGCCGTGACACAGCCCGGGTTCGTGGACGCGCTTGACCGCGGCGCGTCCGCGAGCCGGTCGTCGCCGGCGCGGAGCGGCGCCGCGAACGGGTTGTGGGCGTCAACGGGCGAACGGCAGTACTGCGCCCAGAACCACCGCACGTCGGCCGCCGTCAGGAGGGGGCCGTCACACTCCGCGTACGAGTCCGGCGGGTCCGCGCCGGGCCGGGCGAGCATCGGGTACAGCAGCGCCTGCGCGGCCAGCTCGGGCCCGCCGTCGAGGGCCGCCCGGAGGGCCACCCCGGCCGCCAGCCCGCCGCCCGCCGACGTGCCGGCGACCGCCAGCGGCCCGCCACCGCCCAGTGCGTCGGCGTGCGCGGCGGCCCACTCGGTTGCCCGATAGACGTCGTCCAGTGCGGCGGGGAACGGGTGCTCCGGCGCGAGCCGGCAGTCGACCGAGATCACGAGCGAGCCGGTCCGAGCCGCCAGTTCCCGGCAGACGTCGTCCGCCGAGTCGAGCGTCCCGAGCGTCCAGCCGCCGCCGTGGCAGAACACCACGGTCGGCCGATTCGATATCGCGACATGTGGTTTATCGCCGTCCGGGGGCCGGCGCTCGGGGCGGTACGCGCGCAGCGGCAGCTCGTCGCCTGCGGGCCCCTCGATGCCGATATCGCGGACGGCGGCCAGCGCGGGGCCGTCGCCCGCGGAGAAGAGCTCGTCCTCCAGCCGGCGCGCGCTGGCGACCGAGAGCGTGTGCCACGCCGGGAGCCCCTCGGCCTGGAACTCGCGCACCATGCGCGCACAGTCCGGGTCGAGGTCGTCGGTCGTGTCGTCCATGGCCCCCCGTGTGGGCCGGGCGGCAAAGTGGTGTGGTCCCCGGGTCAGACGAGTGCTGGGAGCGCCCCCGCGAGCATGACGCCCGCGAGCGCGACGGCGAGCCCGCCGGCCACCGCGCGCAGCCCGCTGCGGAGCCGTCGGTCCTCGAACTGGCCGAGCGTCGCCCCCACGCCCGCCCCGACCAGCCCCATCGTCGCCGTGATGGCGACCGCGTACACCAGGACCGCCAGTCCCACCGTGCGCCCGCCGTACTCCCCGAACAGCGCCGACGAGAGCGCCATCATCGACAGCGGCGGCGAGAGCGTGAACAGCGCCCCCACCAGCCCCGTCCGGAGGTAGGTCCCGACGCCGTGGGCGTGGTCCGCGTCGCCGAGGCCGATGCGGTCCCCCAGCGGCAGGTGGACGTGGGGGTCGGCGTCGTCGGCGTGTCCGCGCGCGTGGCCGCGGGCGAGCCTCCGGAGGCCACCGACCCCCATCCCCGCGCCGACCGCACCCAGCAGCAGCGCGGCGCCGACGGTGCCCAGCGGCTCCAGCACCGCCGGGAACGCCGTCCGGCCGACGAGTACGGCGACCCCCAGCCAGCCCACGACCAGCGCCACGTGCCCCAGGCTGAAGCAGGCTCCCACGAGTGCGGAGAGGCGTGCGTCCGCGTACCGCCCCGTGAGCGACGTGATGCCGGCGACGTGGTCCGGTTCGACCGCGTGCGTGACCCCCAGCAGGGCGGCCGTGGCGAGCGCGCCCGTCAGGCCCGCGCCGATCTCCGGGCTCATCGCTCGACTCCCCGGCAGGTGATTGCCTCTTGCATGGCGACCCGTACTGGGGTCGTCGACAAGTCGGTTTCCCACTGCGTTCGACTCCTCGTTCCGGGCTCACTGCTCGGGCGTCGATAGAGAAGTCTTACGACGAGTTTTAAGGACAAATGACTAGACTTAATTAAAAAACACGGGCATATATCGAAAAAAGACGAAGTATCTGATAATTCGCCATCTACAGACGGCCTTCTCGAATCCAGTCACGGACCACGATAAACCAGTTACGACGATATCGAATCTCTCGGCAGTAGTTCCCACAACCTCGGAGGATGGATTCGATGCGTGCCTTTTGTTCTCTGTGTACGAGTGCGAAATAGGAGCAGTATGGCGATTTCAATTTCTTATCACCCAGAAAACTTTTCTAGCTCACATACCAGATGTGAATTCGAAAATCCCCTGATAGAAGCCAAACTAAATCCATTCGACGTGAAATAAAGGCACGCATCACAACCCAAACTCCGAAACTCTGAACGATTCACCGGCTTCTACATTCCCCATAAAATTCTCTGCGTGGAATAGGGCCCTCTGGAACACACTGTATGGCGTCCGAACGGTTGTTAACCTCGAATTTCCCTCTCCTCTTCGTCGCATCCCCAGATAATAATGGCCCAAAGATAAGGTCATTACATGTTATTTGTTAATAATCTAACATTCTCTCCGAGACGGTAATTGTATCACGAGGTACATCAATCCGTCAATGGAGGTTCCATTGGCGCCTGTTCATGTATCCAAAAACAGTATAATGACCACTTTTCCAATCATAATCTCTAATACGAGCCTCTATTGATTTGTACTATGGAACGAAGGGAATTAATCGCGGCAATAGGCTGGTCGGTTGGGTGCGCTGGTTGTACTGAGATCACTCCCAGGGAGGCCAATTCGCCAACGGATGAAGAGCAATCATCTAAGGATCCTCACACTTCATCACCGACTGATATTGCATCAGAGACGGAAAATGATTGCACAATTCCAAATATAACCATACACAACTCTACAAATGAAGAAATAAATGTAGAAATATCTCTAATCGATAGCGGAGGACCTCATACAACGGATACCAAGAATATGGAGCGTTCCCCGACTGAAACATCTAATACTACTTTTGAGGATAGGGTCTCGATTGAAGCAAAGATGTCAAAGGAATACACTAATTTGCCAGATGTTGAATCCTCTCAATATCTGGAAATAACCGTAAATGAGCAAAGAGTAGCAGGAGAGACCGTAGATCAAAAGGACTGGGAAGGCACAAATGCAATATATGTTGATATTAACAAAGATAAAATTACATTTAGTAAATCAGAGTATGGATTGTCGACTCGATGTGCATAGATAATGGTCGTTCAAATACGTATTTTTATGTATCTATGACAAAATAATTATTCCCTTAAGAACGCATAAGGCAAGGCATTTCTCTCTGAGAGATAAGTGTGGATGTTAACTCATCCCATGGGCGGAGAGCAGTATCAAAATCAATAAGTGGTAGTGTTATTACAGGTGGATTAGCCCCCGTGAATACTGTTAATGCTGAAGAATCCAATCCTGGGTTCTCAGCAGATATAATGGTTGATAGTTATAGCTCCGCCACTGAAAATTACACAATTGAAGTAGTTGATCGGATAACTCGTGATGTATTATTTTCCACATCTGTGGAAGTTTCACCGGGTAGCCATAAGGAGTATGAAAAGGTCTTCCCCGAAGGCGAGATGGACTACGCGCCCGTGTTAACTGCCGGCGAGTGTATCGAGATTGTCGCCTCGGCACTGATACCGCCCGACTGGCCGAGCGAACACACTCGCGCTCGTCGTGGCTGAGTGGCAACGCTGTCCAGAATCGCCAAATTCCGCGCAATTGTTGGTGTACGCTCGGTATCCGAGGCCAATCAGTGCTGATTCCGGATGCGAACCGTACGCAATCTTCCCAAGTAGTCGCCGATTCAACCCGAAACTAGCCCATCCTCCGAAACTGTGTAGTTCTCAGAGCTTCGGAGGGCACCGAGCTACAAATCAGGTGGTTCAGTAGAAGGGTAACAGCATCAATCTCCGAGTTGTGAGAGAGTCCCACGTCTGGGACGACTACCGGACCGAGGGGTATCCGGACAAGGACGTACCGATTCTCACAGACCTACGCCGTCGACGGAGTCGACTGGAGCTTCGCTATCGAGGTTTCACAACCGGATAGCGAGTAACATCCGGAAGCTCGCCTCTGCGGTTCATTCATCTGCTGTAGTTCTGGAATTCGATTCGATCAGCGTAGATATCTACGAATACCCCATGTGCATCACTACTCTCGTCGGTGAACTCGTGTTCGGCCTCCGGACCATCCTCTACACTGACCGTGATAGTGGCTGTTTCATCTTCGACCACGTCTTCGAACTCTTTCGTGTTCGCGTTCTGCTCGTCGTTTGATTCGAGGTCAATCGTTTCATCGAACGTCTCCTCACCGTCGGTATCGACACTGATTGTAGCAGTGAGTGAGTTACTGGTTTCGTTCGACACTCGAAGGTCGGAAGCGCCTTTTGAGTCCGACGAACCGGCATTGAGGACCTGACCACTACAACCAGAAACCGAGACGATACCTGCTCCCATTGCTGTGACAACTGTTCTCCGGCGCATACCCTTCGTGGATGGAAGTGAATAATAGGCCTTCTGTCACTACTACTCTATCTTATCATTTTTGTTTCATATATTTCGGGCTAATTCCGAGCAAGCCCGCTCACAGTATCGACAAGACTGTTCCGAATCAAGCGGTTGTAATCTTCGTCTACGACGAACGAAAGGACGTGTCGGTCGGCGGATCCCCGGCTGAGAAGACCGCACTCGACGATGGCACGACTCGGCCGGCACCCAACGGTCGACTCGTTGTTCTCGATTACGAGGACGGCACGGCGCGACAACGGTACGAGTTCGGTGCCGTCCGGATTTCCCAGCCGGTCGTTGCACAGAACACGGTGTTCGTTACGAAGAGCACTCACTTGGAACGTTCTTCGAGAACTTGTACGGGAACGGGAAACGATGGGAGACGGCGCTGGGTAAAGGTGATAACAGTATTATCCAAGGAGACTACTATAACGTCTCGGGAGCCACGAATAAGATGACGTCAAAACCATCCCAGTGCGAGATGGAGGCGATGCAGTACGGCGCTGACCATTCAGCAGAAAACCATAATCACTGATTCGACTCCTACGATGAGACGCAGGGAACTCCTCGCCTGTTCTGCTGTCTTCACACTCACAGGATGTACAAACACATCAGGGGATAGCAACACGTCGAAAACCAAACCCCGGTCGCACACCGAGAAGAGTCCCACCGCAACGGCACAGCCACCGAAGGTATTGATGCCCACGGCACCGAATGGCTGGACTGTCGAGAGTGAGGGATACGCATCAGTCGGGGATTTAGGCGAGGTTGAGGGATACGAAACGTATTACGAGTCACCGAACGGAGACGAACACGTAGTAATAGTCGTCCGATATCCCGTCGAGGCCGATAGCGGCAATAAGGCGGGCGTACGTTGGAAGGAGTTGGGCTGGGAACTGTTCGTCGCCAAAGGGCGCTACTCGTTCGCCGTCAGTTGGGGCGAGTCGGGACGGCCAGAACCGACGCCGACACCCGGCCACCCCCCACTTCCTCGTGGCACGTTCACCGAGGGCGGCGACGAAGCCGGTATCGAGCTTCTAAGCCACTCACCTGCACTCACTGAAGAATACATCCGCGAGAACCGCTACGAGACCCTGAATCCCGGGACGGAAACCGACACTACGGACGGCTGAGAGGTACGGTCCAGAACCGATAGAACGCGGTCCGTACGGCTCCATCCGGACACGCGCCGGCGTCATCTCGGCGGTGGTACTCACCTGGTCCGACCGAATCCGGTAGGTGGTGCCTCCGGAACGTTGTAGATCAAAGCGCCCGCCGAACGTCGCGAGAACGTCCCGCCTCTAATTCGAACGCTCCAGTCCATTCAAAAGAGGCCGCGGAAGTCGACGGGCCTGTCCGGGACCGACCGGTCGTGACCGCGGGCGAGACCATCAAACCGTTCGCCTGCATTCTCGTCCCCTGCGGGTAGTTCGGCTCGCGGATGGGTTCGCTGGTCAGGAGTGGCGACGCTGCGGAGAGGGTCGAGTTTCGACCGGGAGCCGATCCGTTCCGCTCAGGCGGGGCACACGGCGAAACTCCGACCCCGTTCCGGTCGATTCCTCCGGCTATCTCGCCGGGATGCTTGGTGACTTCGCTCTCCTCCGAATCTCTGGGGAACTCGACACACGACGACCGGCCGCGGGTCAGCACTGCTCCTCCGGACAGCCCTCGACGGCGACGGGTCGTGCCAGTTCCCGCACACGAATCCCTTAGTGTGAGGCGTCCGACGAGCGGGGTATGTCAGGCGAGTTCGAGCAGTACGGCGGTCGACACGTCCCGGAGCCGCTGGAGGAGCCGCTCGCGCAGCTAGCCGCCGCGTTCGAGGAAGTCGTCCCCTCCGAGGAGTTCCAAGCGGAGCTCCGGCACCTGCTGGAGCACTACGGCGGCCGGCCGACGCCCGTCTACCACGCGAAGACGCTCAGCGAGCGCTGGGACGCGGACGTCTACTTCAAGCACGAGGACCTGCTACACGGCGGGGCGCACAAGCTGAACAACACGCTCGGCCAGGCGCTGCTCGCGAAGCGCGCCGGCAAGGAGCGGCTCATCGCCGAGACCGGCGCCGGCCAGCACGGCACCGCGACGGCGATGGTCGGCGCGATGCTCGACATGCCGACGAAGGTCTACATGGGCGAGACGGACGTCCAGCGCCAGGAGATGAACGTGTTCCGGATGCGCCTGCTCGGCGCGGAGGTCGAGCCGGTCACCCGGGGCAACGAGGGGCTCGCGGAGGCGGTCGACGCCGCCCTCGAGGACTTCGCGGAGAACACGGACGAGACCCACTACCTCGTCGGCAGCGCCGTCGGGCCGGACCCGTTCCCGCGGATGGTCCGGGAGTTCCAGTCGGTCATCGGTCACGAGGCCCGCGAGCAGATCCAGGAGCTGCACGGCGACCTCCCGGACGCCTGCGTCGCCTGCGTCGGCGGCGGCTCCAACGCCATCGGCCTGTTCCACGCGTTCAAGGACGACGACGTGATGTTCTACGGCGCCGAGCCCGGCGGGAAGGGCGAGGGCCACCACTCCGCGCCGCTCTCGCGTACGAAGCAGGAGGAGCCCCGGGTCTTCCAGGGGATGAAGACGAAGGTCATCGACGACGACACGGAGAACCACTCGGTGAGCGCCGGGCTCGACTACCCGGCAGTCGGCCCGGAGCACGCCGCGCTCCAGGAGCTCGGCCGCGCGGAGTACCACGCCGTCTCCGACGAGGACGCGCTCGCGGCGTTCCGCGAACTCAGCGAGGCCGAGGGCATCATTCCCGCGCTCGAACCGGCCCACGCCATCGCGCTGGCGAAGAAGCTCGCCCGGGAGGACCGCCACGACACGCTGCTCGTGAACCTCTGCGGACGCGGCGACAAGGACATGCAGACGGCCGCGGAGACGTTCGACCTCGGCTGAGAGCGGGCCGGTCGGTCGCGACTACTCCAGGTCGAAGCGGTCGAGCTGCATCACCTTGCTCCACGCGTCCACGAAGTCGTGGACGAACTTCTCCTCGCCGTCCTCGGCGCCGTAGACCTCCGCGTTGGCCCGGAGCTGGGAGTTCGACCCGAAGATGAGGTCGACGCGGGTGGCCGTCCACGCCACCTCCCCCGTCTCGCGGTCACGGACCTCGTAGACGTCCTCGTCGTCCGACTGCTCCCACTCGTAGTCCATGCTGAGCAGGTTCACGAAGAAGTCGTTCGTCAGCGTCCCGGGCTCGTCGGTGAAGACCCCGTGGTCGACACCCCGGTAGTTCGCGTCCAGCGCGCGCATGCCGCCGACCAGGACGGTCATCTCGGCGGGCGTCAGGTTCAGCAGTTCCGCCTTGTCGACCAGCAGCTCCTCCGCCGGCTGGTCGACCCCGTCCCCGGGGTAGTTGCGGAACCCGTCGGCCACCGGCTCGAGCGCCTCGAACGACTCGACGTCGGTCTGGTCCTGCGAGGCGTCGACGCGGCCGGGCTCGAACGGCACCGTCACGTCGTAGCCGGCCTCGGCCGCCGCCTGCTCGACGGCCGCGTTTCCACCCAGGACGACGAGGTCGGCGAGCGAGACGCCCGTCCCGTCGGACCGGGAGTCGTTGAACGCCGCCCGGATGTCCTCCAGGGTCTCGAGGACGGTCGCCAGCCGCTCCGGCTCGTTCACCTCCCAGCTCCGCTGGGGTTCCAGCCGGACCCGGGCCCCGTTCGCGCCGCCGCGCTCGTCGCTGTCGCGGTACGTCGACGCCGAGGCCCAGGCGGTCTTGACCAGCTGCTGGCGGGACAGGTCCGACTCGAGGATCTCCGCTTTGAGCGTCTCGGCCGCCTCCGCCCCGATCGGGCCGTACTCGGCGTCGGGGAGGGGGTCCTGCCACAGCATCTCCTCGTCCGGGACCTCCGGGCCGAGGAACCGGGACGGCGGGCCCATGTCGCGGTGGGTGAGCTTGTACCAGGCCTTCATGAACGCCTCCATGAGCTCGTTCGGGTTCTCGTAGAAGCGCTCCGTGATCTCCCGGTAGGACGGGTCGCGCTTCAGCGCGATGTCCGTCGTGAGCATCATGGGGAGCTGCTCCTCGTCCGGGTTCTGGGCGTCCGGCGCGGCCTCGACCTCCTCGGGGTTCTTCGGCCGCCACTGCCACGCACCGCCGGGCCCCTCGTGCGGCTCCCACTCGTACTCGTAGAGGTTCTTCAGGTAGCCCATGTCCCACTGGGTCGGCGAGGACGTCCAGGGCCCCTCGATACCACTGGTCGTGATCTCACCCTCCCGTGCGTTCTCGTCCTCCCAGCCGAGGCCCTGTGCCTCGATGGGGGCCGCCTCCGGCTCCGGGTCGTGGACCTCGTCGGGGTCGTCGGCGCCGTGGACCTTCCCGAACGTGTGGCCGCCGGCGATGAGCGCGGCCGTCTCCTCGTCGTTCATCGCCATGCGGTCGAACGTCTGGCGGATGTTCTTCGCCGAGGCCTCCGGGTCGGGCTGGCCGTCGGGCCCCTCGGGGTTCACGTAGATGAGCCCCATCACGGAGGCGCCGAGCCCCTCCCGGATCTCCCCGGGCTCGTCGAAGCGCTCGTTCGCCTCCCACTCGTCCTCGGGCCCCCAGTAGACGGACTCATCCGGGGCGAACTCGTCCTCGCGCCCGCCGGCGAAGCCGAACGTCTCGAAGCCCATCGACTCCAGGGCGACGTTCCCCGCCAGGATCATCAGGTCGGCCCACGAGAGCTTGCGGCCGTACTTCTGCTTGACCGGCCAGAGCAGGCGCCGCGCCTTGTCCAGGTTCGCGTTGTCGGGCCAGCTGTTGATCGGGGCGAAGCGCTGCTGCCCGCCGGCCGCGCCGCCACGCCCGTCGGCGGTGCGGTACGTGCCGGCGCTGTGCCACGCCATCCGGATGAACAGCGGGCCGTAGTGACCGTAGTCGGCCGGCCACCAGTCCTGTGACGTCGTCATCACCTCCTCGATGTCCGCCTTCACCGCCCCGAGGTCGAGCTTCTCGAACTCCGCCGCGTAGTCGAACTCATCGTCCATCGGGCCGGTCTGCCGAGCGTTCTGCTCGAGCACGCTCAGGTCCAGCCTGTCGGGCCACCACTCGTGGTTGGACTTACTCATGACGAGATATCTGACGCGTTGGCCTGTTAAAGTTACCTGATTCGGAACCGAATCTTCGGTAAACGGGAGAAATATCTCGGACATGAAAAACCCCGGGTGTCTCTCTCGTCCAGCGCCGCCACACCGGCTGCGCGTCGGGCAGGGTCCAGCGACCGCACCACGTACAAAGGTAAAGTGCCCGTGCCGCGGACGTGTCGACATGAGTGACGAGGAGATCGACGACGTGGACCGGGCCATCCTGTACGCGCTGCAGGAGGACGCCCGTGGGATGTCGTCCGGGGACATCGCGGAGCGGACCGGGACCTCCGACAGCACCGTGCGCAAGCGCATCCAGCGGCTGGAGTCGAACGGCGTCATCAAGGGTTACAGCGCCCAGGTGGACTACCAGAAGTCGGGCTACCCGCTCCGCATGCTGCTGTTCTGCACCGCGTCGATCCACGAGCGAGGGAACCTCATCTCCGACATCCTGGAGATCGACGGCGTCGTCTCCGTCCAGGAACTGGTCACCGGCGAGCAGAACCTCCTCGTGACGGCCGTCGGCGAGTCCGACAACGACATCACGCCCGTCGCGCGGGAGCTCCTCGAGATGGGACTCACGGTCGCCGACGAGGTCCTCGTCCGGAGCCACGAGACGACCTCGTTCGGCAGGTTCGACTCCGAGAGCGACTAGCTCCCCGGCACCCCGCCAGTACGGGCCGGCCGGCCGACCCTCCGGCCGCCGAGGAATCCCAGCCCGTTCGATATCGCCTCCATTTCGAACAGTCCGGTATCGAATCGCCGTCCGGGAACGTGGACTCCTGAAGCGGCCCGGACGCCGAACATCCATCTGCCCGGCAGCCGGTGGGCGGCCAGCCGCCCGATGTGGGAGCGAGCACCCGGTAGACGGGTCCGACAGCTCCTGAAAGTCCCGAATCCCGTGGGGAGCCCCTCCGAAACGATGTGGCCTGGCAACACTTCACGCGTGTTACATCGTGACTATCACGTTCTATAATCCAACTCTGACGAACGATATGGTCGTTTAGGAACTCTTAATGCACAGTCTGTTCGTAGCACTGGGTGAGGACGACCGATGCAGGTCGTCGGCAGACAACGATGACAGGACACGACGGGGCGACGACCGTGGGACAGCTTCCGACACCGGAACGTTCGGATTCTCGCGTGCCGACGGCGCTGACGCGACTCGTGTGGCTTCTGTGGGCCGCGTGTCTCGGTGTGCTCGCCGCCCGACTCTGGACCGGCGAGGGCTGGGCGTTCGCGGGCCTCGTGGCCGTCGACGGACTGACCGTCGTGATGTGGGTGGCGGTCACGTTCTTCAGTGGGATCGTCCACAGCTACTCGCGGCGGTACATGGCCGGGAGCCGGACCATCGACCGCTTCTTCGGCCGCGTGTTCGCGTTCACGCTGGTCGTGATGGTGCTGGTCGCGGCCGACCACCTCGTCCTGTTCGGCATCGCGTGGCTCGCGATGGGGCTCGTGATGGCCGACCTGATCGGCCACGCCGAGGACTGGCCCCAGGCACAGGCCGCAGCCGCCCTCGCACGCCGGTACTTCGTCGCGAGCAGCGGCCTGCTCGTCGTCGGACTGGCGACGCTGTGGTGGGAAACCGGCGCGACGACGGTCTCGGGGATCGCGTCGGCCGTCGGGACCGCCCCGTCGACCGTCGTGCTGGCGGCGGCCGGGGCACTCCTGCTGGCGGCGATGGTCCAGTCGGCGCTCGTCCCCTTCCACACGTGGCTGCTCTCGTCGATGACGGCTCCGACGCCCGCCTCGGCACTGATGCACGCCGGTTTCGTCAACGCCGGCGGCATCCTGCTGGTGCGCTTCGCGCCCGTCGTCACCGTCGACGCCGGCTTCATGCTCGGGGTCGTGCTCGTCGGAGCCGCGAGCGCGCTCCTGGGGAAGCTCCTGAAGACCGTCCAGACGGACGTCAAGGGCAAACTCGGCTGCTCGACGGTCGGGCAGATGGGCTTTATGATCATGCAGGCCGGGCTTGGCTTCTTCGGCGCCGCCATCGCCCACCTGATCCTGCACGGGTTCTACAAGGCGTATCAGTTCCTCGCGTCGGGGGGCCGGGTCGCCCACGAGCCGCCGGCGGCGACGAAGTCCGGGTCAGCCGGGCCCGTCGGCGTCGTCGTCATCGCCCTCACCGCGCTCGCGGGCGGCGGCCTGTTCGCCCTGCTCACCGGCAAGGGGACCGAGCTGGACAGCGGACTCCTGCTCACGCTGGTGGTGGTCCTGACGGTGCTGCACACCGCCCGCGAGATCGTCGGGACCGCATCGGTCCCGGCCGCGGTCCGCTACGGGGCCGTCCCGCTGGTCGCCCTGCCGGCCATCGCGATCTACGCCGGGCTGTACCAGCTGATCGAGGGGCTGCTGGCCGGGCTGCCCGCGGTCGGCCAGCCCGCGGAACTGACGGTGGTCCACGGGCTCGTCGCCGTAGCGTTCGTCCTGGCCTACCTCGCCGTCGAGAGCGGCATCTACAGACGCAGCGACCGGCTGTACGTCGCGCTGCTGAACGCGTCCCAGCCGGCGGCCGACACCCTGCTGACATCCAAGGAGGACTACAATGAGTACTGAATCCGGAATCGAGGAGAGTATCGACGCGGCGGCCGAGGCGGTCGGGTCCGTCTGGCCGCTCCACTCGTTCGTGACCGCGAACCCGCTCGCCGGGTTCGAGGACCGGCCGTTCCACGAGGCCGTCGCGGACGCCGAGCAGGTGCTCGGGGGCGACGGCTACCCGAGCGCCGAAGTGTTCCGCCGTGCCCGGGAGCGCGGGCCCGTCGACTCCGACATCGTCGAGACGCAGCTGGCTGACCACGGCTACGAGGGCGACCCCGAGGCGTCGCTCGACCGCATGGCGGCCGACGAGGCACCCGCTGCGACGGGCGGGTCGACGACCGCCACCGATCGGGTCGACGCGGTGCTGACGAAGTGGCTGGCGGCCTTCTTCGACCAGGGGCGGGCGGAGTGGTCGATGCCGAACCGCGAGCAGGGGTTCTACGAGGCGTTCCGGGCCGTGGCCCCGCACGACGGCGACATCCCGGACGGTGATGCGATCGCCGACCTCCCCGACCACCCCGTCGATGCCATCCGGGACCGCCTCTCGGGGCACCACATCGGCGAGTGGCAGGACGTCTTCGAGTTCCACCTGGCCGCGCTCCCGGGCTGGACGGGGTTCCTCGAGCAGCGCGCCGCCGACGGCGACGCCTGGCAGTCGGCGTACCCGGCGACCCTGTCGGGCTATCTGGCGGTCCGGCTGACGCTCGCGGACCTGTTCGACGCGCCGCTCACCCCCGACGAGGCACCCGGGGATGCGGCCGACGGTTCCGGTGCGGACGACGGCCGGATTCCGCTCCCCGAGGTCTGGCTGAGCGCCTGGGAGGCGACGTACCGTGCGGATCTGGTCGACTCGCTCACCGACGCGAGCGAGTCGGTCGCCGGGTCGGCCACCGACGACCGCCCGGACGCACAGCTGGTGTTCTGTATCGACACCCGCTCGGAGATCATCCGCCGGCACGTCGAGGCGACCGGCGACTACGAGACGCACGGCTACGCCGGGTTCTTCGGTATCCCGATGCGCTACGCCGGCTACGACGCCGACGTCACCGTCGACGCCTGCCCGCCTATCCTCGACGCGCAACACCGCATCGCGGACCACCCCACGAAGCCGGCGGACGACGAGCAGGCGGCGCACGACCACTGGCACGGGACGCTCGACGCCGCCCGGTCGGCGGTCAAGCGCCTCACGACCAACGCCGCGACCGCGTTCAGCTTCGTCGAGGGGGCCGGCGCGGGCTACGGCGCTGCCCTGACCGCGCGGACGCTCCTGCCGGGCCGCGTCCACCACCTGCTCGACACCGCCGGCGAGCGCGTCCCGGACACCCACGAGTTCTGCGAGCCGTCGGTGGACTACAACCCGGACTCGGTCAACGAACTCCGCGAGGGGCTCACGCTCGACGAGAAGGTCGAGTACGCCGCGAACGCGTTCGAACTCATGGGGTGGAAGCAGTTCGCCCGCGTTGTCGTCTTCGCCGGTCACGCCAGCGAGACGGCGAACAACCCGTTCGACTCGAGCCTCGACTGCGGCGCCTGCGCCGGCAACCCCGGCGGCCCGAACGCCCGCGTCCTCGCGGCCATCTGCAACGACGAGGCGGTCAGGGCCGAACTCCGTGAGCGCGGCATCGAGATCCCCGACGACACCGTCTTCGTCGCCGGCGAGCACAACACGACCACCGACGAGGTGGAGCTGTACGCGCACGACGTGCCGGAGACGCACGCGGACGACATCGAGCAGCTCCGCGCGGACCTCGCGGACGCGCGCGCTGGCGCGGCCGCCGAACGCGCCGGTGACATGGGCGCGGACGAGGACGCCGGCGTCCGCGAGACGCAGCGCCGGGCCGCCGACTGGGCGGAGACGCGCCCGGAGTGGGGGCTGGCCGGCAACGCGGGGTTCGTCATCGGTCCGCGGGCGCTCACCGACGGGCTCGACCTCGACGGCCGGTCGTTCCTCCACTCCTACGACTGGACGACCGACCCCGAGGGCGAGGCCCTCGAAGCCATCATGACCGGGCCGATGGTCGTCACCCAGTGGATCAACACGCAGTACTACTTCGCGACGGTCGACAACGCGGTGTACGGGAGCGGGTCGAAGGTGACCCACAACCCCGTCGGGAACGTCGGGGTCTACCAGGGCAACGGCGGCGACCTGATGACCGGGCTCCCGCTGCAGTCGCTGATGCAGGCCGACGACGAGCCGTACCACCAGCCGCTCCGTCTCTCCACGGTCGTCCACGCGCCGGTCGAGCGCGTGACCGAGGTCCTGGCCGACAACGCGGCGCTGACCGAGCTGCTGGACAACAGCTGGCTCTCGCTGACCGTCGTCGACCCGGCGCAGGACCACCGCGCGTTCCACTACGAGGGCGACCTGGAGTGGACGCCGGTCCCGGTGGAGCCGGTCGCCGGGCCGGAGCTCGCGACCGTCCCCCCGGTCGCGGACGACTGACGCGGCCGTCCGGAGCGTCCCCCCTTCCCCAGCAGCCGAGCGGCGTCAGTAGCCGGGGCTCATCCGGGTGGTCTCGAAGCCCTCGGCGAGTTCGTCCCAGCGCTCGTCGATCCCGGCCGCGGTCCAGGCGCCCCCCTCGCCGAGGTCCTTCGAGAGCGTCCGCTCGCGCTCGGGGTCAGAGACGATGGCGAGGTTGCCGCCGGCGATGGCGACCGTGACGCCGGTCACGTCCTCGGCGCCCTCGCTGGCGAGGAAGACCGGCGCCCCGGGGACCAGCTGCGGGCCCATCGTCTCCTCGTCGGCGCCGGCCATCGCCGGCAGGTCCTCGGTCATCCGGGTGAGGGCCGTCGGCCAGAGCGCGTTCACGCGGACGTCGTACTGGTGGAGTTCGCGCGCGGCCGTCCGCATCAGGCCCAGGATGCCGGCCTTCGCCGCGGAGTAGTTCGCCTGCCCCGGGTTCCCGGCCGCGACGCCGCTGGAGACGCAGGTGAGCGCGCGCTGGCGGTCGAATCCGCCCTCGGCCTTGTACCGCTCGCGCCAGTGGGCCGAGACCGCCCGGACGAGCGAGAAGTGGCCCTTCAGGTGGACGTCGACGACCGCGTCCCACTCGTCCTCGTCCATGGTGAACACCATCGAGTCCCGGAGGATGCCGGCGAAGTTGATGACGCCGTGCACCGCGCCGTACTCGTCAACGGTGTCGGCCACGAGTTCCTCGGTGTACGAGCAGTCCGCTACGTCGCCGAAGTGGGCCATCGCCTCGCCGCCCGCCGCCTCGATGCGGTCGACGGTCTCCTGGGCCGGTTGCGCGTCGCTCCCCTCGCCGCTCACGTCCACGCCGAGGTCGTTGACCACGACCGTCGCGCCGTGCTCGGCCATCGCGACCGCCGTCTCCTCGCCCAGCCCGCCACCGCCGCCACAGACCATCTGCACCGTGTCATCGAGCATTGCCGGGTCGTCGGCGGGGGGTCACTTGAATCGGGTCGTTCTGCCTCTCCACTCTTCCCCCTCATCCCCGGGCTCGGCCGTGAGACTTATCACCGTGGGTTTCCCTCCCCCTATATGATGCACGCGAGAAAGCCTGCTATACGCCGCGTGTTTAAAAGAGGTGGGTCGTGAGGATGCCCTCGTCTGCCCGGAGTGGCTCCGGCATGACCCCCGGCTCGTCGCAGGACGACGAGGGGCCGAGCGTCATCGAGGCCGAGGAGAACGGCGTCTACTACGCGTCCCACGACCTCGACAGGGACGGGCTGACGACGACCGTCTCGCTCGCCGTCGCGGAGGTCGCCGGCGTCTCCCCCACGGCGATCATCTCCGACTTCGCGAACTACGTCGACCCTGACGGGCTGGACCGCGTGTTCCGGACCCGCCCCGACGGTACGGCCTGCACCGAGGGGCACATCGAGTTCGTCGTCGAGGGCTACCGGGTCCGGGTCGACTCGAGCGGGGAGATCGCCATCACGCCGACGGCGGAGTCCTGATTCCGGGCCCTGGTGGGCGACCGCACCGTCGACCGTTCCTCGCGCCGGCGTCCGACACAAGAGGCATGTCGGTCGGCCCGTACACCGAAGCAATGACCGAAACGCCGGACGGGAGTCCGGAGCGACTGACGCGCGACTGGGCGGTCGCGCGGGACGAGACGGGCTGGTCGCTCGCGGACGCGTTCGACGCGCCGGGGACGTACCTGGAGGGGAACTCGCTGGGCCCCGTCTCCGACCACGCAGCGACCGCCGTCCGGGACCTCGTGGACGAGTGGCGCGACCTGGGGGTCGAGGGCTGGAGCGAGTCGGACTGGTTCGAGTACGGCGAGCGCCTGGGGTCGCGGGTCGCGCCGATGGTCGGCGCCCGCGCGGACGAGGTCGTCCTCGCCAACAGCACGACGGTCAACGTCCACACCCTCGTCGGGACCTTCCTCCGCGAGTCCGCGGGCGGGACGGTGCTGGCGAACGAACTCGACTTCCCCAGCGACCACTACGCCGTCCGCGCACAGCTCCGCGAGCGCGGCCTCGACCCGGACGCCGGCCTCGTGGCGGTCGAGTCGCGCGACGGCCGGACCATCGACGCGGCGGACGTGACGGCGGCGCTGGAGGCCAACCCCGACGTGGGCGTCGTCCTGATGCCGTCGGTCCTCTACCGCTCGGGACAGCTACTCGACATCGAGGCCATCACGGGGGCCGCCCACACCCACGATGCGGTCGTGGGCTTCGACTGCGCCCACTCCGTCGGCGTCGTCCCACACGAGTTCGCGGAGCTGGGCGTCGACTTCGCGGTCTGGTGTGGCTACAAGTATCTCAACGGCGGCCCCGGCGCCGTCGCCGGGCTGTACGTCAACCGCCGCCACCACGGGACGATGCCGTCGCTGGCGGGCTGGTGGGGCCACGAGAAGGCGACCCAGTTCGAGATGCACGACCGGTTCACGCCCGCCGACAGTGCGGGTGCGTGGCAGATCGGGACCCCGCCGCTGCTGTCGATGGCGCCGCTCCGGGGCGTCCTCGACCTGTTCGACGAGCACGACGTCGACGTGGCGGCCCTGCGCGAGCGCTCGCTCGCGCTCACCGACTACCTCATCGACCTCGCCGACCGGCGCCTCTCGGAGTGCGAGGTAGCGACCCCCCGTGACCCCGCCCGGCGCGGCGGCCACGTCGCGCTGGAGCACCCGGACGCGTACGGCATCTGCGAGGCGCTCGCCGCCCGCGACGTGGTGGTCGACTTCCGCCCGCCGGACGTGGTCCGTCTCTGCCCGGCGCCCACCCACGCCGGCTTCACGGACGTCTGGGACGGCATCGACGCCATCCGGTCGGTACTGGACGCCGGCGAACACGAGGGGTACGACGGCCCGGACGGCGGCGTGACCTGAGCGGCGGGGAGCCGTCCGCGGATACTGCTGGTTTCTTCGAAACGTCGACGCTTTCGACTCCAAATACCGGTTACACGGGGTAGCGTGGAGATAATCGCAATGAACGGGGATAATCTGACATCCTTGCCATCACCGGGGTCGGCATCCTCGGACTCTTCGTCGCCCCCGAGGGCGGCGACGACCCGACCGCCGAGGCCGAGGTTCCCGGCACCGACACCACCGCGGAGTGACCGTCCCCTCCCCCCGTCGTCCTCCCCGCTCCGGCGCCCCCACGCCCCCCTCTTTCATGTGCCCGCCAGCCGTGGCGCCGTGCATGGAGAAAGTGACATTCGAGGAGCTCGACGCGGACAACAACCCTGGCGGCGGCGAGGAGTCGGCTCGGCGGGTCGGCGAGGCGCTGGGCACGGAGGACGTGGGCCTGAGCTACTACGAACTCGACGCCGGGCAGAACCTCTCCGGCGGCGTCCACACCCACATGGACCAGGAGGAGATCTTCTACGTCCTCGACGGGACGCTCACGTTCCGGACGCTCGACGGCGATGTGGAGGTCGAGGGCGGCGAGGCGGTCCGGTTCGCGCCCGGCGACTTCCAGCAGGGCAAGAACGAGTCCGACGAGTCGGCCCGCCTGCTCGGTATCGGCGCTCCGAAGCCCTCGACGGACGTCCGGGTCCCACAGCCGTGTGCGGCCTGCGGGGAGTCCGACACGCTCCGCTTCGTTCCCGGCGACGGCGGCATGGAACTGCAGTGTCCGGAGTGCGGCGAGACGCACGAGATGCCGGGCTAGCGGACAAATAGATTAGTTCTATTTCTGTGTATCTACCGTGGGGATTAGTGACTAATCCTCTCTTCTATTGTATAATGTGGCTGGAACGGAGTTTACGAAGCCCTCGCGCTCTCGACCGGTTGCGACTCGCTTCGCTCCTCGCTCCCTGTGGTCGCTGCGGTGCTTGCGTCGTCTCACCGGGTCGAGAGCGCTCGCCCTTCGATTCCGCCAGGGGGAGGGTTTCGGGTCGAGCGACGCTCCTGGTGGTTCCCTCCGGAACCGACCGGCCGGGCAACCGCTCTCCGGCCGGGAGCGCGTGGCGAGCGCAAGCGAGCCCGCGTGACGCGGGGAAGGGCAGGGGCGCCGCTCCGTGCCACGACCAACGTTCTGGCGGACTCGAAGGGCGAGGCCGCTCGTCGTTTCCCGGACGACGGTGAGGCCGCAGGCCGAACGACGAGAGTCGCAGCCCGCGCAGCGAGCGTAGCGAGCGAGCAGGAACGTCTCCCGGAACAAGCACCGCAGCGACCGAGGGGAGCGAGGAGCGCAGCGAGGCCCGGCAATACGAGCGGCCGAGGGCTTCGTAGGTATCCTGATTATCGTCGTCGCGGTGTGTGCGGCCGAGGGCTTCGTAGGTGTCGCCGTCGCCGCCATTGTGCGGACACACGAGAACTCCACGCACATTCGACACGGCTTTCCCGTCACTCACACAGGCACCTAGCATGACCGACCGTTCCGCGCTGTACGCCGTCTCCCCCCTCGACGGGCGGTACGCGCGTTACACGGAGCCGCTGGTGCCGTACGCGAGCGAGGCGGCGCTGATGCGGGCCCGCATCGAGGTGGAGGTGGAGTACCTCCGTGCGCTGGCCGACGTAGACGCCGTCCCGCTCGCGCTGGACGAGGAGAACCGCGAGCTGCTCCGGGACCGCTACCGGCAGTTCAGCGAGACGGACGCGAAGGCCATCAAGCAACTGGAGACGGAGGGGTGGGCCGGCTACGACGCGACCAACCACGACGTGAAGGCCATCGAGTACTTCCTCCGGGAGCACACCGCCGACCGCATCCACCCGTGGATCCACTTCGGGCTGACGAGCGAGGACGTGAACAACCTCGCCCACCGGCTCCTGCTGCAGCCGGCCGTCGAGGAGGTGGTGGTGCCGGCGCTGCGGGACGTGCGCGACGCGCTGGCCGAGTTGGCCCGCGAGCACCGCGACCTGCCGATGCTCGCGCGGACCCACGGCCAGCCCGCCACCCCGACGACGTTCGGGAAGGAGATGGCCGTCTACGCCGCGCGGCTGGCGCGGGCGCTGGGGCGGATCAAGGAGGCCGCACGCGGACTCTCGGGCAAGCTGGCGGGGGCCTCGGGCACCTACGCCGCCCACCACGCCGCCTACCCGAACGTGGACTGGCGGTCGTTCGCCGAGTCGTTCGTCGAGTCGCTCGGACTCGAGCACGCGCCGCTGGCGACGCAGGTGAACCCCTGCGACGACCTGGCGACGCTGTTCGACGCCCTCCGGGGCGCGAACAACGTGGTGCTGGACCTGAACCTGGACTGCTGGCTCTACGTCAGCCAGCGCTACCTCGGACAGGAGGCCGTCGCGGGGGAGACGGGCTCCTCGACGATGCCGCACAAGGTCAACCCCATCGACTTCGAGAACGGGGAGGGGAACTGCTCGAAGGCCAACAGCGACCTGCAGTTCCTCGGCGACTACGTCACGACGTCGCGGCTCCAGCGCGACCTCTCGGACTCGACGGTCAAGCGCAACACGGGCGCGGCACTGGCACACTGTCTCATCGGCTACGAGAAAACCGCCCGCGGGCTGGACAAGGTCGTCCCCCGCGCGGGCGTGATGGCCGAGGACATAGAGCGGAACCCCGAGGTGATCGGCGAGGCCGTCCAGACCATCCTCCGGCGCGAGGGGCAGGCCGACGCCTACGAGCAGGTGAAAGCGCTCACCCGGGGGGAGCGCGCCTCGCTCGCGGACTTCCGCGACCTATTCGACGACCTCGACGTCGACGAGTCCGTCCGCGAGGAGCTGCGGGCCCTCACGCCCGCCGACTACACGGGCCTCGGCGACGAACTGGTCGACGAACTCGAGGACTGACGCCGGCCGGACACGGGGACCGACGCCCCGCCGGCCAGCGGGCTCGTGTCCGACGGCCGCGGGGAGGTCGGTGGCGATGTCAGCGGCGATGGCCCGCGTCCGGGCGGCCGGGGCGCTCGCCCGGACCTGCCGGAACCGCTCGTACATCTGTATGGGGTCGATCTGCTGCGTGTCCGGGACGTGACCGGGGCCCGTGCATTTATTCGCTGTCGTCCCCGACTAGCCCGTGATGGAAGACCGGGACGCACCGGCGGAGGGACCGCCGGCAGCGGCGTTTTCGTCGGCATTCCACGTCGAGGAGGTCCGACGTGACGGCGACCGGCTGGTGTACGTTGGCGAGCCGCGGGTGGGTCAGCAGGCCCTCGAACGGGAGGTCTGGCCCCTGTTTCGTGACCACGGCTACGAGGTCCGACTGACGACCGTCGAGGAGAGCGAGACCGACCCCATCTCCGGGGTCGAACTCCACCAGAGCCGCCATGCACTCGTCGCGCACCCGCGGAGCACCGGCATCGACGGCGTCCCGTGGACGAACGTCGTCATGCTGCTGCTGACGATCCTGACGACGCTGTTCGCGGGGACCATCTGGTACTACGAGCCGCTGAACTCGCCGCTCGACCTGGTGACGGGCGACTCCTGGAAGTTCTCCGTCGCGGTCCTCTCCGTGCTGGGCATCCACGAACTCGGCCACTACGTCCTCTCGCGCCACCACGACGTGGACGCCTCGCTGCCGTACTTCATCCCGGTGCCGACGTTCATCGGGACGCTCGGTGCCGTCATCCGGATGAAGGGGCGCATCCCCGACCGGGACGCGCTGTTCGACATCGGCGTGGCGGGGCCGCTGGCGGGGCTCGTGGCGGCCATCGTCGTCTCGACCGTGGGGCTGCTGATGGACCCCATCTCCGTGCCGGCCAGCGTCCAGAACAGTCCCGACGCCATCGTCATCGACTTCGGCTACCCGCCGCTGCTCCACGGGCTGTCGATGCTGACGGGGCAGCCGCTCACCTACAGCGACCCCGGAACGGCCGTCAATCCGGTCGTGTTCGGCGGGTGGATCGGGCTGTTCGTCACCTTCCTCAATCTCATCCCCGTCGGGCAACTGGACGGTGGCCACATCGTCCGGGCGATGGCCGGGGAGAACGCCGAGCGCGTGGCCGCGTTCGTCCCGCTGACCCTGTTCGCCCTCGCGGGCTATCTCTACTTCGTCCAGGGGCTCGACGTCCGGGACTCGGTCGCCATCTGGACGTTCTGGGGGTTCATCACCGTCGGCCTGGCGTACGCCGGCCACGCAACCCCCATCTACGAGGAGCCGCTCGACCGCAAGCGGATGGTCGTCGGCGCGCTGACGTTCGTGCTCGGACTGCTCTGCTTCACGCCGGTCCCGTTCCAGTACGTCGGCGGGTTCTGACCCCTCCCGACCGCTCCGGTCGCTCCCGCCACCGTTCCCCGTTCAGGTCCGGAGGTCGGTCGCCTCGTAGACGCCCGGCAGGTCCGTCTCCCGGACCGTGGCGGTCACCTCGTCGCCCTCCTCGACCCTCGTCTCCGAGACGAGCGTCGCCGCCTCGATGGGGCGCCGGGTGAGGAACGAACGGAGCCGCTCGAACCAGGACGGCTCTCCCCCGGCGCGGCAGACCAGCACGTAGCGCGAGTCGGCCAGTTCTCGCAGCTCCTCCTCGACGTCGTGGTCGTCGAGTTCCTCCGGCGGGACGACGTGCAGTACCTCGCCGTCCAGCGTTCGCGTCATGGTCGAACGGAGGCGGCGGAGCTGGATGGGTCTTTCCGATGCGAGCGGCCGGCCCGAGAAGAGCCCGTGAACCGGTGGTCGGTGCGCCGACTACTCCTCGACGAGGACGGCGTTGATCTGGCCGTCCTGCCCGGGACGCGAGGTGACGCGGGCGCGGCCCTCGCTCGTCTCGACGATGGCGCCCTTCGTGACGATGTTCCGTCGGACGTAGTTCGGGTTGGCCTCGTTCTCGGCGACGTTCTGCACCTCGGCGGCGACCGTCCCGTCGTCGGTGGCGACGGTCGCGCGGTCGGTGGTGATGGCGCGGACCTTCGTGCTGTTGCCGCGCGCGTCGACCGTTTTCAGGCGGGGCTCGCCGACACGGGTCTCCGTCGGCGACTGGCCCAGCTCGTGCTTTCGCTTCTTGCTCGTCCGTCGGCGTCGGCCCCCGGTTCGCTTGGTCTCGGAGCGGCCCTGGAATTTCATACGCGCAACGAGGCCGAGCGACTACTTGAATCGCACGACTCCCGCCGCGACGCGCCGCAGCCGCCCTGGCGGGCCGCCGGGCGCCCCGTGCCACCGACTTCCTTCCGAAGTTGATTCCATGCAGTAAATTTACGTAGCAGCAGGCGTCAGGCCCGGGCGTGCTGCTGGTGGTGACCTACTCGCGGGGGGCTCGCCGGGACCTGCGGAACGTCTGTCGCGCCCACGAGGAGACCGTCGTCCGGCGGTTCGGCCGCGCGGCCCTGTTCGCGGCGACCGGTCACGGCGCCTTCCTCGCCCTCCGCCTGTGCGAGAAGCACCCCGACGACGTGCAGGTCGAGCGGACCCGCCCGTTCAACGAGTTCACTGACACGGACGCCGCGGTCCGCGAGGCCGCAGCGGCGTACGAGACCCGCGAGGAGCCGAGTACCCCGTACCGCCGGTTCGCCGCCGGCACCGACCACCCGTCGCCGGAGGCGCTGAAGGCGCAGGCGCTCCCCCGGGAACGATGAGCGACGCGGCCGCGTCGACGCTCGCGGCCGCCGTCCGCGACGGTGACGACGCCCGCGTCCGCTGTCCCACGCCCGGGCCGGTCCACGAGTTCGCCGGCCTGGTCGCCCCACGGTCGCTCCCACGGCGACGGGCGCTGGCGGCCGTCGCACGGGCGCTCGGCCACCGGGCGTCGACCCGCGACCGCATCGAGGCGCTCGAAGCCCGCCTCGCCGACCTCGACCCGCCGTCCGCCGACCTGCGGGCCGCCCGGGAGCGGGTGGCCGCGGCCGGGGCGGACGTCGAGCGCCGGCGCGAGCGGGTCGCGGCGTGTCGGGGGCGACTGGAGGCGCTCCGCGAGGCCGGCGCGGACACGGCCGACGCGGAAGCCGACCTGGCGGCGGCCGCGAGCGCGCTGTCGGAGGCCGAGACCGAGCGCGCGGCCGCCCGGCAGGCGCTCGACCGGGCGCGGGAGCGGGCCCGCGAGGCGCGTGATGCCCGCGAGCGCCGTCTCGAACTGGAGGACCGGCTGGCGAACGCCCGGCGCGAGGCACGTGCGACGCTCGCCCGGCGTGTCCGTGAACGGGTCGACGCGGCCGTCGTCGCGACCCCCGGCGCCCGGGCGACCACCGTCGACGCGGCCGACCCCGTCACGGCGCGGCTGGCGCTGGCGCGGGGGGCGCCGCTGACGGCGCCGGTCGTCCTCGTCGCCCGCCGGTTCCCGGCCGCGAGTGCTGCGAGCGACTGGCTCGGGGCTCCCGTGATCCGGCTGTAGTCAGGGCTCGGTCTCGATCACGAACCCGCAGTTCCGGCAGGTCGTCGTCACGACGCCGCCGGTCTCGTCGAGGTCGACGTCGTGCTCCCCCTCCTCGCCGCAGTCGGGGCACGTCACGATGGACACCGTCTCGTCCATCCCGGCGGGCGCACCCAGCGCCAGCCCCCGGACCGGGTCGTCGTTGTCGTAGTGGTTGTAGCCGGTCTGGAACTCCCCGGGCGCGAACCGGATGGCCTCGCCCGCGCCGACGGTCAGCTTCGCTCCCTCGCTCGCGGCGTCGCCGCTCGCTGGCTCGGAGCCGCGTAGCGGCTCCCTCGTTTTGAACTCCGCCTCCCCCTCCAGCACGAGGAAGATCTCCTCCTGGTCGAGATGGGTGTGGTAGCCGCCGGAGAACTTGTCGCCCGGGTCGAGTTCGTAGTACATCACCGCCACGTCCGTCGCGCCCAGCGCCCGCCCGAGGTCGCGCCGGTCGGTCGGGCCGCTCAGCGCTGCCTGCTCGACCGCGTCGATGTCGACCTTCTCCATACTCACCCGCTGTGGGGCCGCGCACATAACTCCAGGGCCACGGTTGATGGCGTAATCCCGCGGATTATCCGGTAATTCGACGGATTACGGACGAACGGCCCCGTTCCGACGATGATCTCGTATACGGCGTCCGACCGTCCTCGGCTTACCCCCGGTTGATGTGCAGCGTGACCCGGCCCTCCGCGACCAGCCGCTCGTCGTCGCCCTCGCCGGTCCGGACCGCCACGCGGACGACGCCCATCGAGCCGCCGACCCGGAGGGCGGTGCCCTCGGCGGTGAGGTCGCCGTCGGCCGGTTCGAGGTAGGAGACGTTGAGGTCGGTCGAGGCGTGGGGCGTCCCGAGCGGCTCCGCCAGCGTGGTCCGGAGGACGGCGCCGCCGAGGTGGTCGATGAGCGTCGCGACCACGCCGCCCTGGATGACGTCGCTCCCGGGGTTGGTGAGCCTCTCGCGGTGGGGGAGGGTGGCCCGGACCCACCCCTCCTCCTGGGTCTCGATGGTGATACCGAGGTCGCGGAGGTGGTCGTGGTTCGCGAGGAACTCGTGGTTCGCATCGGTCATACCCGTTCCTGTGACGGTCGAGCGATAAGCGTCGGGGAGGCGGCGACCGGGACGGGCCTCGCGACCGCCGGAACGCTTACCCACCGGTCGGGCGAGGCGCCCGACATGTCCGACCGCATCACGACCGACCTGACCGACGGAGTCCACACGGTCACGATGGACCAGCCCGAGCGGGACAACCCCCTCCGACGCGCGGAGTACCGCGCCATCCACGACGCCTTCCGGGCTGCGCGGGACGGGGACGCCCGGTGTGTTCTCCTGCGGGGTGCCGGGGACGCGTTCTCCTCGGGGTTCGACGTCGAGGCGATGGACCCGGCGCACGCCGCCGGGTCGCTCCCGGAGCGGGTGGCCGCCATCCGGGACAACGAGCAGGCGCTCGCCCGGGAGATCCTCACGCACCCGCTCCCGACCGTCGCGGCGGTCGACGGCCCGGCCGTCGGCGATGCGGCCGGGTTCGCGCTCGCCTGCGACATCCCGGTCGCCAGCGAGCGGGCCCGCATCGGGTTCTCGCACGTCCGCCTGGGGCTGGGCCTGGACTGCGGGCTCTCGTACACGCTCCCCCGGCGCGTCGGCTGGGCGACCGCCGTGGAACTGGCCGCGACGGGGCGCATCGTCGACGGGGAGACGGCCGCCGAACTGGGGCTCGTCGCCCGGACCGTCCCCGACGAGTCGTTCGCGGCACACGTCGACGACCTGGTCACGTCTATCGCCGGCGGCCCGCCAGTCGCGCTGCGGAGCATCAAGGCGGCGTTGCTCCACGGTGCCGACGCCGACCTCGACGCCGCGCTCGACGACGAGGCGTACCGGCAGGCGGTCGCCCTCGACACGGACGACCACGCCCGGGCCATCGCCGCGCTGGGGAACGACGACCGCCCCGAGTTCGAGGGGCACTGAGAGCGACCCTCGCGCCGGGCGTAGCTTCACGTACCATGCCGGGACCACCGTCCCCGTGCCGACGCTCGAGTGCGAGGTCGACCGCCGCGGCGGGCTCACGCTCGTCGAGTGCATCGTCCACAACGACACCGCCGACCGCCGCCGGGTCCGGCTGGCGAACCGGCTCGACGGTCCCGTCCGGACGCCACCCGCTGACAGCCCCGGCCCCGCGTGGGCCGACGGGACCGCGACCTGCCTGCTCGCCCCCGGCGAGCACGCCGCGCTGGGGTACGCCAGCCCCGCGCCGCCGTGCGAGCGGCCGGTCGAACTGACCCACCACGCGGTCGCGCGAGCCGGGGACGCGGGCGACGGGCCGGCCGACGGAGACGACGCCGCGGGGCCGACGGTCCCCGCTCCACGCCCGCCGGACGGGGCCGCCGCCGGACTGGCGGCCGAGGGGGAACTGGAGCCTGCGGCCGGGCCGAACGCCGACGGGGCAACCGGTGACGAGCCGCGGTCCGCCGACGAACCGGTCCGCCCGGACGGCGCCGGGGTCGCGCTCCCGCCGGCCATCGCCGCGTGGCTCGGGGCACTGGAGCGGCGTGTGGCGGCCGTCGAGCGTGGTCGGCGGGACCGCTCGCCGGGGCACGCGACGGTCGTCGTGGACCGGGAGACGCTCGCCGCGCTGGAAGCGCGAGCCGCCGCGCTGAACGAGCGGCTGGCGGCGGTCCGCGGGCCGGGTGGAACGGAGGACACAGGTGGGAGGGACGGCGCGGACTGTGGGAGCGAGGTGAGGGGCGCGGACGGGGAACAGGGGCCGTGAGAGTCCGCATCCAGTCGGGTGTCGCCGCTCCCGCGCTCGGCCTCGCGGCGACCCTCGGTGGAGGGCTCCTCGACACGACGGGTGCAGTCACGGGGGCGGGCCGGGGACCCGACGGTCGGGACGTGCTAGCGGGGCGAGCGACGGTTGTCGAGGCGTTCCGGACGCGGGCCGGCGTGCCGATCGTCACGTCGGACGGGTCGCTCACGGCTGTCGAGCGGGCGATTCTCGCCCGGCGGGTCGAGTGCGAGGCCGGGTCGGTCGTGGTGCTGGGCTGAGCGCCGGACTCCCCCGCGTTATACGGATTACGCTACGTCCGTTCCACATTGACCGCTTGCCCTCAGGCGGTCATCGTGGTAAACAGTTAGCGTAATCCGTATCAGTCGTCGGCGGGCGCGACGCCGGCCGCCGTCTCCGGGGGCCCCTCCGACGGCTCCAGGTCGCGGACGTCGCGGTAGGCCGAGCGGAGCGTGACGGGCGTCACGTCGGCCACCTCGGCGGCCTCGCGCTGGGTGAGGTCGTGGTCGTGCTCTCGCGCCGCCGCGTACAGACAGCCCCCGGCGAACCCGCTCGGGTTGCGACCGTTGACGAGGCCGGCTTCGGCGCCCGCCTCGGCGAGCGCACGGGCGTGGCGCTCGACCGCGTTCGGCAGGTCGAGCTTCGAGGCGAAGCGGGCGAGGTACTCCGTCGGGTCGATGGGCCCGGTCGGGAGCCCGAGTTCGCGGTTGAGCGCGTCGTAGGCGGCCGCGAGCTCACCCGCGTCCGCCCGGGCCCGGTCGACGATCTCGGTCCGGGTCCGCGAGACCGACGCCGTCCGGCAGGTGGCGTAGGTCGCCGCGGCGGCGAACCCCTCGATGGAGCGCCCCTGCAACAGCCCGGCGTCCTGTGCGGACTCGAACAGGACGCAGGCCCGGTCCCGGACGCTCTCCGGGAGTTCCAGCTGGCTCACGAGCCGCCGGATCTCCGTGAACCCGTACATCTGGTTCCGGTCGGCCTTGTCGCCGACCGAGGCGCGCCGGTGGTGCGTGCGCATCCGGGCAACGCGCCGGCGCTTGCGACCCTTCAGCCGCGTCGACCGGCCGATTTCCGTCGACAGGCCGCGGTCGTGGCGGCTCCGCGTCAACGGCGCGCCGGTCCGGCGGGGATTCGTGTCGTCGTCCGCGAAGTTCCGCCACTCGGGACCGCGGTCGATGGCGTCCTCGTCGACCACTAGGCCGCACTCCCCGCAGACCGTCTCGGTTCCCTCGCTGTGCAGTCGACCGTCGCACTCCGGGCACGTGGTCGCCGTCGTGCTCATGTGCGAGGGTTGGGCGCGATACCCCTTCAAGAAGGACCGCAACCGCCGCGTTCGACCGGGAGCGGCCGCGAACTACCGACCGGTCACCGGTAGGTAGCTCTCCGCGCTCGGCTCGATTCTCCCCACCGCTGGACAAAATTTAATTACGGTTCCGGAGCAACCTCCGCCCGTGACGCTCTCGGAGATCGCTGCCGGGCTGGAGGTGACGACGGAGCAGGAGGCACGCGGCGTCGCGACCGTCGACGACACGGACGCGCCCCTCCCCGAGCGGCTCCGCGAGTTCGCGGGCGGGCTCCCCTGCACGCCCGAAGCGGCGGCAACACTGGTCACGGCGTACACGCGCGGGGCGAGCGTCGGCGACGCGGCCCGCGAGGCCGAGGTAGCACCCGTCACCGGCGCGAAGGCACTCCACCGGCTCGGCGAGCCCGTCCAGCCGCTCGGCCCGACCGGCCGCGAGGTCGTCCGCGACTGGCTCGACGCCCGGCTGTCGCGGACGGAGGCGGTCGAACTCGCGGGCGGTGACCCGGTCGACTTCGCGCTCGCCGTCTACGTCGAGACCCACGACCCCATCCCCGGCGCCCGGGAGGCCGTCGACGGCGCACTCGCCGTCGAGACCGGCGACCCGCTGGCCGAGACCCGGAGCGAGACGGACGAGTTCCTCTGAGCCGGCCTCAGGCCCCGTCGCTCCCGCGACCGATCCGCAGCACCTCCTCGCCGTCCACCTCGCGGACCTGCTGGGCCCGGAGCGCGTTCGTCATCACGAGGTGACCGAAGTAGGTCGCCGCGTAGTCCAGCATCCCGAACGGGTGGAGGTTACCCTGGTTGGCCGGGGGGAGCAGGCTCCCCACGACCTGGACGGTCCCGTCGCCGAGTTCCAGCGCACCGACCACCACGTCGCCGCCGACCGTGCCCGCGACGGTGCCACCGGCGTCCTCGAACGCGGCACTGTCGACGGCGGTCACCGGCGCCTCGTCCTCCGCGTAACCCAGCGGCGCGATGTACCAGAGGTGGTCCTGGATGGGGGCCCGGTCGGTGACGAGCGGGTGGTCGTCGTTCACGTCTTCCAGTTGGGCGACGTAGTTGTCCCGGCTCGTGGTGACGTCGCCGGGCTCGATGGGGACGTCCTCCATCGCGGCCAGCAGGTGCAGCCCCGCGTCCGTGAGGACGAGGTTGCCGCCCTCCCGGACGAACCGCTCGATGGCCGCGACGTAGTCGTCGTTCTCGACCCCGTCGTCGTGGACCGCGACGAGGTGGTCGTAGCCAGCGAGCGGGTCCGCCGGCCCGTCGTCCTCGTCGACTTCGTCCCGGAACGGGTTCCGTCCCAGCAGCTCGATGACGCGGGGCGGTACCTCCGGTACCTCCTCGGTGTCCTCGTCGTCCTTGCCGGCGATGGTGCCGACCCCGAGGCCGTCCACGTCGTCCGTGGCGTCGGCGTCGAGGTCGCGGAAGTACTGGAGCGGGTCGACCTCGTAGACGCGCTGCTCGTACCCCAGCTCCGTCTCGGGGTCGGGCGCGTCGGCGGCCGTCCCGCGGGTGGCGGCGAACTCCGCCTCGGCGCTGCTCCCCGCGCCCTGCTCGTCGACGAACCGGAGCGTCCACTCGCCGGCCGCGGGGTCGCGCACCTCCCAGGTCGGGAGCGCACAGCAGGCACCGCCCAGGGCCCGCCCCTCGGTCGCGTCGAACGTCCGGACGGTCCGGCCGTCCGGCGCGACCAGTTCCGCACTGGCGACCGACTCGTGGACGTGCGGGTAGACGGCGAACCGGTCCGTGTCCGCGTCGACGGTGTAGGAGAGGGCCGTCGTCCCGCCAGCCGGGAGCGTCGCATCCCGGGTGGTCGTGCTCGCCGCCGTCGTAGTGTCGGGGTCGTCGCCGGCCTCGGCCGTGCCGTCGTCGTCTCCATCGACGTGGGGCAGGTCGCCGGCCGACCGGACCAGCTCGTCCGTGTCGACGAAGGCGACGTCGCCGTCGGACTCGAAGCGCCCTTCCACCTCCCGGGTGGCGTACTCGACGGCGCCCCGGATGGATGCCTGGTAGCCGTCGACCTGCATCCCGACGCGCGCTGGGTCGTAGGCGTTGCCGCCCACGAGGTTGGAGTAGGCCATCTCCATCGTCAGGCTGGGGATGCCCAGCCCGCCCAGCTCCTCGGGGAACGACATCCACTCGTCGACGAAGCCGGTGCCGGAGTAGCCGATGGTCTCGACGGGCGTGCCGTAGTTGAACGCCTGCTCCGGGACCGCCGTGAGCCCGAAGACGCCCGGGTTGGTGCCGCCGGTCACTCCGGAGACGGTCCGGCCGGCGGTCTCCCACTCGGGCAGCGCTTCCGTGATCTCCTCGCCGATGCGCTCGATGAGCTCGAAACTGTTCTGCAGCGTACCGGTGTCGGACTGGGAGGCCCCGTCCAGTGCGAGGACGAAGTCCTTCGAGGAGAGCATCCCGTGGAGGTCGATGCCACAGATCAGGTTCTCGTAGCTCCGGCAGTGCTCGACGAAGGCGAGCGTGTCCGGCACGGTGTCGGCCACGTAGTCCGGCGGGTCGGTCGTCCCGTCCAGGCTGCGCCCGAGCGGCTCGGCGATGGTGTGGGCGGCCGACACCCATCCGGGGTTCGGGTACTGGCGGTTGGTGTCCCCGCCGAGGTTCCCCCGTTCGTGGAGCGGGGCGAACGGGACCCCGTTGCTGTCGTACTGCGGCCGGCGTGCGGCCCAGCCGTCGGGGTTCGTGAACGTGAAGATCAGCGCGTAGTCGTCGAGCAACTCGGCGATGGCCGACTCGCCGCCCGTCAGCAGCCGCTCGATGAACCGGGGGCCCGCCTCGCCGCCGGCGCGCTCGTTGCCGTGGATGGTGCAGTTGATCAGGACCTGCCGCTTCCCGGCGAACGCCTCGCGGTCGTCGATGTCCTCGCTCACCTCCACCACCATCACGTCCCGCGGGTCGCGGCGGTCGGACAGGCGGTTGTACTTCCCGGCGCTCCGGCCGATGCCGACGGTCCGCATCCGGTCGGCGTGCTCGTCGGCGAGGTGGTCGAACCCGGCGGCGACCTCCTCGATGTCGAGGTAGTCGACGCAGTTCGACGGGTCGGGGAACACGCCCAGCGGGTAGTAGCCCAGCCGCCAGAACGGATTGCCGCCGGGGGCGAAGTGGAGGTCCGCCGCCGTCGGCAGGTCGGCGACCTGCTCGGCCTGGGCGGTCGTCAGGCGGGCGTACGCCGCCGGCGCGGGTTCGGTCGTCGTCCGGGCGTCCGGCGCGATGGACGCGACCGCGGACAGCCCCGCCGCGTCGCTGAACGCGACGGCCGTCGGGACCGCGTGGTCGGCTGGCGTGTGGTTCTGGACGAACTGGTACTCGGCGCCGAAGGCGTCGGCGGTGGCGTCGGCGGTCGCGTTGCCGGGCAGCGAGAGTGCCGCCCCCGTCGCGGCGGAGAGCCGCACGAACTGCCGACGCGAGATACCGGCGTCGGTGAACGGATGCTCGGACACGGTTGGTCTGTCCGTGGTAACACCCCGTTCCACTCAAAAGGTTCTGACAGACGTGTCCAAACGCCGGCGCGAACTGCCGTGTGTCGGGTTCTCAGGCCACAGTGGCCCCCCGCTCCGAGCGGTTCACCCCGGCCGTACCGACGGTCCTGACAGACCGTTCAAACACACACTACGACGGATACGCTGTTCTCGGAGTCCCGAACGACGAGGA
Source organism: Halobacteriales archaeon QS_4_70_19 (assembly GCA_003020985.1). GTDB lineage: Archaea > Halobacteriota > Halobacteria > Halobacteriales > Haloarculaceae > Haloglomus. Next base: position 37,219 of record PXRM01000022.1, on the reverse strand, counting down.
CAACTGTCCCGACACCGCGAACCCCGACCAGGCCGACAGCGACGACGACGGCGAGGGCGACGCCTGTGACGAGACCCCCGACGGCGGCGGGAACGAGACGGCGACCCAGTGCAGCGGCAACGGTGACCCCATCGCCGTCGCGATCGGCGGAGAGAGTTCCGCCAACGAGTCGGCACAGGAGGACGACGACGTCCTCGACGTGAACGTCCAGTCCGACTCCGAGCACGAGAGCGACTGTGACAACTTCGACGTCGACGCTGGCACCCACAACAGCAGCGCCAACAACGACTCCGACGACATCGACGCCGACGTCGGGACGAACAACGACGCGGTCGGTGACGACGACCAGCCCGATGCCGATGTCGGGTCGAACAGTACGGCCGTCACCGACAACGACGGGCCCGACGCCGACGTGGGCAGCGAGTCAGAGGCCGAGGAGGACCAGGACGACGGTGACGTGGACGTCCCTCCGGCCTGAAGGAGAGGAGGAGCCGAGTGCCGAACCGACGTATCGCCGGCCGTCGCCCGCGCCCCGGGCCCGCGATGGCCGCGACCGACCTCCTTTTGGGGATGACCCAGGCCGCTATCGGTCGGGCGTCCCTCAGCCGGAGAGCCCGGGAACGTAGTCGCCGAGCCCCCCGTCGACGGACGGCTCCACGGTGATCCCGAGCGTCTCGGCGACGAGCCGCGCGACCGCGTCGGCGAACGGCCCACCCGCCCCGTACGCCGGTGCGTCGCCGGGCGTCGTGGCGTCGCTCGCCGGGACCGTCACCCCGGCCCGCTCGACGGTCCCCTCGCTCGCGCCTCCGCCGACGCCGGCGTTCGCCACCTCGCAGTCGGGGACGACGCCGAGGTCGCGCAGGCGGTCGGCCGCCCGGGGGAGCGCGTCCGCGCCGCGCCGGGAGTCCGGGGCGACCAGTGCGACCCGGTCGGCGGCGGTGACGGCCGCGACCGCCTGGTTCGCCGCGACCGGTGGCGTGTCGAGGAGGACGGCGTCGAAGCGGTCGGCGGCCGTCGCGGCGAGTCCCTCGAGCCGCTGTGCCGCCTCGGGGGTCTTCGCCCGCGCCAGCCGCTCGAACGGCGCGTGTGCCGGCAGGCAGGCCACCCGCCCCGGTGCGTCCACCGACAGGGTCACCAGCCCCTCGTCCAGCGGTCGCTCCTCGGCCACACAGGCCGTCGCGTCCGGGTCGATGCGCCCGTGGTAGTGGTCGGCCAGCCCCTGCGTGGCGTACGAGGCGTCCAGCACTGCCACGTCCCGGGCCTCGTGGGCCAGCGCAGCGGCGCACTCGACGGTCAGCCGGGTCGTCCCCGCCCCGCCGACGGCGCCCGCCAGCGCCAGCGTGGTCGCCCCCTTCTCGATCCCGTCCGCTCCGGTGTTCTCGCTGTCGACCATGCTCTTCGTTGCGCTCGATATCTGATAAAATCTGTCGAACGAGACGGGAGCGAATCGCGCCGCGGCCGCGACTGCTCCCCCAGCACGGGGAGGGCGGCACGCGGGCTGATATTGATACTCGACTTCGAGTAAACTTTTTACCGACGCGGTCCTGTCGTCCTGACGTGACTGTCCAGGTGGAGTTCTCCGAGCGGCTCACCGAGCGCGTGGGGACGAGCGGGGCGTACGTCTCAGTTGACGATGAGACGACCGTCGCGGAGGTCGTCGAGTCACTGGCCGCCGAGTTCGGCCCCGAGCGCCTCTCGTCGGACACGACCGCCATCCGCGAGTCGGCGGTGGGGTCCGAGTCGCTCTCGGCCCGGGCCACCGTCACGCCCGGCGACAGGCTCCGACTCGTCAGCCACACCTGACGGGACGGCGCGTTCGACTGCTAGTGGGGAAAATACGAGATTATCGCGCCTGTTCGTACTGAACGTTTACTATCGGCGCCGTATATGTCGAACAAATCCATTACTCGCTACCGTCCGTCCCGGATACTGGCGGCGACGTCGTCGAGTTCCTCGTCGTTCAGGTCCGGGCGCGTGCCCATGGCGGCGTGGATGGGGCCGCCGTCGTCGTCCGCGAACCGCGGGACGATGTGGCCGTGGACGTGGGGTACCTCCTGGCCGGCCTCCGGGCCGTTGTTGAACGCGACGGTGCTGGCGGGCGCGTCGACGGCGCCCTCCACCGCCGGGACGAGGTCGTGCAGGGTCGCGAGGACCCGCCCGGCGAGATCGCCGTCCAGGTCGTTCAGCCGCTCGTGGTGGGCTTTCGGGATGACGAGCGTGTGCCCCGGCGACAGCGGATTGGCGTCGAGGAAGGCGAGCACGTCGTCGTCCTCGTAGACGGTCCGGGAGGGGATATCACCCGCCACGATGGCACAGAAGATGCAGTCGTCGCTCATGGGCGACGGTGCGGACGGGTTCTGCAAGAAAGTTCGGGGCCGTGTATCGTACCGGTCGGCGTGCCGGGCGGATCGGCACGCTGGTCGGCAGTCGTCCCCCGGTCGTCGGAAAGCTTTGGATGCCGACCCGCGAAGGGTGGCGCATGACCGACCGTTCAGGGCCGGGGGAGCCGTTCACGCCCGCCGTCGATGCCCACGTCCACCTGATGCCCGAGCGGCTGATGGCCGCCATCCGGGACTCGCTCAACGACGTCGCCGGATGGGAGTTCCCCCACGGCGCCGATGTCGACACCATCGAGGCCGAACTCCGTCGTCACGGCGTCGACCGCTACGTCGCGCTCCCGTACGCCCACCGCCCCGGCATCGCCCGCGACCTGAACGCCTGGCAGGTCGAGGCGGCGGCCGACTCGGGGATGTGCATCCCGTTCGCGACGGTCCACCCGGAGGACGACGTCCGGGCGGTCGTGCGCGAGGCGTTCGGCGCGGGCGCGCGCGGACTGAAGTTCCAGTGCCCGGTCCAGGAGGTGGCGCCCGACGACGAGCGACTGGCGCCGGCGTACGAGCTGTGTGCCGAGCGGGGCCGCCCGGTCCTGTTCCACGCCGGTACCGCGCCGATGTTCGAGGACTCGCCGCACGTCGGCATCGACCGATTCGCGCCGTTCGTCGAGAGCTACCCGGACGTGCGCGCCTGCGCGGCTCACATGGGCACCTTCGAGCACGAGGCGTTCGTCGACCTCGCCCGCGACCACGAGCAGGTCTTCCTCGACACCTGCTTTGCGATGGCGACCGTCGTCGACGACTACGTCGACTTCGACCCCGCGTCGATCCCGGACGCCGTCTTCGAGGACCTCGCCGGCCAGGTGCTGTACGGCTCCGACTTCCCGAACATGCCCCACGACTACGCCCGCGAGTACGAGGGGTTGCTCGACCGGGACCTCTCGCAGTCCGCGTTCGACGCCCTGTTCCGCGGCGCCGCACACCGGTTCCTCGGTCCCGACGTGGACCTGCCGCCCCCGGATGCGCGACCGTGAACCCGGGTCGCGCCGTCGCGCCGGGCAGAATGATCGACTGATCGTTCATCGAAAAAACCGGTCCTCCGACGGAACGCTGTCGCTTCCGGTAGTAGTAGCCGGGGGTGGCCGGCTGCAACGCGTGCGGGGGTGGGCCGTGTGTACTCCGCGTCCACAGCTTCGCGGGCACGCGCCGCCGCCGCGCCGAGAGGGGTCGGTCCCGACAGCGTTCTCACGGGCGAGGGGTGACGGGCCGCCGGCCGCGGGTCAGTGACCGTCCCGGGAGCGGTAGCGCTCGCCGTCCCGGGCCGCGAGCCCGAGGACGACCGCCCAGTCCAGCAGGTTCCGTACCCGCGCCCGCCACACCTCCGCCGGGTCGGCGTGGCGCCGCCGCTCCCAGTTCGGGATGCGGTCGCGGAAGCAGTCGAACGCGGCGTCGGCCGTGAGGCCTCCGTCGGCCGCGTCGAGTGCCGCCAGCAGCTCCTCGGCACCGAAGACGCGCTCCCGGAACCGGGTCGCGAGCGCCGCCCGCCCCGCCTCGGCCGTGGGGTCCGGGGCGTCCCGGACGCGGTGGTAGCCGCGGTCCGACTCGGCGACCAGCCCCAGTGCCCGCGCGAAGGTGAGCCACTCGCTGGCCGCGTCGCGCGCGCCGACGACGCCGGCGTTCACGACCCGCATGCAGCAGTCGTCCTCCGACTTCGGGACCAGCGGGACGGCGTCGCGCGCCCGCGAGAGCAGGTCCAGCGCGGCCGCCGGGTCCGTCCGGGCCGCGTCGTGGAGGGGGGGGACGATCTTGAACCGCATCCGCTCAGAGCCCGAAGCTCTCGGCCAGCAGCCCCTCGTCCGTCGCACCGACGGCGTGGGTCGGCCCGCCCAGCACGTCGACGGTGACCTGCGCCGGGGCGAACACCTCTCGCGGGACCGCCTCCAGGTTCCAGTCGACCCCGTCGAAGAACTCCTCGAACGGGGTGCCGTACTCCTCGCTCGCGGTCGACGGGACCTCGTCGAACCGGTCGAACTCCCGGTCGACGGTGAGGTGGACGCGCGCCCCGTACGCCAGCGCGTCGTTCGTCCGGGCCATCGCGGTCGCCTCGTCGCCCGCCACCGGCGCGACCGGGGCCCGGGCCGTGACCGTCAGCACGTCCAGCGGGTCGTAGCCCAGTTCCGAGAGCCGGTAGACGGCGAGTTCGCCCGCGCGGGCGGCCGTGGTGACGCTCCCCGCGATCGAGCCCGTCCGGTAGGTGGGGAGGAAGACGCTGCCCGGGTCGACGCCCGTCAGGTCCGCGACCGACTCGGCGACGGCCTCGTCGGGGAGCGTGTCGGACTCGACGAGCAACGTCGCGAAGTCGGCCTCGTCCTGGAAGCCCGTCTGCCGGAACTCCTCCTCCTCGGCCACCAGCGCGCGGGCGGGGCCGCTCCCGAGCCCCTCGTAGTCCCCGGGGAACTCGTCCCAGCCGGCCTTCTGCGAGCAGAGCAGCGCCAGCGCCGGGTGGTCGCAGGTCAGCTCGACGTGGGGTATCGTCGCGTCGTTCACCGTGCCGGAGGCGTCGGCCTGCACCGTCGCCAGCCCGCCCGTGGCGATCTCGGCGAGCAGCAGGCCGGCCTCGATGCCGCCGTACGTCTCCACGCCGAAGTCGAGCACCGTCGCCCCGTTGTCGAGTTCGTGGGTGTCGATGGCGAGTTCGTCGCGGAAGTCGATGGCCTCGTCGACGAGTTCGACGGCCATCACGTTGAGACGCTCCATGCGCGGGCGTTCGACGGGTCGGGCCAAAGGGCTGTGGTTGCGTGTCCGGTCGCGCCCGCTCGTCGCTGCCCCCTCGGCTTCCGCTCCTCCGGCCGCCCCGGGAAGGGCAGGGAAAGCTTGTTTCCCGGGGCGGACGGAGGCGTCTCCAAGCGATGAGGACACCATCCACTCGACGGCCCCCGTCGACACCGGCGGCGGGCGCGTCCGGGGCCACCGTCCTCCCGCCGGGGTGACCAGGGTGGCGACCGGCCGGGATCCGGAGTCGTTCGACCTGTTCGCCTCGTTCCGCCAGTTCTTCGCCCTCGAACGGGAGGTCCTCGTGCTCTCGCTGGCGATGCTGGCGTTCAGCCTGAGCTTCCAGATGACCAGCCGCTACGTCCCGGAGTACATGCGGGTGCTGGGCGCCGGCGCCGGCGTCATCGGCCTCTACGGGAGCGTCGGCAACCTCGTCGGCGCAGTGTACCCGTACCCGGGCGGTGCGCTCTCGGACCGGGTCGGGTCGCGCATCGCGCTCACGGGTTTTGCCGTACTGACGACGGTCGGCTTCGGGCTCTGGTGGCTCGCGCCCGAACTGGGCGCCGCCGGGGTCGCCGGCCGCGTCGTCCCGGCGTGGGCCTGGATCTTCCTCGGCCTGTTCCTGGCGCAGGCGTGGAAATCGCTCGGCCTCGGGGCGACCTTCGCCATCGTCAAGCAGAGCGTCCCGCCCGACCGGCTGGCGATGGGGTTCGCCTCGACGGAGATCTTCCGCCGCGTCGGTTTCCTGCTCGGCCCCCTGTTCGCGGCGGGCCTGCTCGCCGTCACGGCCACCTTCGTCGACGGGTTCCAGCGCGTCCTGCTGCTGGCCATCGCGTTCGGCGTCGTCGCGACCGTCGCCCAGCACCACCTGTACGACGCCAGCGAGGACACCGTCGGCGACTCGTTCGCGGGGCTGGCCGGAGTCCGTCGGGACCTCCGGGAGATGCCCGCGACGCTGCGCCCGCTGCTGGTCGCGGACACGCTGGTCCGCTTCGCCAACGGCATGGTGTACGTCTTCTTCGTCATCGTCGTCACGAGCGTCCTCGAGGTCGGGTTCCGGGGGTTCGGCGTGGCGCTGCGCCCGGACGCGTTCTTCGGCGTCCTCCTCGGCGTCGAGATGGTCGTCGCCGTCCTGACGCAGGCGCCGGTCTCGAAACTCGCGGAGCGGACGGGCCTGAAACCGGTCGTCGGGCTGGGCTTTCTCGTCTACGCGGCGTTCCCGGTGCTGCTCGTCAACGCGCCGGCGGATCAGTGGGTCCTGGTCGCGCTGTTCGCGTTCTCCGGGCTCCGGTTCGCCGGGCTCCCGGCCCACAAGGCGATGATCGTCGGCCCCGCCGAGCAGGACGCCGGCGGCCGGGTGACGGGGACCTACTACCTGCTGCGGAACACGGTCGTCATCCCGAGCGCGGCGCTGGGCGGCTGGCTCTACGGGAGCGACTGGAGCCTCGCCCTCCCGGCCGCGGTCGGCGGCTGGACGGTGAGCGCCGGCCCCGGCCTCGCCTTCGGCCTCGCGACGGCCGTCGGGCTGGTCGGCGTCGGCTACTTCGCCGTCTACGGGCGGGAGTTCGAGGCGTACGCCTAGCCCCGCCCGGCCGCCTCCGGCCACGCCGCCGGTGTTCAGGTAAGCCCCCGCGATGGCCGGGTGAATCAGCCACGGGGTGGGACTGAAAGGGCCCGTGTGCTCGCCCCGTCCCGAACGATGTAAGCACTGGAGCGACACGCCCGGCACGGCGCCCGGAGGGCGCCGCACGCCCCGCAAAGCGCGCAGCGAGGCCCGGACGGGCGAGCGCGCGGGGGCGTTCGACACCGCCAGTTTCCGGAGCGGTGGCGTCCACACTCACTCCCTCATCCGAACACTACCCCGCCGCCCGACCTGCCGCTTATGCTCGTGGCGACCCAGTCTCACGTGTGCGCGAGTACGCCTTCGAACTGGCCCTCTGTGCCCACCTGGAGTCCGGGGACGGCTCCGCCTCCGCCCCCGGGACCGACGGGCTCCTCGCGCGCCAGCTCGGCGCCGCCTGTCACGGCTCGCGCGTGATGGACGTCGTCGAGGTGGTGCCGGGGCCGCAGTTCGACGACCGCGTCTCGCTCTGTCCCGGGTCCATCCCGGTGCCGGTCCTCGAGACCGACATCGGCCCCGGGACCGCCCGTGACCCCCGGCGGGCGCTCGACGTCCACCCCGACCGTGTCGAGGGCATCGTCGACGCGGCCGTCGACGCGGGCTACCTCGACCGCGAGCGCCGGGACGGCTGCGACCTGGTGCGGGCCACGGGCCGCTACCCGGCCCACTGGGTCGGCCGGCTCCGCGGCATCGAGAACAAGCCCGACCTCGGGCGTCCGGGCGACCTGAGACGCCAGCTCCGGACGGACGTGTCGCTCGCCCTGCTGGACGAGGTGGTGCTTGCGACGGCCTCGCACGTCACCGGCGCGCACCTGAACCGCATCCCCGACGCGGTCGGTGTCTGGCGGTTCGACCCGGAGACGGGCGAGCGCGAGGTGGTCCGCGAGCCGACGCCGCTCGACAGCGACGGCCCCGGCGTCGAGCCGCTCGACCGCCGCCCCGGACGGACCGACATCCGGGTGGTGCCCGCCGCCGAGAAGCGCGTCGCTCGGCGTCGCCTCGCGGAGCGCGCCTTCGGCAAGGGCTGGCGGCCCGACGCCGCGGCGTGGCCGGACTGCGCCCGCGTCAGCGTCGGCGAGTGCGCCGGGACGGGACCGGTCCCGGACTGCCCCTGGAAGGGCCGCATCGTGGACCCGGGCAGCGAGTGCGGCCCCGCGTGTGGCGGGTACGAGCCCGGAACCGCTCCCGAGGTCGACCCGGCGGCCGCCCGCGCCGACGCCGCCCCCTGGGACCCCGATGCCGGTGAGCGCCGCCGGCAGGCGGGACTCGGTAACTTCGGCAGTTCGGAGTGAATACTCGATATAGTCGGTGAGGTAAGGGAATTATCAACGAGCGTCGGATGTTCGTAGATAATAGCTCTAATTACCCGCGAGACGCGTTCCTCTTCCCGACCGGCCGAGACCCCACATGCCGACCGACGGCGGGTGCTGCGGGAGCCGAAGGCTCAAGCCGGAGCGCCGACCAGAGGGGGGCGTGCAACCCCGGCCCGTCGCCGTCTCGCTCCTCGCGCTGGCCGTCCTCGCGGGGACGCTGGCCCTCCCGGTCGCCTGGGGGACCGTTTCGGGTGCGGACGGGCCCGCGCCGGCGACGCTGCAGCCGAACGCGACGGGCGCGTCGAACCCCTGCGTCGGGCGGATGGAGCGGACGCCGAACGGGACCACCGTCGTCACCGTCCAGGGGATCGCCTTCGACGACGGTCGCTACGTCAAACAGCCCGCGCTCGCGGTCGGCTTCGCCCCCGACGGCGGGTTCGAGTACGCGTACAACGCCACCGCCCGCGGCCGGTTCTGGGCGTACGACGTCGACCCGCTGCCGACGGGCGACCTGCTGCTGGCGACGACGGAGCCGGGCGTCGCCATCGCCGAGCGGGTCGACCCCGCGACCGGCGAGCGGACGAGCGTCGAGCGGTTCGCGCGCACGCCCAACGTGACCGTCGCGACCGACGTCGACCGGCTCCCGAACGGGAACCTGCTCGTCGCCGACGCCACGCCCGGGCGCGAACGGCTGCTCGTCTACGACCCCCGCGCGGAGGCAGTCGTCTGGAACTGGACGGTCGCCGGCGACGGGGGCCTCCGGCGCTCGCCCGACAGCGAGGACGAGCGGGTCCGCATCAACGACGTCGACCGCGTCGCGCGCGGCGAGTACCTCGCCTCGGCCCGCGACCTCGACCAGGTGCTCCTGGTGAACCGCTCGACCGGCGAGATCGCCCGCCGGCTGGGGCGCGACGAGGCGTTCCGGACGCTGGACCGGCCCTCGAACCCGCAGTTGCTCCGGGCCGGCGAGACGACGAACGGACCGGGCCAGTCGTCGGCCGGCTCCGACGGCCGCATCTCCGTCCTCGTCGCGGACGGGGGCAACGACCGCGTCGTCGAGTACGCCCACACGCCCGGCGCGGCACCCGCCGGGAGTCCGGGCGGCGAGGACTGGACGCTCACCTGGGAGCTGGTCGGCGGGGGGCTGGACGAGCCCCGCGACGCCGACCGGCTGCCGAACGGGAACACCCTCGTGGTCGACCGCCGGGGGCACCGCGTGCTGGAGGTCACGCCCGCCGGCCGCGTCGTCTGGGAGGTGTACGTGCCGTGGCAGCCGTACGACGCCGAACGGGTCGCGCTGGGCGACGAGCCCGGCGGTCCCCCCGCCGCCTCGTTCGACGCCAACCGGACGGTCGCGCTGAGCGGCAGTGCGGCGTTCGACCAGCGGCGAGTGGCCGACTGCGCGGCCGCGCTCCTCGAGTTCGCCCCGACCCGGGACGAGCGCCTGCTCGGCGCGTTCGGCGTGAACGCGTCGACCGCCGCGGGAGCCACGCCGGGCGCGGGCGCCCGCGAGGGCCTGCGCGCGCTCGGGCTCGGCGGCGCGGCCGTCGTCGCCCTGGCCGCGGGGGCGTTCTACGTGCTCCGGGAGTAGGACCGACCCGTCGCGCCGGACGCGGTCCCGCCTCCGTCGGCCCGGGCGCAGGACCGACCCCCTCGCCGGGTGGCCGCGGTCCGGGCCGCCTGACCCGTCACCCCCCGTACGACCACCTATGACCGAGGACACCAGCGAGCGCGACGATCCCTCGGCCGGGGACCGTTCGGCCTCCCGTCCCGTTCCGATTCACCGCCCGTCGATAGCCCGCCTGCTTCCACCCAGCCGGATCGACGCCCGGTGCCGGATGTCGCCCGCCGAGCGCCCGACGAGGAGGTCGTACGCACCGGGGTCGACGACCCACGCCCCGTCGAACAGGGCGAACGCGTCCGCGTCCAGCTCGAACCGCACCGTCCGCGTCTCGTCGGGGTCGAGCCGCACCGTCTCGAACGCGCCCAGTTCCTTCGGTGGCCGCGGTACCCGCGGCTCGTCCGGAGCGACGTAGCACTGGACGACCTCCGTGCCGGGCCGGGGCCCCACGTTCCGGACCCGGACGGTCGCCTCGAACGAGGGGTCCCGGGTCGGTGCTGCCGACCGGTCGACCGTCAGCGAGTCGTAAGCGAACGTGGTGTAGCCGCAGCCGTGGCCGAACGGGAACAGGGGCTCGGTTCCCGTCCGGTCGAAGTGGCGATAGCCGACGAACACGCCCTCGGTGTAGCTGACCTCGCCGTCGATGCCGGGATACTGCTCCGGCGTGTTCGCGGGGTAATCCGCGAACTCCCGGCCGAAGGTCAGGGGGAGCCGTCCGCGCGGCTCGCAGTCGCCGAACAGCAACTCGGCGGTGGCGTTACCGTCCTCCATCCCCGGATACCAGGTGGTGAGCGTCGCCGCCACGTCCTCGCGCCACGGCATCCGGACCGGCCCTCCGACACGGAGTACGACCGCAGTCCGGGGGTTCGCTTCGCCGACGGCCCGGATCAGCCCGTTCTGGTCGTCGTCGAGGGTGATGTCGTCGCGGTCCCGCCCTTCGAGCGAGGAACCGTCGGCGACGACGACGGCCACGTCGGCGGCGGCCGCGACCGCCTCGGCGTCGGCCACGGCGTCACCGGTCGCGTGCAGAACGGTCGTCTCGTCGGCTGCACGGGCCCGGATACCCGCCAGCGGGCTCACCTCGTACGGTGGCGTGACGTTCGACGAGCCACCACCACCCACCTTCGCCCGGGTCGCCTCGTAACCGATCACGGCGATGGAGTCCGGTGCGTCGAGCGGGAGCAGCCCGTCGTTCTCGAACAGCACCGCGCCGTCGGTCGCGATCCGGCGGGCCAACTCCTGATGTTCGACCGTGTTAACGGCGCCGGGCGGTCCCCCGCGGTTCCCGTCCAGTCGCCCGACGGCGTCGAGTCGGCCGAGGACACGCTCGACCATGTCCTCGACCCGTAGTTCGGGCACGTCGCCGCGTTCGACCGCCGCACGGAGCGGCGCGCCGAAGTACTGGGTCTCCCGGGCGGGTGCCTCGAAGTCCAGGCCGGCGTTCGCCGCCGGGACCGTGCTGTGGACGGCGCCGTAGTCGCTGATGACGAACCCGTCGAACCCCCACTCCTCTTTGAGGACGTCGGTGAGGAGCCACTCGTTTTCGGTGCAGTAGGTGCCGTTCAACCGGTTGTAGGCCGCCATCACGGAATCGACACCGGCCTCCTCGACCGCCGCGCGGAACGCGGGGAAGTAGAGCTCTCGTAGCGCCCGCTCACCGACCTCGCTGCTGATCGTCCGCCGGTTCGTCTCCTGGTTGTTGGCGGCGAAGTGCTTGGCCGTCGCCATCGTCCCGGCCGACTGAACCCCCTCGATGACGCCGACAGCGGCCCGCGAGACGAGATGCGGGTCCTCGCCGAAGTACTCGAAGTTCCGGCCACAGGTCGGCACCCTGGCGATGTTGAACGCGGGGGCGAAGACGCCGAGCTGTCCCTTCGCCTTCGCCTCCCGGCCGAGCGCGTGGCCGAACGCTCGCCACAGCGACGGGTCGAACGACGCCGCCAGCGAGATGGAGGCGGGAAACGCCGTCGAGGGGCCACCGCTGGCGACGTCCGCCACCCCGATACGGTCCGGATGCCGAACGTCGGGTTCGTCGCCGAACAGGGGATGTCTGATGCCGACGGGGCCGTCACAGAGTTCGGCGTCCGGAACGTCGAGCCGATCGGTCGGCGGGACGTAGCCGGTGGCGAAATCCGGTAGCGGGCCGACGTGGTTGTGGACCCGGTCGATCTTCTCGGCCAACGTCATCGCCGCAGCGAGTTCCTCGGGCGTCGCGTCGGTTCCGGGCTGGTCGGTCGCGCCCGGATACGGGTCCGGATGCGCCTCGGCACCCGGGACCCCGGCGAGTCCACAGCCGGCCGCCAGTGCCCCCAGGATCGCGCGTCGTGACGGGGCGAGCCCCTCCGTCTCGTCCGAGTCCCGCGATTCACCGTCCCCGGGTCCGCCGGTCGCGCTCTCACGTCCTCGCGACGGTTCGGGTTCGTCACCCATCGTTCACACCTCCTCGACGAGGAAGGCGTACTCCCCGCTCCCGGTGACGACCTCGACGGTGTCGCCGTCGCGAGCGACGGTCTCGACGCCGCCGGGGAGTTGCCCCTGCCCGTCGCGCCGGTCGTCGTAGATCGGCCGGTTCCCCTCGCGGAGCCGGATCCGGTTGCCGAACGTCGGGAGCCGGACGGTCGCGGTCGTGTTCCACGGGACCGTCGCGTCGAGCCGGAAGCCCCGGTCGGTCTCGGCCCACCGGGACGCGACCTCGCCGCGGGGCGTGTCGAAGTTCCCCTCGGCCCACGAGAGGTCCGCGACCGGTTCCGGGGCGATGCTGATGCGCTCGAACCCCGGGGTGGCGGGCTCGATGCCCGCCAGCGCGCGGTAGAACCACTCGGAGACGAGCGCGAGCGGTCGGTGGTTTCGGGAGGTGAGCGTCGCCACCCGGTCGATCCGGGCGCCGCGCTCGGGTTCGAGCCCGGCGCCGGAGCCGACGCCGAACCACTCCCAGAGGGCGGTCCCCCCGTTCCGCGTGATATACGTCCAGCCCGGGCGTTCGGGCTGACTCACCGCTTCGTACGCGACATCCGCGTAGCCGTACTCGGTGAGCGCGAACAGCAGCGGGCGGGTGCCGACGAACCCGGTCCGTACCTTGCCACCGTCCTCCCGACGCACGGTTCGGGCGAGCGTCTCGGCGACCTCGTCGGCGGCCGAGTCGGGCGTGATCCCCTCGAACAGCATCGTCGCCTGCTCGGTCTGGGTTCCGTTCGCGTACACCGCGTTCTCGCGGTCGAGGAAGACCGTGTTGAGACTCTCCGCACACGTCTCGGCGCGGTTCCGGAACGTCTCGGCGTCGTCGGTCTCGCCCAGCACGGCGGCCGTCCGTGCCATCCGGTCGAGGACCTGATAGTGGCCGAAGGAGCCGACCAGCACCTTGTTCGACCCCTCGAACGCGAGCCAGTCGGCGTAATGGACGTCCTCCGGCTGGACCAGGCCGACGGGTGCCTTCCGGTGACGGTAGTCGGCGTAGGCCCGCATCGCGTCGTAGTGACGCGACAGTATCGTCTCGTCTCCCGTGTGGACGTACAGGAACCAGGGGAGCGTCACCTGTGTCTTCGCCCAGTTCGGGTCCGAGTCCTCCGGCGAGCCGTTGACGTGCGGGATGGTGTCGGACTGACTCCCTTCGGCGCCGATGTTGTCGGCGTGGTCGCGCAGGTACTTCTCGTAGAAGCGCTCGGCCTCGAAGTTGTAGAGGTCCGCCCGGCCAGTCATGTGCGCGTCGCCGGTCCAGCCCTGGCGCTCGTTGCGCTGGGGACAGTCGGTCGGGACACCCATCGCGTTCGAGCGGAGGCTCCACAGCGCCGCCTCCTGCACGTCGTTCAGGTCGTCGTTCGAGCACGCGAACGCGCCCCGCTCGGGCAGGTCCGTTCCGACGACCTTCCCGGTCACGTCCCCGACGCCGACCTCGTGGCCGGTTACCTTTACGTACCGGAACCCGTGGTAGGTAAAGCGAGGCTCGTAGGTTTCGGTGCCAGTGCCGGCGGCGACGTATCGATCAACCGCCTCGGCGTCGACGTTGCTCGACGTGTCGAGACCGCCGTCCTCGGTCAGCAACTCGGCGTGCTCGATGACGATCTCCTCACCCGCGGCGGCCCCCTCGACGGTGAGTTCGATCCAGCCCGCGAAGTTCTGTCCCAGGTCAACGACGACGCCGTCGCCGTGGTCGTGGGCCGACACCGGCTCGATCTCGCGGAGTACCCGAATCGGCTGGGTACGCTGGGGGTACTGGACCGGGTCGTCGGGTGCGGCCGGGCGCCCCCGGGCAGCCGACGAGGTGCCCTGCGAGCCGGGCACTGGGGGGCCGGCCCGGGTAGCGGCCGCCCAGTCCTCGTCATCGAACCCCGGTGTCGCCCAGCCCGCCTGCTCCAGCCGGGCGTCGTAGCGCTCACCGTCGAAGATGTCGTTGGCGGTGATGGGGCTCGGCGCGGCCGTCCACGAGGTGTCGGTTACCACCGAGTCGGTCGTGCCGTCGGCGTACTCGACGTTCAGCTGGACGAGCGCGCGCGGCTGGCCGTACCCCTGCCGGTAGCCGATGATGAGCTCGCCGGATTTGGAGTGCCAGCCCCGGCCCAGCCAGAGCCCGACCGCGTTCTCGCCATCCCGCAGCGCGTCGGTCACGTCGTGGGTCGTGTACAGTGCCCGGCGATGGAACGTGGTCCACGCCGGGTCCAGCACCGCCTCACCCTGTCGCTCGCCGTTGACGTACAGTTCGCCGTAACCGAGCGTCACGACGTGGGCCCGCGCCGACGCGACCGGTTTCGCCGCCGTGAAATCCGTCCGTAGCAGCGGGCTCTGCTGGTCGTAAACCGGCTCCGGTCGCGGTGCGGCCTTCGCCGTCTTCGGGACCGCTGCGACGCCGTCGGCCGGGTCGTCGTGCGCGCCGACCCACTGGCCACCCCATTCGCCCGGGGTGTCCGGGATGGCCGTCGCGAACGTCGACGGCTCGCTCCACTCGCTGACCACCGTGCCGTCGCCGTCGTCCTCGTGCCAGACCCGGACCTTCCAGTGGTAGGTGGTCTCCGGTTCGAGCGGCGGGCCGTCGTAGGTGTGGCGGTTCTCGCCCGACGCGACGCGTCCAGTGTCGAGCACGTTCCCGCGGTCGCGCGCAAGTGTCGCCGCGTCCGAGGCAACCAGTAGCCGGTACGCTACCTGTGAAGTTCCTCTGTCGGCCGCATCGACGCGCCAGTCGAACCGTGGCGCGAACGGCTCGTCCGCCCCGACGGCGCCGCCCGGCGCGACCGGTGGGAGGTTGTCCGGGTCGGCCTCGCGCTCGACTCGGAGGGCACGCGGTTCCAGCCCGCGCCCGGCGTCACGGTCGCCGTCCCGGTCCGGACGGGAGACCGCGCCCGCTCGCCCGGTCACTGCGCCGCCGAGACCCAGCCATCCGACGCCTCGAAGGTAGGCGCGTCTGCTCGGGTTCCCACCTGACTCGTGCATGGGTACGGGCAGGGGGACGGGAAGGTAGCTCCACTTGCGGACATTTCTGCCTGTTTATGAGGACGGGGGGGCACCGAGTCGGCTCGCGAGCGCTCCAAGCAGTGTCGCCTCGATCCGCTGGAAATGCTGCCCGACGGTCGCCGTGGTGCAACCGAGCCGCTCGGCGATGTCCTCGTAGGTCGCCTCCCGGGGGATTTCGTAGTAGCCCAGCTCCCACGCGACCCGTAGCACCTCCCGCTGGCGCTCGGTGAGTTCGGCCAGGAGCCGGTCGTCGTCGGGGCGGTACGAGCCGGTCCGGTCGATGGAGACGCTCGTCAGCTCCCTACAGGCGGTGACGGCTTCGCCGAGGACGCTCGCCTCCCCGACCACGGTCACCTGGACCCCGCCGTCGGCCGCGAACGACAGCGGCGTGTCGAGTGTGATCTCGTACTGTCGGGGGATGGCGAGCAGCGCTCGGAGCGTCTCCGTCGGCTCGGAGTGGATGTGGAGCAGGACGCCGTCTCCGACCTGCGTGTACTGGCAGTCGATGACGTCGCCGAGGCCGGCTACCCGGTCGCGAACGCGTTCGCCGTCCCCGTACACCTCGTACAGGCTGACGACGGTGTCGTCCTCCAGTAGACCGATGTGGTGGATCGCCGCCGCGGTCGTCTCCGGGTCCTCGAACAGTACCCGACCGACATCGTAGAACCAGCCCCCCTCGGGGCGGAGCGTGAACGTCACGTATTGCATGCGGGGTCCCGTCTCTCACTCCCCGATTCGTGGCAGTCGTAATCACGCTACTGGCAACTCGTTCCAAACTTCGCGGGAGCCGCGGTCGGCTTCCGGGCCGCTTAACCCACCACCACCCACACGACCAGCCATGACCGACACGGAACGCGCGGACCTCGTCGCGGCCCTCCGTGCCGCGGACGCGGTGAAGTTCGGCGAGTTCGAGCTCTCGCACGGCGGCACCTCCGAGTACTACGTCGACAAGTACCTGTTCGAGACGGCGCCCGACTGCCTCGAACTGATCGCCGACGCCTTCGCCCGGCGCGTCGGGGACCGGAAACTCGCGGGCGTCGCGCTGGGGGCCGTCCCCCTCGTCGCGGCGACGAGCGTCGCCACCGGCACCCCGTACGTCATCGTCCGGAAGGCCGCCAAGGAGTACGGTACGGGCAACCGCATCGAGGGCCGCTTCGAGGCGGGCGAGGAGGTCGTCGTGCTGGAGGACATCGCCACGACGGGCCAGTCGGCCATCGACGCCGTCGAGGCGCTCCGCGACGCGGGGGCGGTCGTGGACCGCGTACTCGTGGTGGTGGACCGCGAGGAGGGTGCCCGCGAGAACCTCGCCGAGCACGACATCGAACTGGAGTCGCTGCTGACCGCCTCCGACCTGCTGGCCGACGCCGACCTGGACGCGGACGACTGATCACTCCATCAACTGCCGACATCGTCACCGAAACCTGACGCTGACAGGCGTTCGGCTGCGGAACGGTTGCGGAACCCCACGGTCGGTCGGTTCAATTGAAAAAGCGTTAAGTGGTGGCTGTTCGCGTCGGCACGCATAATGGTACGGGAGACGTTGGCCGGATTCTTCGGGTTCGACGAGCACGGGACCGACCTCGAGACGGAGGTCGTCGCCGGGGTGACGACGTTCCTGACGATGAGCTACATCGTCGTCGTCAATCCGGCGGTTCTCGCGCCCGCCATCGTGAACGGGCCGGGGCCGGACGTCGGGTTGTCGATCCCCCAGGCCCAGCAGGTGCTCGCGGTCGTCACGCTGCTGGCGGCGGCAACGGCGACATTGGTGATGGCGTTCTACGCCAACCAACCGTTCGGGCAGGCACCGGGCCTCGGCCTGAACGCCTTCTTCGCGTTCACCGTCGTCCTCGGGCTGGGTGTCCCCTGGAACACGGCACTCGCGGCCGTGGTCGTGGAGGGGATCATCTTCGTCCTGCTGACAGCCGTCGGCGCTCGTGAGTACGTCATCAAACTGTTTCCGCAACCGGTGAAACTGGCCGTCGGGGCCGGTATCGGGCTGTTCCTCGCTATCATCGGCCTGGAGGAGATGCGCATCGTCGCCGGGTCGGACGCGACGTTTGTCACGTTCAGTCCGGTGTTCGCCACCGACCCCGTCGCCATCCTCTCGGTGCTGGGGCTGTTCCTCACGCTGGTGCTGTACGCGCGTGGCATCCGTGGCTCCATCATCGTCGGCGTCATCGTGACGAGCATCGCCGGGTACGCGGCCTCGGCGATGGGGTTCTCCTCGGCCGGGGCGGCGGAGGCGGCCGAGCAGGCCGGTGCGACGCTGAAGAGCCCCATCCCGCTCGCCCCCGACGTGCCGATCGTCTACGACGCCGCCAGCTACGACGTCACGCCGCTGGCGGGCGCGTTCGTGGACGGCCTCCGCGACGTCGAGCCGTTCGCGTTCGCGCTCATCGTGTTCACGTTCTTCTTCGTGGACTTCTTCGACACCGCCGGGACGCTCACCGGCGTCGGACAGGCCGCCGGCTTCCTCGACGGCGAGGGCAACCTCCCGGACATGGACGAACCGCTGATGGCCGACGCGGTCGGCACCACCGTCGGCGGGATGCTCGGCACCTCCACCGTCACGACGTACATCGAGTCCGCGACCGGCGTCGAGGAGGGCGGCCGGACCGGGATGACGGCGCTGGTCATCGGCGTGCTCTTCCTGCTGTCGCTCGCCGTGGTGCCGCTCGCCGCGGCCGTGCCGACCTACGCCTCCCACCTCGTCCTCGTCGTCGTGGGCATCATCATGCTCACGAACGTCGCCGAGATCGCGTGGGACGACCTCTCCTTCGCCATCCCGGCGGCGCTCACGATCTTCGTGATGCCGTTCACCTTCTCCATCGCGTACGGCATCGCGGCGGGTATCACCTCCTACCCGGTTGTGAAGGCCGCCCAGGGTGAGGCCAGCGACGTCTCCCTCGGTCAGTGGGCGCTCGCGGCTGCGTTCGTCCTCTACTTCTTCGTCCGGACCGGCGGCATCCTGCAGGGGAGCCTCTAGCCCGTCGGTGGAACGCTGCTCGGCATCGGGCAGACATCTCGAAAACAGAAACGATTCCGAATTCGTATTCCACATAGGGGGAAAACACTCGGGGTTCGGAGCAAAAACCGATAGATATCGGTCAGCGTCGAGCGCCGGCTGCCTCACCACGAGAACGGCCCGGTGCCGGAAACGGCGCTACCGGCCCGTGAACGGTGCCTTCCCGGGGTCGAACTGCTTCGAGAAGTACCGCTCGGCGATCTTGTCGGCCGTCCGCAGGGCGAGCGCCTGCCCGGAGTTGGTCGGGTTCGGGCCGCCGATACCGTTGGCGAGCGCGGAGTGGTCCGCGACGAACAGCCGGTCCACGTCGTAGGCCTCGGCGCCCTCGTCGAGCACCTTCCCGATGCGCATCGAGGACTGCATGTGAAGCAGCAGCGGCGGCCACTCGCTGCGGTGGATGGTCTCGGCCCCCGCGTTGCGGTGGATGTTGGCCGCGATGCGCGCGAGCTCGTCGCGCTTCGCGTCGTCCTCCTCGCTGGGCTCCCAGCGGACCTTCGGGACGGCCCCGTGCTCGTCGGAGAAGCTGTCGTCCAGCGAGACGCCGTTCTCCTTGTGGGGGAAGTCGTCGGTCAGGATGAGGATGGCCTTGGTGTTCCGGTACTTCGCCATCCGCCGCTTGAGGTCCTTGCCGACGACGTAGCCGCGGGTGTCCCACGGCTCGTCGGGGTCGACCGGCGTCTCGAAGGAGTAGCCGGCCTCCGTGAACAGGTAGTCGGCGTAGGAGACCAGGCCGGGCGACATCCCGATGTCCTCCAGGCCGCCGACGCCGGGCTTGTCGAACCGGACCGCGGAGTTCTGCCCGACGAACGGGTCCATGTGGTTCGCCCCGGTCACCTGGGTGGCCTCCTCGACGGTGTCGTCGTCGTAGGTGCCGACGACCCAGTCGAACCAGTGGGTGGTCAGGCCCTTGCCGACCCAGCCGTCCGTGTTCGGGAGGTCGGAGTTGAGCCAGAGCCGGGGCGTCTCGATGCAGCCCGCCGCCAGCACGACCACGTCGGACTCGATGGTCTCGGTCGTCCCGGACCAGGTGTCGCGGACGGTGACCCCGCTGGCCTCCAGCGAGCCGGGGCCGCCGGTCGTCTCGACGTTCGTGACGAACGTGTTGGGCCGGATGGCCACGTTCCCCTTCTCGGGGTCCTCGTTGGTGTCCAGCGCGCGCGGCACGTAGCCGACGTTGCTGGACTTGCGGGACTTGTTCCGAACGGGTGCGTCGACCGGCGCCGAGGCGCCCTGGAAGTTGTCACCGAACAGGTTGTCGCCCTTGAAGCCGTCGTCCCAGCTGAACGAGCCGCCGTAGTCCGCGTCCAGGGGCTCGCCGTTCGAGGTCTCGCGGCCGGGTTCTTCGATGGCGTTGAGATGTGGCCGCCAGCCCGTATCCGTGACGTTCTTGCTGTCGAGGAGCGGATACTCCCCGTTGCGCTCCTCGCTGGCTCCCTGGATGAACACCTCCTCCCGGCCGGTCATCGGGGCCTGCTGGGTGCTCGTGAGTTCCTCGTTCTCCTGGTAGTACGGCACCATGTCCGCGTAGCTGATCTCGTCCGGCCAGTGGGGCTGGTCGTCGAACGCAGTCGGGTAGCCACGCGGGTGGTTGCCGAAGTAGTGCAGCGAGGTCCCGCCGACGCCCGCCACCTGCCAGATGAACGCGTTCTGGTGCAGGTTCCGGAACCACGGAGCCCGGGTGTGGTCCGGCGGCCCGACGCGGAGGTAGCCCGCGGTCGGGTCGTTCGCCCCGTTCTCGAGGTGGGTGTACTGCTCGTCGAGCAGCTTCCCGTCGAGGTCGTCCGGGTCCGTACTGACGGTCCCGCCGGCGTCGGCGTGGGGGCGGGGCCACTTCTGGTTGCCGTGCCACGGACCGGCCTCGATCATCAGCACGTCCAGGCCGTGGTCGTTCGCGAGTTTGTACGCCGCGGCCGGTCCGTCAGCCCCCGCGCCGGCGATGATGACGTCGGGGTCCGTCTGTGGGTTGCTCATAGCGTCTCACCCGTGACGCCGTCGGTGGCTCCGTCGTCGGTCCCGCTGCTGCCGGCGAGTTCGTCCTCGCTCAGCACGTCGTCGCCGGTCAGGTCCGTGTCCTTCCTGTCGTAGTTCAGCGACTGCGCGGGCGGGTCGCGGAACCCACCGTCGACCGCGTGGAACCAGTTCGCCGCGTAGCCGTCCGCCGGCCCCGGGTAGTCGGTCTGCGTGCGGCTCTGGCCCTCGTCGGGCGGCTGCTGCAGTTCGCGCTCCTGGGGCAGGTCCGTCTTCGTGTCGCCGTAGGCCGACCACTCCGTGTAGTAGCCGAAGCCGTGGAGCCCGTTCACCGCCATCACGACGTATTTCAGGATGCCGACCGCGGGCAGCATCGGCGAGAACAGCCCGTCCAGTCGGTCGAGGACGCCCCCGTCCACGATGTCCCAGAGGGCACGGAGCCGGTCCTCGCGGGAGAGGCGGACGAACGTCCCGCCCGCGGGGAACTGCTCGTTCGGAGCGGGCGGGTCCTCGTTGCGCCCGCGGAGCAGCAGTTCGGCCGCCACGACGTCGAAGACGACCGGGAACAGCTCCGCGTACCGGTAGTTCTGTGAGACCTGGTGGACGACCTCGTTACCGGCCTCGACGGTGAGTTCGACGTCGGCAGGGCCGCTGTCGCCGGGCTCGATCGGCGTGTCGGCGATGTCTATATCGAGCCGGTCGAGCGCGCCGAAGTCGACGCGCTCGGCGAGTGCGTCCGTATCGACCCCCTCGACCGTGTCGACGTCGGCGAGATCGAGGAGCGCGTCGAGGTCCGACCCGCTCCCGGTGGTGTCGATGGTCGTCTCGAACACGGAGAGGGGCATGCGCTCCTCCTCGGTCAGCCCCGTCCCGTCGACGGCCGTGCCGCCGGTGAAACTCTCGAGCGAGAGGCTGTCCCGGAGGGTCTCGCTCCCCGCCGGACTCCCGCCCGGGACGCCGGTCTCCAGCGTCTCGAGCCGAATCTCGTGGAAGTGGTTGAAGTCGTAGATGATGAACTCCTCGAGTTCGACCGCCAGTCCCCCGGGGACGTGCTCCTCACCCAGCTCGTCGCCCAGCTCCGGCGTCCGCGGGACGATGGCGTCCACGATCGCCCGGTAGGTGTCCAGCGTGTGCGAGTCGATCGGTGGTCCCTCCGACTGCATGATCTCCGCCGCCTCACCGATAGTCGTGTTGGACATGGAGAGCGCGGCGAAGCCGCCGACGCCCTTCATCATCGCACGACGGGTCGTTGATGGTGTGTCGTTGTCCGTCATCGAAGTCCCGTTCCGTCCCTGTCAATGCGAACCCGAGTCATAGGGCTGTTGCAGGAAATACGCGTTCGTTCAAGTGGGGAAGAGAAAATTCGGTATCTGCTAATTTCGGGCGAAAGAAGGCATCCAGTAGCCGTTTCTGGAATACGGAAATTCGGGAGACTGTCCGGCATTATCGGACAGATTGAAGTGGGAGGGAATCGAGTGCATCGGTATGGGAGCGGACCCGGACTCCCCCGTCGGCGCGCTCGAGGTGGCCCACGACGTAATCGAGCTGCTGGCCGACCGGGGACCGATCGGCGTGACGGCCGTCGCGGAGTCGCTCGACATCCCGAAGAGCACCGCGTACGACCACCTCCGGACGCTGGCGGGTGTCGGGTACGCCGTCAACGAGGACGGGGCGTACCGCGCGAGCACCCGTCTGTTCCACGCCGGCCGGCGGGCCCGCGACGACCACGAGCTGTACGTCCACGGCCGGAACGAGGCGCTCTCGCTCGACCGGAACACCGCCGAGGGCCGCCACGTCCAGCTCGTCGCCGCCGAACACGGCCGCGGGGCCATCCTGTTCGCGACGCGCTGGCGGCGCGAGCGTCGCTCGGCGCGACACACCCGTGCCTACCCGATGCAGGTCCGGCTCCACTCGAACGCGCCGGGGAAGGCCATCCTCGCCGAACTCCCGGCCGAACGGGTCGACGAGCTGCTCGCCGAGGGGCTCCCGCCGAGGACCGACCGGACCGTGACCGACGAGCGCGACCTCCGGGCGGAACTGGAGACGGTCCGTTCGAACGGCTACGCCACCGACGAGGAGGAGCTCATCCGCGGGATGTGTGGCGTCGCGGCCCCCATCGTGACCGAGCGGGGCGTCCGGGGCGCCGTGGCCGTCTACGGCTCCGTCGACCGGATGCCGGCGGACCCGGCGGCGGAACTGGCCGAGCCGGTCCGGGACGCCGCCCGCACCATCGAGGCCAACAGTATCTTCGGCGGGGAGTGACCGCGCGGGCCGTCCGGTGATGCCGGACGGATTCGGGCGGGAATCGGCCGGGGCCGCCCCGGTGCCGGTCGTGGGAACGTAAACGAAATCGGGACAATCATCTTTATTGACGGGGTGGAACTCCAACCCGATGAACTTCGCCAACCGCGTCGACCGCGCGGCCCGGAACGCCCCCGAGAGGCGGGCCGTAGCGGACCCGGGTGCCTCGCTGACGTTCGCGGAACTCGCCCGCGCGAGCGACCGGGTCGCGAGCGCGCTCCGGTCGCTGGGGGTCGAGGTCGGCGACCGGGTGGCCATCGCGGCGCCCAGCGGCGTCGCCTTCGTCGCCACCCACCTCGGCATCCTGAAGCGGGGGGCGCTGACGGTCCCGCTGAACCAGCGCTTCGACGAGCGGCAGGCGGAGTACGTCCTCTCCGACGCCGACGCCGAACTCGTCGTCACCGCCGGCGGCAACCCGACCGTCGGCGCCGACTCCCGCCCGGCGTACACCCACGACGACCTCCTGAAGCGGGGCGACCCGGCCCACGGGACGGTCCCCCGGAAGGCTGCCGACGGGGCCGAAATCCTCTACACCAGCGGCACCACCGGCGCCCCGAAGGGCGTCATCCACACCCACGGGAACGTCGAGGCGAACGCGCGCGCGCTCGTCCACTACAAGGAGTGGACCCGCGAGGACGTGGCCCTGACCGTCTGCCCCTGCTTCCACGTCACGGGGCTCAACGTCACCACCACCCCGTTCCTCGACCTGGCGGCGACCAACCACCTCCTCCCCGGGTGGGACCCCGAGGCTGCGCTCACCGCCATCGAGCAGTACGGCGTCACCTACACGTTCATGATCCCGACGATGGTGCTGGACCTGCTGGAGGCCGATACGGAGGCGTACGACCTGTCGAGCCTGGAGACGGTCGGTGTCGGCG
This sequence comes from Halobacteriales archaeon QS_4_70_19, assembly GCA_003020985.1. Classification (GTDB taxonomy): domain Archaea; phylum Halobacteriota; class Halobacteria; order Halobacteriales; family Haloarculaceae; genus Haloglomus. Next base: position 13,945 of record PXRM01000022.1, on the reverse strand, counting down.
GGTCGCCGATGCCCAGCGAGCGGATCGACGCGGTCGAGGACGCGCTGGGCTGTGCGCTGCTGGAGGGGTACGGTCTCACGGAGACGACGCCGCTGGCGGCGTTCACGCGCCCCGAGGATGCCGGCCGGAAGCCGGGGAGCGTCGGCCGGCCCGCGAACGAGGTCGTCGACCTCCGCATCGAGGATCCGGACACCGGCGAGGCCCTCCCCCGGGGCGAGCGCGGCGAACTGCTGTGGGCCGGCGACACGGTCACGCCCCGTTACACCCGCGACCAGCTCACCGCCGACCGCTTCGTCCGGCGGCCGGTCGACGGCACCGGGCGGCGGCCCGACCCCGGCTCCGGGCCGGGGTCGGGCATCAGCGACGGCGGCACCGGCAGCCACCGGCGCTGGCTCCGCTCGGGCGACATCGGCTGGCTCGACGAGGACGGCTACCTCCACGTGGTCGACCGGCTCGCGGACATGTTCACGACCGGCTGCGGCGACGTCCACCCCCGCGAGATCGAGTCGGTCATCTACGGGTTGGACGGCGTGGAGGCGGTCACGGTCGTCGACAGCCGGGACGAGGTCCGCGGGACGACGGTCGCGGCGGTCGTCCAGCCGCGGGCCGGGGCCGACCTGGACGATGCCACCGTCGTCCGGGCCTGCGAGCGCGACCTCGCCGACCACGAGGTCCCCGACCGGGTCGTGTTCGTCGACGAGTTCCCGACCACGGCGACCGGCAAGATCGACCGGCAGCGGCTCCGAGATACCGTGTAGAATCTGAATCTATCGGATAATATCGGGAATACAGCTACGATAGCTGAAAATGCTGTACTGACGCTCTTATTTTTCAGAAAACTGAACTACCGTCATCTCCCGTCCGTCCCCGACGACGGTCCGAGCCGGAACGCGACCTCGTCCGGCTAGCCGAGTAGCCGGGCCACGTACGTGGCGATCGCCCAGTCCGCGACGGCGAAGTACGTGACGATCGCCCAGTCCGCGACGGCGAAGTACGTGACGATAGCCCAGTCCGCGACGATGAAGTACGTGACGAACGCGAGTGCCGGAGGCCACACGGACCGCGACCGTTCGTACCCGACGACGGCGGCCGCCGCGACCACCGGTGTGGCGGCGTAGAGGACGGTCCGCCACGCCGCGGACTGCAGCGGCACGAGCACCGCCAGCGGGAGCACGATGACGACCGCGCCTGCGGCCGCCACCACGACCGGTGTCGGTTCGGTGGCGACGGCCCGCGGCAGGTTCCGGACCACCCACGCGGCCACGGCCGCGGCCAGCAGCGCCAGGAGGACGACGACCGCCGTGCCCGCGACGGTTGAGACGGGGTCGGTCGGGGGGACGGGTCGGAGTTCGACGGCGCTCCCGCCGGTCAGCGCCACGGTCGCCGGCGACTCCCCGCTGGAGACGCGGGAGGGCCATGTCTCGGCGGCAGTCGCTCCGGGGGAAAAGTCCGGTCGCCGGTCGGCAGCTATCCCTCCCGGGCGTCGTCCAGCCGCTCGCGCAGGTCGCCCAGGTCGACGGGTCCCCACGTCTCGAGGTCGTAGCTCACGTCCAGCAGCCGCTCGACGAGTTCCGCGTCCTCGTCCGCGACCGCGCGGGCTACGTCGCCGCGGAACCGCTCCTCGACGGCCCGGCCCAGTTCGTCGCGGTCGATGGCCCGCGACTCGACATCGAGGATGTGCGGGAGGTCGGCGACACCGTCGGGGAGCGTCGGGAACGCTGCCGGCCCCGGGACGAGCAGGGACTCGGAGTCGTCCCCGGTCCCGTCGCGGGGGTACGCGACGAGCGCGTATTCGCGGACGGCCCCGTCGACGGCCGCCTCGGGCGGCGGCTCGACGCCCTTGCGGAAGGCGAGTTCCTCCAGCGCCTCGCCCAACTCCGCGCGGGTGAGCCCGCCGAACAGGTCCGCGATGCCCGCCAGGTCGTCGAGCGAGAGCGCCAGTCGTCCCTCTCCGTCGGTCGGCGGGCCGTCCGCGTCGTCGGTGGCGTCGTCGGTCATGCGTGCTCCTCCTCGGCGGCCGCCAGGTCGGCCAGCGCCGCCTCGCGCACCGCGTCCGTCGTGATCGGTGCCTCGTTCCAGAGCGGCAGGCGCTCGTCCGCGCCGGGTGGGGTGATGCTGTCGGCGTACGAGTCGACCTGCTCGCGTTCGTTCGCGGGGTCGTACTCCAGCCCGTTGAACGCGGCGTCCATCGCGTACGCGTCGACGAGGTCGGCGGCCGCGTCGCGGTAGCGGTCCGGGAGCGTCCCGTAGTCCGGGTCGATGCCATCCTCCTCGACGGCCCGCAGCAGCGCCGCGCCTACCTCGTCCGCCATCGTCGACAGTCCGGCCGGCCCGCTCACGGCGCGGTGGTCGTGCTCGTGGAGCCCGAGGTCGACCTGCGCGCTCCCGTCGAGACCGGCGGCGTGGAACGCGTCGCCGAGCGTTCCGACCTCCAGCCCCCAGCCGCGCTGGACGTGGAGCGACCGGACCACCTCGCTCGTGGCGGCGAACTCCCCTGCCAGCGCGTACCGGAACGCGCCGAGGTAGTCCAGCACGGCCGCGTCGTGGGCGTCCTGCAGGGTTCGGACGAGCGGTGCGTAGAACAGCCGGAACAGCCGGCCGTACAGGCGGCGGTTCTCCACCCGGGCGTAGTACCCCTTCGAGAACCCGAATCCGTGGGCCAGCGGGAACAGCAGTCGGGGGACGTGCGCCCTGCTGTACGTGGAGGCGTCGGCGTCGTGGACGGCGACGTACTCGGACTCGGCGGCCCGGCCCAGCGCCAGCCACACGTCCCGGCCCTTCCCCCGTCGGCCGTTCAACCCCTCGTCCGCCAGCAGCTCGTTCAGCCGGGGGCCGTCGCACCACAGCGTCTCCACGTCAAGGTCGAACGAGTCCAGCCACGCCCGCACTGCCGGGACGCGCTCGGCCTCGGCCCGCAGGGCGATCACGACTCGCGCGGGTGCCACGTCCTCCAGCGCCGTCAGCACCCGCTCGGCCGCCAGGCTCGCGTGCTCGCGTTCGGTCATCGGCACGACGACGGCGGCCTCGTCGACCGGCGCGTCGGGGACGGGGTCGGTGAAGTCGTGGAGCGTCGTCACCCGCTCCTGGACGTACTCCATCACCGGAACGGTGGGCTGCGACGCGTATCAATCCCCGCGGTCGGGAACGGCCGCTCGGCGACCGCCGTTCTGGACTGAACGCTTATTGCCCTGTCTCCCCGAGGGATGATATCGTGTCCCTGGGGGGTGAACAGTTACGAAGCGTCCTGGACCGGACCGCCGACGCTATCGTCGTCGTCGACACGGACTGGACGGTCGACTACGCGGACGAGCGGCTAGCCGACTGGGCCGACCGCGACCCCGGCGCCATCGTCGGCGAGCCCCTCTGGACGGCGTTCCCCGGCCTCGTCGGCACGGCGTTCGAGGAGCAGTGCCGGACGGCGATGCGGACGGGCGATCCCGTGCAGTTCGAGCAGCGTCTCCCCGACCCGTTCGACCGCCGGGTCGAGGTCCGGGCGTTCCCCGACGAGGCGGGACTGACGGTCCTCTCCCACGACGTCTCCGACCAGCACGAGCGAGCGCGGCCTCCCGAGCACCCGAACCAGCGGCTGGAGTCGCTCATCGAGGCCGCGCCCCTGGCCATCCTGGAGATCGCCCCCGACGGCGAGGTGCTGCGCTGGAACCAGGGGGCGACGGAGATGTTCGACTGGGCGAGCGACGAGGTCGTCGGCGAGTCCAACCCCATCGTCCCCGACGACCGGCAGTCCGAGTTCGATACGTACCGGCAGCGGGCACTGTCCGGCGAGCGGATCCGCGGCGAGGAGATCCAGTGCCGGACCCGGGACGGCGAGCGACTGGACCTGCTGCTCTCGGCGGCACCGGTGCTGGACGAGGCGGAGGCCCCCCGGAGCGTCATCGCGATCCTGGACGACATCACCGACCGGAAGCGGACCGAGCGCCAGCTCCGGGCCCTCCAGCTGACGGCCCGGCGGCTCAATCTCGCCGAATCCGAGAGGGACGTCTACGAGCTGGCAGTCGAGGCCGCCGGCGACATCCTCGACCTGCCGCTGACCGGCGTCTGGCGACACGACGAGACGCGCGACGCGCTCCTCCCGGTCCTCATGTCCGAGGCGGCGACGACGCTCCTCGAGACCCAGCCCCAGTTCGGCCCCGGGGACAGCCTCGCGTGGGAGGCGTTCGAGGCCGGCGAGGTCCGGATCTACGACCACCTGCACGAGCAGCCGGACCGCCACAACCCCGACACGCCGATGGGGAGCGAGATAATCGTCCCGCTGGGCGATCGGGGCCTCATGATAACCGGCTCCACGACCCCGCAGGAGTTCTCCAGCCGGGAGGTGGACCTGTTCCGCGTGCTCGGGGCGACCGTCGAGGCGGCGCTGGTGCGTGCCGACCGCGAGGCGGCGCTCCGGCAGCAGAACGACCGGCTCGACGAGTTCGCCAGCGTGGTCGCCCACGACCTCCGGAACCCCCTCTCCATCGCGTCCGGCTTCCTGGAGGTCGTCCGGGAGACGGGGGAGCCGCGCCATCTCGACCGGATCGAGTCCGCTCACGACCGCATGGAGCGGCTCATCGACGGCCTCCTCACGCTGGCCCGGGAGGAGACGACCGTCGTGGACGCCGAGCGGCTCCGACTGGACGAGCTGGCCGAGGAGGCGTGGCAAGCCGTCGACACGGAGCCCGCGACGATGACGGTAGCCGAGGGGGGCGGCGAACTGGCGGGCGACCGGGACCGGCTACTCCGGCTGTTCGAGAACCTCTTTCGGAACAGCGTGGAACACGGTTCCACGGGCAGTCGGCCGGCGGCCGACGATGCCGTCGAGCACGGCGACGCGGGGGTGACGGTCACCGTCGGTCCGCTCGCGGACGGTGACGGGTTCTACGTCGCCGACGACGGGCCGGGCATCCCGCCCGACCGGCGGGAGGAGGTGTTCGACTACGGCGTCAGCTACAGCGACGACGGCACCGGGTTCGGGCTCTCCATCGTCGCCGACGTGGCCCGGGCACACGGCTGGACGGTGACCGTCACCGAGAGCGCCGACGGAGGCGCGCGCTTCGAGTTCTCGAACGCGACGGTATCCGACTGACCCCCGCTCACTCCGCGCCGGGCTGGAAGCCGATGCCGTCGGGCCAGCCCGTCGGCGCCGCAGCGGACGGCTCCGCGAACTCCCGCTTGAGGACCATCGGCGTCCGCTCCAGCGACAGCACGAGGTCGTCGTCCTGATTGAACGCCCGGAGTTCGGTGGTGACGATGCCGACGTGCTCGCGGGAATCGAGCTCCCGCTTGCTCAGCACCTCGCTCTCGGCGAAGACGGTGTCGCCGTGGTAGACGGGCGCGTGGTGGCGCACCGCGTCGTAGCCGAGGTTGGCGGTGGCGTTGGCGCTCACGTCGACGACGCTCATCCCCACCGCCAGCGCGAACACGTACGTCCCGTCCACGAGGCGCTCGCCGAACTCCGTCTCGGCGGCGTACGCCTCGTTGAAGTGCATCGGGTTGACGTTCATCGTCAGGTTCGTGAACCAGACGTTGTCCGTCTCGGTCACGGTGCGCCCGTACGGGTGCTTGTAGACGTCGCCCACCTCGAAGTCCTCGTAGAAGCGGCCCTGCCAGCCCTCGACGAGGCGGCGCTCGTGGTCCGGGTCGTCGGCGTCGGTGTCGTCGGCCATACCGCGGCGGTCGGCGGCGGTCGACAAATCGGTTGCGGCGAGGTGCGGCGACGAGAACGGTGGTGGCGACCGACGGCCCGCCTACCGCCGGTCGCCACTCCCTGCGATGGCGCTGCCGGGTGACGCGCCGCCGACGATGGACCCCGCGTCTCGAGGTCATCGGGGACTCCCAGTGTCGACGCCGAGCTACTCGATAAATACGGTATCACAGAGCAGATACACGGGCTGCTCTCCCGACTCAGTCGATGTAGCCGAGCGCGTTCTCGATGCGGCCCAGTTCGGGCCCGGAGGTGTCCTGCCCGACGACGAAGCCGTGCTCGTTCGCGACGAGCCCCGACCCGACCAGCGGGCCGCCGTAGTTGATGGTGCCGAGGTCCGCGGGCACGTCCAGCAGGTCCTCGAGGAAGTCGAGTTCCTCGTCGGTCGACTTCGGGTGGCAGAGGACGCCCCGGTTCGTCGCGACGGCGGCGGTGCCCACCGTGCGGACGCCGGCGAGGTCGCCCCGCTCGACCGGTACGTCCAGCGTGTCCCGGACGGCCTGCACCGCGTTGCGCGAGAGGTCCGGGTGGACGTAGGCGCCGTGGTCGTTGCAGCAGACGACGTTGCCCGCCGCGTTCACGCGCCCGGGGAGTTCGCCGACCGGGAGGTCCGTGGCGTCCGCGATGCGGTCGACCTCGCGGTCGGTGGCGCGGCTGCTGACGAGCAGCCCGTTCGCGTTGCCGGTCGCGAGCGCGCCGACGGTGGCCGAGCCGCCGACCGTCGTCGGGACGGCGGACACCCCCAGTTCCTCGGCGAACGACTCCCGGATGTCGTCCTCGGCGTCCCGGCGGATCAGCAAGCAGTCGTCGGTGGCGCGGCTGAAAACGCCGATGTACGACGAGCCCCCGAAGGCCGCGCGGAGCACGTTACGCCGTCTCTGCCTCGACGACGGCCTCGCCCTCCTCCTCGAAGCGGGCGGCCCGGACGCGGAGCTTGGAGGGCGGCTTCTTGCGACCGCGCTCCCAGACCGCCTCGTTGATGGAGGGGTCCAGGCGCACGTCGGCCTCCTCGACGTTGAAATGCTGGGCGAGGTGACTGCGGATGATGCTCATCGCCCTGTCCGCGCGCTCGTGTTTGGCCTCGGCCTGCACGTCGCGCAGCGGGACCGTCACCACGCGCTCCTCGAAGTCACTCGCGCTCATCTACTCGTCCGTGTCGTTGCGCCGCCAGTTTCGGCGCTTGTGGTTGCGGGTGGTGTCGCGGTCCGTCTTCATGATGACCCACGCGGGGACCCGGTTGTTCTGGTTCTCGAGTTTGCTCAGCCGTTTCTTCTTGGCCTTCGACTTCTTGCTCATGGGTGGTAGTCCTTCCGAGCGGGCGGTTAAAATCCTGTTCCTTTGCCCCGCATCAGCCGGGTGGGACGAGCCCCGCCACCCCCGCGGTCAGAGCGCGTCCGCGATGGCCTCGACGGCCTCGACCGGCACGTCGTGCTCCGTCGCGATGGCCTCCGCCTCGGCGGCCGAGAGCTCCTCGTCGCCAGCGACCGAGGCGCCATCCGTCCGGGCCCGGTCGGCGGCTGCACCGCGACCGGGGTCGTGGTCGTGGTGGTGGACCGGCGACAGCGTCTCGTCGCTGACCTCCAGGCTGACCGCGTCCCACCGGGTGTAGTGGCCCATCGCGTCGAAGTAGGCCTTGGTGGCGCGGCGCTCGTCGCGGTCGAACTCGGCCGTGAGCAGTCCCTCCTCGCCGACCAGCGGTCCGGCCTTCACGATGCCGGCCGGGTTGACGAGCATGCTCCCGCCGCTGGCGACGTTGAAGCCGAGTTCCTCCCCGCTGAACTCCTCGGGGATGTCGTCGCTCATGTACGCCGAGCAGGCCGCGACGTACGACTGCGTCTCGAAGGCGTACTCCCGCATCGCGGGGTAGATGTCGCAGGTGTCGACCGCCTCGGTGGTCTCCGCGCGGGTCTTGTCGCCCGGGTGGCCGTGCTGCTCCCAGAAGCCCGGCCACACCGCGGCGTGGATCTCCTCGCCGTTCGCGGTGAGTGCGGCCTTCGAGAGAGTCATGTGGTTCTCGTAACACACCAGCCCGCCGACCCGACCGATATCCGTGTCGTAGGTGGCGAGGCTGGACGGGTCGCCCCGGCCCCAGATGGCCCGCTCCTCGTGGGTGGGCATCAGCTTCCGGTGGCGACCCCGCAGCGCTCCGGTCCGGTCGAAGTAGAAGATGGAGTTGTACAGCGTATCGCTCCCGGCCCGGTCGCTGCGCTCGTTGGTCCCCAGCGCGACGTGGACGTCGGCTTCGGCGGCCGTCTCGCCGATGACCTCGACGGCATCGTCGGCGACGTGGAGGCTGTTCTTCTGGAGGTCGACCATCAGCTCCGTCCACCGGGGGATGGAGACGCTACCGCGCCAGTACGGGTACCCCGGGAAGTACGTCTCCGGGAAGACTACGAGGTCCGCGCCGGCGTCACCGGCGCGCTCGATCCACTCGCAGGTGCGGTCCAGCGTCCCCTCCTTGTCGTGGTAGACCGGTTCGACCTGTGCCGCAGCCAGGGTGAACGTCTCCGTGGACATACGCGGACGTGTGGGTGGACGTGGCAAACCTGTTTCGCCCACCGGTACCGGGGCGGTCGGGGCCACCGACCCCGCACCCGGGGCGTGTCACGCCGCTCGCCGTCAGGCCACGTCGACGCTCTCGACGTCGCCGGCGTCGTCGTCCCCGCTCCGGAGCCGGAACTTCTGGACCTTCCCGGAGGGGTTCTTGGGGAGCTCCTCGACGAAGTAGTACGCGCGTGGGCGCTTGAAGTCGGCCAGGTCGTCGCTCTCCAGGCAGAACTGGTCCAGCGCCGCGGCGTCCGTATCGCCGACGACGTACGCGACGACGCGCTGCCCCCACTCGTCGTCGTCCTCGCCGACGACGGCGGCCTCCACGACCGCCTCGTGACGGAACAGCACGTCCTCGACCTCCGCGGGGTAGACGTTCTCCCCGCCGGAGACGATCATGTCGTCCTTCCGGTCGACGACGTAGAGGTAGCCGTCCTCGTCGCGGTAGCCCAGGTCGCCCGTGTAGTACCACTCCCGCCCCTCGTGCTCGCGGAGGGACTCGCGGGTCGCCTCCGGCCGGTTCCAGTACTCCCGCATCGTGCACGGCCCAGCGAAGAGGATCTCGCCGATGTCGCCCTGTTCGACGGTCCGGTCGGGGTCGGCGTCCGGTTCGACGATACGGACGCGGTGGTTGAGCGCCGGGAGCCCGGCCGAGCCCTGCTTCGTGAGCTGCTCCTCCGGGCTCTGGAAGGTGCCACAGGGGCCGATCTCGGTCATCCCGTACGCCTGGACGTAGTCCTCGCAGAGGTGCTCCATGCAGGCGTCGAGCACCTCCTCGGGCATCGGCGCTGCGCCGTACAGCCCCAGCCGGAGCGAGGAGACGTCGTGGTCGGTCTCGGCCGCCGTCCGGGCCACGCCGTTCCACGCCGTCGGCGCCGCGAAGAAGACGGTCACCCCGTGCTCCTCGATGGCGTCGAGTACCTGGACGGGGTCGAACTCGTGGTGGATGACGTTCGTCGCGCCGCGCTGGACCCGCGGGAACAGGTTCGCGTGCAGCTCCGCGCAGTGGTACAGCGGGAGCGCGGACAGCCCCACGTCCCTCCGCTCGAGGTTCATCTCCGCGATGCAGAGCAGGTTGTGCTCCAGCATGTCCCGGTGCTCGTGGACGACGCCCTTCGGCCGGCCCGTCGTCCCGGAGGTGTAGATGAACGCGTACGCGTCCGTCTCCTCGACCACGGTGTCCGGCCGCTCCGGGCTCGCGTCCGCGAGCAGATCGTAGAAGTCGTGGTCGCCCCCGGGCACGTCCTCGTCGACGTAGACGTACTCGGAGACCGTCTCGAGGGCGTTGCGTGCGCCCGCGACGGCCTCGCGGGTGTCGGTCTCGTACAGCATGACCGTCGAACCGGCGTCGTTGACGATGTACTCCACCTCGCCCGCCGGGAGCCGGTAGTTGAGCGGGTTGAACACGGCGCCCAGTTTGGCGCAGGCGTACACCGCGAGGACGATCTCCGAGCCGTTGAACAGCATCGTGGAGACGCGGTCCCCCTTCTCGACCCCGAGGTCGGCCAGGGCGTTCGCCAGCCGGTTGGCCTTCCGGTCGAACTCCCCGTACGTCCACCGCTGGTCCTTCGCCGGGTAGACGACGGCCTCCCGGTCCGGGTGGAGGTCCGCCGTCCGCTCCAGCGTGTCGGCTATCGTAGCGTGTGATGCCATGCCCCGCCCTGGGAGTCCCCTCGACAAAACTGTAGGGGCGCTGCAAGCCCTCGGTCGCCCCGGGGCTCAGTAGTTGGTCGTGCGTCGCGGTGTGGCCGGTCATGCCTCGGTAGGATGGGAAACTTCGACATATTCTCAGAGTTGGGAACTCTGACGACCGATCGGACGAATGAAATCAGAGATGTCCGCATCCGAAGTGAAGTGACCGGGGTCCAGATACCAGCCGACTCCGGGCTCCCCGCGTCTCCCGCCTCACAGCCGGTCGAGCACCGTCTCGCCGAACCGCGTCAGCGCCCGTTCCGGGTCGCTTTCCTCGCGGGCCTCGTCGACGCCGACGAGGACGTGGTCGACGCCCGCCGTTTCGAGCCGACGGAGGAAGTCGACGACCCACTCGTTGCCCGCGCGGTACCCCTGGTGGACGTGCTCGGGATCGGCGGTAGGGTCGTCGGCCAGTTCGAGGCGGAGCGCCATCGCGAACGGCTTCTCGCCGGCGGCCGCACGCCAGTCCGCCAGGTAGGACTCGAGGGTGTCCTCGGGCAGGTGGTAGAACAGCCAGCCGTCGCCGTTCGCGCCGAGCCACTCGACCGTCTGGCGCGAGTGGCCGGTCGGGAGGAGGGGGAGCGTCCCGCTCGCCGGCTTCGGCACGAGGTCGAGGTCACCCTCCAGGCCGCCGCGGTCGCCGCCGAAGTCGACCGCGGGGAACTCCCCGCGCCACAGCGCCCGCATCGCAGCGACGGACTCGCGGAACCGGGCGCCGCGCTCGTCGGCGTCGGCGCCGAACGCGTCGTACTCCGGGTCGCGGTCGCCCGTCGCCACCCCGAGGACGAGCCGGCCGCCGGACAGCCGGTCGACGGTGGCGGCCGCCTTCGCGACGTGGGCCGGGTGGCGCAGCGGGAGGACGACGCTCGCGGTACCGAGCGCCACGTCCTCCGTGTGGGCGGCGACGTGGCTCAGCCACGGGAACGTGTCGTACGTCTGGCCGGTGTCGCGAAAGCGGGGCCAGCGGAAGGGCACGTCGCGGGCCCAGAGCCCGTCGAAGCCGACCGCCTCGGCGTGCGCCGCGAGCGCCACCTCCCGCCCGACCGGCGGGCGGGACTGCCGGTTGTCGGTGAGGGGGAAGCCCGTTCCGACGGTGAGGCCGTCGCCGGCGAACAGGCGCTCGAAGCCGGCGTTGCAGTGGTCGGCGTCCGTCACGGCTCCGCGTCGGGCCCCCGCGAGCAAGGGCCTGCCGGTCGTCGCGCCGGGTGTACGGCCCCTCCGACACGCGGACTCGTGGGGTGATACCAACACACATGACTTTGCCCGTGGGGTTCGTCGCCCCCGAACATGGCCGACAGTCGAGGCTACGCGTTCGAGGGGTCCGTCGCGGCCGACGCGAGCGTCCGGCCGGGCGTCGTCCTCCGCGGGACGCCCGCCTCGGTCGTGCCGGCCGCGACGGACATCGACCCGGACGCCGTCTTCGACGAGTACCATTCCGGCGGGTACACCGACCTGGCACAGCGCCACGGCGCGCTGTTCGAGTGAGCGTGGTGGCGCCGGGGACGGCGCCGGAGGTGGCTGTCGGGGACCGCGGGCTTCCGGGCGGGCGACTGGCGGGGACCGGTCGGTCGGGTCAGCGGCCGTCGGCAGCGGGCTGTCGGGACGACCGGCAGTCTACCGGTAGTCGGGGACGAGCGGCGCGCCGAAGGTCCGCTCCGGAAGCTGTCGGCGCTCGCCGCCGTCGGCAGTCGGGCGTGTCTCCTCGGGCGTCTCGGTCGGGGTCGGCATCTGCGGGACGAGTGGGGCTGGCTGATCCATCGTATCCCGGACGAAGGACCGCTCCCGGATAAAGTTAATGATTGATAATAGCATTCCCTGCGGGCGAACCACCGCAGTCGTTCCGGTATCGCCGGAGGGGTCCCGTGTGCCTCCGTCCGCCTGGTGGTGTATCGGGTGGACGTCGCTACCCGGACTACGGACCGGAGACGGAAGACGAATTTTGTAATTAAAACTCGCTCAAGTCAGTTCATCTGTTGAAAACCATCTCGTCTGTACATTTGGCCGGATGGGTCGGCGATTGTCCAGAAAACGTCGGGATATAGTGGATGTGGGTCCCGAGCAGGACGGCGTTGCTGGGGTGTGGCACACACCACCTGGAGGGCTGGACCGTCACCGGGCCGCCTGCGAACCGAGCGCCGCTGGCTGTCCACGCCCCGGCCGCCGAATGTCCGGCCAGTGGCCGGGGCGCGTCTCGGGCGCCGCCAGTCGCCCACACGGCGAGCGGTCGCCCGAGGCACCCGCGGGCCGGGGGGAGACAGCCACAGTCACCGGAACCGGCCCATCGGGCGCCTATCCGTCTTGCCGTGGTCGCCACGGATAAGTCTCAGCCGACCCCTCGGAAACGACGCCCGGTTACCCGCCGGTCAACGGCCCGTCGGACCTGTTCCCGGGTCGTCACTGGTGCCGACGGTCGCGGCTGTCCGCCGGTGGAGTGTGGGTGATCGTACATAAACTGTCGAACTATTCGACGGGAAGGGTACCCGTCCCTGGATGCTACGGGAGGGTAGATGCGTTCCCAGCTCCCGGACTTCGCCGAGCACGTGCGGACCCCGCTGCTCCTGCAGGACCCGGAGTCGGGGGTGGTCCGGGATGCCAACGCCGCCGCCGCGGCCCTGCTCGGGTACGACGTCGACGAACTGTGCGGGCTGCCGGTGGCGGCGTTCAGCGCCGAGGCGTCCCGGCTCTCCCCGGCCGCGGTCGAGCGTCACGTCCGTGCCGCAGCGCTGTGCCGGTTCGTGTCCGGCGGCGAGCCGTTCGTCCTGGCGGAACTGCGCGACACCACGACCTTCAAGACGCGCTCGCGCCGGCTCCGGCTCCTCTACCGCATCATCCGGCACAACCTCCGCAACGACGTGATGATCGTCCGAGGGTACGCCGAGGAGCTCCTGCTGGACCCGGTCCCGGAGCCGTCGGACGCGGTCGACGCCGAGGGCCACCGCGAGTGGGTCGAGCGCATCGTCCAGGTCGCCACGGAGATCGCCGAGCTGATCGACGCGGTGGCCAGGATCGAGGCGGTCGCCGCGACCGACGACTGCGACCGCACCCCGACCCCGGTCACGGCGCTCATCGAGGCTGTCGCCGACGGGTTCCGGGCCGACTGTCCCGACGCGACCATCACCGTCGAGGGCGAGAAGGGGGTGCTGGTGTCGGCGGACCAGGAGCTGCGGGTCGCGTTCGAGCACGCCATCGAGAACGCCGTCGAACACGCGGACGGGGCGCCGACGGTCGAAGTGACGGTGGCCGCGGAGCCGGGAGAACGGCAGGCCCGGGTCCGCATCGTCGACGGCGCTCCCCCGATCCCGGAGATGGAGGTCGCAGCGCTCGACGACATCGAGGAGACGACCGCGATGCGACACGGGACCGGCGTCGGCCTGTTCGTGATGAAGTGGTGTGCGGAGTCGCTCGGTGGGACCGTCCACATCGAGACGGACGACGGGGGGAACGTCGTCGAGTTCACGCTCCCGCTGGCCGAGGAGCGACCGGCCAGCGGCGACAGCCTCGTCGTCTAAGGGCGGTCGTCGCCGGCGGATGATATCGCACGTCTAGTAAGCTACCCATGACTGAAGTCATGGGCGTTCCCCCACGATGGGGTTTCGGCCCATACTCCACGACCGTCACGGGCGGGTTGCATGCACAGCGTTCTGCCGGAGGAGACTGTTCTGTGTCCTCGGGCGTACTCCCGCCGGGCGTTATCCGGCGAGGCGTTGGCGTATGGAAGCGCACGTTCGCCACGACAACACGCCGTGGCGACCGGCTGGCTCACACCGCTTTAATTCTCGGTGGACTCCCGTGTTTCGCGCCCCCAACAAGGGGAGTCGGAGCGACACGTTCAACGACTCCGAGTTTAGGGCCGGCCTACGGCGACCCCTGCACCGGCTCCATTTTTGGCTCCGATGCAGTACAAAGGACAACGCGAGCGACACACATATCTGTTACGGTTGTGAACAAGATGTATGGTCAAAAACATCCGCGTCGAACTGTCGGACGAACAGCACGCAGAACTCA
>PXRM01000021.1 GCA_003020985.1 Halobacteriales archaeon QS_4_70_19 | reverse complement strand
GGCAATCCGGTGGAGCATCATTTTGAATCGGCCCGTCTCTTTCCGTCCGACTGCTTGGATGTTCTCGTGGGCGTGGCGGCTTCCACACTGCTGGAGCGACCCGCGTCGCTTCTCGTACTCGCGCCGCCAATGGTCGAACTCGTTACCGTTCCAGAACGTGCCCGTCGACGTGACCGCGAGTTGGTTCACGTTGAGGTCAACGTCCTCAGAAATCGAAGATTTCTGATGGGCTGCACAAGAGCTTCGCTCTTGTGAACGCCGAGGACTGTGCTGTGCCCGGCTGTTGCCTGTGCCAGCGTGTCGGACTCCACCTCCGCCTTTGTGCGAAGGTGAAGGAACCACTCGCCGTCTCTGTGGTGCAGTTCCGCGCCCGTCACTTCGTAGTCGTCATTGTCAAGATACCGACTGTGGGGTGTGTCGCGGGCGGGGTCGGGGAGGACGTACTCGACCTCGATACGTCCCTCAACGGTGGCCAGCGACACGCACTCGTCGTGGAAGGTTGCACACCGCTTGTCGTACACGGCGGTCGGCTTCGAGAAGTGTGGTTTGCCAGCGTACTCGCCTTGTTTCCAGCGAGCGACAACGCTCTGTACGGCGTCAGCGGCCTTGTTGCGAGCGTTCTGGACGAGATTCGCGTGCAACCGTGTCCGGTCGTGCACCTCGTCGTAGGTTTCCTCCTGCAACTGTGCCTTGCTGGTCGTCTTGTACTCGCCCTGCCAAGCGTGGTCGACGACGTGGTTGGCGGCCCACAGGAACTCATCTACTGTCTCGTACAGAAGTGCGGCGTCGTCACTGTCCACGTCAAGTCTGACCGGGACAGTTCGCCGCACCTCCATACGTCAGATGTACGCCTGGTGGTTTATTAACATCGGGGAGAAAGGGCGGCAACAGTTCGTGGGATGTGTCGGAGTTGTCGGCTTCCTCTCCGGCCTACTCGTTCGCGTCGCTCACTCCTTGAGGCCGGAGGCTCCGCCTCGAAACCGCTGAACGAGCAGTCGACGGACATACGTTCCGTCCAACACGAGGGGAGCGATGGCAGACGAGGGGGGCCCGACCGTCGGTGACACCGGCGGCCGCGAGCGGGTCCCGGCATCGCTGCTCGATGCGACCCGGGAGCCGATGGTCGCGCCCGACGCCGGGGCGGTCGCGCAGGTGACGGTCGACGCCGCGACGGACCGGCTGGGCTACTTGAACTGCTCCTGGATGATCTCGAGGGTCCGCTCGCGGTCGGCCCAGTCGACGAAGACGGCGACCGACGTGGCGGACGTGACGAGGTCGTGGACCGTGATGTGGACGTCGTGCAGCGGCGCGACGATCTCGTTGAGGATGCCGGACTCGGCGGGCAGCTCCCCACCGGTCACCCGGACGACGGCGATGTCGTTATCGACGGTGACCGAGGAGAGGATGTCGTCCTCGACGACCGCGTCGTGGAGGACGGTCTCGGCCTGCTCGGACAGTTCGTCGTCGACGTAGAAGGTCACGGAGTCCATCCCGCTGGCGACGCAGTCGATGTTGACTTTCGCGTCGCCCAGCGCGCTCGCCAGCTCCGCCAGCACGCCCGGCGAGTTCCGGATGGCGCGGCCGGCGACCGTGATACACGACAACTTCCCCTCCCGGAGGTCGATGAGGTTCTGGAACTGGCCCTCGATGCTCGTCCCGCCGGTCAGGAGGTCGCCGTGCTGGTAGTGGACGACCCGGACGTCCATGTCGCCGGTCTTGTACGACAGCGCGGAGGGGGCGACCACCTCCGCACCGCGGAAGGAGAGGTTCCGGAGTTCGTCGACCGTGATCTCGCCGACGTTGCGGGCCCCCTCGACGACGCGGGGGTCGCCGGTCATCACGCCCTCGACGTCGGTCACGATGACGACCTCGTCGGCGTCCATGTAGTTGCCCATCATCACGGCCGTCGTGTCCGAGCCACCCCGGCCGAGGGTGGTGACGTTGCCGTCGTGGTCCTGGGCGAGAAAACCCGTGATGACGGGGACGTTCACGTCCATCCGGTCGGCGAGCGTCTTGGTGCGGCGGCGCGACTCCTCGACGTCGACCTCGCCGTGGGCGTCCGTGATCACCGGCCAGTCCTCGCGGCCCGGTTCGAGGAACTCGGCGTCGACGCCGCGGGCCCCGAGCGCGGCCTTCAGCATCCGTACCGAGGTTCGCTCGCCCATGCTGACGATCTCGGCCTCGTCACGCTCGTCGGCCTCGAAGGTGATGGCGTCGAGCAGGAAGTCCGTCGTCGAGCCCATCGCGCTCGCGACGACCGCGACCTCGTGGCCGGCCCCGACCGCGGCGGCGATGGAGTCGGCCGCCCGGTTCACCCGGTCGCCGTTCCCGAGGCTGGTTCCACCGAACTTGGCGACGACGCGCATCAGTCCGCTCGCCCCCCTTTCGCTGGCGCGTGGGTCTGGTCGTGCATACCCGGCGGTACCCTCGCGGCCGGGATAACCCTGTCCCTGAACCGAAGGCTTGCCGTGGATCGGTCGGCCGTCCGGCGGTCAGGTACGGCTCCGGCGGCGGATGTGAGCGGATGTGCGGATGGGGGCGGGTCCCCGGTTCAGGGGTGCCTATCGCTGGCCTCGGCCCCGGGGGAGTCCCGCTCCTCCACGGGCGGGTGCGACTCCGGGCCGACCGGGGCCGGCGTCTCGCCCTCCTCGGTGACGCCACGCTCCTCGGCCGTCCGCGGTTCGTCCGCGATGGCCTCCCGGCGTTTCCGGCGCGATTTGGCCCGCTCCTCCTGCGGGTCGAAGGTGACCATCCCCAGCCCGGAGGTGTACTCGTAGGCGTGCCACTCGGGGATGACCAGGACGCCGTTCAGCTTCCGGATGCGGGCCTGCTTGATGAGCGTGTCCGGGATGATCTCCTCGTTGAGCCGCATCTCGACGATGCCGTCGACGACGTAGCCCAGATCGTGGGGGAACTCCTCGCCCCCGCCGGCGATGGTGGCGCCGGCGAAGATGGGGACGAACCGGCCCTTCGAGACGTCCGCGCGGACGTCCTTCACGAAGTCGTACGCCTGGACGGGCTGGACGAGCGTCCCGAGTTCGGTCAGCGAGTCGATGAGGACGAGCCCCTCGTCGACCATGTTCCGGGCCTCCAGAGCGTTGTCGAGCTTGTTGCGGACCTCGCCCAGGTCGGAGGGGTCCCGGATGGTGGTGGTGGCGTCGGTCGCCACGTCGTACAGGTGGCTGTTCCACTCGTCCATCCGGTCGAACATCCGGTCCCGGTCGGAGAGACGGTAGGTGAAGCAGTCGACGATGTGGAGCCGGCCCGACTCCAGGTAGGGCAGGACGTTCCATTCCAGGGTGAGGAACTGCTGGACGACGCTCCCCGGCGGCTCCTGGAAGGAGACGACGACGGCGGGCTCGCCGCGCTGGAGCGCCCGCCAGACCAGTTCGGCGTGGACCGCGCGGTCTCGGGTGCCGGCCTCGCCGGCCATCAGGACGAACGCGTTCCGGGGGAACCCCTGCGGGAGCGAACTGTCGAGCGCGGCCACCCCGGGCCGGACGCGACGGTGGCCCCCGCCCGGGGCCTCGGTGAACTCGTTTCGCTCCAGCGCGTCCCGGCACGCGTTCGAACAGCAGGTGAAGGTCTCCCCGCCGTGGCTCGTCTCGACCGTCTCCGCCGGGATGGGCTGGGCGCAGAAGGCGCAGCGCTCGTCCGCATGCGACTCCCCGGGCGGCAACTCCTCCGCGTCCCCGGTACTGGCGTCGGAGTCGGCGTCCGCGTCGGGGCGGTCCACTCCCTTTTCGGAGGCCGCCTCGGCGTGCTCGCCGCCATCGGATCGAGGACCCGACCGGGCCCGGTCACCGGTCTCGCCACCGTCGGGCTCCCGGCCCGACGAGGGTCGCCTCGTGTCACGTGGCTCCCCGTCTTCGGCGGTCAACCGGCGCTCGTCGCTCATGTCCACTGGTTGGGGTTCCAGCGTAGAAGGGGATTGTGGTTCCGCAGTTTCGAGCCGGTTTACGGGTGATCCGGGTCCCGTCGTGCGGTTCAGACAGATATCAATTCTCAATCATTTCCGGCATCCACGCGCCGGCGGGCGGTTCCCGGGACGCCCGTCTCGGGACGAGTTCCCACCGGACCGAGGCCTTTAACCGCGAACCGGGCCACCCTCCGGTAATGCCCAGCGGGAGTTACGACCCGGACGCGGTCGAGCCGGCCTGGCAGGAGCGATGGGTCGGGGCCGACACCTACGCCTACGAGTCGGTCGACGACCCGGACCTATCGTTCAGCATCGACACGCCACCGCCGACGGTGTCCGGCGATCTGCACTGGGGGCACGTCTACGGCGCCACCCTGCAGGACTTCGTCGCCCGGTTCGAGCGGATGGCCAACGGGGAGGTGTTCTTCCCCTTCGGCTACGACGACAACGGCATCGCCTCCGAGCGGCTCACCGAGGACGAACTCGGGATCCGCCATCAGGAGTTCGAGCGCCGCGAGTTCCAGCGCAAGTGCCGCGAGGTCTGTGCCGAGTACGAGGCCGACTTCACGGAGAAGATGCAGAGTCTCGGCGTCTCCATCGACTGGAACCACACCTACCAGACCATCGAGCCGCGGGTCCAGCGCATCTCACAGCGCTCGTTCATCGACCTCTACGAGCAGGGCCGCGAGTACCGGCGTCGCGCGCCGACCATCTGGTGCCCGGAGTGTGCGACCGCCATCTCGCAGGTCGAGACCGAGGACGACGAGCGCGGCAGCCACTTCCACGACATCGCGTTCGATGTGGTCGACTCGGACGAGTCGTTCACCGTCTCCACGACGCGTCCCGAACTGCTGCCCGCCTGCGTCTCCGTCTTCGTCCACCCGGACGACGACGAGAACGAGCACCTCGTCGGCGAGTCGGCCCGCATCCCCCTGTTCGGCCAGGAGGTCCCCATCATCGAGGACGACCGGGTCGACATGGAGACCGGCTCCGGCGTCGTGATGTGCTGTACCTTCGGCGACCAGACGGACATCGAGTGGTACCAGGCACACGACCTCCCGCTCCGCATCGCCATCGACGAGACCGGGACGATGACCGAGCAGGCCGACGAGTACCAGGGGATGCCCTCCGACGAGGCCCGCGAGGCCATCGTCGCGGACCTGGACGAGGCCGGCGCACTCCTGGACGAGCGCGCCATCACCCACACCGTCAACGTCCACGAGCGGTGTGCCACGCCCGTCGAGTTCCTCGTCACCGAGCAGTGGTACGTCGAACTGCTCGACAAGAAAGAGGAGTACCTCCGGGCCGGCCGGGAGATGGACTGGTACCCGGAGAAGATGTTCACCCGGTACAAGCACTGGATCGAGGGGCTGGAGTGGGACTGGTGTATCTCCCGCCAGCGCTCCTCCGGCATCCCGTTCCCGGTCTGGTACTGCGCGTCCTGCGACGAGGAGGTCGTCGCGGACAAGGCGGCCCTCCCGGTCGACCCCCTCTCCGACGACCCGCCCGTCGACGCCTGCCCGGAGTGTGGCCACGACGAGTTCGAGCCCGAGGACGACGTGTTCGACACCTGGGCCACCTCCTCGCTGACGCCGCTCATCAACGCTGGCTGGGCCGAGGGCGACGACGATCCCGAGTCCGACGCGATGGCCCGGCCCGGGCTCTACCCGATGGACATGCGGCCGCAGGGCCACGACATCATCTCGTTCTGGCTGTTCCACACGGTCGTCAAGTGCTACGAGCACACCGGCGAGCCGCCGTTCGACTCCGTGATGATCAACGGGATGGTGCTGGACGAGAACCGCGAGAAGATGTCCAAGTCGAAGGGGAACATCGTCGCCCCCAACTCCGTGCTGGAGAAGTACCCCGTCGACGCGGCGCGCTACTGGGCCGCCGGCAGCAGCGTCGGTGACGACCTCCCGTACAAGGAGAAGGGCATCGTCGCCGGGGAGCGCCTGCTCCAGAAGCTCTGGAACGCCTCCAAACTGGTCGACGAACTCGCACCCGCCGACGAGGTGCCCGACGAGCAGCCCGAACTGGCCGCGCTCGACGAGTGGCTGCTCGCCCGCCTCGACGAGGAGATCGAGGGCGCGGCCGAGCACCTGGAGAACCGCTCGTTCTCCAAGTACCGGGACTCGCTGCGCGCGTTCTTCTGGCACACGTTCTGCGACGACTACCTCGAGATCGCGAAGGGGCGCATTCGCGAGACCGACGACCCGAGCGCCCGCTACACCCTCCGGACGGTCCACGAGCGGTTCCTCAAACTGTTCGCCCCCGTCCTCGCACACGTCACCGAGGAGCTGTGGCACGAGATGTACGTCGAGGCCGACCCCGTGGGCGCGGCGGCGAGCGGGGACGCCACGGCCGCCGACGGGGGGAGCCGAGAGCTGTCCGTCGACAGCATCCACGCCACCGCGTGGCCCGAACCGCTCGGGCTGGAGGCGGACATCGAGGGCGGCGAGCGCGCCCTGGAGGTCGTCGGCGCGCTCCGCAAGTACAAGTCCGAGCGCGACCTCGCGCTGAACACCGAGCTCGACCACGTCCAGGTCTACGGCGACGTGGCGGACTACGTCGACGACATCGCCCGCGCGATGCACGTCGAGGAACTCGACCTGCTGGACGAGGCCCCCGACGTGGAGACGGTCGTGACGGGTATCGACCTCGACTACTCCGTCGTCGGACCGGAGTTCGGCGGCGACGTGCCGGACATCGAGGCCGCCATCGAGTCCGGCGGGTACGTCCTCGAGGGCGAGGACGACGACGCGACGCTCATCGCCGGCGAGCACGAACTGACCGCGGAGATGTTCGACGTCGGGACCGAGCGCCGCTACGACGGCGCGGGCGACCTGCTGGAGACGGACGGCGCCGTCGTCATCGTCGGCTGAGCGAACCGGCGACGGGGAGACGCCGAGCGGCGAGTCACCACGCGCCGTTTCCCTAATATCATCCTATTTTTCGATTTATTCGGGCCGTTCGTTGAATTGACGAAGTATTTCCCTTCAATCGTCAACGCTCATCGGTTCCGGCGACCGTTCCCGCGCCGCCCCCGGCTGGCCCCTGACCTCGGCGGGGCCGTAGCGCCGGGTCCACAGCACGAGCAGCGCCGGTAGCACGACCACCGCCGCGAGGAAGGAGTAGGCGATGGTGAGCGCCGTGATGATGCCGAACTGCTGGAGCGGCACGAGGATGGCGAAGGCGAGGACGGCGACGGCCGAGATGTCGGTGATGGCCGAGCCGAGCATCGCGCCGCCCGTCCCCAGCACCGCGGTCTCCAGCGCCGCCCCCATGTCGCCCTGCGCGTGGAGCTCCTGCATGTACCGCTCGGAGACGTGGATGGCGTAGTCGACGCCGATACCGATGGTGAACGACGTGATGAGGGCCGTCATCACGTTGAACGGGATGCCGAGCAGATACATCGTCCCGAGAATCCACGCGATGGCGAAACTGATCGGGAGCAGCGTCACGGCGCCCAGCGACGGGTGGCCCTCCGTCCGCCGGTAGACGAGCATCAGGATGAGCAGGACGACGCTCAGGGTGATGGCGAGGCCGGTGCTGACCGTGTCGAGCAGCTGTGCGGCGACGGCCTGGTTCTTGATGGGCTGACCGGTCGCGACGACCCGGAGACCGTCACCCTGGAGCGGCGCGGAGGAGTTGCGGACCCGCTCGGTGATCTCCTGCTCGGAGTAGGTGCCGTTGACCGGGATCTTCACACGGAGCGCGACGTACTCGCCGTCCTCGCGGGCGATCATCGTGGACGCGGCCTCCGGGGAGGCGTCGTAGAGGGCGTCGTACACCCGTTCGAGGTTCCGGTCGGGGATGCCGTTCCCGTTCGTGTCGGCCTCCTCCTTGATGCGGGCGAACGTCTCGTTGCGCGCGGCGACGTCGTTCATCATCCGCGAGGGCGTCTGCGTGGCGTAGGTCTTGTCCGGCAGCTGGAGGACGACGCCGCTGTCGTTGACGCGGTTGCCGGCCCGCTGGGCCCGCTCCAGCGCGTCGTCCCGGGTCACGTCCCCGCGGACGAGATACTGCGTGAACGTCCCGTCGTAGATGAAGCCCGCGTCCTCGACGTAGTCGAGGCTCTCCTGGGCGGTGTAGTTGGCGGGCTGGAACGCCGGCGGGAGGTCGTTCGCCCACGGCGGCACGTCGCCGTCGTCGACGAGCAGGTCCTGCTGCTCGAAGTCGTTGGGGACCTGGGCGGCCCCGACGGCTCCGCCGAGCGTCAGCAGCACCGCCACACCCACGACGAGCCACGGCGTCCGCCGGGCGAGCGCCACGATGGTCCGGAGGAACGACTCGAAGCGCCCCTCCGTCCCGAACGCCGCCCGCCGGCGATCGTGCCCGCGGGCTTCGAGGTAACGGTCGGCCTCGACCTTCATCGCCGGGATGAAGGCGCCGAAGACGACGAACGCCGCCACGATGCCGACCGCGCTCACGACGCCGAACTCGCGGATGGGGCCGACCCCGCTGGAGAGGTTGGCCAGGAAGCCGGTCGCGGTCGTCAGCGTCACCAGCGCCAGCGCCGTGCCGACGCCCGCCAGCGCGACCGTCATCGTGCTCGTGATGTCGTCGAACGGCCCATCGCCTGCACCGCCCGCGCCGCCGGGGCCGCCCGGGGGGTCCGGGTCGCGACCACCCGTGGAGGGTGCAGGACCGTCGCCCGCCGCCTCCCCGGCGTCGGGAGACGGGGCAGCGTCGGGCGTCTCGTCGGCACCGGTCCCGTCCTCGCGCGCCCCCGTCGCGTCGTCGGCCCCGTTGCCGTGTCCGTCGGCGCTCTCCGCCTCACCGAAGGCGTCCTCGCCGAAGACGAAGCCATCGTCCGTCCCGTCGCCGGTCCCCTCGTCCCCGTTCTCCCGGTCGCCGTTCCCGTCGTCGGGGGCGCGTCCCCCGTCGGTCCGCCGTGCGGTGTCACCACCGTCCGCGGTGGCCCCCCGTGCGCTGGGTGCGGTCCGCTGCTCGGTTCCCGGGTCGGCCCGCGGCGGGCGCTCCTCCCGGTGGCGCATGAAGACGTGGATGGCGTAGTCCACGGAGAGCCCCATCAGTAGCACCGGGACCGCGACGAACAGCTGGTTGAACGTGATGTCCATCCAGCCCATGAAGCCAAAGGCCCAGGTCAGCACCATCCCGACCCCGAGCAGGCCGAGCGCGGCATCGAAGACGTCCCGGTAGGCGAACAGCAGCACGAGGATCATCAGGGCGAGCGCGACGGGCCCGACGATGAGCATGCTGTCGAGGGAGGACTGCCTGAGCTCGGCGTTGATGATACCGTTTCCGACGATGACGCTGTCGCGCGGTGCACCGGAGAGCTCGTCGTTGGCGATGTCCTCGGCCGCGAGCTGCGCGGCGGTGAGGTTCTTCGGGTGGGCGTCCTCGTCGTGCGAGAGGACGATGCCGGTCGCGGGCGCGGTCTTGCCGTTCCCCTCGTAGCTCAGGGGAACGAACGCGAAGCCGCCGCCGTCCGGCCAGGTGTGCTCGGGGTCGGAGAGCACCTCCCCGATAGCGTAGGTGGTGTACACCCGGCGCTGGTACTCGGAGAGGTTCCGGATGGCCGCCTTCTGCTCGTCGAGCGGGGGTCGGTCCTCGACGGACATGTCGTCGATCGGGACCCCGTTCCGGTCCTGGATTGCGATGGTGGCCACGGCGCTCGCCATCGAGATCGGCCGCTGCTCGGCGACCAGCGTCCGGTTGACCGTCTCGTTGGCCAGCAGCCGCTCCTGGATGCGCAACACCGTCAGGTAGCCCTCCTTCGTGAGGACGTTCCGCCGGGAGTTGCTCGCGGTCTCGTTGGTGTTCCGGACGACGAGCAGCGACTGCTCGACGCCGGCGACCGAGCCCGACATCTCCCGCTCGATGTAGGTGTCGGCGGCGGCCGACTCCGTGCCGCCCCGGAACTGCTCCAGCGACGTGGAGAGCTCCACCGAGGGGGCGGCCGCCCCCAGCACGAGCGTCAGCACCAGGACGGTGAGGATGGTGAGGCGGCGGCGCTCGGTGACGAGCAGCCGTGCTATCTCCCGGGGTCGCTTCACGGGTTCACCCCCCACCGAGCGACCGCTCCCGGCAGCGAGGACGGCGAGGACCGACGGGTGGACACGTTACCGCCATCCCTCTGCGCCTCCCGACTTAGGCGCTTCGCCGCCTGGCGACGGCCCTACTTGTTCGCCCGCCGTCCCCGACCCGGCCCCGACCCGACACCGAGGTGGCGGGCCGCGAACGTTTTAGTCGGGGGCCCGCAATGCGGGGGCATGGCAGTCGAGTACGAGCCGGTGAGCGTCAAGGAGGTCCTGGCGGAGATGAAAGACACCGCCGAACTCCTGATCGACCTCTCGTACTCGGCCGTGCTACTCGGCAGCACGGAGGTCGCCCACGAGGTGCTCGAACTCGAGGAACGGATGGACGTCCTGCAGCTCCAGGCCCGGATGAGCCTGCTGATGGCCGCCCGGAACCCGGAGGACGCGGAGGCGCTGGCGCCCGTGCTGGGCGTCGTCGGCGCGGCGGAGAAGATCAGCGACGCCGCCGGCGACATCGCGAAGGTAGTCGTCGAGGAGGTCGGCCTGCCCGAGTCGATGCGGACGGCGCTCCCGGACGCGGTCGAGGCGCTGGTCCCGGTCGGAGTGGCCGCGGACTCGCCGCTGGCCGGGACGACGCTCGGGGAAGCGAACCTGGAGACCGAGACCGGCGTCCGGGTCATCGCCATCCGGCGCGACGGGGACTGGCTCCTCAACCCCGCCACGGAGACCCGGCTCGAGGTCAGCGACGTGGCGCTCCTGCGTGGCGCCGAGGACGGGCTCGCCGAGGTCCACGAACAGCTCTGCGGCCAGCCCTACGAGCGCCCCGAGCCCGAGGAGGCCGCCATCGCGGACCTCGAACGGGCGCTCGACTCCATCGTCCTGATGAAGGACATGAGCGAACTCGCGGTCGACCTCGCGTACGGGGCGGTGCTGTACGACAGCGAGGCGCTCGCCGAGGAGGTGCTGGAGCTGGAGGCGGAGGTGGACGCGCTCCAGTCACGGTTCGAGGCGTGGATCCTCCGCGCGGCCGCCAGCGTCGACGACCCCGTCTCGCTCCGGGGGCTGGTCCACCTCGCGACGGCGACGGAGGTCATCTCGGACGCGGCCGTCGAGATCAGCGAGGGCGTGCTCCGCGGGCTCGGCACCCACCCGGTCATCACCGAGGCCGTCTGGGAGTCCGACGAGGTCATCGTCCGGTACACCGTCTCGCCGGGTAGCCCGCTCGACGGGGCCACGCTCGGGAGCGCGACCGTCGAGACCGAGACCGGGATGCGCGTCATCGCGGTCCGGCGGAGCGACCCGAGCGAGACCGCGACCACGGGGGACTCCGACTGGGTGGTCTCCCCCGGCCCGGAGACACGGCTACAGGCTGGCGACCGCTTCGTGGCGAAGGGGACCCGGTCGGGCGCCGGCCGTCTGGCGGAACTCGCCGGCGACGAGCCGCCCGGCGCAGTCTGAGCCGCCGCGGGCGACTACTCCAGTTCCCGCGCCCGCTGGACCGCCGACCGCAGCGTCAGGACCGTCGTCAGCAGCAGGCCCGTCCCGACCGCGAGGACGAACCCCAGCGTCGCCCACAGGGCCAGCGAGTACGGCCGGTCCGGGACGACCACGTAGACGTAGACGACGAAGACCGTAAACAGGACGCCGAGCGTGAAGCCGATGGCGGCGTTCCGCCGAACGTTCAGCGCCGCGACGACGTTGGCGACGCCCGGGCGGTCGGGGACGTCCGCGTTCGGCTCCGGGTCCGCGTCGGCGTCGGCGGCGCGGTCGGCGTCGAGGTCTGGCACGCCCGACACTAAGGGTCGTGCGACCTAATCGGTTGGCATCGCGACCGACGGGCGACCGAGGGACGACCGCGGGACGGGACCGGCGTCGTGGCCATCCGGTACCGGCAGGCTGGACGGATACCGAACCTCCTAATAACGGCCCCGGGGTGACTAGCGTCCATGACCAGCCTCGGGACGGCGAGCGCGGCCCCCGGCGAGAAGGACACGGGGCGCCTGACGGTCGGCGAGGCTCGTGACGGCTCGGAGGTGGGCCTGCCGGTCGCCGTCGTCAACGGGGCTCGCGAGGGGCGGACGCTGTACGTCCAGGCCGTCAGCGACGGCGACGAACTCAACGGGCTCGGCGTCGTTCAGCGGCTCTACCCACGCGTCGACCCGGGAGAACTCTCGGGCACCGTCCTCGTCGTCGGCATCGTCAACTACTACGGGTTCCAGGTCGCCGGGCACCGCAACCCCATCGACGACACGAAGCTCAACCGCGCCTACCCGGGCAACGCGAACGGCACCGCCAGCGAGCGCATCGGCGCCGCCACCTTCGACGCCGCCACGCGGGCGGACCTCGTGCTCGACCTCCACCAGGGCTCGACCAGCCGGATGATCAACGAGACCCGGGTGCGGTGTGGGCCCCGCCACCGGCTCCACCGCGACTGCCTGGAGCTGGCGAAGGTGTTCGGCTGCGGCCACATCCTCGACCAGAAGGGCCCCGACGGCCAGCTGGCCCGTGCGGCCCCCGACGAGGGCATCCCCACCATCGACCCCGAACTCGGTGGCTCGGTCGGCTGGGACGAGGAGTCCATCCGACTGGGTCTCCGGGGTGTGATGAACGTTCTCACCTACTACGACTTCCTCGACGGGACCCACGACCCCGACCCCCAGACACGCGCCACCGGGTTCGAGCAGTACGGCGCCCCCGTCGGCGGCCTCGTCTCCTTCCACGCCGACCTCGGGGACCGCATCGAGCGGGGTGACACCCTGTTCGAGGTGACCGACACCTTCGGCACGGTCAAGAGCGAGGTCACCGCCGACACCGCCGGCGTGTTCTGGCGCACCCGCCGACTCCCGCAGATCGCGACCGGCGAGTACGTCTGCTCGGTGGGGACGGATATCGATCGTTACTGAGCTTTTTTTCGCTCGGGCGTACGCAACACCGGGTACTGTTCCACGAGCGAGACCCCCGTTCCCTGTTCCACCAGCGCGACCCGTCCACCGAAACCCACACGCCGTCGCCGCGAGACGGCCCGGCAATGAGCGACCTCCACTGTCCCGCGTGCGGGACCGAGTACGTCGACCGGTGGCGCTGCGAGTGCGGGGTGCCGCTGGACTACGAGCAGCCGTTGCCCGCGGCGGACGATCCGACCGACGCCGACCTCGATTTCTCGCGGGGCCTGTGGGCGTTCTCGGCGTTCCTGCCGGTGGCGCCCGGGGTGACGCTGGGCGAGGGGCCGACGCCGCTGGTCGATGCGCCGGGGTGGGACGCCGCGTTCAAACTCGACTGGACGCTGCCCTCGGGGTCGTTCAAGGACCGCGGCGCGACGGCCGTGCTGTCGCGTGCGGCCGAACTGGGCGTCGAACGTGTCGTGGAGGACTCCTCGGGCAACGCCGGCGCCGCCGTCGCGACGTACGCCGCGCGGGCGGGGATCGACTGCCGGGTCTACGTGCCGGCGTCGGTCAAGCCGGGGAAGGTGCGAGCCATCGAGCGGGCCGGAGCCGAGGTCGAGCGCGTGGCGGGGAGCCGTGAGGACGTGACCGACGCGTGCATCGCGGCCGTCGAGGCGGGGGAGGGCTGGTACGCCAGCCACGCGTGGAACCCCTACTTCTTCGCCGGGACCGCGACGCTGGCCCACGAGATCGCGTGGCAGCGCGACTGGTCGGTCCCGGACGCGGTGGTGCTGCCGCTGGGCCACGGGACGATGTTCCTCGGCGCGTACCGGGGCTTCCGGGCGCTCCGGGATGCCGGGTGGACCGACCGGATGCCACGGCTGCTCGGGGCACAGGCGGCCGGGTACGCGCCCGTCGTCGAGGCGCTGCACGGCGCGGCGGCCGCGGCGGGCGACAACGACGTCGCCGACGGCATCCAGATCCGGGAGCCGGTGCGGCGCGACGAGATCCTGACGGCGGTCGAGGCGACCGACGGCGACGCCATCGCGGTCGAGTCGGCGGCCGTCGAGCGGGAACTCGACGCGCTCCACCGGGCCGGCTTCCACGTCGAGCCGACGTGTGCGGTCGCGCCCGCCGCTCTGCGCGAGTTCCGCGAGCGGGGCGGACTCGACGGGGACGAGGACGTGGTCGTCGGACTGAGCGGGAGCGGGCTGAAGGGGTGAGAGACCGGGGCGACCGGCGACGAGCCCGGTGGACGGGACCGCCCACCAAGCAGTTGTCGGCCAGTGTACTGGTGCAACTGTGCCCACCGGGCGTGAACTCGTCGCCGGGGCGGCGGGACTCGGAGCGCTCGGCGTGGGAGCCGCATCGCAGGTTCGCGTCGACGGCTACCGGCGTCGCCGCCGCCGACAGACGCCTGGCCGCCGGAACGGTACGACGCGGCCGACCGGGGTATCACCACGGCGGCCACGGTGCCGACCGACCCGGCCGTCGCGTGGACCCGGCAGCCGGCCGGCCGCGAGGAGGGGTCGGGGGGCGTCGTGGCGCGTCGGGCTGCTGGCCGGCGTGCAGCGAGTCGGTCGCGAGCGAGCGGTCGTCGGAGGGGTCGTCGCCCATGGACGCTCCTCGTCAGGGTGGGTCCTGAAATCGCCCCCGAACGCACGCGGGCGGCGGCCCGCGCCGGGTCACGCGGCCTTCGACTCGGTATCCGGCCGGCGGGGGAAGCGCTGCTCCGCGATGGCGAAGGCGAGGGTGCTGAACAGGCCCAGCAGCGTCCCCCCGGCGAGCGCGGCCGCGAGGTAGGGCAGGTCGGCGTACGGCAGTTCGAGGAAGAACGCGCTCACGCCCCGGAGGACGACCGCGATGGCGACGACGTAGAACGGGGCGTTGAGGTAGCGCCACCGGAAGCTGCCGGCGATGTACTCGTCGGTGATGCGACCGAGCGAGGCGATGACGCCGGCGGCCGCGAACCACTCGACGGCGCCGTTGACGAGCGCCGAGACGGTGCGTCCCGGGCCGAGCCGGCCGCCAGCGGCCGCCCGGAGCGACTCGACGAGTTCGACACCGGTGACGCCGCCCACGACGAGCAGCGCCGCCGCCACGACAGAGGTGACGAGCGTCACGCGGCCCGTGAACAGGCTCGTCCGGGCGCGCTCGACGATGCGGTCGATGGTGTGCTCGATGGCCAGTCCGCGCGCGAGCACGTAGAGGCCCAGCAGCGCCGACACCAGCCCGAGCGTCGACCCCGGGAGCCCGAGCTGGTCGGCCAGGATGGCGACGGGGTAGATGAGCAGGAGGATGCCCAGCGGGACGAGGATGGTCCCCCGGGTCTCCGGGTCCGACAGCACCTGCTTGAACGTGTAGTACATCGACTCCAGGTCCTGGGCCTGCCGGACGACGACCCGCCGGACCCCGTCGATGGGGACCCGCGAGCGGATCACCGGGATGACCGACTCGTCCTGGGCGCCGTCGGTGACGACGAGCGCGCGCACGTCCTCGCCGGTCGCGAGCGAGGCGAGCACGTTGTCGACCTCGTCGCCGACCTTGCGGTTCGCCGCCACGTCACTCCGCTCGGTGCCCGTGACGACGGCCACCTCGACGGTCTCGTCGGTGACGCGGTCGTACAGGTGACAGCCCTCGAAGCAGACGTTCACGTCGGAGTCCTCGGGGTCGGCCGTGGCGAGGTCGACCGCGGCGCGCTCGACGTTCTCCCGACCGATGACGGGCGTCTCGTGGGCGGTCTTCCGCCCGAGGTCGTCGTCGAGGTCGACACACAGCACGAGCAGCACGGTCGCCTGCGGCTACGACGTGCCGGGTTAATTCGCTTGCGGGTGTGCGAGTCAGTTCGCGCCGGTCCCGGTGGCCGTCGGCGTCGCGTG
Source organism: Halobacteriales archaeon QS_4_70_19 (assembly GCA_003020985.1). GTDB lineage: Archaea > Halobacteriota > Halobacteria > Halobacteriales > Haloarculaceae > Haloglomus. The sequence continues at coordinate 57,300 of PXRM01000021.1, read as the reverse complement.
CTGGACGCCGCCGAGCAGCGTCCGGACGGCCGACTCGCGCCGACCGAACGCCTGCGGATGCGCGGCGGTCGTGAGCGTGAAGTCCGGCCCCGAACGCACCGGCTCGCCGACGTAGAGGTAGATGGGCAGCTCCGTCGACGCGACGCCGGCGGTCAGCAGCTCCGCGCGTGCGGTAAAGCGGGTGAGCGTCGTCGACTCGCCCAGCATCGTCCCGCGGAGCTCCCCCTCCCGCGAGAGGTCCCGGATGGAGCCGTAGTGCTGCTGGACGAGTTCGGCGAGTTCCGCCGGCGAGAGGTCCCCCACGGGGTTGAGCGTCCGGCCGAACACCTCGACGGCGGGCGTCGCGAACGTCGCGAACACGGCCGCGCGGGCGTCCGTCGGGAGTCCGAGTCCCGCGTCGAGCCCGACCCGGCGGTCGTACTCGGCGATGACGTTCGTCACGCGGATGGTCCGCGAGGCGGGTCCCAGCGTCACCCGCCGCTCGAACGGGACCGTCGTGATCCCCGCCTCCTCGTACCGCGTCTCGCGCAGCGCCGGCTCCGCGACCGTCGCGCGCTCGGAGTCCAGTGTCACCTCGCCCGAGAGCCCGCTGCAGCCCGCGAGTCCCGCGGACAGGGCCGTGCCCGTCGCCGCGAGAACCGCTCGACGGCTCGGGCCCGACGACTCGTCGTTCACGTCCGTCCGGAGTCGGTGGCGGGCTATGTGCCTGTCGGCCGACGGCCGCCTCACCGTTCGCGAGTGGTGGCTACTTCCCCGTTCGCACGGGGCCGGTGACACGCGCCGCGACCGGGTCATTCACGTGGTCGAGCGGACGCTGGATCGACCCGGGCGTGGAGCGTAGCGCGCTGACGCCGATGCCGGACGGGACCTCCTCGCGACGGGGAGACTGGACGGGACCTCCTCGCGACGGGGTGACTGGACGGGACCGACGAGCGGGGGGTGAGCGGTTGTCCAGTGCTGGGCCAACCACAGACCGGACAGGTATCGCACCCTAGTCGTTTCGTCGTCCCACGGTCCGGGCAGGTTCTCGGGTCCCGCTGCGGGTCCACGAGCGTGACACGGGCCGTCACGGTGCCTGCGGCGCGAGACAGACGACTTTTCACGTCGCTCGCACAACACGGAGCAGACACACGATGATCTCCGAGGGGTGCGAACAGTGCGCGGACGGCGGGAAGATGGTGCTGTTCGTTTACGGCTACTGCGACCAGCGCGACTGCTTCTACTGCCCTCTCGGCGAGAACCGCAAGAACGTCGACCAGGTGTACGCCAACGAGCGCCCCGTCGAGTCCGACGAGGACGTCATCGAGGAGGCAAAGCGCATGGACGCGCTCGGGACCTCCATCACGGGCGGCGAGCCCCAGGAGGCGATGGCGCGCACCACCCGCTACCTCTCGCTGCTCAAGGACGAGTTCGGCGAGGACCACCACACGCACCTGTACACGGGCATCACGGGCGGGCGCGAGAACATGCGCCGTCTGAGCGAGGCCGGGCTCGACGAGATCCGCTTCCACCCGCCGTTCGAGCTGTGGGGCGACCTCCACGGCACGGAGTGGGAGGACATCCTCTACGTCGCCCGCGAGGAGGGGCTCACCCCCTCCTTCGAGATCCCGGGCATCCGTGCGGAGCCGGAGTTCCTCGAGTTCCTCGACGAGGGCGCCGCGGAGTTCTGCAACGTCAACGAGTTCGAGATGTCCGACGGGAACTACCGCCGGATGCAGGAGGCGGGCTTCGAGCTGAAGGACGGCCACATGAGCGCCGTCGAGGGGAGCCACGACGTCCTCGAGGTGATGGGCGACCACGAGCGCGTCTACTTCTGCACGAGCGTCTTCAAGGACGCCGCCCAGCACCGCAACCGCCTCAAGCGGATGGCCCGCAACATCCGCCGCCCGTTCGACGAGATCACCGACGACGGCACGCTCGTCTACGGGAAGACCTGGCTCGACGAGGGCGAACTAGAGGCGCTGGGCGTCCCCGACGAGTTCTACACGGTCAAGTCCGACCACGTCGAACTCGCCTGGTGGCTGCTGGAGGAGATGGTCGAGGAGGGCGACGTCGACGAGGGGGAGCTGGTCGAGCAGTACCCGACCTACGACGGGACGGTCGTCGAGCGCACGCCGCTGGCCTGACGTCGACCTCTCACCCCCGACCTGTCGTACACACCAGTCCAGCGAGTGGCGACACTCCGGGAGCGATCGGTACGGGTGGAACTGAAGGGGGCCGGGGGCTCTCTACAGGGACGCAGTGGAAGTCCTGCCGGCAGTACCCACCGGCCAGCCACGCACGGAGCGCGCAACTAATCAGCCACAACCTCCTACCGGCACGTGATGCGGGAGTTCGAACGGAAGCAACTGCTCGAACGGGTCGAGCGCGAGGGGTCGACGCTCGGTGCCGACATCCCCGACGAGATCGAGGTGCAGGGGGAGACCGTCGAGCTACACCGGTTCGTCTTCGAGATCAAGCGCCGCGACAAGGTGCCACAGGGCGAGCGCGAGCGGGTCGAGACGGCGAAGAGGAACCTCCGCCGGGAGCGGCTCCAGCGCAAGCAGCGGCTGGAGGACGAGGAGACCGAGATGACCTTCGAGGAGGGGGAGGAACTGGTACGGTCCATCATCGGCATCGACCGGGCACTGGAGGCGCTGCAGTCGCTCGGGCCCGCGAACATCGAGCAGGAGGCGCAGGCGAAGGAGGCCGCGGACAAGAAGCGCTGGATGGAGTTCCTCAAGCAGGCGCTCGGGCGCGAGGACGATACCGGGAAACGTGGCGGATATTAGAATTTTTTGCCAAATATACTAATTGAGTCTGCTGATCGAACTATATTGAGCAAATAATGGAAATGCTTGCCGAGAGGTACGACCGGTAGAAGGCCCCCGCCCGCTCGACCGGTTGCGACTCGCTGCGCTCCTCGGGGTCGCTTCGCTCACCCTGCGGTGCTTGCGTCGTCTCACCGGGTCGAGCGGATTGGCGGCTGCGCCGACAATCTATTAGCTGGCGGCGAAGCCGCCAGCCGGGCGGCCCCTTTCAGCCCCGCCCCGTTGCTGGTTCCGCCGAGCGTTCGCACGTGGTGGTTCCAGCGGAGTGCTACCCCATACCTCCCCGCGCCCGCGCCGCGAGTGTTCCGGCACGCTCGCTGGCGTCGTCGGCGGTGCGCGCCGACTGCAAGCGGGACGGAGTCCCGCCCTGCTCGCGGCCTCCACGGTGGGGCGCGAGCGCGCTTCCTTTACTCGGAACCGGCCGGCCGACCGACCGCTCGCCGGCCGGGAAGCGCGTGGCGGAGTCGTCCGAGAGAGCGGAGCTCTCTCGCGATCCCGAAAATCCCCGATTTTCGGACGACGAAGCGGAGTCCCTGCGACCAGGGGAAGGGTAGAGGCGCCGCGCCCGTACCACGCTGGATTTCCTGGCGGAATCGAAGGGCGAGCGCGCTCCGGCCGACGCAAGCACCGCAGCGAACGAAGTGAGCGAGGAGCACAGCGAGGCCCGGGGCCCGGAGCGTGCGAGGGCTTCGTAGCCGTCTCTTTTGTCTCCGGGCTCGCAGATATCAGCTCAGCACGACTAATTAGTAAGGAAAGTATGGTTTATTTGGAATAAGAAGTAAATATGGAATTTATTTTTCCGGCCAGCCCGCGGGAGCGTCGTGCTCATCGTCGGGGCGCGGTCCCAGCCGAGTCCCGCGGTCGGGCGGATTCCAGTCGGTCGTCAGGTCCAGCAGCGTCCGGACGATGAAGCCCGTCAGCCCCCAGACGACGTGGCCGTCGACGCGGAAGAAGGGGAGCCGGGCGGTCCCCCGGTCGGGGTGCGAGCGCGTCTCGTTCTCGTAGACGCCGGGGGCGGTCAGGTCGGAGACGGAGATGACGACCACGTTCGCGACCTCCCGCTCGTCCGGGTCGTACGTGCGGTCGGGGACCCGCGCGACGAACGGCCGGACGACGTGACCGTACGGGCCCGGCAGGTCGTCCAGCGGGCCGATCACGTCGGCGGTCATCGGTTCGAGGCCGATCTCCTCCCGAGCCTCGCGGAGGGCGGTCGTCTCCAGGTCGCCGTCGTCGACCTCGTAGCCGCCACCGGGGAAGCTCATCTCGCCGGCGTGGTTGCGCATGTCCGCGGCACGCTCGGTGAACAGGAGGTGGTGGCTGTCCGCGCGTTCGATGACCGGGACGAGGACGCCGGCCCACTCGGCGCGCTCGACACTAGTCACCTCGCGGGCCCGGTGGGTGTCGACGGCGGCGAGGTCGAGGCGGGAGACGTGGGGCGGGCCCCCAGCGCCGGCGGCCGCATCGGCACCGGTGGCCGCGTCGCCCATCTCGGGGCCGGTGGCGTCGCCCGCGTCGTCACTGCGTTCGTCAGTCATCGTCGTCCACCTCGGCGAAGAAGTCAAGCAGCGCGTCGTTGACCGGTCGCGAGGACTCGACGTGGGCGAGCCGGCGGCCGGCGACGGGCTCGAACCGGCCGCGGGGGAGGTCGTCCGCAAGGGCCTCGGCGGTCGCCCGGTCGACGGCGGGGTCGTCCGTCCCGCGGAGGACGACCGCGGGCGTCGTCACCTCGTACAGCAGTCCGGGGTCGAACGCCAGCCAGGCGTCGGTCTGCGCCCGGCGGGCGCGCGGCGGGGCGTCCTCGGCGCGGCGCCAGTCGACGATCCGCTCTAGCAGCGAGGGGTCGGCGTCACGGAAGGCGTCGGAGAACAGCGCCGGCAGCGTCGCCCGTACCGCTTCCTCGTCGGCCCCGTCGGGGTAACACCGGTCCAGCCCCGCCTCGTCGATGGCGTCGCCGGCGGCGGTCCCGACGAGCGTCAGCGACCGGACGCCGTTCTCGCGGGCGTACCGCAGCGCCACCGCACCTCCCAGGCCGAAGCCGACCAGGTGGGCCGGTTTGGCGTCGGCGGCCGCGAGCACCGTGCCCAGGTCGGCCGCGAGCGTGTCGACGTCGAACGGCCCCTCCGCGGCGGCGTCGGACTCGCCGGTCCCCCGGTGGTCGTAGGTGACGACGCGGCGGCTCCCCGCCAGCGGCTCGTGCTGCCAGCCCCAGGCCCACGCCCCGAGGCCGGCGTCGTTGACGAGCGCGACCGGCGGGTCGGTGCCCTCGCCCGCCACGGCGTACCGGAGGCCGGTCCCGTCGTCGGCGGTTGCGGTCGGCACGCCCGTACGGTGGACCGGTCGACACATACCGCTTGCGGGGGGCCGGAGCCACGCTCCCCGGACGCCCGGACCGACGCCCGGCCGGGTGCCCGACGCACGGCGGCTTCTTGACCCACCCGCCCGAACCGTCGGCATGGACCCCACCGACGTCGCCGCCGACATCGACCTCGACGGCACCGCGTACCTGAACTGGGGCGCCAGCGGCCCCGCGCCCGACCGCGTGCTGCGGGCGGCCCGCGAGGAGCAGCGCCGCCACGAGCGCTACGCCCACTCGACCGCCGACCCGTACGGGTACGCCGGCGAGCAGTTCGCGGCGACCCGCGAGGCCGTCGCGGCCCTCCTCGACACGGTGCCCGAGCGGGTCGCGCTCACCGACTCGACGGCGGACGGCATCTCCCGCGTCGCGAACGCCGTCGACTGGCAGGCGGGCGACGTGGTCGTCCGGACGGACCTGGAACACCCCGCTGGAGAGCTGCCGTGGGACCGCCTCCGCGAGGAGGGGATCACCGTCCGGGAGGTGCCCTGTCCGGGCGGCCGGTTCGACCGGGCCGCCTATCGAGAGGCCGTCGACGGCGCCCGGCTGGTCTGTTTCAACGCCATCTCCTGGTTCCACGGCACCCATCTCGACGTCGAGTGGGCGACCGAGGTGGCCCACGAGGCCGGTGCGCTCGTGCTCGTGGACGCGGTCCAGTCGCCCGGGCAGGCCGCGCTCCCCGTCGAGGCGTGGGACGCCGACTTCGTCGTGGCGGCCGGGCACAAGTGGCTCGGTGGCGTCTGGGGGGCCGGCTTCTGCTACGTCCGCGACCCCGAGCGATGGCGCCCCCGGCATCTGGGCTACTACGCGATTGATGACTACGACGCCCCCGACCAGCCGGCGTACCACCCCGACGCCCGGCGGTTCGAGGTCGGCACCAACTCGCTGGCGCCGTACGCGGCGCTCCGCGAGGCCATCGACGTCCACGAGGCGGTCGGCCTCGACACCATCCGCGAGCGACAGCGCGGCCTCGTCGAGCGGGTGCAGGACGCGCTCGGCGACCGCCTCGTCTCGCCCCGCGAGCCCGAATCCGGCCTCGTGGCGTTCGACTGCGGCGAGGAGCCGACCGCCCGGGCGTTCGTCGAGGAGGCCCGGGACGCGGACGTACTCGTCCGGTCGGTCCCACGCGACGGCTGGGTCCGCGCGTCCGTCCACGCCTTCAACACCGGCCGCGACGTCGACCGGCTGGTCGACCTGCTGTAGCGCCGCCGGCTCCCGTCGTGGTGGGCCAGCGGCGGCCCCGCCTCAGTCCCCGTGCAGCTCCCGGACCTTCGCGACGTTCCAGGCGAACGAGCGGCCGTCCTCGGTGGGCGTCTCCAGGACGAGCGGCACGTCCGCGACGGCGTCGTGGTTGACGAACGCCCGCATCCCCGCCTCGCCGATCTCCCCCTCGCCGATGTGGGCGTGTTCGTCCTTGTTCGTCCCGCACGCGTGTTTCGAGTCGTTGAGGTGGACGCAGGCGAGCCGGTCCAGCCCGACGGTGGCGTCGAACTCCGCGAACGTCTCGTCAACGCCCTCGGGCGTGGAGACGTCGTAGCCCGCGGCGAACATATGCGCGGTGTCGAGACACACCGCCAGGTCGTGGCGTGACTCGTCGCAGACGTGCGCGAGGTGCTCGAACTCGTCGCCGAGCTTCGTCCCGGAGCCGGCGTCCGACTCCACTAGGACCGTCACCCCGTCGGGGACGTCGAGTTCGTCCAGCGCCTCGACGGCGTTGGCGAGTCCGCCCTCGACGCCCGCGCCCGTGTGCGCGCCGAGGTGGACGTTGACGTAGCCGATGTCGAGGCGGTCGGCGACATCCAGCTCCGTCCGCATCGAGGCTACGGACTTCTCGTGGAGGTCGTCCTTCGGCGTGCAGAGGTTGACGAGGTAGGAGGAATGGATCACCCACGGCCCGACGTCGTGCTCGCTGGCCAGGTCGCGAAAGGCCGCGGCGTCGGCCTCGTCGATGGTCGGGTCGGCCCAGACCTGCGGCGAGTGGCTGAAGATCTGCCCGCAGTTCCCCTCGTACTCCAGTTGCTCCTCGACGGCGTTCTGCACCCCCCCGGCGATCGACGTGTGTGCACCCACTCTGCGCATGGACGACGGTCCGCCTGCGGGCGGGTAGTGCCTTCCGGTCGACAGTGCTGCGCTTGCCCCGGCACCCACGACCGGCCGGTCACAGCCCGAGCGTGAGCGTGCGCCGGATCAGGAGGCCGAGCCCCACGGTCGCCAGGACCATCAGCAACAGCCCCGGCCCCTGGAACAGCCCGATGCCGACGCCTCCGGGCCCGCCGCCGTTCTCGCCGTTTCCGCCCCCGTCGCCCCCCGTCAGTGCGTTCACGCCACCGGTGCCCCCGTCGGCGGGGGTCCCGTCGGGAGAGCCGGGGGGCTGTGCTGTCCCGTCATCGTCCTCGGCCGACCCCTCGTCCTCCGATTCGGCCGGTTCCTCGTCACCCGTCCCGGAGCCTTCCTCTTCGGGGATGCCGTCGCCGTCGTCGTTGTCCTCGTCGTCCGATGCCCCATCCCCGTCCGCGTCGGTAGTTCCGTCGTCGGTGTCCCCGCTACCGGACGTTCCATCGCCGTCGTCGCCGTCACTGTCGTTCCCGCCATCGTCGCTAGTTCCGCCGCTGGTCCCGTCGTCACCGGTCCCCCCTTCTTCTTCCCCTTCGTTGGTCCCCTCCCCACCGCTATCACCGTCGCCCCCGTCGGTCCCGTCCCCACCGCTATCACCGTCGCCTCCGTTCGTCCCGTCTTCACCGCTATCACCGTCGCCCCCATCACCGTCACCCCCATCGGCTCCCCCGCCGACCCCGCCGCCCGTCCCAGGGCCGGACTCGTTCGAGAGGATGTTCAGTTCGTGGGTGTCCTCGTCACTCGTGTGGGTCTCGTTCGAGAGGACGTTCGACTCGAGCGTATCGTCGTCCCGCCCCTCGTGACCACCCGCGGCCACGTCGGCCTCGAGGGTGTCGTTGTCCCGCTCGTGTGACTCGTTCGAGAGGACGTTCACGTCGACCTCGTTCGAGTCGTTGGCCCCGTCGTCCTCGGCGGCGACCGTTACGTCGACGGCGCTCTCGTTCTCGCAGTGGAGTTCCTCGGCCGGGGACAACGTGACCGGCCCCGTCACCGAGATCGTGCAGTCGTGCTCTGTTGGGGCCCCGGCGCCGGCCGCTGTAGCCGGTGTCGCCACTACGGCCAGCGAGATGGTCACGACGACGATCAGGATCGGTACGGACGCCGACGGTACCCCCTGCTCACTCCCGACTGGTCCCCCTCCCACCTGCATATAGGGTTTCTGACTACTATCAGTACGTAGCAATTCTGCCTGTTATAGGCCGCTATTTATCAGCGAACGTGAGAGATCGATACGTGACCCTGCCCCCGGACGGTCGCTGACGGGTGACGGCCGAACTCACGTTCAGAATAGGGCGATCGGCGCGCTGCGAGCCACCAGTGGCCCCGTCTGGAACGATACTGGTTACTTATTAATACAGAATATAAGACTATGGTACACGAAGTTCGACTCTTATACTCGAAAGAAGTCAGTAATTCGGCAGCCCCCGACGAACGTCCGCCGGGTGTCACCCCCGTTCACGAGACGACCGTCCGGCGACCGAACGGGGTTCGCGAGAGTGCATCCTGGTCACTGGTGCCGATATGGCCCCGCTGCCGGAGCGGGTCAGTGGTGGTCCACGAACTGCTTCTCGAGCCCCCACTCACGGGCTCGGCGTTCGGCCTCGGCACGGGCCTCGGCCCGGACCTGCTCGATGCGGTCGGTGTCCTCGAGGAACGCCTCGACGGCACCCAGGTCGGGGTCGTCGTCACCGATACGGCCGTCCGGCGCCCGTCGGCGGGTCCGCTCTGCCAGGTCGGGGGCGGCCGCGACCCGCTCGGCCGGGACGCCCGGCGGGACGCGCCAGGCCTCGACGGCGTGGGCGTGGGCCAGTCCTGCCGGGTCGCAGGCGGACAGTTCGACCCGCCACGGCCCGCGTGTCAGGTCCGCCAGCGCCGCCTCGCCGCCACGACCCGTTCGCTCGTGGTAGGCGACGACGGGGACGCCGTCCTCGAAGGTGAGCAGCCCACGCCCCTGCCCGTCGAGCAGGAGCGCGTCGCCCGCGACGACGGTGGCGTACCCGGTCAGCCGGCGGTCGAGCGCGTCCTCCAGCAGGTCACCGGGCACCGGGACGACGCGCGAGCGGAGCAGATCGCCCCGGGGGAGCCGCGGGCCGTCGGGCGGCGGGGGCCGTTCGGCCGCGCCGCCGGCGGGCGGGTCACCGTCGGCGTCGGTCATGGCGGGTCGGGGATGACGGCACTCCGGAAGCGATCGGCGACCCGCTCGGGCGCCCCCGGCTTCGGGTCGAGCCGCCCGGCCGCATCGCGGAAGGCCCGGGCGGCCTCGGAGTCCGGGGCGTGCGCGAGCAGGGGTTCGCCCGCGCGGCGGGCGGCGCGGGCGGCCTCCGACGAGGGGACCTGGCCCAGCGTGGGGCCGTCGAAGTAGCGCCCGGCCTTCTCGACGACGCGGCCGGCGTCGCCGCGGACCTTATTGAACAGCACGCCGGCGACGTCCGTCCCGTAGGCCGTCGCGTACTCCCCGACCTTCAGCCCGTCCGAGAGCGCCGGGATGGTCGGTTCGAGGACGACCACCGTCCGGTCGGCCAGGACGACGGGGAGGACGGCACTCTTCGAGCCGAGGGTGGCCGGTGAGTCCAGCAGCAGGACATCCGTATCGTGCGCGAGCGTGGCGACGACCTCGCGGAGGCGGTCCGGATCGGCCGCCTCGAACGCCGCCAGCGACGTGCCACAGGGGACGACCCGCATCCCGAACCGGTCGTACGTCGCCGCCTCGACCGGCGCCGCGTCGAGCAGCACGTCGTGCAGCGTCGTGTCCGCGTCGCCCAGCCCGGCGTGGAACAGGAGGTTCGCCATCCCCGTGTCGGCGTCGACCACCGTCACGTCGTGCTCCTCGGCCAGCGCCATCCCCAGCGCGAGCGTCGTAGTCGTCTTGCCGGTTCCGCCTTTCCCGCTTGCGACTGCGACCGCCTCGACCATTGTGTCCGGTTTGCAACGGTTTCGGGGATAATATTTGGGTGCCGTCCGGCGGATTCCCGGCCGGATTTGCCTCGTCGTGTGCCTCCTGTTAACGTGACAATAGTTAAGTTGCCTCGGAATATGTAGTAGTGACAACGCTTATTACGGCCCCTATGTGTCTGATGTTTTTAGTTAATTTAAATACAAGCGGCACTAATATTAGGTTGCGATGAACTCAGAAGACATGGAGGAAACGGTCGCAACGTACCTCAAAGAGCACCCGCGGATGTCCGGCGTCCTGTTTACGATGCTGCTGCTGCTGACGCAGGCGGGCAGTGCGGTGGCCGGCGGAGCAACGGCGAGCGGTCCCTGATTAGAACGAATCGAACGTCAGTTCGTTGCTCCAGACCAGAGAAGAGTTTATAATGACCGGATATGGTCCATAACTGAAGAAGTCTGTCAGTTCGTTCGGAGAGAGCTCGAAGGTATCGATCTCTCCGGCAGAGAGGTAGAACGCGTTCTCCGCCCCATCGAGATATGGCATAAACGAACTCCCAAAGTTGTGGGCTCGTGTCGGGAAACCGGATATTGTCAGCTCTATTTCCCCGCTTTCGGTCTTCTCTAACTCGCATAGCAGTGCTGTGCCGGCCTCACACTGCACTACCGACATCCCTCCGTCACCGATGACGATGTACTGCTGGCCGGTCGGGTGTTGCTCCTGTGCCACGTTCAGTGCCGGGGCGAACGGGAACCCGTGCTCCAGCAGTCGCGCCATCGTCCGGCCGAGGTCGACCGCGCCGGCGTTGGTCACGTCGCTGTGGCTCCCGATACCGACGATAGCACCCGCCTCGACGAGCGCGCGGGCCTGCCGGTAGGATCGGCAGGCGTTGAGGAAGAACGTGTCGACGCCGATCGACTCGAGGTCGCCGCAGTCGAGCTTGCCGTCCTCGCAGACCAGCCCGTCCGGCTCGGCGTGGCCGATGTAGTGGAGGAAGTCGTGGTCGTCGGCGAGCAGGTCGGCCAGTTCGTCGGTCGACAGGTCGTGCCGGAGCTCGACCTCGAACGGGAGGATGTCACGCTGGCCATAGACCGCCTCCACGTCCGTCTCCTCGTCCATGGCCGCCTCGTTGCAGACGACGGTGATGTCGATCTCGCCGTCGCCGGAGTCCCGCCCGAGTCGGTTGTGGTAGGCCGTCGGGAGCGCCTCGCTCGCCCCGAACGGGACCCCCTCGCCGACCCAGACCTGCTCCAGCGCGTCGGCGGGCTCCGGACTCACGAACGAGAGGTCGTTGACGTTCGGGGCGGCGGTACTCTGAGTGCCCCCGCCGGCTGACGACCCGCTCTTGTTGTCGGTCGGGCCGCGCGTGAACCCGCCGGAGGGGGCCCGGACCGCCCCGTTACCAGAGAGGAACGCCGAGACGGCCTCGGCCTGGGTCGACTCGTCCGTGCCGGGGTCGTCCGGCGACTGCTGGGGGGTCCGCACGAGCGCGAGGTCGTCCACCAGGAAGGGCAACGTCTCGATGGAGGTCGCGGTCGGCCGGGCCGTCGCAGCCACCTTCCACTGGGGGAAGTGCGGTTCGATCATCTCGTACGGGACCGTCAGGTAGTGACGGACGCGGTCGGCGTGGTCGGCGTGATAGAGGGCCTCGAAGTCGAGACCCAGCCCCCCCGTGACGGCCTCGCGCTCGTGGAGGCGGCGGCCGTGTCCGTACGCTCCGTCGTAGCGGGTCAGGCAGTCCATGAAGAAGACCGTCTTGAGCGTCCGCTCGACCGCTCGCTCGAAGCCCCGCCCGGGGTCTGAGAGCGGGTGGACGGCGCCGTCGGCGACGACCCGGGGCTCCTCGGCCTGCCGGACGTCGGCGCCGAGGTAGTATGCCAGCGGCGCGGCCGTCAGCGCCGCCTCGGTCGTCTCCGGGAGTTCGAGCCACACGTCGGTCGCGGGCGGTGTGAGCCCCCTGGTATCGAGTTCGTCGCCGAGTTCGACCGCGGGCGGGTGGCCCCGGAGGCTCGGGTAGGACCGCTCCGGCATCGTCGTCCCGAGTGCTGCGCCGAACGTGGAGACCGTCGCCAGCAGGTCCGACGGGTCCGTCGTCGTCGTCACCGTAGTCGCCGGGCTGGTCCGGCGCGAGCGCGCACCGACGAGCACCTCCGTCTCGTCGCCGAAGTCGATGCGCGTCTCGGTGAAGTCGGCGTGGATGTCGACCGCCGACCCGATCCGCAGGTAGCATTTGACCGGCGTCAGCAACTCCAGCGTGTACTCCCCGGCGTCGAGCGACGCCTCCTCCAGATGCTCGACGCTCGCCACCAGCGCGCCGTCCGGCTCGCGGACGTAGACGTTGGTCGCGGTCGGAAGCCGGACGGCCGTCGTCCGCACGGTCGCCGCGGTGTCGACCGGGTACGCGAACCGGTCGCCCGACGCCGGCGTCGGCTCGACCGGTGCGGGCGTGCCCAGCCGGTACTGGTGGTTGTCCACCGGGTCGAGCACGCGCAGTCCGGGGTCGTCGGTCGCCGCGGCGAACGAGACTCCGGGGGTGCCATCACCTGTCATTGTCCGTCTCCGTAGTCACGATTCGGGGAGGGGGAGCCACGCCGAGCGGACGTCGTCGCCGTGGACGTGCCACCGCTGCTCCGGCTGGTCGTCGACGAGCCGGAGTTCGACCGTGGCGTCGGCGAGCGCCGCGAGCGTCCTGGCCGTCTCGCCGTCGGCCGGCAGCGGCAGGTGGACGTGGCAGGTCCCGCCGAGTCGTCGGACCCGGCTGGTGACCAGGTGGAGGAGCCGGAACGCCTGCTCGTCGCCGGCCGTCTCCATCACCGGGAGCGCCGCGTCCACGCAGACGTGGAACCCCTCCGAGGTGTCGAGCGCTGTGAGGGCGCCCTCGACGGCGCTGGCGGCGGCGGGCACCGTCGTGGCCGTGGTGACGGCGCCGTCGGCCGGCGCCGCGTGCGTGCTGCCGCCCGGTGTGTCCGTCGTGGCCCCCCGTGACGCGGTGTCCAGTCGCAGTACACTGTCGGCCTCGGTCGGCTCGGTTTTCCGGCCCGCCCCTGACCCGGCCGTGACGAACAGCCGTTGCCCGGCGTGGCCGAGCAGTTCCGCACACGCTCGGCGGTGGAGGTGCTCCGGGACCGCTCCGGTGACCAGCAGAGCACTGCCGGATCGTCGTATCCGCGCGAGTGCCGCTTCGAACTCGTCGCCCCGCCCCTCTGGACCCATAGTTGGCTCTCTTTTCCGGCCGAAGAAAATAAGCGTTGGTACCAGTCTCGTTGACGCTGGTCCCCTCGTCTCTCTCGCGGCGCGCTCGCGCCTCCTCGTCACTTCGAGGCCGTCCGGTCCACTCGACGGCCGTCCACCTGCCTCGGGCGCGGGAGCGGATGCTTCGCCGAAACTCGAAATCATCGAACGAATGGGTGAGAAAAAAGGATAAAATGGATGTTCGGACAGTTATCTGCTGCCCGGAGACGGTAAGACTCAACGTCCGTCCGCCCAGCGACCGTCGCGGACTGTCGGTCTGTGCAAGAGTTGCCGGAACTTGCAGGAAAGAAGATGAAGGTTTATAATCCATGGACATCCATGATGAACCGAGGGCAGCACGCCCGTCCACCCTACCGACCATGACGGACCGCTCAACCCACGAAATCGAACCGATGGTTCCGGAGATGCCCCGACAGTCCACCGACGACGAGTCACCGACGCTCGCACACGACGGTGGACGTGTACTCACCCGCGACGAGGAGGCCGGCGCACCCCTCGTCCCGAAGCTCTCCTGAGCGATCCGTCCGACCCGCCGTACCGTTCTCCGATCACCCGACCCGCGAGCGACTGCTCCCGGCCGGTGGCCGGGATGGGGGTCGAACCGACGGACGAACCCGGTACCCGGAGTGTCCGGGCCGCTTTTATCCGCCCGTCCCCTCGCCGTGAGCGATGCGACGGTTCGGCGCCGACTACCTCCACGAGACCCGCCGGGGGATGTGGGACGATTCGCGCGAGGCGCTCGCCGACCTCCGGCTCGGCACGGCCGACGGGGTCCTCGATGTGGGCTGCGGAACCGGCGAGTTGACCGCCGTGCTCCGGGAGGAGTGTCCGGGCCGGGTGGTCGGGCTCGACCGCGACCCTTCGCTGTTGACCCACGCCCGGAGCCACTGGCCCGTTGTCCGCGGTGACGCCCGCCTGCTCCCGTTCCCGGACGACGCGTTCGAGGTGGTCGTCTGCCAGGCACTCCTGGTGAATCTCCCCGACCCCGTGTCGGTCGTCCGGGAGTTCGCCCGCGTCGCCCGCGAGCGCGTCGCCGCCATCGAACCCGATAACGGCGCCGTCACCATCGACTCGACCGTCGACCGCGAGGCCGCCCTCGCCCGGCGGGCCCGGGAGCGCTACGTCGAGGGGGCGACAACGGACGTCACGCTGGGTGCCAGCGCGCGCGCGATACTCGAGGCCGCGGGGCTCGGCGACGTCCGGAGCCGGCGCTACGACCACGAACGGGTCGTCGAGCCGCCGTACGCCGACCACGAGGTCGAGGCCGCCACCCGGAAGGCCAGCGGCGCCGACCTCCGCGAGCGCCGGGCGACGATGGCCGGCACCGGGGAGGACCTCGACGCGCTCCGGGAGGCCTGGCGCGACATGGGCCGGGACGTGGTCCGGCAGGTCCACGAGGGGGAGTACGAGCGCCGCGAGGTCGTCCCCTTCCACGTCGTCGTGGGCCACGTCGAATCCTGACACGCGGCTTACAGGAATCAGTTCCAGCGAGCACCTTTGATTCCCGCCACGCTAGCCGGGAGCGGATGAGCCAGACGACCGACCCCCACGTGGTGGCGCTCTGTGGCGGCCTGCGCGACGCGAGCCGGACCCGGGTCGCCATAGAGCAGGCGCTCGACGGCGCGCGGGCCGCCGGCGGGACCGCGGAACTGGTCGACCTCCGCGACCTCGACCTGCCGCCCCTGGACCCCGACGCTCCGACGCCCCCCGCGGCCGCGGCACTGGCCGACACCGTCACCGACGCCGACGCCGTGCTCCCGGGGACGCCGAACTACCACGGTTCGTACACGGGCGCGCTGAAGGACGCGCTCGACCACCTCGGCCGGGACGAGTTCGACGAACAGACGGTCGGCCTCGTCGAGGTGGCCGCCGGCTCGCACCCCGGGCCGGCGCTCGCACATCTCCGCGCCGTCTGCCGGACCCTCGACGCCTGGACCGTGCCGCTGGAGGTTGCGGTGCCGGACTCGCACTCGCTAATCCGGGACGACGGCGTCACCGACACCGACCTCGCCGAGCGGCTGGACCGGCTGGGCGAGCAGCTCGTCCGGTACGCCGGCGTCGCCCGCTACCCGGAGGTCGCGGGTGTCCCCGGCGCACACGGCGACTGAAGCTCCGCCTGGCCGGAAACGACTAACCACCGGCGGGTGACGGCCCGGTAGGGAGTTCCCTCGATGGAGAAGGCGCTCTGGTACCTGATCGCCGGCTCGCACGGGGGCGAGAACCGTGCCCGTATCGTCCGGCTCCTGGACGAGCGTCCCCGGAACGCCAACCGGCTCGCCGACGACCTCGACGTTGACTACAACACGGTCCGCCACCACCTCGACAAGCTCACCGACCACGACGTCGTCGAGACCGGCGGCGACGAGTACGGGAAGCTCTACTTCCCCACCGACCGCTTCGAGCGCAACCGCGAGACCTTCGAGGAGATCACCCGGCACCTATGACCGCGATGGACACCACGCTCGCGCTCGCCTTCCTCACCTACGTCACGATGCAGTAGTGCGGGGTCCCCGAACGCCCGGTATGCTGCTCGTCGGTGTTGGATACTACTCGTTTTCGAATAATATCTGCTCTATCGAGAGTGTGATGGCTATTACTGGGAAATGCGCCCATTTCCTCCCGTACTGCCGGTCGAGCAGCGCCGCGCTCGCACCCGACCTCGGCGTCGATGTCGCCGGCGACGGCCCCATCGTTCGGGACCTACCTGAATCAAGGAGAGAGTCCCGCCCTTCAGGGCGGGCGTGAATCCGACGACAGGGACGCAACCGCCGACGCCGCTCAGTCCGGGGTATCCAAGGTCTCACCCCCAGCGCGAGGAAACCCCGGCATCGTCGGGCTACGCCCGACTGCCCGAGGGACCGCGTCCCTCGCTGTTCACGCCGGGGAGGATGTCATACCACGTCGCCGCGGACCGTCTGGCCGTCGCGCTCCTTCCGGTGTGTGCGGAGCGCCGCTGCCGCCCGTTCGGCCTCCTCGGCGTCCATCTCCAGCATCTCCAGCGCCCGGGACAGCGTCGGGAAGACGAACTCCCCCTCCCGGAGCTTGCGGAAGGCCTCGTCGCTGCGGACGCCGCCGTCCTCCCCCTGGACCCACAGACAGGCCGCCCGTGGGTCGAGCAACTGGGTGTAGTCCTCGCGTGCCCGCGCGCCGCGCAGCCGCTGGGTGACGTTGTTCTCGAAGCCGGTGTTGCAGACCTCCAGATGGGCCGGCTCGTCGCCAAGCAGGTGTGCCACGAGGCACTTCTCGGGGGCGGCGTGGCCGTTGACGTTCGCGCGGAGGTACTCCGGGTACTCGTCGGCCCAGGCCGCGGAGACGGTCTTGCCGACGCCTTTCACGCCGTGGGACTCGCGGAACTCCGGCTCGCGCTCGGGCGCGTCCTTGAACAGGAGGTCCTTGGTGATGTAGACCTCCAGCCGCTGAGCCGGTCGACGGCCGCCTCGCGGCTCCAGCCCCCGCCGTCCGTCCCGGCGTCGGCGGCAGGCCTGTCGTCGTCGCTCATTACTACCCGGTAGACGGGCCAGCCTCAAATCACGCTCGGGCCGCGCCCGCCGCCCCGGGGTCGGGAGTGCGGTGTGCGGGCGACGCGTCCCGGTCGACGCTCGTGGCTCCGGCTGTCGGGTCCCCGGCCGGTGGCCGTGTTCGCGCCCGGAACCGGTGGAATCGGGGGTAGCGTTATCCCGCGGGCGATACAGCCGCTCGCCATGGAGACCCACACGGCGGTCGCGCTGCTGGTCGGCTACCGTCGGGGACAGAGCGTGGTCTACCTGGTGGTCGCCGCCACCGTCGCGGCGCTCGCGTTCGCCGTCGCGGCGGCGGTGTGGGCGGGCGTCGGCGTGTTCGGCTTCGAGCGGTTCCGGGAGGTCGGTCCCCGGCTGGTGCTCGGGATCTGCGCGCTGGCGGCCGGCCTCGCGGGACTCCACGGCTACGCCAACGATGGCGTCCTGGTCGGGACCGCGATCGCCCTCGCCCCGCTCGCTGGGGTCCTCGTCTGGGGAGCGATCGCCACCGAGCTGACCCTGCCGTCGCCGGGCGCCGGGCAGGCGGGACTCGACCGTCTCGCGCTGCTCGGTGCCGCAGCGGGGGTCGTGCTCACGGCGCTGGGGATCGGGGTGGGACGGCTGGTCAGCTCGGACCCAGAACGGAACGTCAACCGGGAGCCGCCGGCCGGGGAGGGATAGGTTCGATCCGTCTCCGGTCGGGCAGGGCCGTCCTGCACCGGCCGGGGGTCCGGGCCGGCGTCGGTGGCCCCGGGCTGTTGTGATTCCGTCGTGCTGCGATACCTCCATCCTTAATATCTCGGCGCCATCACGTTACCAACATGACCGTCGTGAGCATCTCGATGCCCGAGTCGCTCGTCGATCGGCTGGACGAGTTCGCGGAGGAGCACGGCTACACGGGCCGGAGCGAGGTGGTGCGGGAGGGAGCGCGCAACCTGCTGAGCGAGTTCGAGAACCGACGGCTGGAGGGGCGCCAACTGCTCGGGGTCGTCACCGTCGTGTTCAACTACGAGACCTCGGACGCGGAGGAGCGGATGATGCAGCTCCGCCACGAGCACGAGGCCCTGGTCACCTCCAACGTCCACAACCACGTCGGCGACCACTACTGCATGGAGCTGTTCATCGTGGAGGGGTCGCTGGAGGAGATATCCGGCTTCGTCGGGAAGGTTCGCGCCACCCAGGACACCCTCAGCGTCGACTATTCGGTCCTCCCCGTCGACGACTTCGACGGCGTGCTGGAGGAGGCGATGGCGACCGCCGGGGACGGCGACGGGACGCCCGACGCCGGAGCGGACGAGGGCACGCACGCCCACGGCGACGACCACGGCCACCCCCACGACGATGACTGACGGCCCCGGGGACGAGCAGGGCGGCGGCGACACCGACGCGGACGCCGAGTCGGTCCGCGCGGGGACGCCCGGCGGCGGGGTCCGCCCCGAGGCGCGGGCCATCGAACCGGCCGCGCCCGAGGAGTTCGGGCTCGTGCAGGTCTGGTGGGGCGACGGCAAGGGCAAGACCACGGCCGCGTTCGGGATGGCGATGCGCGCGGTCGGCCACGGCTACCGGGTCCACGTCCTCCAGTTCATGAAGGGCGGCGCCGACTCCGTGGAGGACGTCCGCGGCGAGTACAACGCCATCGCCGCGCTCCCGGGTTTCAGCTACGAGAACCTCGGACACTACGGCTGGCACGCGATGCCGGACGGGAGCGAGGAGCGCGACCACGCCGCCGAGGCCGAGGCGGGCGTCGAGCGCGCCCACGAACTGGTCGCGGCGGCGGCCGACGCGGACCTCTCGTCCCCGTTCCCGCCGGACGCCGGGGCCGACGAGGGGATGCACATGCTCGTCCTGGACGAACTCCTCTACGCCGCCGAGCGCGACCTGGTGGCGCCCGCGGCTGTGCACGATCTCGTCGAGTCGAAGCCCGACGACCTCGAACTCGTGCTGACCGGGGGCCACTCCCCGCCGGAGTTCCTCGGGGACACCGCGGACCTCGTCAGCGAAGTGCGCAAGCAGCGCCACCCCATCGACGTGGGCCAGCGCGCCCGGAAGGGCACGGAGTACTGAGGCCCGCCCGCGGCGGCCGCGCACGCGCCCGCAGTCACCCGATTCCCCCCGCTGAATTCGTCCCGCTCCGTCGGTCGTCCGTCGGACACGACCGGCCGTCGTGTGACCCGCGTCAGACGGCCGACGAACGGTACGACACAAGGCCTATTACGGAGACAGCGCCCGGATCGGGTGGAGGATGTGGGAGTCACACGCTCCGCTCCCCGACCGCGGTGGTCGGTAACGCGGACACCCGCACACACACTCCCTTTCGCTCGTCCATCCCCGCTGCGGCAGCGGGGTCGGGCGACACTCGTCAATGACTTGCCCGGGAGCCGCGGCGCCACCGCTCGGCCTCGCTCTATCCCTGATTCAGAAGGGGTGCAGCCCGTAGAGCGTGAACGCCATCCCGAAGTAGAGCGCGCCGTTGATGGCCGCCGCCAGCGCGGCCGCCTTCACCGACAGCGAGACGTACGTCTGCTGGTCGAGCCACGTGACGAGCGTCCGGGCCTCCTGCCGCTCGACCGACCCGGGGGACCGCGTCGTGTCCATCGTCCGCATCGGGACCGATTTCGCCGCGTGCCTGCCGTCGGTCGTGGCGGCACTCGCCGCGGTACTGGTCCCGGTCGAACTCGCGGCCGCCGGCGTCGAGGCTTCCTCGGCCACCGGGGTGGGCTCGGGTGCCGGCCGGACGGCCGGTCGCGCGCTCCCCTCTGCCCGGCGCGGGCGTGGGCGGATGGCGGGGGTCGCCTCGCCGTCTACGGGTCGGGGTCGCCGCTCGACCGCGGGAACCGCCGGCTCGACGGAGCGGGGCAGGCACGTAACCGCCGGGGTCGCCTCGCCGTCCACGGGTCGCGGGAGGTGCCGGACTGCGGGCGTCGTGGCGTCGCCCGTCGCGCGAGGAGCGGGAGCGGTCGCCGGGGTCGCCGTTCCCGCTGGACGACGCGGTACGGACCTGGTGGCTGCCGGCGCCGGCTCGACCGACCGGGGTGTCGGCCCTCCATCGGCCGAGTCGCCGGGCGTCGGCTCGTCGGTCGCCGGCCGGAACCCGCTCTCCGTGAAGGGGTCCTCGGGGCCCGTGTGCCCCCCTGCGTCCCGCTGGAACGACACCCCGTCGCCGCCCTCCCCCGGGTGGGCGAACCCCTCGCAGGAGTGGTTGGGGAGCCCGTGGTCGGAACAGAACGTTCCGCCGCAGTACCCGCAGGTGAACAGGATGTCGTCGGCTGCCCCGCAGGTGGCACACTCCTCGGATATCGTCTGACGGTTGTCGTCCATGAACTTCAACGTATACGGGCCGTTAATCCGGCCCGATTATTAAAAACATTCGGGTATGAGCGGCTCTCCATTTAAACAGGTGGCGGCGATGCCCATGTAGCCCCGGCGGGTGCCGCCGCAAGAGATACGGATAAACGAGCCGGGAGAGAACGGGGGGACATGGCAGGCACACCCCAGCGGGAGAACATCGGGAACGCGAAACTGAAGGAGATCTACCGGAAGGGAATGCTGGAGGGCGAGACGCCGGATCTCCCCACCTCGTACGATGACATCCGGAAGGCGGCGTGGGAGAACATGAGCGAGGAGGGCCGGGCCTACGTTCACGGCGGCGCCGGCAGCGACGAGACGTTCGAGCGGAACCAGGACTTCTCGCGGTACCGCATCGTCCCGCGGATGCTGCGTGGGGTCGCCGACCGCGACCTCTCCGTCGAGCTGCTGGGCGAGGAGATGGACTGGCCGCTGATGATCACGCCGCTCGGGGTCCAGACCCTGCTTCACGAGGACGCCGAGCACGCCACCGCCGCGGCCGCGGAGGAGCTGAACGTCCCGCTCGTCCTCTCTTCGCTGTCCTCGACGCCGATGGAGGAGGTCGCCGAGGCGATGCCGAACACGCCGAAGTGGTTCCAGTTCTACTGGTCCTCGGACCGCGACGTGGCGCGCTCGTTCCTCCACCGGGCGGAGGAGGCCGGCTACGACGCCATCGTCCTCACGGTGGACGCGCCGACGCTGGGCTGGCGCGAGCGCCTCATCGACCGCGGCTACTACCCGTTCATGGCGGGCGAGGGCGTGGCGAACTACTTCTCGGACCCCGCGTTCCGCGACTCGCTAGAGGAGTCGCCCGAGGAGAACCCCGACGCCGCCGTCGACCACTTCCTCGACGTCTTCGGCGACTCGTCGCTGACGTGGGACGACCTCTCCTTCGTCTTCGACAACACGGACCTGCCCGTCGTCATCAAGGGCGTGCTCCACCCGGAGGACGCCCGGCTCGCCATCGACCACGGCGCCGCCGCGGTGGATGTCTCCACGCACGGCGGCCGCCAGGTCGACGGCTCCATCACCGCCTTCGAGGCCCTGCCCGACGTGGTCGAGGAGGTCGACGGCGAGGTGCCCGTCCTCTTCGACTCCGGGGTGCGGCGCGCCTCGGACGCGTTCAAGGCGCTCGCGCTCGGCGCCGACTCCATCCTCCTGGGCCGCCCGTACGCCTACGGGCTCGCGATGGCCGGGCAGGAGGGGGTGCGCCACGTCCTGGAGAACTTCCTCGCGGAACTCGACCTGACGATGGGACTGGCCGGCTGCTCGTCGGTCGACGAGATTACCAGGGAGACGTTGAAACACGAGCGGGAACTGTGAGATAGGCTCGAAAATCCCGAAACACGATCGTTTATCGGGCTACGATTCGGAAACGTGGAGGGATTGTACGGGAACTCCTCTCGGCGAAGTGGGTTCGGTGGAAAGTCGTTCGCCGGGTAGCGCCAGCCCGTTCCGACGGCGACCGATATCTCGGGTGACCGGAGGCGTCGTACTGCCCGTCTGTGCATCCGTGAAGCGACAACGGCAACCCTTTTGCCGGGCGCAGGGGAACCGGGAGCGTATGAGCGAGAGCGAGGAACTGCACAAGGGGCTAGAGGGTGTTCCGGTCGCCGAGTCGGCGCTCAGCTACATCGACGGGAGCGTCGGCAAGCTCGTCTACCGCGGGTACGCCATCGAGGACCTGGCCGAGGGTGCCAGCTACGAGGAGGTGCTCCACCTGCTGTGGAACGGGCACCTGCCGGACCGCGACGAACTCGACGCGTTCACGGACGCCATCACCGCCGAGGCGGCCGTGGACGACACCGTGATCGACGCGCTGGCGGGACTCGCCGAGGCCGACGGACGGCCGATGGCGGCGCTCCGGTCGGGCGTCTCGATGCTGTCCGCGTCGGACCCCTCCGACGCCGGGCCCCGCGACCTCGACGTCGCCCGGGAGAAGGGTCGGCGTATCACCGCGAAGATCCCGACGCTGCTGGCGGCCTACGACCGGCTCCGCCGCGGCGAGGCCCCGATCGAGCCCCGAGACGACCTCTCGCTGGCCGCCGACTTCCTCTACATGCTGACCGGCGAGGAGCCCGACGCCGCCGCCGCCGAGGCGATGGACCAGGCGCTCGTCCTCCACGCCGACCACGGCCTGAACGCGTCCACGTTCACCGCGATGGTCGTCGCCAGCACGTTCGCCGACACGTACTCCGCGGTGACCGCGGGCGTCGGCGCCCTGTCCGGCCCGCTCCACGGCGGCGCCAACCAGGACGTGATGGAGCTGTTCTTCGACATCGAGGAGGCCGGCGCCGACCCCGTCGACTACGTCACGACGAAGCAGGCGGAGGAGGACGACTGGCGGGTCCCCGGCTACGGCCACCGCGTCTACGAGGTCAAGGACCCCCGCGCGAAAATCCTGGAGAAGCGGTCGAAGGAGCTGAGCGAGGCCTCCGGCGACACCACCTACTACGACTACGCGAAGGCCATCGAGCGGTTCTTCACCGAGGAGAAGGGCCTCGACGAGCGTGGCATCGCGCCCAACGTCGACTTCTTCTCCGGGTCGGTCTACCACCAGCTCGGCATCCCGGTCGACATGTACACGCCCATCTTCGCGATGAGCCGTGCGGGCGGCTGGATCGGGCACGTCCTCGAGTACCAGGAGGACAACCGCCTCATCCGGCCGCGCGGCCGCTACGTCGGTCCCGAGAACAGGTCGTTCACCCCGCTGGACGAGCGGTAGTCGCGCAGCCCCGGCGCGAACCGGTCCGAACGGGTTCTTCCTCCTACCGCCCCGCGACCGTCCCCGTTCATTTAGACTGACCGGCCAGAAAGCTTAGCAAGGTGAGCGTCAATCCTCCGCTAACGTGTGCCCGGTCGTCCCGTCGCCGTCGCCGATTTTCCTCCCCCAGTCGCTCCTGCTCTCGGTGGTCGCCACGCTCGCCGCGCTCCCGGTCCTGGCCGCGCCGGTCGCGGCCGTCCCCGCCTCGGCCATCGGCCTCCTCGGCAGCGGCGAGTCGGGGGTCGTCCTCGCCCGGCTGGTCGGCCTGATGGGGGCGCCGCTGGCGACGCTCGAATCCGCCGTCGAGGGGGTTCTCCGTGGTGCGACCGGCCCGGAGGGACTCCTCGCGGTCTTCACCTACTCGTTCCTCTGTGCGGTCCTCCTGCCGCTCCCGGGGGAGCTGGTGCTCGCGGTCCCGCTCGACCTGGGGTGGTCGCCGGCCGGCGAACTCCTGGCCGTCATCGCCGTCGCCAGCACCGCGAAGGCGGTCGGTGCGCTCGGCGCGCTCTCGGTCGCCCGCGGCGCGACCACCTCGGAACCCGTCGCGCGGCTCCTCGAGCTGCTGCCCGGCTCCAGTGCCGCCGACGGCGGCCTCTCGGGCCGACTCGCCGACGTGGCCGAGCGCTACGGCTACGTCGGGCTGGCCGGCGCGCTCTCCATCCCCTTCGCCCCCGACACGGCCGTCATCTACGCCTTCAGCGTGGTCGACGTCCGGCGGACGTGGTTCGCGGCGGCCGCCTTCGTCGGCACCACGCTCCGGCTGTCCATCGTCGCCGGGCTTGCGAGCGCGCTCCTCGCGCTGCTCTGAACGGCCGCCGCTCCTCCCCCGTGCCGCGCTCCCGGCCACCGACAGCCACAGGTCGTCGGCACCCCTCGCCCCGCTCGTGCTGGTGTTCGTCTACGGGACGCTGACCGACCCCGACCGCGCCCGGACGGTCCTCGACCGCGACCCCGAGTACCGGGACGACGCGGTCCTGGAGGGGTTCCACCGCGCCGACGGCGCATACCCGACGCTCCTCCCGGGCGGCGAGTGCGAGGGCCGGCTGCTCCGAGTCCACGAGTCGGACGTCCACCGGCTCGACGCCTACGAGGGCGTCGACCGCGGGCTCTACGTCCGCGTCCCGCTGCCGCTCGTCGAGCCCAACGACGCCGATGGCAACGCCGACGAGGGTGGACCCGGGCGCCGGCGTGGCACCGTCGAGACGTACGTGGGCGACCCGAGCCGGCTGGACGTCGATGGGTCGTGGCCGGGCGACGGGCCGCTCGCCGACCGGGTCCGCGAGTGCGTCACGCGGGAGTCGGTCGTCGTCCGTCCGGGCGGGAGCGGAACCGGCAGTCGAAGCGAGTGAGCGGCACCGCTGGTTCTCGTCGGTGTGTCGGTCCAGTCGTCACCCGGGCCGATCAGTTCAGTCGTCGTCGCCCGTTCCCTCCTCGTCGGGTTCGACGGGGAGGGGCTGTTCGCGTGTCTCGCCGAACCCGGCACTGAGGATGCGCGTCAGTGCGTCCTCGACACGCTCGTCGATCTCGGTGTACCGCTCGGGCTCCACTTCGATGACGAACCCGGTGGTGATATTGGGGGCGGTCGGCAGGAAGAGCACGTCGCGGCCGTCGTCGGTCGTCTTGCCGGTCTTGAACGCGGTCATCCGGAGGCCGTTCCAGGTCTCCAGCTTGACCGGCGCCTGCAGATCCTCGGTCCCAGACACCGCCGTCTCCACCGCCATCTTCGACGCGTTGTACACCACCCGTAGCCCCGGGAGCTGGTTGACCACCCCGTCGATACCCTCCTCCACGATGTCCCCCAGCGCCGTCCGCATCAGGTAGCCGGCCGACAGCACCAGCAGACCGACCACGACGAGCAGGACCAGCACGCCGAGCAGTTCCGCGAGGAAGGGGCTGCCGTACACCTGCTCCGGGAGCGGGGAGGGCACCTTCGCGAGCTGGGTGTACAGCCACGCGATGATGTACGCGGTGACCAGAATGGGGAGGACGACGATGAGCCCCCGGGCGGTGTCTCGTTTCCAGGACGACATTCCCTATCTCCGGGGAGTGTGTCGGCCGTAATCAGCGTGTCCCTTGAGGGTAGGCGACACCCACCGCCGTGACCCGGGTCGCATCCGTCGACGGGTCGCCAGGGACGTGCCCTCGCCGGCGGCCCGGGACGGGGTCGACGGCCGGGCACCCCCAACGGTGAAGCCGTCGCCGGGAGAGGCGGGATCATGGCGACCAACCGACAGTGGCGGCTGGCGGAGCGGCCGACCGGTGAACCGGACCAGGACACCTTCGAACTCGTCGAGGCGTCGGTCCCCGACCCCGACCACGGGGAGGTGCTCGTCCGGACCATCTACCAGTCGGTCGACCCGTACATGCGCGGGCGGATGCGCGACGCCGAGTCCTACGCCGAGCCCTGGGAGCCGGGCGAGCCGATGCGCGCGGGCGTCGTCGGCGAGGTGGTCGAGAGCCGACACGACCGCTTCGACGAGGGCGACATCGTCACGGGCGACCTGCTGTGGGCCGAGTATGCCGTCGCCGACGGCGACGAACTCCGGCGGGTGGACCCGTCGCTGGCGCCCATCTCCACCGCCGTCGGCGTCCTCGGGATGCCGGGCGTCACGGCGTTCTACGGGTTCAACCAGAAGGGCGAGCCGGAGCCGGGCGACACGGTCGTGGTGAGCGCGGCTGCCGGGGCGGTCGGGAGCGTCGTCGGCCAACTCGCCCGGATCCAGGGCTGTGACGTGGTCGGCATCGCGGGCGCCGAGGAGAAGTGCGACTGGCTCGTCGAGGACCTCGGCTTCGACGCGGCCGTCAACTACCAGGAGGCGGACGTCCGGGCGGCCGTCGCGGAGGCAGCGCCCGGCGGCGTCGACATCTACTTCGACAACGTCGGCGGGCCCGTGACGGACGCCGTCTGGCCGTCGCTGAACGACTTCGCGCGCGTCGTCGCCTGCGGCCAGATATCGCTGTACAACGCCACCGAACTGCCGACCGGGCCACGGAAGCTGACGGACGCGGTGCAGAAGCGGCTCCGCATCGAGGGGTTCATCGTCCGCGACTACGACCGCTGGGGCCACGCCCTCCGGC
Source organism: Halobacteriales archaeon QS_4_70_19 (assembly GCA_003020985.1). Lineage (GTDB taxonomy): Archaea > Halobacteriota > Halobacteria > Halobacteriales > Haloarculaceae > Haloglomus. Next base: position 31,196 of record PXRM01000021.1, on the reverse strand, counting down.
GGCTCGGCGGGCTCATCGCCGAGGACGACCTGCGCTACCGCGAGCACGTCGTCGAGGGCTTCGAGAACGCCCCCGACGCCTTCCTCGGACTGTTCGAGGGCGTCAACATCGGGAAGACGCTGGTGAAGGTCGGCGACGAACCCGAGCTTCTCTGACGGCCCGGACTTCATGCGCTCGCTCCGCCCGCGCGGTATGCCGGACGGGACGGACAGTGAACGCGGAGAACGACCTCGGGCCTCCATCAGGTACTCCGCCGTTTCAGTCGAGACCCACGTCGTATCGATCCAGTGTCCGGGCAATCGAGGGGCGGGAACGGCACCGTCTCGAACTGGTCGGCCCCTGTCGTAGCCCTTTCGTGCTGGAGGCCCATAACACGGACGATGGCTACCGAAGCCACGTTCACAGTTCCGTCCGACCAGTTTCCGATAGGAACGGTGTTCGAGCACCTACCGAACGTGACTGTCGAGCTCGAGCGGATTATTCCCGCCCAGGACGTGGTTGTCCCGTACTTCTGGGTACGGGGGACCGAAGTCGAGGACATCGAGAGCGCGTTCAGCGAGCACCCCGGCGTGAAAGAGATTCGATTCGTCGACTCCATCGAAGACGAGTACCTGTTGCGCGTCGAGTGGGCTCTGGACTACGACGGCGTGCTCACCACATTGACGGAGAAGGAGGTACCGCTCATCAAGTGCACCGGCACGGACCAACAGTGGAGGTTCGAGATCCGCGGCGACAGTCACAGCGACATCTCCGCCTTCCAACAGCGCTGTCGAGAGCTGGATATCCAGATCACACTGACAGAACTGAACGCGCTTACGCCGGTCGAGAAGGGGACCGAAGAGACACTCACCGACGCTCAGAAAGAGGCGCTGGTGCTCGCCTACGACCGCGGCTACTTCGCTTCTCCCCGCGAAGTCACACTGGAAGACATCGGCGAGGAACTCGGTATCTCGCAACAGGCCGTCGGTTCCCGCCTCCGAGGTGCATTGCGGCACATCCTCGGGAGTACCCTCTCGGCCATCGACATCCAACCCTGAAGACTCCTACAAAAGGAAATTGTGTATGAAGAAGCCAGCCTGATGCTCGGCGATCGTATAAACTGGCTTGATGAATCGGGCGTCCACTGACTTCGATTCGATACTGCACCTGTGTCAGAAGCAGCACCGCCGGATCGTGCTTGCGATACTCGCAGAAGAACGGCGGGAGTTGACGTTGAGCGACCTCACAGAGGCCGTCCTCAGGTACAACCACCATGTGCCACTCGAAGCGGCAGCCGAGGACACGTCGGATGAGATCCGTCTCTCACTCTATCACTCCCACCTCCCGAAGTTGGCATCAGCAGGGCTCATCGACTACGATCAGGATGGACGGGTCGTGGAACTGACCGAGCAGTTCAGGGAGGTACAGCCCACCGTGTCGATGATCATTGATGCCGACCCTACTCTCGACGAGCCGATCGAACTGTAGTTCTGACCGCCGCTCTCGCCCCTCGTCCGGCGCCAGTCCGGTGAGCGGATGGCGGTGACGAACGGTACACCGTCCCACCCTACCGAGCAGAACCCCGGAAAACGGTCCGAAAGAGAGGACCCGATGAGGCCGATGTCCCCGGGAGTGCACACCGCGTTCGCTCCGCTCGCGCGGTTTCACCGGCCGGAGGAGCGGAACACGGAGGCCGGTGTTCTCTCCGAACGCCTCCTGCGCCGAGTGGTACCCGGGCGTCGAAAAGGCGCTATCGGCCGAGCTTCTCGCGGGCGACCTTCATGCCGCCCGGCGTGATGATGACCTGGTCGTCGTCCTTCTGGACGACATCGCCGCCGACCTCGTCGGCGACCTGCTTCAGTTCGTCGTAGATGTGCTCCATCGTCCGGTCGGAGGTGGTGTGGCGGGTGATGTCCGCGATGACGAGACCGCCGTCGTAGACGGCGTCCTTGATGTCCACGACATCCTGCTTGTTGCTGATCTCGGCGATGTGGACCTGGGTGTTGGCCTCGCTCGCCCCGGCATCGAAGTCATCGATGTCGAGTTCGACGTACTCGTCGGCACTCCGCTGTCCTCCCCCGATGAGCTTGCTCATCAGTCCCATGGGAACCAGGGAGTCCTCCGTGGGCATAAATCCGCGTCAGACACACGTCACACCCCGTCTAGCGGTCGAAACACGTCTCCGGATCGGACAGGTCGCGTGGGGGAGCAATCGCGGTGGGCGCAAGTTCTATGATACCTAGTAGCAAAGTCGGCCGTGGACCTGGGCATGACCGAACGTACTATCAGTCGGCGGCGGGCGCTCCGGCTCGCCGCGGCCGGTTCGACCGGGCTCCTCGTCGGGGGCCAGGTGGCAGCACAGGGCGGAAGTGACGACAACGGGCCGCCGGCGCGCATCGTCGGCACGGCCTCGCGCGAGGCCGAGCGCGAGGCGCGCGACCGCGCGGAGCCGGTGAAACGCGTCCTCGACTTCGAGCGCATCGGCAAGGCCGTCGCCGGCCGGTTCTCCGACCGGGCGGCCGAGAAGCTCCGGCAGCGCGACGACGTGCGCTACGTCGAGACCGACGGCACCGTGCGCGCCATCCATCACCGCGAGGGCCACGACGGCGGCCCGGGCGGTGGCGGCGACGGCGGTGGCGGCGGCGACACGAGCCAGGACCTCACGTGGGGGATCGACCGCACCGACGCGGACGTGGCGCACGCGAACGGCGACACGGGCAACGGCGCCGACATCGCCATCATCGACACCGGCATCGACAGCGACCACCCGGACCTGGAGGCGAACCTCGGGGCGGGCAAGGCGTTCGTGAAGTGCCGGGGCGGGAGCTGCAACACCAACTGGGACGACGACAACGACCACGGCACCCACTGCGCCGGTATCGCTGGGGCCGTCGACAACAGCCGTGGCGTCAAGGGCGTCTCGACCGAGGCGACGCTGCACGCGGTGAAGGTGCTGGACAAGCGCGGCTCCGGGTCGTTCTCGGACGTGGCGGCGGGCATCGAGTACACCGCCGACCAGGGCTGGGACGTGGGCTCGCTGAGCCTCGGCGCCTCGTCCGGCTCGCAGACGGTGAAGGACGCCTGCACGTACGCGCAGGGGAAGGGGGTACTCCTGGTCGCCGCCGCCGGTAACGACGGGCCCTGCTCGGACTGTGTCGGCTACCCGGCGGCCTACAGCGAGGTCGTCGCCGTGAGTTCGACGGACTGTTCGGACTCGCTGTCCGGGTTCTCCTCGACCGGGCCGGAGGTCGAACTCGCCGCGCCCGGGACGGACATCTACTCGACGATTCCCGGCGGCTACGACACGTTCTCGGGGACCTCGATGGCCTGTCCGCACGTCTCCGGTGCCGGCGGGCAGCTGATGGCCAACGGGTCGTCCAACTCGCAGACCCGCGATACGCTCGGGTCGTCCGCGGAGAGTCTCGGGCTCACCTCGAACGAGACGGGCGCCGGCCTGCTCGACGTGGCCAGCGCGCTCGGGCACGACTCCAGCGACGACGGGACCGGCAACGGGCCGAACTGCTGATCCCGTCGGAGATACTGGATACGCCTCTTGTTCTCCCGAAACTTCGCACTCTGTACCGTAATCATCGGGATATCTCGATTCTCCCGATAGTGCCTGACGGCGCCCGGCTGTACTCCCCAGCCACGACCGAGTACAGGCCCGACCGGCCCCGCCGTCCATCGATGGCTGACACCCACGCTTTTGCTCGGGCCGTCCGTCCGCCCGCCCATGACATTCAGCATCTGCGTCCACGAGTCCTCCGAGGACGACGAGGGCGAGGAGCAGGACCGCTTCGGCGTCGCCGTGACGACACGGCTCGCCGGCGTCGGGACGCTCTGCCCGTTCGTCAACGAGCACGGCGCGGTCGCCACGCAGTCGCTGGTGAACGTCTCGCTGGGCGAGCGCGGCGTCGAGTACCTCGCGGACGGGCTGGCCGTCGAGGACGCGCTGGAGGCGCTGCTGAACGCCGACCCGGGCCGCGAGACCCGGCAGCTCCACGGCGTCGACGCCGAAGGAACGTTCGCCTTCTCGGGCGACGACTGTGGCGACTGGTTCGGTGACGCCGAGGGGGAGAACTACACCGTCGCGGGCAACCTGCTCACGGGCCCGGAGGTGCTGGACGCCGTGGCGACGACCTACGAGGCCGCCGACCCGTCGGACCCGCTGCCCGCGCGCCTCGTCGCGGCGCTCCGGGCCGGCCACGAGGCCGGCGGCGACAAGCGGGAGGAGCTGGTCGTCCAGAGCGCCGCGCTGAAGGTGGTCGATACCGGGAAGACCGACCCCGCGACCGCCCCCTACCAGCACGACCTCCGGGTGGACGCCTCGGAGACCCCCATCGCCGACCTCCACGAGACGTACGAGCTGGCCGTCCGGAGCCACGAGACCGCCATGGAACTGTACGAGGACGCCTACGAGGACGACGCGATGGACGAGGCCGACGGCGTGGAGTGACCGGCGGGACCCAGGGCCGGCGGCGGGGTCGGGGAATCACGGGAACCACCCGCCACTGGCCGCACCCGTTGTGCCTTTGTACCTCCGCGTGGGAGTCGAGGGCATGGACGCGTTCGAGGCGCCCACCGAGACGGGCGTCCCCCGTGGCCAGTTCGGGTTCGAGCACCAGCCGGTCACGGACCAGTCGTTCGAGAACGCGCTCGCGAAGGCCCGGAACGGCGAGCGACTCGACGTCGACGACGCGGTCGAACTCCTCACCACGGGCACCGACGCGGACGGCATCGACCACATGCGCAAGGAACTCGTCCTGGAGGCCGCGGACCGCCGCCGTGCCGAGGTCGTCGGGGACGAGGTGACGTTCGTCGCCAACCTCAACAACAACGTCACGACGGCGTGCAACACGGGCTGTCTGTTCTGCAACTTCAAGGACACCGCCGCGAACTTCGAGGACGGGTCCGACGTCGACCACGCCGGCTTCACCAGGACCCCCGCCGAGTCCCGGGCTATCGTCCGGGATGCGCTGGAGCGTGGCATCCACGAGGTCACGTCCGTCTCGGGGCTCCACCCGGCGTTCGCACTCAACGAGGACCACCACGGGGCGCTCGCCGCCCACGACGACCCGGCGAGCGAGGTGAACTACAAACCGCCCACCCGCTACGAAACGAATCCCGGAACGTACGTCGAGCAGATGCGCGCGATGTCCGTCGACGGCGCGCACCTCCACTCGATGACGCCGGAGGAGGCCTCTCACGCGAAGCGGGGGACCGACCGCTCGTACCGCGAGACGTACCGGCGGCTGAAGGAGGCGGGCCTCGACAGCGTCCCCGGCACCGCGGCCGAGATCCTCGTTGACGAGGTCCGGGATGTCATCTGCCCCGGCAAAATCGGCACGGACGACTGGCTCGCGGCGATGGAGGCTGCCGCCGACGCCGGCCTCCCCACCACCGCGACCATCATGTACGGGCACGTCGAGAACGAGGCCCACCGCGCACGCCACCTCGACCGCGTGCGCGACCTGCAGGACCGGACCGGCGCCATCACGGAGTTCGTCCCCCTCTCGTTCGTCCACGAGACGACGCCGCTGTACGAGCGCGGCGTCGTCGACGGCGGTGCCACGACGACGGAGGACGAACTGATGATCGCCGTCTCCCGCCTGTATCTGGACAACGTCGACCACATCCAGTCCTCCTGGGTCAAGTACGGCGACGAGCAGGGGCTGAAGATGCTCTCCTGCGGGGCGGACGACTTCATGGGAACCATTCTCTCCGAGGAGATCACGAAGCGGGCGGGCGGCGGCCACGGGGAGTTCCGCTCGTTCGACGAGTACGCGCGGATGATCCGCGCGGTCGGCCGGGTGCCGGCCGAGCGCTCGACGGACTACGAGCAGTGCCGGGTCCTGCCCGACGAGGGGACCCACGGCCCCGAACTCGGACCGCAGGCCGACGGGACGCCGCTGCTGGCCCCGGCCGAGCGCGACCCTGCCGCCGGCGCCGCCAGCGCCGACGACTGAGGCGGTTCCACCGATTATCGGAACGAGGTTCCATCTCGACGATTTTGGGCGGAATTACGAAATAGATCCGATATCTGATCGCGTATGGTACGTATAAAATAGGAACAGTCTACCTTTCGCACCCGACGGTCGCTGACTTCAGTCCCCGGCGGCCCCGGTCGGCCCCTCCCCCAGTACCGCCCGGTAGCGCCGTCCGGCGTCGTCACCGGCGCGGAGTGCCCGGCGGACGGGCGGCGCCACCCACGCGCGGCCCTTCTCGCCGAGGAACCGCTCGTAGACGGGGAGTCGCTCGCGCAGCGGGACGCCGCCGGCCTCGGCGATGGCCTCCAGCTCGCGGAGCTCGGGCCACTCGTAGTCCGGGTTGACGTGGTCGACGGTGACCGGCGAGACGCCGCCGAGGTCGTCGACCCCGCAGTCGAGCAGGTCGCGGACGGGCGCGAGGTTGGGCGGGGCCTGCACGCTCACCTCGGGCGGGAGGCAGGCTCGCGCCATCGCGACCGCGTGGCGCAACTCGTCGAGCGAGGGCTCGCCGCCGCGCCAGCGCTCGTTCTCGCTCACGGGCTGGACGATGACCTCCTGAACGTGGTCGAACCGCTCGTGGAGGTCGCGGATGGCGAGCAGCGATACGGCGCGGTCCCGCCGCGTCTCGCCGATGCCGACGAGGATGCCGGTCGTGAACGGGACGCCGAGTTCGCCCGCGATGCGGATGGTCCGCAGGCGCTGGCCGGGGTTCTTCGCGCGGGGGCCCCCGTGGGCGCGCACGCCGGCCGTCGTCTCGAGCATGGTCCCCATCGAGGCGTTCACGTCGGCGACGGCGGCCATCTGCTCTCGCGTCTGGTCCCCCGGGTTCGAGTGCGGGAGCAGACCCGCGTCCAGTGCAATCTCGCACGCCTCGCGGAGGTACGAATGGATGGAGTCGTGGCCGTACTCGCGCAGCTGTGCGTGGATGGCGTCGTAGCGGTCGTCGGGGTCGTCGCCGAACGTGAACAGCGCCTCCGTACAGCCCGCCGCCGCGCCGCGCTCGACGGTCTCGCGGATCTCGGCGGGCGACATGAGGCTCGCCTCGCCGGGCGGGTCGTAGTAGGTGCAGTAGGTGCAGGTGTAGCGGCAGGCGGTCGTCAGCGGCAGGAAGACGTTCCGGGCGAAGCGCAGCTCCGGGGCGGCCGCCACGTCGGCGGGCGTCGTTCCGAGCAGGCGCTCGACAGCTGTCTCCGTGACGGTGACGTCCACGCCGTACTCCTCGGTTCCCGGGATACTGACCACGCCGCGCCATCCGGTGGCAATCGACAAGAGCGTTCGGTTCGCCCCGCCCGCAGCCGGAACCGGGTGCCCGGGCGGCCCGGGGACCAGGGTGCCCTCCTGTGGAAGTCCCCCCGCGCCACTACCCGATGCACCGCGCGAGCCGCTTCGCGCAGTCTACTGTTGGATAGCAGGCATCAAAACGGTTGTCCCCCGTGACGGCTGTGTCCGACCGCGGTACGGGGACCGTGCCTCCGGCCACTCCAGCCCCGTGTCGCCCTCGGGGTCGCCTCGTCACACCGGGGGCGGCCTCGTCACGCCGGGGGCGGCCTCGTCACGCCGGGGGTCGCCGTCCAGTCGGGGCGTCGCCACGTCACTTCGTGGGTTCCGAGCCGGGGTCCCCCCGCGCCACCCCGACGCGGCCGTCCCCGGTCGCGAGGGAGAACCCGGCGTCACGGAGCCACGACCGGGCCGCGGTGCCCTGCCCGTGGATCAAAATCTCGACGAGGTCCGCGCGTTCATCGACGTCCGTCGCGAGGCGGAAGGAGTCGACCGTCGCCAGGTCGAGCCCCCGCCGGCGCGCGATCGCCCGGTGGTCGCGACAGGAGGCGTCGTGGTAGTCCACCCGGAACGCGGGGTTGCGGACACAGAGCGCGTTCGTCCCGCCGCCCAGTCCCGGGGCCATCGTCACGTCGGCCGGGCGCTCTCGGCCGGCGTCGGGGTCGCTCGCCGCGTCGGTTCCCGGGCTGGGGTCACCGTACAGGACCCGCCGGAGCGCCCGGGGCGTCGCCAGCGGGAGGTCCGCCATTACGATGCCGACCGGGCACTCGTGCGAGGGGACCGGCGGCTCCGTCTCGCCGACCAGGTCGCCGGCGAGGCGAGCGTTGACCGCCGCCGTCAGCGGTCGGTCGTCGACGACGACCGGTGCCGCGACCTCCGGCGTGCCGTCGAGCGGCGCGGTCGCGAGGATCGTCCGGTCGACACCCAGCGTGGCGAGCGCCCCGAGCACGTCCTCGAGCAGTACGCGTGCGAACGCGCGGCGCTCGCGCTCGTCGAGTACGGACGCGAGCCGTGTCTTGGGGGCACCGGCGTCGAACGGGACGAGCACGTGGGGGCTGGCGGAGCCACGATCGGCGGTGGCGTCGTCGGTCACGCGAGCGAAGCGACGGGACGAGGCCCCGTCAGAACAGCGGTTCCAGCTCCTCGTCGTCGTCGTGAACGAGGCGGTCGAGGTTCTCCGAGGAGGCGTCCCGGAGTTCGTCGATGTTGTCCTGGGCCTCGACGGCGACCTGCTGGAGCTCCTTGATGCGCGGGACGTTCGTCACGCCCGACAGCAGGACGACGGAGGCGACCGTGTCGGACTTCGAGCGGGGGTAGTCCCCACCCCGGACCTCCATGGAGCCGGTCTCGTCTTCGAGCCACTTCCGCCCGCGCTCGATCCCCTTCCGGTTGAGGTACTTCGGCGGCCCCGCGAGGACGAGCAGCGCCCGCTCCGTGCCGCCGACCTCGCAGGGGAGCGTCAGGCGACCGAGGGTCGCCTTCCGGACGAGCGAGGTGATGCGATTCGTGGTCGACGTGGAGTCGACCTCCTCCTCCCCGCTGCCGGTGAACTTCGAGAGGAGGCCGCCCTTCCGGTCGCGGTCCAGTTCCTCGCTGGCGTAGCCGACGGTGGAGACGCCGCCGCAGGCGAGCGTGTTGATGATCTCGGAGGAGTCGACGACGGACTCGCCCACCTCGCCGCCCTCCTTGATCTCGCCGGCGCCGAACAGGATCCCGAACCGCTCGACGATCTCGCGGTTGATCTCGGCGTAGCCCGACTCGACGGACTCGCCCGACTGGCGCCAGTTGTCGTTGTCGAACACGAGCAGGTTGTCCGTCTCGCGGACGAACGTCTGGAACGAGCGCGCGGCGTTCAGCGTGTAGATGCCGCCCTCGTCGGACCCGGGCAGGATGCCCAGCGCGTACACCGGCTCCGTGTAGATGCGTTTGAGGTGTTTCGCCAGCACCGGCCCGCCGCCGGAGCCGGTCCCGCCGCCGAGTCCCGCGATGATGAGGAACGCGTCGACCTCGTGGACGGGGATGTTGTCGATGGCGGACTGGATCTCGTCGATGTCCTCCTCGGCCACCTCGGCACCGAGTTCGTTGTCGGCGCCGACGCCGTGGCCCTTCACCCGCGCCTGCCCGATGAGGACGCGGTTCTCCTCGGGGACGTTCTGCAGCCCCATCAGGTCCGCCTTCGCGGTGTTGACGGCCACGGCAGCGCGGACGATCTCGCTTCCCTCTTCCCGGTCGTACTCGAGGAAGCGGTCGAGCACCTTCCCGCCCGCCTGTCCGAAGCCGATCATCGCGAGTTTCATCTGACAGTCACTACCGGAGAAGGGGACGCCGCCGTAGGATAAGTTTTCGGCCAATACGGGGTGCTCCGGCCGGCCATCCGCGTCGGTCGGCTCACACCTCCTCGGGGACGCCCTCCGGCCCGGACAGGTCGTCCCCCGCCCGCCGCTGGACGCCGATCCGCTGGCGCGTGTCGACGGCCCGCACCCGGAGCGTGAACTGGTCGGCGGGGGCCGCCTCGACGTTGCCGGGAATCCGGACCCGCTCCGGGGTCGCGACGTAGGTGTCGCCCGACTCCGTCTCGATGGTCTTGCGGACGACCTCCCGGCCCGACGCGTCGGTAACGGCGATCACGACCGTCTCGAGGAGCCCGTCCGCCTCGATCCGCAACTCGTCGATCACGAGCCGGCCGCGCTCCGGGCCCCAGCTGGCTCCCGACAGCGCAGTGATGCGGGGCCCGCTCCGTCCCAGCACCTGCGTGTAGCCGGCGACCCATCGTAGGGCCGGCCTGACCGACGGGCCGGACTGCACGAGCAGGAACGTCGCCAGGAGCACCACGAGCGTCCCCAGGCCGGCGAGCACGGGAATCGGTGCGTCGAGTGCGGACGCGTACGGCAGGAACGACGGGCTCGCCCCCGCACCCACCGCTCCGAACGCGATCGTCCGTTCCGCACGACCGGTCGCCCCGAACTCGTCGGTGGCCGTCACCTCGACCAGTTCGCCGTCCGCCAGCGACCGCGTGACGGTCGGCCCGGTCGCGGTCGAGCCGTCCGCGAACTGCCAGGTGACGGTGACGTTGCCGACCTCGTCGGTGACGTCCGCGCGGAGCGTCGTCGGCTCGCCAGCGGTCGCGTTCTCGGGTACCTCGATCCGGACCGACGGCCGGTCGTTCACCAGCAGGTCGACCGTGCCCCCGCTCGGTTGCGTCCTCTCCCCCGCGGCCATCCCGAGGCGCAGGCGTCCGGTCTCCTCCAGCACCCGCTCGAACGTGACCGTCCGGGACGTGCCCGCCGGCACCGTCACCATCCGGCGAGCCACCACGTTCCCGTCGGCGCTCAGCCCGACGGTCGCGGTACCCGACGCCTCGCCGTCGTTGCGGACCGTCGCGGTCACCCGGACCGGCTCGCCCGCGGTCACCCGCTCGGATGACACCGTCACGTCGCCCACCGAGAGGTTCGCGTCCCCGTTCGGGGTCACCGGCCCCGGGTCGGTCCCGGTTCCGGACGCCGGCGGCGTGTCCGTGTCGTTCTCCGGCATGTGTGTCGTGTCGGGCTCGCCCGGGGCCGGTGTCGGACCGTCGGCCGTCCGGACGGGTTCGGCGTGGACCGTCACGGTCCCCGCGTCGGGAACCGACCCGTGGGTGTCGATCTCGAAGCCGACCGACAACGAGTCCCCGTCCGCGAGTCTGACTGCCCCCGATTTCTCGTCGACCCTGTCCGACGGGTCCCCGCCTCGGTACGCGACGACGCCGTCCTCGGTGTCGACCGTAACCCAGACCCGGGCCGGCTCGCCGGCGTCGTTAGCGATGCGGAAGACGCCGTCGGCCCGCGTGGTGGCCCGGTCGTTCAGCGACTCGAAGTCGACCCGGAGTTCACCGTCCTCGACGGTGGCGTACTGGCTGGTCGATTCGAGAGTAATGGGTCCCACCGCCTCCTGCTCCCCGACTGCCACCGCCGCCGTCGGCACTGCGAGGGCAGCGACGAGGACGATGGCGGCGAGGGCGCGGGGGTGCATCGTGCGTGGTCATTGTTTGGATGGAGCCCATCCCTCTTTGTATTGAGTTGCGTGAAGCAGGGAAAGGTGGGCTTGAATCGGAATCAAACAGACCGAGGGAGTGGTGAGCCTGAAGCAGCGTCTAACGTGGATTTGTGGATGTACTACGGAAACCACAAGCCGAAGCCGACAGTTGCGTGTGAACGGGAGGTGATGAACATAAGCAGCGCACAACGGAGCAGGGAGTGCACTTGTGAACCGTTTGAGGGCGGGTTTATTCGGTCCATGGATGTCCGAGCCCTGGCTTGAACTCGTAGGACTTTGCCGGTGATGGTACTGACGGTGAGTAGACGCTAGCTTCGGAGAAGCTCGGTCCGGACTGAACCGGTCGGTCTCGCTGGGGCGTTACTGTGCGTCGAACGTGACGGTCCCGCCGGAGACGGACTGCGTCGTATCGACGGTGATATCGATGTCCACCGAGCCGCCCCCCGACGGGATGCTCTCTCCGCTCCCAGAGAGGTCGTTATTCGGCCCGGAGAACGTCAGTCCGGTAGGGACGCCGGATGCGGTTAAGGTGACACTTTCGCTACCGTTGTTCGTGACCGTCAATGCGGCGTTGAACGTCGTCGTTGCGTCATCGTTGATATCCACCAGCTCAATCTGGACGACGTCCTGGCTGTTCGATCCGTCGTCCGTACCGGTGTTGTCGCTGATTCCGTTGTAGCTGGTGTCAGCCGAAAACGCTAGGAGTGCGCTAGCATCATCACTGGTGGTAACGCTCACTGTCCGGTCCGCAGTTACTTGACTGAACGCACCAGAACCGAACGCTGCTCCACCACCCACTGCCACCGCACCGAGTCCGACTAGGACGTTTCGTCTGTTCATTGCCATGTTGTATCTCGCGCCGCCTGGCGCTTACCCCACCTTTCGGGTGGACCCACTTTGTATTGATGTGCTTGAACTAGATATGGCCGAGCCATATCCCCCGATTCGACGGCTGAGAGTCGGCAAGGTGAGCCTGAAGTCGGCAAATGGAGCCGCAACCGTTATGTCCGTTCAGCCGAAACGAATCTGCGACAGGATCATCGATGGCGCAGGCGACTGAGGGGGTGGTGTCCCAGGGGGACGGGGTGGTGGACGAGGGGGAGATATTCGACCTCCTCAGTAGCCACCGGCGTCGCTACGTGGTCCACTACTGCAAACACGAGGAAACGCCGGTCACGCTATCGGACCTGGCCGAGCAGGTCGCCGCGTGGGAACTCGAGAAGGACGTCGCCAGACTCACCTCCGCCGAGCGCAAGCGCGTCTACACGTCGCTCCAGCAGACCCACCTCCCGACGCTTTCCGACGCCGGGATGATCGTCTACGAGGACGGGGAGGTCGAACTGACCGAGCAGGCCGACCAGCTCGACGTCTACCTGGACGTGGTCCCGGGCGACTCGGTGCCGTGGGGCGTCTACTACCTGGGCCTCTCGGCGTTCGGCTTCGCCGTGCTCGCGGGGCTCTGGTCGGGCGTCGTCCCGACCGACCCCGCCCCGACGCTGGGCTGGGCCGCGCTGGTGCTCGGGCTGTTTGCTGTATCGGCTGCCGTCCACACCTACCAGAACCGCAAGTACCGGCTGGGCGAACTGGAGGAGCCGCCCTGACCATGCCCGACAGACGGCAGCTCACGCGCCGCGCGGCGCTCGGACTGGTGGCCGGCGGCGGCCTGCTCGCCACCTCCGAGACGCTGGGCTTCTCCAACGTGACTGCGGACCGGGGGGTGAGTATCGAGACGGCGGACGACGCGAACGCTCTACTCGGTTTCACTAACTACGAGGATTCGAGCAAAATTCCGACGTTCACGAACAATGCGGACTCCTCGATGTCAGTCACGCTCGACAGCGAGAGGAGCGTCAAGTTCGACATCGGGACCGACGGTACGTACGTCACTCCGCCGACGACGTTCTCGCTGGCGGTCGACGAATCAAAAGAGACCAACATCAGATTCACCGGGGAGTGTAATGACGCCGGCTCGGCAGCCGTCTCGACTGATGCGACACTCGACGACGGTACTACAACCATCGGTTCGATTTCGTTCACCAGAGACTGGCAGATCCCTGCCTCGGGCCAAGTCCGATTCAATGGTTCCGCAGGAACTGCGGGAGCCAGCGGTAAATACGAGTTCGATCTCGAAAACACAGGCTGTGAGGATGTCACCTTCGTCGGAATCGGAATCAAGGAGACAACAACCGATGCCGACTACGTCTCGGGAGGGGGAAGCCTGTTCGATGCAAGCGGTACCGAGCTGGTTAGTGACCACATCTCGATAGATAGCAGTAACCCGGATAGCGATACACGCCGTGACCTGGACCCGAACGTCACACTCTCCGTTAACGACACGATCACCTGGACATTCGAGAAGTTCCAACGGAGCAGCAACGGGAAGGCGAACGTCGATATGCGCTCCCAGGACGTCAAAATACGGCTGTACCTCAGCGACGGCAGCATGACGACCGAGAAGCTATGTCTCGACGGCTGCGATTTTTGAGCGGTCCGAAGAGTAGGTGTCGCCCGATGCGATGTTGCCAGGAACACCGGCGAGGTGGCCGGGTCGACATCGTGTACACCGACGGCAACAATCGGCGAAGGCTGTTGATTGTGACAGGAGAGATTGGAGTCACGCCTCGTCGGGATGTCACCGCCGGAACTGCCGCCACCGTCGGCGCAGTCGCACCCGGAGCGGCACGTCCGTCCCCGGTCGCAGGCGGAGGTCGCCCGTCCCGAACACCGCGACCGCCCCCGCGACGACAAAGCCCGCCACGACGATGTCGACGGCCAGCAGCGCGACCAGCGGGTCGGCCCGATGGAGCGCGGCCAGGACGCCCGGCGGGAGCACCAGCAGGTAGCGGGACTCCCGGACCGACCGGGCGTAGGTCCCCTTCTGCCGGGGGGCGTCCATCCGGGCGGTGACCGCCTCGCGCTGGTCGAGCCCCAGAACCGCCCGGTTCGGTTCGACCGCGACACCGTCGTCGATGGGGTCGGTCACCACCAGTACCGGAATCGCGCCGCCGTTGTGGACCTGGTAGGTGAGCTGTGCCGTCCCGCCGGGGGCGACGACCTGCGGGTCCTCGCCCGGTTCCTCGGCAACGGCGAGCTCGACCTGGTGGGTGCCGGCCGGGAGCACCATCCCCGCGGTGGCTGCGCCCGTGAGCACGACGGCGACGAACAGGACCACCGTCCACGCCCGGAGCACGTTCGCGCGGGTCCGCGACCGGTCGACCGGTCGTCCCTCGTCGAGCGCGCCCGCGAGCACGAACAGGACGATACCGGCGACGACCAGCACCGTCCCGGACTGGCCGACGCCGAAGAGCCCGAACGGGACCGCCACCAGCGCCTGGAGCCCCCCGACCACGTCGCCGAGGAAGGGGATGGCGACGACGGTCCCGTCGACCTGGAGGGCGTGGGCGACGATTCGCTCCTCGCCGACCGGCGGCTCGCCGCCGTCCTGGTCGGTGAACGGGTTGGCGTCGCCCTTCGTCACGTACCCCTCCTGCGTCTCGCCGACGACTCGATGCGTGGTGAGGCCGCCACCCTGCACCTCCTGTGCCCGGAAGACCACCACGTCGCCCGGCTCCGGCTCGCCCGCCACGGTGGACGGGACCGCCGCGAACCCGTCGCCCGGCGACAGCGTCGGCTCCATACTCCCCGTCGTGACGTAGCCCAGCAGGACGGGCTGGCCCAGCAACTGCCCGAACAGGAGGGCCAGCGCCAGGACCACGAGCAGGACCGTGCCCGCGTCGGCGAGCCACTCCCGGGTCGTCATCGTCCGGGGAGGGCGGGTGGCAGCGAGCGGGTGGTTCGGACGGTAGGTGTCGGGCCAGTCATGGGGCGTTCAGACGCCGAGCCAGTCGGCGAACTCGTTCTCGTCGCTCGCGTAGTAGTAGACGATGTCGGCGTCGACGACCCCGTACGCGTCGTACGAGTCGTCGTAGATGACCCGCTTCCCGGAGTCGATGGCGATGTCGACCAGGTCCTCCAGGGTGTCGATGCGGATGTACTGCTTCTCCGCCTTCGTGGGGATCTCGCCGCGGGAGATCCACTCGTCGTAGCGGGTGCGGGCCAGCTCCGTCTCCATCGCGTCCAGGTCGGGGTTCCGAAGGTAGACCAGTCCCGTGGTGCCGGCGAGCAGGTACGCGAGGAGGCCGAGGCCGGCCATCCCGAGGGCGGTGCCGAGCCGGGGTGGCTCCTCGACCTGCCGGCTGACGGTCGTCGCTTCCGTCCGGTTGGCCGCGAGCGAGCCGTCCAGCCAGTAGGCCCGCCCGGTGACGGTCACGGGCGCCGTGGTGGCCAGGTCGCCGTCGTACGCGTCCGTCTCGTAGGTCACCCGGAGTCTGACCCGGGTGGTGAGCGTCCCGACGCCGCCGATGGCCGACCGGGTCTCGGCCGCCCGCTCGGCGACCGCGGCCATGTCGACCGTCGTCTCGGTGGTGAGCCGGCCGTCGGTGACGCGCTGGTCGGTCGCCGAGAGGACCCGGGTCGACTCCCAGAAGGGCTCGTCCCCTCGTTCGGCCGACTGCTCGAGGACCAGCCGCTGGGTGACGGTGACCGACTCGTCTTCCGGGACCGTCGTGTTCGTGACGAACGTCAGCCGTGGCGTCGCGTTGATGAAGTAGACGGGCCGGTTCCGGAGGCGCTCGCCCCGGTCGTAGAGCCGTGACTCCCCGGTCACGACGGCGACCGTGTCGACGCCGGTGGCGAAGCGCTGTTCGTCGGTCCGTTCGGTCACCGTCTCCGTCGGCGGGTTCGCGTAGATCAGCCCGGCACCGACCACCGCTAGCGTTCCCACGATGACCAGTACCGCCACGATGACAGGGCCGTACCGGGCGGCGAGCGACTTCGCCCTGATGTCGAGTGCCATCACCCATCCCCTCGCGAGTCACTGCCGACCCGCGTCCGCTCACTCGACACGCTCGACATCACCCTCCGGTGAGAGTTCGACGGCGGCCCCGAACAGTTGGCGGAGCGTTTCGACGGTCTGCTGGTCGTGGGCCGCGGGGTTCAGGTGGTAGTGGGCGACCGTGTTCGAGGTGTCGAGCCGGTCCTGGAGCACCTGTACGAACCGGTAGACCCGTCCCCGGTCGACGTACTGCAGCAACGCCGTCAGGGAGTCGATGCAGACACGGACCCGTCCGATGTCGGTGGCCGTGACGGCCTTGCTGACGGCCATGCCGAGGCGGGGGAGGTCGGAGGGGTCGGGGACCCGCTCCGTGACGAGGTTCGTGGAGCCGCTCGTCGTGACGGCGGTCGCCGACGCGCCCTGTCGGGACGTGATGACGTGGATGCGTTTCAGCCCCTCCGTCTCGCCCAGCCGTTCGAGACAGCCGTCGACCCCCTCCGTGAGCGAGAGCGTCACCACCTGCTGGGTCTCGTGGGGCTCCGGGCTGAGGAGTGACCGGCAGACGGTGCCCTCGGCGTCGATCCCGGCCTCGGCCAGCACGAGTACCGGCGAGGCGTCTGTCAGCCCCGACAGCGCTGGCGCTGGCTGGTCTGCGGCCCCTGCGCGCGGCAACTCGTCATCGTCCATGGCGGTCCCGGCTCCCACTGTCGGCCGGAGTTGTGTCAGTTGGGGAATATAGACGCTAAATAGTTTTGGTTATCTGCCCCCGGCTGCCGGCCTGGCTCAGGCCTGCTCCGGGTCGACGTCGAGGTACTCCGCCAGCGTCAGGAGCTTCGACTCGTCGTACTCGAACGTCCCGATGTCGTTGTCGCCGGTGGTGTTGTCGAACTTGAGCGAGCGGTACTGGTCGGCACCCATCGGCGCGCCGGGGAGTGCCCCCAGCGCCTTCAGGCCGATGCCCGCAAGCCCCATCGGGATGTCGACGACGCTGATGGGCTTGTTGTCGGCGGCGTGGGCCAGCCGGGCGACCTCCGCGAGCGTGAGGACCTCGGGGCCGCCGATCTCGTAGGTCGCGCCGACGTGTGGGTCCACGCGGTCGGCCTCGGCCTCGTCGATCCGGCGGATAGCGGGTGTCGGTCCCCTGTCTCCGTCCTCGTCGGGTGTCTCCCCCTCGACGGCCAGCGCCAGCATCGACACGAGGTCGCCGATCCAGATCGGCTGGAAGCGAGTCTTCCCACCGCCGGGTAGCGGCGTGAAGTACGGCGGCGCCAGCAGCTTCGTGAACGGGACGAACTCGCCCCCGTCACCGAAGACGACGGAGGGGCGGAAGACGGTCCAGTCCACGCCGGCGTCGCGGGTGGCCTGCTCCGCACGGCCCTTCGCCCGGATGTAGTGGGTGTCGCCCTGCGGGTCGGCGCCGAGCGCGCTCATCTGGACGAACTTCTCGACGCCGTGTGCCTCGGCAGCCTGCAGGCAGTTCTCGGTCCCCCCGAGGTGGATCTCTAGGTGCTTCTCGTCGCCCCCCTTCGGCTTGAACAGCGGCGACAGCGCCACCAGGTTGACGACCACGTCCTGGCCCTCGAACGCGGGCTCGATGGAGTCGTAGGCCGTCACGTCCCCCACGGCCGTCTCTACGTCCGGGTGGAGGGCGTCCTCGTCTGGCGTCCGGGCGAGCGCGGTCACGTCGTGTCCGCGCTTGGCGAGCTCCTGGGTCAGGTTCCGGCCGACGAAGCCCGTGCCGCCGGTGACAAGCACATCCATACCCGGTTGCTCGACCGGCTGCGACGTAAAGCCCCGCGAAGCGGCACCCATCCCCGTCGCCATCGACTGCCTGTATTTACAGGCAGGGACCGCCGGTGGCCGGGGTGGCGATCGTTACCCGCGCTGGTACTCCACGAACTGGACCCGGACGTCGACGGGTTCGTCGGTGGCTGCCGTGATCCGGCGGTCGAGTTCGTCGGCCAGCGGCGGCGGGTCGGTCCCGTCGGTGCTCCGTGACACGACGGCCGTCACCGTCTGCGGGCTCCCGTACGATCCCTCGCCGTACTCCATCTGGACGGAGACGAGGCCCAGGTCCTGGTACCGGGGCTCGTCGAGCGTGTCCTCGACCTCGGTGTTGACCGTCCGTTCGAACGTGACCTGCTGGTAGGTGGTCCCGCCGACGACCGCGACCAGCAGGACGACCGCGACGACGGTCGCGGCGACGGCGATCCGGTTGAGCCCGGGCTTTTCGGGCAGCAGTCGTCCCGGTCCCGACCGGTAGAACCGCTGCAGGACGACGTACGCGCCGATGTTGATGGCGACGATCGAGAGCAGAAGCAACAGCAGCGCGCCCACCGCGAGCCGGTAGTTGCCCCACACGGCGGCGATGCCGGCGGTGGCCGCCGCCGGGATGAGCGCCGCGGCGATCATCACGCCGATGAGCGAGGTCGGCCCCTTCGTCACCAGCCCGAACGCGCCGGCGGCGCCGGCCGCTAGCCCGATGGCGACGATGATCAGATTCGGTGTGGCCCGCGCCGCGATGAGGTCGATGGACGTGACGCTCAGCGTCCGTGGATAGAAGCCCGTTACCTGGAGCAGCCAGGCGAAGGCGGCCGCGCCGACGAGGGCGACGGCCAGCCCGGCGGCCTGGATCCAGACGCTGTGCAGGAGCATCTCCCGGTCGCCGGTCACGGCACCGACCGTCGCGGTCATCACCGGACCGACGATCGGCGCGATGACCATCGACCCCACCACCACCTCCGGCGAGTTGATGAGCAGCCCCGCGACGGCGATGACCGAGCTGAGAAGGATCATCGCCAGGAACGACCGCGTGTCGGGACTCATGTCGCGCGCCTTCGAGCGGAGCTCCGGTGACGTCAGCGGGTCGAAGTCGTCCGCGAACCGATCCTGGAGGGTCTCCGTGCTGGGCGTCGACGCGCTCTCGAGCCCCGTGATGGTGATGTAACGCTGCGTGTCGATCCCCAGGTCCTCCAGCTCCGTCCGCATGTAGCCGATGGCGTCGCTCGGGAGGGGGAACTCGACGAGCCACTGCCCGTCGCCGCCGGTCCACACCCGCTGGCGGAGGTAGTCGACACCCTCCGCGTCGAGCAGTTCCGTGACCGGCTCGAGCTGGTCGTCGTCGACGAGAACCTGGAGGAGCCGCATTGGGACGGATACCGGGGAGACGGAAGTAAGCGTTCGTCAGGCGAGCGCAAGGTCAGTCGGGGGCGAGCGGCCCCCGATCAGTCGGTCGGCGTCGACCGACCGTCGGTCCCGGCCCGTCCTGCCGGACGGCCGCCCGCCGGCAGACCTCCCCCAGCGCCACGCCCGTGATGAGTGCGGTGGCGCCGACCCCGACGCCGAGGAGGAGCAGCGTCAGCGTGACGCCGTAGGGAGCGGCGACCGCGAGTGCCGACAGGACGCCGAGGGAAACCCCGGCCGGCAGGCTGGCCGCCGCGACCGCCATCGGCGGCACCCCGCACGGGAGCCTCCGGTAGCAACGGGTGATCGCCCGGATCTGGGCGGCGTACCCGGTGAGGAAGGCGAGGGTGCAGCCGACGCCGACGGTGAGTGCGAGCCGCCGGGCGAGCACCACGCCCGCGAACAGCAGGACCGCCAGTGCGGCGGCGGCGAGCGCTGCACCGGCGACACCGCTGCGGAGTGTGTCCCGGACGCGAGCCAGGTCGGCCGCGTCCAGCGGCTCGTCCCCCGTCGCGAGCACCTCGGAGACCTGTGTTCCGCGGGCAGTCCGGAGCCATCCGGCACCCCCCCAGTCCGGCGGCGGCGCCATCCACCCCGGAGTCGACGCCGCACCCCAAGGCGCTTCCGGCGAGTATGCCCGGAGAGTTATTCTGCCTGCCGGAGCGGTGGCTTTTCGCCCACCCGTCTCCGACGGTCGGTATGCTCGTCACGCTGGAGGGAATCGACGGCGCCGGGAAGTCGACGGTCCACGAGGCGCTCCGGGACCACGACGCTCTCGCGGACGCCGTGTTCACCCGCGAGCCGACCGACTCCTGGTACGGGGAGGCCGTCCGCCGGTCGCTCGGCGACGACGACGCCGACCCGCTCGCCGAACTGTTCCTCTACACCGCCGACCACGCCGCCCACCTCGCGGACGTCGTCCGCCCGGCCCTGGATGAGGGCCGCGTGGTCGTCTCCGACCGCTACGTCGACTCGCGCTACGCCTATCAGGGCGCCGCCCTGGAGGGTGAACTCGACCGGCCCCTGGAGTACGTCCGGGGCATCCACGAGGCGTTCACCCGGCCGCCCGACGCGACGCTGTATCTCGACGTGGACCCGCGCAGCGGCGCCGAGCGCGCCGGCGCCTCCGACAAGTTCGAGACCGCCGGCCACCTCGCCGCCGTCCAGGCCAACTACGAGCGGCTCGTCGAGGCCGAACCCGAGCGGTTCGTCCGCATCGACGCCAGCCGCCCGCCCGAGGACGTCGTGGCGGCCGCGGAGGACGCCATCGACCGCATCCTGGCCGACCGGAGCGAGTAGCCCGCCACCGGCTCGCAACCCACAACCGACAACCCGAAACGCGCCGCCCTCCCACCCGCTCGCATGGCCCGGAGCATCCTCGGCACCCTCGGTCTCGCGCTCACGCTGGCGTTCGCCCTCCCGGTCGCGTACCTCGGCGCTGAGTTCCTGCTCGACGGGAAGACGACCCAGGGGCTCCTCTTCCTCGGTCTCGCCGTCCTCATGGTCGGCATCCAGGAGTACGTCACCACCCCCATGGACGTGCCGGGCGAGGTCGCCGGGAAGGTGCTCGGAAGCGCGGTCAAGGAGCCGGACGAGTCCTCGTCCGGCGCGGATGCGGCGGCCGGTGACGGGACGACCGCTCGACCGGAACCCGGGGCCGACGAACCGGACGAGGCGGTTACTGCCGACAGCGGCGACGACGAGGTGCTGATTCCGGATGCCGAGGACGACCGGCCCCGGTAGGTCGCCGAGTGCCGGCGTACTTCTCCGATACATCGAACATTTTCACTTTATTTCGGAATCAAGACTACTAGTGGGCGTATTAACATATCTGGAGTGGCATTTCCGCCGAATTCTCCCCGTTTGCGCGCCCACGCTGCGCTCTCTCACAGGGGTCGGCGGGCGAGCTACTCCGCCTCGGCCGGCTCTGCCAGCGGTTCCTGTGCCTGCTCGACGAGTTCGCCCAGCGACATGTCCGTCGGTTCGTTCTCCAGTAGCACGTCCAGCGGGAGCGTGGGGGCGCCGCTGATGAGGTTCTCCATGATGACCAGCCGCTCGCGGGCCCGGGACATGCCGACGTAGAAGACGCGGCGCTCGTTGTCCGTCAGGACCGGGACGGGGTCGCTGCGCTTGGTGAACTCCACGCCCGGCGGGCGGTCGTCCGGGTCGACGGAGGCGGACATCTGCTCGACGACCTTCTCCGTGAGGTCGGTACCGACGAAGACGTGGTCGGCCTCGCGACCCTTCGCGGAGTGGATGGTGCCCACGCGGACGCGGTCGGGGTCCATCCCGCGGTACTGGCCCTTGAAGTAGGCGTCGACGGAGCGCTCCTGGAAGTTGGAGACGCGGGTCAGCATGTCGCCGGCGCTGCCCGGGCCGGGGGCGAACGGGGCGTGCTCCTCGATGAACGCGGGCGCGACCGCCATCTCGGCGAGGTCCTCGACCCCGTTCTGCTCCTTGAGGTCGTCGATGGCGTCGAACATGTCGTCGCGGCCGCCGGTGCCGAACGCGGAGTCGGCCAGCATCTCCGCCAGCCGGCGCGCCTCCAGCCCGGTGATGTGCTCCTCGTCGTCGAGCTTCTCGACGGCGGAGACGTACCCCTGCAGGCGGTCCGTCCACAGCCGCGTGTCCGTCAGCGAGACGAACGGCATCCCCTGCTTGATGAACTCGTCGACGAACTGGAACATCTGGTAGCGCGCCCGGAAGAGGATCATCGCGGTCCCGTCCTCGTCCTCCTCGACGGTGTTGCGGACGTTCCGCGACAGTTCGACGATGGAGGGGTTGCGGACGGCCTCGAAGGCGCCGCCCTGCTTCCGGGGCTTGAGGTCCTTCTCCTGGCGCTTCTCGATGTGGCGGATCTGCCGGTCGACGACGTTGAGGATGCGGGACGGGAGCCGGTAGGAGTTGGGGAGCACCTCGTCGGTGTCGACCTGCTCGTCGAGCAGGAGGTTCGGGTCGGCGCCCTGCCAGGCGTAGACGACCTGGTCGTCGTCGCCGGCGATGAGGACCGTCTCCATGTGGGGCCGCCACTCCTCGTAGACGGCGTACTGGAGGGTGGTGATGTCCTGGAACTCGTCGATGACGAGGTGGTCGACGTTCGGGACGAGCGAGCGCTGCTGGACCCGTTCGAGCATGTCGGCGAAGCCGACGACCCCCTCCTCCCCCTTGTACGAGCGCCACGCTCGGATGGCCTCCGGGACGTCGATGCGGTCGTCGTCGGAGGACCAGGTGGGGGTGTACTTGTTACCGGTCTGGGCACGCTCGTCGATCTCCGGCGGGAGCCGGACCTCCCCCTCGTCCCACTGGAACGGGACGTCGTACCAGTCGGCCACGTCCCGGCGGGTCCGCTGGAGCCACTGGCTCGTCGCGATGATCTTGTTGCCGATGGTGGTCGAGCGGGCCGAGCGGCGCCGGGCGCTGTCGTTCTCGTCCTCGAACTCCAGGCCGTAATCCTCGCAGAACGCCTCCTTGGGTTGAGCAGTTCGTAGGCCTTCGCGTGCATCGTGCAGACGTTCCCCTTCAGGGAGCGGGGCGACCGGTCGAGCCGCTCGGCGAGGCGTTCGCGGACCTCCTGGGCGGCGGCCCGGGTGTAGGAGACGACGAGGATGTCGCGGACGTCGACGCCCTCGTCCAGCATCTCGTCCACCTGATCGAGCAGAGCGGTGGTCTTCCCGCTCCCGGGACCGCCGAAGAGACGTGTCACATGGGGCTGACTCATTAACGAGCACATGCCCCCCCGTCGGTATAACGCTGTTCGTCGCGAGAAAGGGGGTCGAGCCGCCCCAGCGGGGCGCTCAGCCGGCCGCGCTCCCCGTCGTCAGGTCGGTGTCCAGCCGCAGACCGAACAGTCCGACGCCTCGAGGTCGTGAACGCCGGCACACTCCGGACAGCGCTTCTTGTTGTAGTCGCGCTCCCAGCTGTCGCTCGCGCTCTCGGTTTCGTGCCCACGGTCCGCCAGGAACTCGTCGAAGACGTTCTCGTCCGCGGTCGCCATACGGGCCGTGGTATGTCACGGCGTGTCAAAACCTTTGCGACCCCGGCAGCATGGGGAACGTTCACGTGGAACGGGGCGGGAGCGTTTTGTCCGTCCCGGCGGCAGCCCCCGTCATGACGGACACGCCCGACCGGGGCCCGGACCCGTCCGGGGCTCTCGACGCCCCCGCCGACGTACGGTCGCTGACCCGCGAAGGGAACGTCCTGGCTGCACGGGCCCCCGGTGGCGACCCGGCCTCGCCGCCCGCCACGGAGGGGCCCACGCTGGCGTTCGTCGGCCACCACGACGTGGTCCCCCCCGACGACTCGCAGGTTCGGGGCGACGGTGATGTCGACGCCGAGGCGGGCGGGGGCGCGACCGACGGGCAGGGAGGCGGGGAGACGGACGGCGGGCAGGGAGGGTCCGAGTACGTCGTGGAGACGCGCGACGGCCGGCTCTACGGCCGCGGGACGGCCGACATGAAGGGGTCGCTGGCGGCGCTGGCCTGCGCGTTCCGGGACGCCCCCCTCCCGGCGGGGGGCCCGCAACTGGTGTTCGCCTCCTTCGTCGGCGAGGAGGTCGGTGGCGAGGGCTGTCGGGCGGCCATCGAGGACGGGTTCGCCCCCGACTGGGCGGTCGTCGGCGAGGGCTCGACCGGCTACTCGGGAGCGGGGGTGACGGACGTGGCGGTCGCGCACAAGGGCCGGCGCGCGTCCACGCTCGTCGCGCACGGGCGGGCCGCCCACGCCAGCGAGCCCGAACGGGGCGAGAACGCCGTCTACCGCGCGACCGACGCCGTCTCGACCGTCCGCGACCTCGACGTGCCGCGGGCCACGGTGCTCGGCCACGACCTCGCGGGCAGCGTGGTCGTGACGGGCATCGAGGGCGGCGAGGCGTGGAACGTGGTCCCCGAGCGCTGCACGGTGACCGTCGACGAACGCACGGTGCCGGGAGACCGGGCGGACCTCGCGAGCGCCGTGGGCGAGGCCGTCGACTGGGGTGTGGACCAGGACCTTCCGCCGATGGCCTGCGGGGACGAGCGGTTCGCCGACGCCGCGCTCGTGGCGGCTCGACGAGCGCACGCGCACAGCGCGGACCCGCTCGCGGACGAGTCGAACGGCGACGCGGTGTCCGGGCAGGCGGGCGACGCGACCCCCGAACACGTCGTAAAACCCCACGCCACGGACGCCGGCTGGCTGGCCGACCGCGCCGGGACCGACTGCGTCGTCTGCGGGGCGGCCGAACCCGGCGAGGCCCACACCGCCGGCGAGTCCGTCTCGCTGGCGGTACTGGACCGCTGCTACCGGATCTACCGGCTCGTCGCCGGGACGTTCACGGGTGAGGACTGACCCGGCTCGCGGCAGGCGCGGGTCCCTCCCGCCCGGCTTCCGGGCCGTCGCATGCCGGGAGGTTGATACGCCACCCGGTCGTCGACTCGTCCATGGCGACCGAGCAACAGCCCTCCGACGCGGATGCCGACAGCGACGGCCCCCACGCGGACGCCCCGGACGTGTACCACGACCTGCTGGACCGCTACCGCCGGGTCAGCTACCTGAACGACGCCGGCATGCTCCTCTCCTGGGACCAGCAGGTGATGATGCCCAAGGGGGGGACGCCCGCCCGGTCGAAACAGCAGTCCGCGCTCTCCAGCGTCCAGCACGAGAAGCTCACGGCCGACGCGGTGGGCGACCTGCTGGACGACCTCGACGGCGCCGACCTCACGGCCCAGCAGTCGGCCGTCGTCCGGGAGGTCCGCCGGGAGTACGAGCGCGAGGCCGCCGTCCCCGGGGACCTGGTCGAGCGCATCTCCGAGGAGACGAGCAACGCGCTTCCCGTCTGGGAGCAGGCCCGCGAGGAGTCCGAGTGGGAGCAGTTCGCCCCGCAGGTCGAGACGCTGCTCGACCTGAAGCGCCAGTACGCCGAGCACATCGACCCCGACGCCGACCCGTACGCGGTGCTGTTTGCCGACTACGAGCCCTGCCTCGATCTCGAGGTGGCCGACCGCGTGCTGACGCGCCTGCGCGAGGAACTGGTCCCCGTCATCGACGCCATCGCAGACTCGGACGTGACGCTGGCCGAGGACGCCTTCGACGACGAGTACGACCCCGACACGCAGGAGACGGTCGCGCGCGAAGCACTGGACGCGCTCGGCTACCCCGCGGACCACGGCCGCCTCGACCGCTCGACGCACCCGTTCTCGACCGGGACCCAGTTCGACGCCCGCGTCACGACCCGGTTCGACCCCCAGAACCCCGTCGACGCGCTCTCCTCGACCATCCACGAGTTCGGCCACGCCACCTACACGCTCGGCCTGCGGCGGGACGAGTACGGCACGCCGCTGGGCGACCACCGCGGCCTCTCGGTCCACGAGTCCCAGTCCCGGCTCTGGGAGAACCACGTCGGCCGCTCGGCGGCGTGGTGGGAGCAGTTCCTCCCGACGTTCGCCGAGCAGTTCCCCTCGGCCGCGGACCTCTCCCCGCGCGACGCCTACGAAGCCGCCAACCAGGTGTACGACGACAACCTCATCCGGGTCGAGGCGGACGAGCTGACCTACCACATGCACATCGTCCTGCGCTACGAGATCGAGCAGGACCTCGTCCACGGCGACCTCGACGTCGACGAGGTGCCCCAGGCGTGGGACGACAAGATGGAGGAGTATCTCGGCATCCAGCCCGAGACCGACGCCGAGGGCTGTCTGCAGGACATCCACTGGTCGCACGGCTCCTTCGGCTACTTCCCGACCTACTCGCTGGGGTCGGTCATGGCCGCCCAGCTCTACGCCGCCGCCGAGGACGACATCGACGACCTGGACGGGAAGGTCCGCGACGGGAACTTCGAGCCGCTCCACGACTGGCTCACCGAGAACGTCCACCGCCACGGCGCCCGCTACGAGACCAACGACCTCATGGAGGAGGCGACCGGCGAGGCGTTCACGGCGGACTACTTCCTCGACTACGTCCGCGAGAAGTACGGTGCCCTGTACGACCTGTAGTCCGGGGTAGAGGGGCGGATATCGAATCTGAACACCGTTTTGTCGGGAAACGTACGGAATTATGGATTCAAAGCCATTACAGAGTATTTGGTGGGGGCATATCTATTATAAAACTTCTCTGCCGTAATCACTCGTCGTTCGAAACCCGTGCTGGCCCAGATGGTCGTGTGGACAGTGACGAGCGGCCGGTCGCGCGGGCCCGACCCCGTCCGCTGGCGCTGTCCCCGTTCCCCGGGGAGTCCGAGCGGAGACGTGTCGTCGGGCCGGCACCGCGTCCGAACCCGGGGCGCCTTTGTCCGCCGACGCCATACGCCCTCGCGTGACGGCGAGCCGCTGCTCGACGGCCCGTACCGGGTGCTGGAGAGCACGCGCGACCGCGAGGAGTGGCTGTTCATCGACCCCGCGGGCGACCCGACGTACGTGCCCTTGACGGGGCACGGCGACCTGGAGGAGCGCGTCCGGGGGCTCCGCCCCGGCTACCGCGTCGACGCCGCCTTCGACTGGACCGACGAGGAGCCCGTCGTCCGGTCGCTGGAGGTGCTGGAGTGGTCGCTGTTCACGTTCGTCCCGCGCGCCGACCCCGTGTTCGAGGCCGCCCGGTCCTGCTGGGAGGCCGCCCGGCGCGAGGGGCAGGCGATGAACTCGCGGGTGACCCACACCACGGACGGCGACCCGGCGGGCGTCGTCTACGTCTTCGCCGACCAGCCGGGCCAGCGCGACCTGTTCGGGGAGTTCCGCGACGGCGTCACGCCGCTCGACCCGCTCGTCGACCGGCTCGCACAGGGAGAGGACCCGCCGTTCGAGGCGTTCGTCCTCGACCCGGCCGACCCGTACGTCGTGGTCTACCTCGTCGTCGAGAAGGGTGGGACGGTCGCCGACACCGTCCGGGACACGTACGACCTGTCGGCACCCGAAGAGCCGCTCTTCGGGACCAACACGGACACCGGGGCCGCCACCGACGATACCGACGACACCGAGTTCGACCTCGGGGGAGCGGTGGAGGACCTGGAGCGAGGGGAGTGACCGACCCGGAGGTCGTGTACGAGCCGGAGGTAACCGTCGTCGGGGGCGTCCACGGCGACGAACCCTCGGGTGTCACAACCGTCCGGGCGCTGCGTACCGCCGACCTAGACCAGTGCGGCGAGCGTGACCTCGGCCACGTCGGCGCTCGGCGGCCGAGCCGAATAACTGTCGCGCCGATTCTGTTATCCGCGGCCCCGGACGACCGGTCGTCGCGCGGCCGGCACGGGCGGGCTACAGCCCGAACGCTGCCAGCGTCTCGTAGACGGGTCCGTCGCCGGTCAGCGTGCTCTCGGTGAGCCGGATCTCCTCGACACGCAGGGTTCCCACGTCGGGGTCGCGCTCGCGGACGACGTTCCGGACGTGCTCCTTCCGGCGGGCGTCGCGCATCCGCGCGATAGTGGCGTGCGGGGTGAACTCGTGGTCCGCCGGATCGACCCCGAGGTCGGTGGTCCGGGCCTCGACGGCCTCGTGGAGCGCGGTCAACTCCTCGCTCCCCGCCCGGACGCCGAGCCAGACGACGCTGATGTAGTCCAGGGAGGGGAAGACGCCGTAGCCGCCGATTCCGGCCTCGAACGGTTCCACGCCGTCGTCGTCGACGGCCCCGGCGAGTGCCTCGCGCAGGTCGTCCAGCCGGTCCGGGTCGGTGTCGCCGAGGAACTTCAGCGTCACGTGGACCTGTGCCGGGTCCGTGGGGTCGACCCCCGGCTGGTCGCGGAACGGTTCCTGCGCCTCCCGGATGGCGGCCGCGAGCCCATCGAGGTCGACGCTGACGAACAGGCGCTTCGCGCTCACGGTCGGTCCCCTCCGCCGTCACCCTCCTCCATCGCCGCGTCGCGGTTCGCGGCGGGGACCACGCAGACCGGCATCTCGGCCCGACGGACGAGGTGTTCGGCGGTGCTCCCGAGCAGCACCCTGCCGAGGCCGGTCCGTCCGTGGGTGCCCGCGACCACGATGTCGACCCCCTGCTCCTCGGCGTACCCGAGGATGGTCCGGGCGGGGAAGCCCTGCTGGACCTCGGTGTGGATCTCGACGCCCGCCCCGGCGGCCCGGTCGGCCACCGACGCGACCGCGTGCTGTGCCTGCTCGACCAGCGATTCGACGACGGACTCGGAGGGGCCGGCCTCCGGCAGTGCGCCGGTCGAACTCGGGTCGACGACACTCAGCGCGTGGAGTTCACCGTCGAAGGCCTCGGCGACGGCGATGGCGTGGTCGACGGTCGCCGCTGCCGTGTCGCTCCCGTCGGTCGGCAGCAGCACCGTCTCGTACCGGGGGAGATCGTCCGGCGCGAGGGGCTCGGACTCGTCGGCCGGGGCTTCGTCGTCCCCGTCCTCGTCGGCCCGCCGGACGGTGAAGACCGGGACCGTCGTGGTCCGGACGACCTCCTCGGTGACGCTGCCCGCGACGAACCGGCGGAGCCCACGCCGCCCGTGCGTGCCCATGACGATGCCGTCGACCCCGTGCTCGGTTCCGTACTCGACGATGCCCTCGCCGGGGTCGCCGTCGACGACCGCCGTTTCCACCCGCTCGGCGGCGGCCAGGAGCGATGCGGTCCGCTCGACGGTGGCTGCAGCCTCCTGCTCGACGCGCTCGACGAACTCGTCGTCCACGCCGCCGGCGTCGAACAGACCGGCCGCCCCGTCGATGTCGGCAACGCGGAGGACGTGGACGGTCGCGTCGAACGCCCGTGCCAGCGCCAGCGCGTGCCCGGCCGCGGTCGTCGTGTGGGGACTTCCGTCGGTCGGCAACAGGAGGCCGTCGTACATGCGCGCCGCTTCTGCGTGGCGGCACTTCAATGGAACTGGCGGCGTTCCGAAACGGGTCCGCCGGCGGCCGCGAGCGGCGCGCCGGGCGACGCTCCGGGGAGGGCGTTCAGTCGGTCCGCATCGCGGCCACGACCGTCCGGGCCTGGTCGATGCCGTTCTTCAGCAGGGCGATGGGGAAGTCGTCGCGGGCGTTCACGAGGGCGGTCTCCAGAGCCGCCGCGGCGTCCTCGTCGAGGCCCCGGCCGTGGCCCGACAGCACGCGCTCCGGTTCCAGCCCCCGGAGTGCGGTCGGCGGGTCGAGTCGCCGGAGCAGCATCACGCCCAGCCGCTCGTCGCCCACGCGCATGTACGGCGCGGTCCCGACCGACTCGCCCACGCGGAGCGTCTCGCCGTTCCAGAGCGCGTACTCGTACCACGGCGCGCCCAGCGCCGTGCCGGTCGACACCTCGCGTAGCTCGTAGTCGCCCAGCCGCTCGCCGACGGCCACGCGCTCGACGGGGACGGACAGGTCCGGCACCTCGCCGTCGGGGATCGCCGCGGGGAGGTAGACGGGCACGTCGTGCCGCCGCGCGAATATCCCTGCGTCGCGGACGTGGTAGTTCGACAGGAGGACGACCCCCGCCACGTCGCCGAACTCGGCGACGAGGTCGTCCACGCCCGGCGCGTCCAGCGGGTCGACGAGGTAGACCCCCTCGTCGGTCGCGAGCGCCTGGCTGGCGCGCTGCATCGTCTCGTCCGGGTGGGCGAGCCACTCGACGCCGTCCGCCCAGCGGATCCCCTCCTCGTACCCGGTCGGTGCGGCGGTCTCCTTGGCTGGCATATGCCTACGCTCGACCGAGACCCACGTAACGCTACGGGTTGACGGTCCTGCGTGGACGCGCCCGGCCGTGGTCGAGTACATGTCTTTCATCGAGTGTCACAGATTGCCTGATGCGCCAGTATATCGGGACTATCCGGAACAGGTGGAGAAAGAGGTTACTCGCTCAGAACGCGCTGAACGCGCTCGTGACGACGTTCGCCTGTCGCTGGGCGAGGCGGCCGAAGATAACCGGCTGTCGGACGGCCTCGTCGAGGGCCTGGCTCTCGTCGAGCGCACGCCCGTACGCCTACCAGTCACCGTTCCGTGGGATACGGACTCATGCCAACGGCTACCAACGAGCGTACCCGGCTGTGTAAACACTCCGGTTCTCTCCGGCGATTCGTGTGAGTGACCCGGGTCGACTGCCTTACCGCGAGAAGCAGGTTTTACCGGCCAGAACCGCTACCAGTCCGTGTGGCATCTCCGTTCGACGTGCTCGGTGTCGATCCCGACGCCGACGAGGAGACCATCGAGCAGGCCTACCGCGAGCGCGTCTTCGAGGCCCACCCCGACCACGGCGGCTCGGCGGCGGAGTTCCAGCGCGTCCGTCGGGCCTACGAGCGCATCGAGGCGGGTGCCGACCCGGCCGCGGAGACCCGGCCGCCGGCGGAGGGGACGCCCGGCGAGGAGCCCGTCCCCGACGA
This sequence comes from Halobacteriales archaeon QS_4_70_19, assembly GCA_003020985.1. Lineage (GTDB taxonomy): Archaea > Halobacteriota > Halobacteria > Halobacteriales > Haloarculaceae > Haloglomus. The sequence goes on along the minus strand of PXRM01000021.1, from coordinate 649 downwards.
GCCCGAGGACGTCGGCGTCACGGTCGAGTACCTCGACTACCAGGCGCTCGCCGACCGGGGCTGGGAGCTGACCGACGCGGACCTCTTCGAGAAGGCCGCCACGGCCGACCTCGGCGACGGCGACTACGGCGAGTTCGTCGCCGAGCCCGGGACGCCGCTGCTGGAGGCCGCCGAGGAGGCCGGCCACGCCTGGCCGTTCGCCTGCCGCGGCGGCGCCTGCACCAACTGCGCCGTCGCCATCTTCGACGGCGAGATGCCGATGCACGCCAGTCACATCCTCCCGCAGGAGTGGATCGACCGCGGCGTCCGGCTCTCCTGTGTCAGCGCGCCCGTCTCCGACGAGATGCAGGTCGTCTTCAACGTCAAGCACCTCCCCGGCCTGGAGGAACTCCTGCTCCCGGCGAGCCGGTTCGACCAGGCCCGCTCCAGCAGCGACTGAACCGACGGTCGGGTATCAAGCCCCCCATAGCGCCGGCAGCATCGATATGATGGGGTACGGGGTATCCTGCGGTGTGAACGCGAAACTGGAGTGTGGGTGCGGGAATCTGCTGTCGCGGGACCAGAGCGACGACCGACTCGTGAGCGACCGGGTGGCCTGCGAGGAGTGTGGCAGCCGCTACGTACTCACCGTGACGCGGATCGATGACGG
>PXRM01000020.1:21770-151168 GCA_003020985.1 Halobacteriales archaeon QS_4_70_19 | reverse complement strand
TATGGTCAAAAACATCCGCGTCGAACTGTCGGACGAACAGCACGCAGAACTCACAGAAATCAAAGACCGGCGCGGGTACACATGGAAAGCGATGCTCTTGCACGGGTGGGAAACCCAATCAGGCGAAGAACCGAAGTAAGTGGCACGGGGCGTACGCGCTTCCTCCCACCCCTAAAGGGATGCGCTTCCGCGCTGTGGTATCTGCGACAACCGACTCCCGTCCGGCAGTTCCGCGGGTAGATCGGCAGAACGTCTATGCGGCACTACCCCGCGTACACACGTAGGGGGATGCATGACAGTCGCTGACGCATATCGTCGACTAGGATCGTTGCTCTCGGGTCTCGAAGCCCGGGGGGTGGCGGTGGGACAGGTGACGCCGGACGAGTCCGCGACGGACGAGCCGCTGGAGGTCGAACTCCGCATCACGATTCCGTCGGACCCGGACACTCCGGACTTCCGGTTCGGCGAGTCGAGGCCGATGACGGACGGCGCGGGAGCCGCGGTGTCGGCCGCTGGACCGGCCGCCCCGGCGGACGACGGGTCACCGCCGCCGGCAGCGGTCGCGGGGGCGACCGACACGGACACCACCGATTCCACGAGCGAGAGGTCATCGAGCGATCCGTCGGGGACGGAGTCGCCGGCGGAGCCGTCGGACGATACTGCGGCAGCGCACGCCTGCGACCGGGTCGACTGCGACGCCGGCTTCGAGTCCGAGGCGGCTCTGACCGTCCATCGGCTCGCCGGGCACGACCGGCCGAGCGAGCCCCTCCACAAGCACGAACCGGCGCTCCGGGCCGCGTACGAGGCCTACGACTCCTTCCGGGCGATGACCGAGGCGCTCGGCGTCGACGTGACGCTACAGACGGTCCGCCGGAGCATGATCGACCTCGACATCCACGATACGTCGGACGGCGGCACCGACGGGGACGAGGGGCGGGCCGACGAGAGCGACAACGGCCCGACCCCGGGAGAGGAGTCGACAGCCGAGGGAGCGACCGACCAGCAGCCCGTGACGGACGGGTCCGGCGGGACCGTCACGGAGTCGGCAACGGCAGAGCAGCCCTCTCCGGGCGAGGACGCGGAGCCGACGGCGGAGTCGGATCCGGGCGGGGAGGAGTCGCCGGACCCGGCTGTCGACGAGGGGGTCGTCGACCCGGCCGCGGAGCGACTCCCGGACGACCTCCGGGTCGCCGACCTCCGGACGGCCGTCGTCGACGGTGAGAGCCTCCGGACGGCCGTCGTCGACGGTGAGAGCCTCCGGACTGCCGCGGACCGGCTCGAACGGTCGCGGGAGGAGACGCGCGAGTTCCTCGACGAACTGGACCTGCTGTGGCTGGTCCACGGCCGGGTGGCGACGCGGCCCGACCGGACGGAGCGCGAGGAGGCGTTCGAGGCCTGGCTCGAGGAGTACCGGGAGGCCGGGGAAGCGGACGACTGACCGTCGGCGGCGGCCGTCGTCGGTTCAGACCAGCAACGTGTCGAGCGCGTCCGGGACCACCAGCACGCGGCTCCCCGGCTCGACCGCCTCGGGCACCGAGCCCCGGGGCTGCATGAGACAGTTCTCGACGACGTCTGGTGCTGCGGAGTCCGTGACGTAGCAGTCGTGCTCGCGCAGGGCGCGTGCGACGACGAACGCCCGCTGGGCACCCGGCTCGTAGCCCGACGACATCGCCTCGTAGAGCGCCTCGGCCGACCTGGCGCCGGCAAGCCGGTCGTGGAAGCGTCGCTCGCCGGTCCCCTCCCCGGCACCCTCGGGGAGGGCCGCCGGAATCACGACGCGGCCGCGCTCGTCGCCGGCCGCCAGCGGGTTCTGTGCGCCCAGCGTGACGTAGGTGAACGCGCGGGTCGTCTGGTAGAGGTTCGCGTCCTTCGGCGCGCCGACGCCCGCGACGACGGCGTCGTAGCCGTCGTCGACATCGACAGAGAGCGCCGCGCGGGCGGTGCCAGCGAGGTCGCTGACGACGGCGCGGGGCTGCCCGGCGGCCGCCCCCAGGATGCCAGCCGGGCCGTGGGTCACGTTCAGGCAGAAGTCGAGTCCGATGGCGTCGCCCGCGCGGTCGACCGCCTCGCGGAACGGGTTGTCCTCGATGCGGCCCAGGCGGACCCCCGACCGCCCCAGCATCTCCGGGCCGTGGGTGTACCGGATGAACGACTCGCTGCTCGCACCGATGGCGACCGTCTTCGCGCCGCCCGAGAAGCCGGCGTACTGGTGGGGTTCGACCATCCCCGTCGAGACGACGCGGTCGGCGTGTGCGACCGCGCGGTGGACCTCGACGGGAACGTCGTCCACGGTCCCCACCTCGATACAGTCGTCGGGGTCGTGGTTGACGGCGCGGTCCGCGTGGTCGCCCAGTCCCTCGCGGAGCTCGTCGTCGGTCATCGGCCGGTGGAGGCCGAGGCCGACGAGGATTCGGACCTGTGCGGGCGGGACGCCAGCCCGGCCGAGTTCCTCGAACAGCGCGTCCAGCAGCAGGTCGTCGGGCGTCGCCCGGGTCACGTCCGTCACGACGATGCAGACGAGGTCGTCCGGGTCGACGAGCCGCGAGAGCCGCTGACCGTGCGGGTCCTCGACGGCGGCTCTCGCGGCCGTCGGAACGTCGACGGGTTCGGCGCCCGGCGGCTCGGCCACGTCCACCTCGCAGTCGGGCAGGTCGAAGCCGACGGTGCCGTCGCCGAGCGGGAGTTCGTACATCGACTCAGGCCGCGTCCGCCAGTTCGGTGACCTCGTCGGGGGCAAGGTCGATGTCGGCGGCGGCGACGTTCTCCGCGAGGTGCTCCGGGTCGCTCGTCCCCGGGATGGGGAGGGTCACGTCGGACCGGTCGAGCAACCAGGCGAGCGCGATCTGGTACCGGGTCGCGTCGTGTGCCTCGGCGATGGAGTCGACGACCTCGGACATGGCGTCCAGGTTCCCGGCCCCGACCGGGAAGTAAGGGATGAAGCCGATATCGTACTCCTCGCAGGCCTCGAGGACCTCCTCGTGGTCGCGGTCCGTGACGTTGTACTGGTTCTGGACGGTCGCCACGTTGACGTGGTCGCGGGCGGTCGCCAGCTGGTCGACGCTCACGTTCGAGAGGCCGACGTGCTCGACGAAGCCGTCGTCTTTCAGTTCCCCGAACGTCGTCACGGCGTCCTCGAAGGGGACGTCCTCGTCGGGCGCGTGGTACTGGTAGAGGTCGATGGTGTCGACGCGGAGCCGGTCCCGTGAGGCGAGCACCTGGTTGCGGACGTAGTCCGGGTCGCCGTGGCGGAGCCAGTCGCCGTCGGCGTTGCGGAGGAGGCCGGCCTTCGTGGCGACCACCACGTCGTCGGCAGGGACGCGCTCGCGACCGTCGTCGACGGAGCCGTCGAGTGCGAGCGTCTCGCCGATGAGCCGCTCGGAGACGCCCGGGCCGTAGGAGTCGGCGGTGTCGATGAAGTCGACGCCCAGGTCGACGGCGCCGCGGAGCATCGCACCGAAGCCCAGCCGGTTCACCGTCAGGTCGCCGCCGATGTCGAACGTCTCGGGAGGCATGCGCCGACCAACTCGCGGGGGGCGGATAACGGTTCCTGCTGCGTGTCCGGGGGCGCGGCAGGGACCCGAGCCGTCACCCCCGAGGGTGCCGCCGCGCCCCCGTGCGCCGGGCTGTCACCCGGGCGGACGTTCATACACGTTTTTACGTGCTGGCCGGAAACGAGGGAGTACAGCCTGTACCGGGTTGTGATGCTCCTAGCCTCTCAGGATACGCCCCCTGTGGTCTCACGGGCGGGCGAGGGCACGGACTGCCCGACTGGCGGGGGAGCGCGAGCCCGCGTACGGGAGGTGACCATATCATGTCAGTGTACGTCGACTACGACGTTCCGGCGGATCTCGAGGACGACGCCCTGGAGGCGCTCGAGGTCGCACGGGACACGGGATCGGTGAAGAAGGGGACCAACGAGACGACGAAGGCGGTCGAGCGTGGCAACGCCATGCTCGTCTTCGTCGCGGAGGACGTGAGCCCGGAGGAGGTCGTGATGCATCTGCCGGACCTCTGTGACGAGAAGGGCATCCCCTACATCTTCGTGGGCGAACAGGACGACGTCGGGCGAGCGGCCGGCCTCGAGGTCGGCTCGGCCGCCGCCGCCATCGTGGACGCCGGCGAGTCCACCACGGACGTCGAGGAGATCGGCAACAAGATCGAGGAACTCCGGTAAGATGTCCGCAGAGGAAGGTGAGTCCGGTGCGACCTCCGCCGAGGTCATCGAGATCGTCGGCAAGACCGGGATGCACGGCGAGGCCATGCAGGTCAAGTGCCGCATCCGGGAGGGGTCGAACCAGGGCCGTATCATCACGCGAAACGTCCTCGGTCCCGTGCGGGTCGGGGACGTGGTACAGCTGCGCGAGACAGCCCGCGAAGCAGACTCCATCGGAGGCCAATAATGGTACGAACGCGCCAGTGTGACTTCTGCGGGAACGACATCGAGCCCGGGACGGGCACGATGTTCGTCCGCGTGGACGGGAGCACGGAACACTTCTGTTCGACCAAGTGCGACCGGTCCGCCGAGAAGGGTCGCGAGCCCCGGAACGTCCGGTGGACGACTGCGGGCCAGCAGGCGGCCGCCGCCAACAAGGCGGCCGCCGCAGAGCAGGCCGCAGAGGCCGAGAGCGCGGCCGAGGCCGAGACGGAGGGGCCGGCCGACGCCGAGGCCGGCGCCACTGAGGCCGACGCGCCCGACCTCGAGGCCGCCGAGGGCGAGACCGACCTCGACGAGGCCGAACCCGACGTCGAGGCCGGACCCGACGACGAGCCCGACACCGACGTCGAGGGCGACGACACCGACGACGAGCCCGGCGACTCCGTCGCCGACACTGGCTCCGGCGACGAGGACGAGGAGCCCATCGTCGACGCCGGTGGCGGCGAGGAGGCCGACGGTGTCGAGGACACGGGTGACGAGGACGAGGCGGAGACCGAGGAGGAGCAGCAGGCATGAGCCACCACGACGAGCGCACCTTCGTGATGGTCAAGCCCGACGGCGTCCAGCGCGGCCTCATCGGCGAGGTCGTCTCCCGACTCGAGGACCGCGGGCTGAAGCTGGTCGGCGCGAAGTTCATGCAGATCGACCGGGACCTCGCGGAGGAGCACTACGGCGAGCACGAGGACGAGCCGTTCTTCGACGACCTCGTGGACTTCATCACCGCCGCACCGGTGTTCGCGATGGTCTGGGAGGGCGCCGACGCCACCCGGCAGGTCCGCCGGATGATGGGCGCCACCGATCCCGCCGAGGCACGGCCGGGCACCGTCCGCGGTGACCTCGGCCTGGACCTCGGGCAGAACGTCATCCATGGCTCCGACCACGAGGACGAGGGCGCCAACGAGCGCGAGATGGCCCTCTTCTTCGACGACGAGGAACTCGTCGACTGGGACCAGTCCGCCGAGGGCTGGATCTACGAGGACGCGGACTTCTAGACGGGTCCGTCCCGTCGTTTCTCTCGACCGCCCAGCGGCCGCGCCGACCGCGTCGAGGAGGGAACGACCCCGTCAGGGCCCGTCGACCGCCTGCTGGTCCCGGTCCCGCGCGGCCAGCCGCTCGACGCCCCCACCGAGGACGCCGGCGACGAAACCCTGGACGGTGAGGAAGACGCCGCCGAGGAAGACCACGAAGATGCTCGGGCCGACCCCCGGCGCGGCCCGGCCCTGCGTCGCCGGGTAGGTGAACACGACGAGAAAGAGAAGCCAGACCCCCCGCCGACGACCAGCCCGCAGAGACCCCCACAGAGGACGCAGGCGGTTCGGAAGCCCGCCAGGCACCCGCACGGGAAGGCGACCGTCAGACGAGCGCGTCCGATTCGGACGCGAGCGTGACCGGGAGGAGTGCCGGAAAGAGCACTACCGGGTAGCCGAGGGCCTTCCAGCCCATCACTGTCGGTACGCGCCGACCGTCGGAGCGTAAACGCTGGCCCGCCGCGGCGTGTACGTGGGACTGACGGTGGATACCCGAAATTATTCTTTTGCACGCGTAATACAGTAATAATTCGAAGTATATTCCGAAAGTATCGCAGACAGGTTCCGAATCCGTGGCTACCGTGGCGGGAGTCGACGGCAGCGCTCCATCCCCTCCCCGGTCCGACAGCGTTTAGCACTCGCACGCGCTCGTGCCGTACATGCGCTTCCTGACGGGGACGATGCGGCCCGAGGAGGGGGTGTTCCAGCCGCTCGACGCCGTGTTGCTGAAGGAGTCGGGCGTGCGGCGCGAGGCGGTCCACCACCTCGACCGGCTGGCCGACGGGACCGCGGTGGCGATGTTCGAGGTCAGCGGCGACCCCGACCGGATCATGGAGCTGTTCGAGGAGCACAACGAGGCCATCGGCCACCAGGCCACCCGTGGCGACGGGACCGTCCTCTTCCACTCGCATTTCGAGCCGACGCCGCTGGTTGACCGGATGCTCGACCTCAAGGAGGAGTACGAGTTCGCCATCGACATGCCGATGGTGTTCACCGACGACGGTCGGCTCCGCGTCACCATCATCGCCAACGACACCACCATCTCGGAGGTGTTCGGGGCGATGCCCGACAGCGTCCACTTCGAGGTGGAGCGGACCGGCGAGTACGAGGCCGGGAGCGGGCGGATCTTCTCGCTGCTGACGGAGCGCCAGCGCGAGGTGCTGCGCGCGGCCATCGACTGCGGGTACTACCAGGAACCCCGCCAGGCGACCCACGCGGACATCGCCGAGGCCGTCGGGCTCACGGCCACGACGGTCGGCGAGCACCTCCGACGCATCGAGGCGACACTGATGAACGAGATCGTCCCCTGAGCGGGGCTGCCCGTCACCGCCCGCCAGCTACTCCTCGCGACCCACGTCGGCACCGAGGTCGTACAGCGCGTCGAAGAAGCCGGGGAACGAGACGTCGACGTGCTCGGCACCCCGAACGCGTGTCTCGCCGTCGGCGACCAGCCCCGCTACGGCGAGTGACATGACGATTCGGTGATCGGCGCGGCCGTCGACCGTCGCGCTCCGGAGGTCGGTCTCCCCGCCGTGGACGACGAGTTCGTCCTGTTCCTCTTCGACGGTCGCGCCCATCCTCGTCAGTTCCTCGGCCATCGCGCTGACGCGGTCGGTCTCCTTGTAGCGGACGTGCTCGCAGTCCGTGATGCGGGTGGTCCCGTCGGCGGCCGTCCCGAGCACCGCGATGGTCGGGAGCAGGTCGGGCGTGTCCGCGACGCCGACCGCGACGCCGGAGAGTGCGGAGCGCCGGACCGTCAGGCGGCCATCCGCACGGTGCCACTCGACGTCCGCGCCCATCCGTTCGAGGATGTCGACGATGGCAGCGTCGCCCTGCGCGCTCGGCTTCGCCCCCTCGACGACCAGTTCTTCGTCCGGATCGGCCGCGAGCGCCCCTGCCGCCAGCAGGTAGGAGATGGAGGAGAAGTCCCCGGGGACGCGGTACTCCCCGTCGGTCGGCTCGTAGGACTGCCCGCCCTCGACGGCGAGTGCCGCCGTCCCGTCCGCGGCGCTCTCCAGCGGGTCGCCCCCGTCGTCCAGTGGCCGGGCGTCGACGCCGAACTCGCCCAGCACCTCCAGCGTGATGTCGACGTACGGGGCGGACTTGAGGTCAGTCGTCAGGTCGACGTGGACCCCCTCGCCGGTGACGGCCCCGGCCATCAGGAGCGCCGTGACGTACTGCGAGGAGACGTCGCCCGGGATGGTGACACGCCCGCCGTCGACGGCGCCGCCGACGACGAGCGGCGCCTGGCCGTTGTCGCGGGTCGACGCTGCGCGACCGTCGAGCTGGTCGATCGCGTCGAGGAGCGGGCCCTGCGGCCGCGACCGGAGCGACGAGTCCCCCGTCAGCACGGTGAGGCCGTCGCCGAGCGCGCCCGTGGCCGTCGTGAGCCGCATCGTCGTCCCGGAGTTGGCGCAGTCGACGACCTGTGCGGGGGTGTCCGGTCGGCCGCCGAACCCCGTCACGAGCAGGTCGCCCGGCTCGGCGTCGACCGGCGCGTCCGCGAAACCGATGCCCTCGGGATCGTCCGGCTCGCCGCTCTCGCCGAGACGCTCCACGCTCCCGCCGTAGCGCTCGACGGCGCGTGCCGTCGCGCGGGTGTCGGCCGAGTCAAGCGGGCTCCGGACCAGCGCACCGTCGGCGTAGCCGGCCGCCAGGAGGGCGCGGTGGGTGTAGCTCTTCGACGGCGGGGCACGCGCGGTGCCCCGGACCGCCGACTCGCGTACGATGGCGTCCATGGCGAGAGCGACTCGTGGCGCCTGTAAACGGCTTTCGGAGACGGCAGCCGGGTGGAACCCCGACTCCCCGGTAGGCATATACTCGTCCCGCCCCCATCCGACTGTATGGACCTCGACCTCTCGGCCCTCGACGCGTACCTCGCTGAGGCGGGCGTCGACGGCTACCTCGTCGACGCCGACGAGGCGGACGCGACCCAGCGGTACCTCTCCGGTTTCGACGCGCCCGACCCGTACGTCACGCTCTACGTCCCCGGCGCTGACGGGGAGGACGGCACCGTCCACCTCCTCGTCTCCGCACTGGAGTACGGCCGTGCCGTCAGAGAGTCACACGCGGACACCGTCGAGCGCGGCTCGGACTACGACGCCCAGGACCTCGTCGAGGAGTTCGGCCAGCACGAGGGGAGTGACCGCGCGGTGGCGACGTTCTGCCGGGCGCACGGCGCCGAGAGCGTGGCGATGCCCGAGCGAGCACCGCTCGGGCCAGCCGACGGCCTCCGCGAGCAGGGGGTCGCCGTGACCGTCGACCGCGACGAGACCGTCGAACGCGTCCGGGCAATCAAGACGGAGACGGAGATCGACCACGTCCGCGAGGCCCAGCAGGCCAACGAGATGGCGATGTCCCGCGCGGAGGAGCTGCTCCGCGAGGCGACCGTCGCGGACGGCGTCCTCCGGCACGACGGCGAGCCGCTGACGAGCGAGCGCGTCCGGACGGCCATCGAGATCGAACTGCTGCACAACGGCTGCGCGCTCGACGAGACCATCGTCGCCTGCGGGGCCGACGCCGCCGATCCCCACGACCGGGGGAGCGGCCCGCTCCACGCCGACGAGCCGATCATCGTCGACATCTTCCCGCGGTCGAAGGAGACGGGCTACTTCGCCGACATGACCCGCACGTTCTGCGTCGGCGAGCCGACCGACCGGGCCCGGGACTGGTACGACCTCACGCTGGAGGCCCAGGAGGCCGCCCTGGACGCCATCGAGGCCGGCGCGCTCGGGAGCGACGTCCACGGTGCCGTCTGTGACGTGTACGAGGCCGCCGAGGAGCCGACCCTCCGGAGCGACGACACCGCCGAGACGGGCTTCATCCACACGACCGGCCACGGCGTCGGGCTGGACATCCACGAGTACCCCCGCCTGAGCACGCAGGAGAACGAACTGGAGGCGGGGATGGTCGTGACCGTCGAGCCGGGGCTGTACGACCCCGACGTCGGCGGCGTCCGCATCGAGGACCTCGTGGTCGTCCGCGAGGACGGCGTGGAGAACCTGACCGACTACCCGAAGGAGTTCGTCATCGAGGTGTGAGCAGGCGGTTCCGAAAGTCGGGGGGCCGTCACGGGGCCGTGGCGACTCGGCGGCCGGCTCGACCCCGTGCACTCGGTGGCCGGTTCGACCCCGTGCACTCGGTGGCCAGTTCGACCCCGTGCACTCGGCGACCGGTTCGACCCCGTGCGCTCGGTGGCCCCGAACCCGTGGCCTTTTGCTGACCGACCCGCAACCGGAGCACAGGCAGCATGGCCCGGTACCACATCGAGACGTACGGCTGTACGTCCAATCGGGGTGAGAGCCGCGAGATCGAGCGGCGGCTCCGCGACGCCGGCCACCACCCCGTCGACGGGCCGGAGGAGGCCGACGTGGCCATCCTCAACACCTGTACCGTCGTCGAGAAGACGGAGCGCAACATGCTCCGGCGGGCCGAGGAACTCGAGGCCGAGGTCGCGGACCTCGTCGTCACGGGCTGTATGGCGCTCGCACAGGGCGAGGAGTTCGAGACGGCGGGTGTCGACGCGCAGGTCCTCCACTGGGAGGAGGTCCCCGCCGCGGTGACGAACGGCGAGTGCCCGACGACCACGCCCGACGCCGAGCCCGTGCTGGACGGCGTCGTCGGCATCCTCCCCATCGCGCGGGGCTGCATGAGCAACTGCTCGTACTGCATCACGAAGTTCGCGACCGGGCGCATCGACAGCCCGCCCGTCGGGGAGAACGTCCGGAAGGCGGAGGCGCTGGTCCAGGCGGGCGCGAGGGAACTCCGCGTGACCGGACAGGACACCGGCGTCTACGGCTGGGACGAGGACGAGCGGAAGCTCCCCGAACTCCTCGACCGCATCTGCGACATCGAGGGCGAGTTCCGCGTCCGGCTGGGGATGGCCAACCCCGGCGGCGTCCACGGCATCCGCGAGGAGCTGGCCGACGTGTTCGCGCGCAACGAGGAGCTGTACGACTTCATCCACCTGCCGGTCCAGTCCGGCAGCGACGCGGTGCTGGAGGACATGCGCCGCCAGCACCGCGTCGAGAAGTTCCGCGACATCGTCGACACGTTCGACGAGCGACTCGACCACTGGACGCTCTCGACGGACTTCATCGTCGGCTTCCCCACCGAGGGCGAGGCCGACCACGAGCGGTCGATGGAACTGCTCCGCGACGTGCGCCCGGAGAAGATTAACGTCACGCGGTTCTCGAAGCGGCCCGGCACCGACGCGGCCGACCTGAAGGGACTCGGCGGGACCGTCAAGAAGGAGCGCTCGAAGGCGATGAGCGGACTCAAGCGGGAGGTCGTCCGCGAGGCCCACGCCGAGATGGTCGGGGACCGCCGGCGCGTCCTCGCGGTCGAGCAGGGGACCGGCGACTCCGTCAAGTGCCGGGACTCGGCCTACCGGCAGGTCGTCGTCCGGAACGCCTCCGAGCACGGCGTCGACCCCGGCGACTTCCTCGACGTGGAGGTGACGGCCGCCGAGACGGTCTACTGCTTCGGGGAACCCGTCCGCTCGGCCGCCGAGCGTGCCGACGGGGCACGGACGCCGGCGGACGACTAGCGGGCCGCGACCCGGCGGGTCGAGGCAGTTCCCGACGCGCCGATATTTTTTCTATATCTGGAATTTATCCACCAATCGAAGCTATACGAACTGTAAACGGTAGATAACACGCTTTCGGCGCCTCGAACGGCTCTATTGCTTCTACGAGGCGTTTATAACGCTCCCACGCAGTGGCGTCCATGGCAGACGAGCCCTCCACCGACGGTCGCGGGACGCGGCCGTCGAGCAGCGGTCACGACGAACCGTGCTCGGCGGTCAGGGTCGTTCCAGGCCGTCCAGCGACGCGGCGCCGTCCGGCGAGTGGGTCATACGACCCCGTCCGCCACACGCCCCGCACCGATACTCGACCCAGCGGTCGTCGGCCCGGCCCGGCTCCTCGACGTCCGACGCCGTGACGGGGGCGACGGCTCCACCGCAGCTGCACCGGACCGGGCCGGCGGACGCTGCTGCGGCGCGGACGACCACGGCGGCGTGGACCAGCCACTCCCAGGACCAGAACCGGGTGTTGCCGAGGACGTGCCAGTCGAGCACCCAGTCCAGCCAGCCCGCCAGTTCCCAGATTGTGTTGGCGCCAGCGGTGTCGAGGAACGTCTCGAGGTCCGGGAAGTCGGTGTTCGCGTCGACGAAGGCTGGCGGGAACAGCTCCTCGACGAGTGTCTCCGCGTTGACCGCCAGCCCGTCGAGCACCTCGCGGTCCCGTGCCGTCAGCGCCGCCTCGATACGGTCCCGTTCGGCGAGAACGACCGCCCCCACCTCCCCGGTCTCGGTCTCCTGCCCGGAGTCCATCACCCGGAGGAAGAGGCGCCGTCGGGTTGTGCTTTCCGTCCGCGGTCATCGGCGCCCGGTGTCGTCGAGATTGGACCCGGTCCCCGGGTCATCGGGGTCGGTGAGGGTGTCGTCGAGGTCGGACCCGTCCTCCGCGTCGGCAGGGTCGGCGTCGGTGTGGGTGTCGTTCCCGTCGGGGCCACCCGTCTCCTCGCCGGCCAGCCGCTCGACGTCGGGATCGGACTTCCACTCGCCGAGCTCCTTCGGGTCCACGTGGACGAACACGTCGTCGATCTCCGGGAGGTCGCGGATCGCCCCGACCACGTCCGTCTCGATGTCGTGGGCCTCGCGGAGGGTGCGCTCACCGGCCACCTCGATGTGGAGCGAGACGTCCACCTCCGGCCCGACGTAGTGGGCGATGACGTCGTGGGCACCCTGGACATCCGGGTGTTCGAGCGCCCGCCGGACGATCTCCGCACGGAGCTCCTCGGGCGGCGCCCGGCCCACGAGGTAGGTGACGTTGTCGCGGATGATCTGGACGCCGGTGTAGGCGATGGCGGCCGCGACGATGAGGGCGGCCGCGGGGTCGAGCCACGGGTACCCGGCGCTCGCCCCGAGAACCCCGAGTAGCGCCGCGCCGGCCGTGAGGATATCGTTCCGGTTGTCCAGGGCGGTCGCGCGGAGCGCGGGCGAGTGCCGACGGTCGGCGACGTTCAGGACGTACCGGTAGAGCCCGAACTTGACGACGGCCGAGAGCGCCAGGATGGCGACGGCCGGGACGCCGCCGGTGACCGACACGTCGCCGGAGAGCAGCGCGAGGCCGGCGTTCCGGGCGACCGCTGCTGCCGCCCCGAACACGCCCAGTGCGACGACCAGCGAGACGAACGGCTCGATCCGCTCGTGGCCGTGCGGGTGCTCGAAGTCCGGGGGCTGGGTGGTGAGGTAGAGACCCCCCAGCACCACCACGGAGTAGCCCGCGTCGGAGAGGCTGTTGACCGCCTCGCCACCGACGGCGAAACTGCCGGTAGCGTACCAGACGGCCCCCTTCGCAGCCGCGAGGGCGAGATTGACCCCGAGGACCAGGAACCCGACCCGGCGGAGCACGCGACCGCGGCGGTCGCTCGGTTCGTGGGGGGCGGTCGTCCGTTCGGTGGTCGCGGGTTCGCCACCGGTCGTCGGCACGCTCTCGGCGGGCGTCCCGCCGGATGCCTCCCCACGCTCGGCATCGACCATCGTCACAGGGTGGACCGCCCGTTCACTAACCCCTGTCGGGTCGCGGTACTCGCGGCGGTCACCCGTCCAGCCCGAGTTCGACGGCGCTGTCCGGGCCTGCGACCTCCGCGTCCTCCTGTGCGGCGAACGCCTCGTGGAGCCGGCCGTACGTGTCATCGAGCGCCTCGACGATGACCTTCGTATCCGAGATGACGGGCATGAAGTTGGTGTCGCCGCCCCAGCGCGGGACGACGTGCGTGTGGAGGTGGTCCTCGATGGAGCCGCCGGCGGCGGTCCCGCCCAGGTTCTCGCCGGTGTTCACCCCGTCGGGACCGAGCGCGGCGTCGAGCGCGTCGAGGGTCCGTCCCTTCAGGCGGGCGTGGTCGAGCAGTACCTCGTCCGGGAGCGCGCCGTAGTCGCCACCGTGCTGGAACGGGATGACCATGGCGTGGCCCGGGTTGTAAGGGTAGTTGTTCAGGAGGACGAACGCGTGGGCCGAACGCGCGACCACGCGGGCCTCCTGAGCATCCTCGCGCTCGGGGAGCGCACAGAACGGGCAGTCGACGTCCGGGTTCTGCTCGCCGGGGTCGCGCTCCACCCACTCGATGCGCCAGGGGGCGAACACCTGGTCCATACCGGCCGGTGGGCCACGAGCGGTATCAGTCTCCCGACGTGGCACCACCGCCGCCCGGCCCGACCGGCTGGCCGCCGCGGTCTGATAGCTACACGACCGACCCGAAGTACGGCAGGGTAGCTGAGCGGAGGGTCGATTCAACTATATAACTCTGTTGGCCGTTCAAGGGATTGAACGGATGGAATGGTCGGGCATCGGCGGCCTGTAACCCTCTCGTGTACTCACAGCAGCGATCCGCGGTCAGAGGCCCTCAGACTGGCGTGAACGGTACGAACGGGACCCAACCTTCGGGGGTTCTTACGACGGTGTCGGGCCTGTACACAGGTGATGGCAGTGAACGCCCAGTCCAACGACGCCGACATGGTCGAGGAGTGCACGGCCTGCGACCGCGAGACGGCTCACCGCGTCTCCGTCGAAATCCGGACCGAGAGCACGAAGACCGAGAACGCGGAGTTCTCCCGGGAGCCGTACCGGGTCGCCACCTGTGTCGCCTGTGGCGAGGAACGTACGGTACGGATGAACAACGCGTGAGGCGCGCGTGCGGTGTGCCACCTTCTCGTGTTCGCCGACCGCCCGGTAGCGACGCCGTCGGGGTCGCGGGAGCTACTCGTAGATGCGGTCGATGTAGTCCCGGAAGCCTTCGCGGATGTCGCGTCGCTTCTTCTTCATCGATGGGGTCAGATAGTCGTTCTCCGCGGTCCACTCGACCGGGACGAGCTCGAACGCCTTGATTCGGGAGTGCTTCGGGAACTCGGCGTTGACGCGGTCGATCTCCTCCTGGATGTACTCCTGGACGCGCTCGTCGTCGCAGATTCCCTCGGGGTCGTCGGGCAGGTCGATGGCCTCCTTCTCGGCCCACTTCCGGACCTGCTCGAAGTTCGGGACGATGAGCGCGCCGATGAACTTCTCGTCGTCGCCGACGACCATCACCTGCTCGGCGCGCTCGGAGGTGGAGAACTCGTCCTCGATGGGCTGCGGAGCGACGTTCTTCCCCGTGTCCAGTACGACCAGCGTCTTCAGCCGGTCCGTGTAGACGAGGTAGCCGTCCTCGTCGATGGTGATGATGTCGCCCGTGCGGAACCACGGGTCGCCGCCGTCCTCTGCCTCGGTGAACGCGTCCTCGGTCGCCTGGGGCTTGTTCCAGTACCCCTCGGTCACGTTCGGGCCACGGACCAGCAGCTCGCCGACGATGCCGTCGGCGTTCTCGCGGCGCTCCTGGCTGACGACGGACTCGTCGACCATCACCTCACACCCCACGACCGCAGGCCCGAGCGTGCCGTGCTTTGGCGCCTCCGCGGGGTTGCTGGAGACGACGGGCGAGGTCTCCGTCAGGCCGTACCCCTCGTTGATGGGGATGCCCATCCCGTCGAACACCCGGGCCAGCTCCTTCGACAGCGAGCCGCCGCCGGAGATGAACGAGTCGATGCGGCCGCCGACACCCTCCCGGACGCTACTGTAGACCAGCCTGTCGGCGACGGCGTGCCTGGCACGGAGCCCGAGCGAGGGCTCCTCGTCGGGGTCGCGCTTGATGCGGCCGTAGTCGCGGGCGACGTCCAGCGACCACTGGAAGATGCGTTCGGCCACGTCCGACCCGGAGGCCTCCTCCCGCATCTGGTCGAAGATGCGCTCGTACACCCGGGGGACGCTCGTCGCCCCCGAGGGCTGAATCCTCTCGAGGTCCTCGGAGACGGTGTCCGGAGATTCGGCGTACGCCACGCAGCCGCCGGCCGCGAACATGGAGAAGTGCCCCGCCAGCCGCTCGAAGACGTGCGCCAGCGGCAGGAACGAGAGGGTACGGGTCTCCTCGTCGATGACGGGCGTGTCGGGGGCCTTGTCCGGCCGGGGGCCGAACCGTTTGCGGACCTGATTGACGTTCGCGCGGAAGTTGCCGTGGGTCAGCTTGACACCCTTCGGGTCACCGGTGGTGCCGGAGGTGTAGACCAGCGACGCGAGGTCGTCGGGTTCGCAGGCGTCGAGCCGCTCCTGGAAGGCGTCCTCGTCGAACTGCTCCCGACCGCGCTCGTAGACGTCCGCGAGCGTGTACACGTCGAGGTCGGTCTCGGGAGCCTCGAACGCGTCCATCACGACAGCGAACTCCAGCTCCAGTTCGTCCTCCACCGCGACGACCCGCTCCAGCAGTTCGCGGTTCTCACAGACCACGCCCGTCGCCCCGGGGTCGCCCAGCAGGTACTGCACCCGGGGCGGCTCGGACTCCGTGTAGACCGTCGTGACGGTGGCGCCGGCCGACAGCAGCGCGAAGTCCGACTGGGCCCACTCCATCCGCGTGTTGGCGAACATCCCGATCCGGTCGCCGTGCTCGACGCCGATGTCGACGAAGCCCGCCGACAGCGTCTGGACGACGTCCAGCACGTCCGCGTACGTGAGGGAGGCGAACTCGCCCGCGAGCGCCTCCGGGTAGGCGACGCCGGCCATCGTCCGGTCGTAGATGCCGCCCTTGTACCACTGCGCGTCCCGGTCGCCGTTCCGGCGCGCGCTCGCGACGAACATCTCGCCCAGCGTGTCGTCGCCGATGACCTCGTCGTCGTACTCGCGTTCGGCCCGTAGCCAGTCCGGTACTCCCCGCCCGCGCCCGATGGTCCCGTCCAGGTTCTGCATCCGTACGCGGAGAGTGTCTCGGCGCGGCCCCTATGTCTAACGGTTCGAACATCCGATTCACCGCCAGCGAGGCCGCTACCGACCACTGAACGGGTAGTGAGCGAAGCGAAGTCACTGCGAACGGGCCGGGCGAGAGGACCGCACTCGGGACGGGTGCGGGTCTAGAAGTAGTCGCGCTCTTCCATCCCCTGGACGAGGTCGTCGACGAGCTCGTCGACGGTCTCGTAGGGGTAGTCGGCCTCGCCGGAGGCCTCCTGGTTGAGCTCCATCGCCGTGATGGTCTCGTCACCGATCTCGAACGTCGTCCCCGGGCCGTTCGGCAGGGCCGGAACGAGGTCCATCGGGCTGTTGACAGGGTAGTCGGCACCCTCGAACGCTTCACGGAACTGCTGTCGAACGTTTTCCTTGTCCGCCATGGCAACCGGACGGTCGGAGCCATCGGGTGTATCGTTACTGCCTGTCAACTGCGGGTTTTTTAGTCCGAGACCGGTGCTCGTGGCGGGACTCCCATCGGGCGGGGGACCGGGACCGACGGCAGGGCCACCGCACGCATCGGTAGTCCCGAGACGGGAGTCGGCCGTCGACCCGGTCCTCGTCGGGACCCGACACGCATATCCGGTGGACCGCCACACTCGGGACATGGAGCAGAAACGCGCCCTGACCAGCGTGGACTGCGCGGCGCTGGTCCGCGAACTCCGGACCTACCGGGGCGCCAAGCTGGACAAGGCCTACCTCTACGAGGACGACCTCGTCCGGCTGAAGCTACGTGACTTCGACGTCGGGCGGCTGGAGCTACTGGCCGAGGTGCGCGACCCCAAACGGGTCCACCTCGTCGACCCGGACCGCGTCCCGGACGCGCCGGGACGGCCGCCCGACTTCGCGATGATGCTGCGCAACCGGCTCTCCGGGGCCGACCTCGTCGACGTGGCCCAGTTCGAGTTCGACCGCATCCTCACCGTGGAGTTCGAGCGCGAGGACGGGAACACGACCCTGGTCTTCGAGCTGTTCGGCGACGGTAACGTGGCCGTCCTCGACGCGGAGCGCGAGGTCATCTCCTCGCTCGACACCGTCCGGCTGAAGTCCCGGACCGTCGCGCCGGGGTCGGACTACGAGTTCCCGGACAGCCGGTTCGACCCGCTTGAGGCCGACCGCGAGTCGTTCGCCCGCCGGATGGACCAGTCCGACACCGACCTCGTCCGCACCCTCGCCACCCAGCTCAACTTCGGCGGCCTCTGGGCCGAGGAGCTCTGCCGCCGGGCGGGCGTCGAGAAGGTGAAGGACATCGCCGCGGCCGAGCGCGAGCAGTACGACGCCCTCTACGACGCCTGGGACCGGCTCCGCACCCGCATCAAGGAGGGCGACCTCGACCCGCGGGTGTACACCGAGACCGTCGAGGTCGAGGGGGACGGTGACGACGGGGAGGAGAGCGACGAGGCGCCGCGGCGGGTCGTCGACGTGACGCCGGTTCCGATGGAGGAGCGCGAGGCCGCCGGCCTCCACGCGGAGGCGTTCGACTCGTTCAACGACGCGCTGGCGGACTACTTCCACCGGCTGGAGCACGAGTCCGTCGGCGAGGCGGGCGGCGGGGGCGGCGGCCGTGACCGGCCGGACTTCGAGTCGGAGATCGCCAAGCACGAGCGCATCATCGAGCAGCAGGAGGGCGCCATCGAGGAGTTCGAGCAGGAGGCCCGGCAGGAGCGCGAGAAGGCCGAACTCCTCTACGCCAACTACGACCTCGTGGACGACGTGCTGTCGACAGTCCGCGAGGCCCGCGAGGCCGACCGCTCCTGGGACGGCATCGAGGAGCGGTTCGCCGAGGGCGCCGAGCAGGGCATCCCTGCGGCCGAGGCCGTCGTCGCCGTAGACGGGGCCGAGGGGACCGTCACGCTCGCGGTCGAGGACCACCGGATCGAGCTGGACCCCCGGGACGGCGTAGAGAAGAACGCCGACCGGCTCTACACGGGGGCCAAGCGAATCGAGGAGAAGAAGGAGGGCGCGCTCGCGGCCATCGAGGACACGCGCGAGGACCTCGAGGCGGTGAAGCAGCGCCGCGAGGAGTGGGAGGCCCGCGACGAGGACGAGCCCGACGACGAGGACGGCGAGGAGGCGGTCAGCGACGAGGCCTGGCTCGACCGCAGTTCCATCTCCGTCCGGAGCGACGAGCAGTGGTACGAGCGGTTCCGCTGGTTCCACACCTCCGACGGCTTTCTCGTCATCGGCGGGCGCAACGCCGACCAGAACGAGGAACTCGTCAAGAAGTACATGGACCGCGGGGACCTGTTCTTCCACACGCAGGCCCACGGCGGGCCGGTGACGGTCCTCAAGGCGACCGGGCCCAGCGAGGCCGCGACGGACGTGGACATCCCCGACCGCTCGCGGCGGGAGGCTGCGCAGTTCGCCGTCGCCTACTCCTCCGTCTGGAAGGACGGCCGCTTCGCCGGGGACGCCTACATGGTCTCGCCGGACCAGGTGTCGAAGACCCCCGAGTCCGGCGAGTACCTGGAGAAGGGCGGGTTCGCGGTGCGGGGCGACCGGACCTACTTCGAGGACGTCGAGGCGGAGGTGGCGGTCGGCATCCGGATCGAACCCGAGTCGCGGGTCATCGGGGGGCCCCCCGCCCCCGTCGAGGAGCGGGCGGTCACGAGCGTCCGGCTCGAACCCGGCCGGTACGCCCAGAACGACATCGCGAAGATGATCTACCGGGAGTTCCGCGAGCGGTTCGCCGACCAGTCGTTCGTCCGGAAGGTGGCCAGCGCCGACCGGGTCCAGGAGTTCTGCCCGCCCGGCGGCTCGACGATGGTCGACGACTGACCCTATCAGCAATCAGCTACCCCCGTGAGAGCGAGAAGAGCTGGACCACGACCGCCATCGGCGGCGTCCCGAGCCCGCTCTCCTTCCTGCTCGTCCCCGTGTTCCTCGTCGTCGGCTAGGGAGCGCGCTCCGCGACGCCGCGGCCGACCCGGAGACCGAGACCGCCCCCGTCTTCGACGACTGGAGGACCCTGTTCGTCGACGGGCTGAAACAGTTCGTCGGCGGCCTCGCGCTCGCCAGCGTCCCGTTCCCGGTCGCCTACTACCTGCTGCCCGCGACACTGACGTTCGTGGCCGTCTCGGATCGGCTGGGCGACGCGGTCGACTTCGGTCGGATGCGTGCGCCCGTGACGACCCGGAAATACGCGACCCGGTGGCTCGTCGGTCCCGGCGTGCTTGTCATCGGTGGCGTCATCTCCGGTGCCCTGAGCGCGACCGGCGTCGGAGCCCTCGTCGCCCCGTTCCTGACGTTCGACGCCACGGTCGCCGGCTACTACCTGTACGGCGGCACCGTCGGCATCATCGAGCCAGCCGCCGAGGAGAACGGCCCGGAGCCGGTAGGCCGACCGGCAGCGTAATCGTGCTTTCGCAACTTTCGTCCATCGTCCGCCTATATCACGGTTATATCAGTTGATAGCCATTTCTCACGCAGACAATTCCATTATTTTGTTAATAACCTCCGTCTGTGGCCGGCAGCGGTACTCACTTCGAGCCTCCTGTAGCCCCACCGACGAACAGTAGGGCCTTTGCCTGCCGCCGGTCCAGCACCGGTATGCGCATCGCCGACCGGCAGGCCGTCGGGGAGGGCCGCGAGCGGATCGAGGTGGTCCCCGAGAGCCTGGACGACCTCTGGCACCTCACCTACGTCATCGAACCGGGCGACGAGGTCGGGGGGGACACGACACGCCGCATCCAGCGCAACGACGACCAGATGCGCGACACCGGCGGCGAGCGCGAGCACATGTACGTCACCGTCGAGGTCGACGACGTGGAGTTCGCGAAGTTCGCCAACCGCCTCCGGGTCGGCGGCGCCATCGTCGACTGCTCGCGCGAGGACCAGCTCGGGCTCCACCACACGCTCAACGTCGAGGAGCGCACGGAGATCGAGATCACGAAGCGCTGGAAGACCGACCAGCTCGAACGCCTGCAGGAGGCCGTCGAGGCCGCCGAGAACCCGGACGTCGCCATCGCCACCGTCGAGGAGGGGGAGGCCTACGTCCACACGGTCGCACAGTACGGGGTCGACGAGCGGGCCTCCATCACGGCGACGACGGGCAAGGGGGAGTACGCCCAGCCCCGGACACAGCTGTTCGCCGAGTTGACCGACGTGCTCTCGCGGATGCACGTGGACGCCATCATCCTCGCCGGGCCCGGCTTCACGAAGCAGGACGCCCTGGAGTACGTCGAGGAGGAGGCACCCGAGGTGGCCGACCTCGTCACGACGGTGGACACCTCCGGCGTCGGCGACCGGGGCGTCCACGAGGTGCTGAAGCGCGGCGCGGTCGACGAGGTACAGGCCGAGACCCGCATCGCGGAGGAGGCCAGCTACATCGACGAGCTGATGGAACGCATCGGCGAGGGCCACGAGGCCGCCTACGGCATCGGGAACGTGATGGAGGCAGCCGAGTTCGGCGCCGTCGACGAACTGCTCATCCTCGACGAACGGCTCCGCGCCGAGCGGGCGGGGGAGGGCGACTGGGACGTGGACGCCAACGACCTCGTAGAGACGGTGGAGCAGAAGGGCGGCTCAGTGACGGTGTTCTCCAACGAGTTCGACCCCGGGCAGCAGTTGAAGAACCTGGGTGGCGTCGCCGCGCTGCTGCGCTACCGCATCGACTGACGGTCACAGCCACGGAACGGACGGGGGCCCGCCGTCACGCCACGTCCACGGTCAGGCCGTCCTCCGCGAACCGCACCTCGCCGTTGTACGCCTCGCGCAGCGACGCCAGCATCTCCTCCTCCTTCCCGACCGTGTGCGGGTAGAGGTGGGTCAGGTAGACGGTCCCGTAGTCGTGGCCGGCGAGCGTCTCACCCAGCGTCGCCGGGGTCGGGTGGTTGTCCACGTCCACCTCGTCGGGGAACGAGCAGTCGTGCGCGAGGACGGCCGACCCGTCGGCGAACCTCGCGAGGCGGTCGATGGCCTCCGAGTCGCCGGAGAAGGTGAAGGTGGGAGCCTCGTCGGAGGCCTCCCCGTCGGCCGCCCTGAAGCGGTAGGCGTGGCAGTACATCGAGTGGACCGTCTCCATCGCGTCGACGGAGAAGCCCGCCAGGTCGAACGGTGCCTCGTCCGGCGTCACCTCGCGCAGCCGGAGATCAAGCCGGTCCTGCATGTAGTCGTGGACGTCCAGCAGCCCCTCGACGAGCTCGCCCGTCCCCGGGGGACCGACGACGCGCAACGACTCGGCACCGGCCAACCAGCGGGCCTTCATCAGCGGCAGCAGGTCCGCGACGTGGTCGAGGTGGTGGTGGCTGAGGAGGACGGTGTCGACGCCCTCGTAGCCCGTCTCGGTGGCGGCCAGCGAGTGGAGCGCACCGCTGCCACAGTCGACCAGCAGCGGTCCGGCATCACCGTCCGCGTCGACCAGCAACCCGGTCTGCATCCGGTCGCCGGTCGGCATCGCGCTCCCCGTCCCGAGGAAGGTCACCTGCATGGGTGTCCCGTCACCCGAACGGCGCAAAAGCGGTGTGGTCGGGAATCGGACACGTGTTGCGTTTCCTCCACCCGGAATCAACGTTTATGCCTGCTCTGGACGACGGCCCGCGCGCACCGATAGGTGCGTGACATCAGATGACATCCAAGCAGCTCCTGATGATCGTCGGCGACTTCGTCGAGGATTACGAGGCGATGGTCCCGTTCCAGGCCCTCCAGGCCGTGGGCCACGAGGTCCACGCCGTCTGTCCCGAGAAGGAGACCGGCGACAGCGTCAAGACGGCCGTTCACGACTTCCGCGGCGACCAGACGTATCTGGAGGAGCGGGGACACGACTTCGAGGTGACCGCCACGATGAACGAGGTCGACCCGGCCGACTACGACGGCCTCGTCGTCCCGGGCGGGCGCGCTCCCGAGTACCTCCGAACGTACGACGAGGTGCTGGAGACGGTCCAGCACTTCTTCGAGGAGGAGAAGCCGGTCGCCGCGCTGTGCCACGGCCCGCAGATCCTCGCCGCCGCGGACGTGCTCGACGGCTACGAGATGACCGCGTACCCGGCAGTCCGCGCCGAGGTCGAGGCCGCGGGCTGTTCGTGGGTCGACGGTGTCGTCACGGACCGGAACCTCGTCACCGGGCAGGCGTGGCCCGACCATCCGGAGTGGATCGCCGGGTTCCTCGACCTGCTCGGGACCGAGATCCAGCACGGCGAACCGGTCGCCGCCGACTGATTCGGCCCCCTCCACCGGCCACCTGGTTTTTACAACGACGACGCGAACTGTCCCCATGGACCGGGCAGAGATGTTCGAGCAGTCGGTGGCGGCGGTCGGCGTCTACGGCGAGGACGGGCGATACATCTACGTCAACGACGCGGACGCCGATATGCTGGACGCCGAACGCGAGACCCTGATCGGCCACCCCATCCGGGAGTTCGACCCCGACCGGGTTCGACGACTACTGGGCCCCGTTCGAGGACGGGGAGACCCGGACCGCGGAGACGGTCCACGAGCACGGGGACACGCGAGTGTCGGTTTCCGCGGTGACGACGCGCCGGAACCTCGGGGGGAACCCGTACTACTTCGGGACCATCCGGGACGTCTCGGAGCTGAAGGCCCGCGAGCGGGAACTCGGGAAACAGAACGAGCGTCTTGAGGCGTTCACCGCGGTCGTCAGCCACGACCTCCGGAACCCGCTCAACGTGGCCGAGGGGTACGTCGACCCCCTGCAGGAGGACATCGACCGGGACGAGGTGGAGCCGGTCGCGACCTCGCTCGAACGGATGGCCATCCTCATCGGGGACCTGCTGCGGCTGGCCCGCGAGGGACAGGCCATCGACGACCCCGCACCCGTCCCGCTGGCGGCCGTCGCCGCGGCCTTGCCATCGTCAACGGGATCGTCGAGGCCCACGGCTGGTCGATCGAAATCGCCGATCGCCCCGACGGCGGCGCCCGTTTCGAGATTGCCGACCTCGATATCACTTAACAGGTAATTCAATCGAGTTGTTCCGGCAATAACGTGATAACACCGGCTCCCCGCTCCGGCTGATTGGCCGCTACGGCAGGTCCTCCGTCCGTTCCCCGTCGACGTGGCCGGTCGGCCGGTCGGCCGGTGCCGGTTCGTCGGCCGTCGCGTCCGGCGTCCCGTCGGTCCCGGTCCCCGCGGTGGTGTCCCCGCCCGTGGGTCCGGTGCCCGTGTCCAGCCCGTCGGGGAGCGTGACCTTCCCGGTCGGCTGGACGGGGGCGTCCAGCGCGGGTTTCTCGGCGGTCAGGAGCGTGGTGCGGGTCGTGACGGCCTCGACCTGCTCCCGAGTTACCGGGAGCGGCTTGAACTCGAAGCCCGCGTACAGGTCGAGCTGGTCGGTCAGGCGGCCGGGTTCCTCGCCGGTCGCCTGCGCGCGCGCGAATTCGTCGACCGACAGCTGGCCGGAGTTGCCCGGGGGCAGGGCCCCGCCGGAGTGACGCCGCATCACGGCCGGGTCCGCGGAGCGACCGCGGTCGCTCAGGTCGACGACCTGGTTCCACGACCCCCGCGCCTGCATCGGTATCTCCTCCTGCTCCGTCGCGCCCAGCGGCGCGAACTTCAGGGTGTGTTCGGGCTCGTGCCAGTCGTCCACGTCGGCGCTGCCGAACCGCTCGGTCAGCGCCGCCCGTGCGTCGCGGAGGGCCGCCCGGAGCACCTGCGTCAGCGGCTCGCCCTCCAGCCAGTCGTACCGCGTGTCGCGCTGGAGGACCCGGTAGAGCAGGAGGTGGGGGCCGGCGTCCTCGTGGGCGGCCGCGTGGCCGCCCGGGGTGGGCTCGAACTGCACCTGCGGCTGGCTCCCGCCGAACTCGTCGCCGAAGAGCCGCGACTGCAGCTGTCGGCGCGTCTCGTCCCAGACGGCGTGCCCCTCGTGGACGTACTCGCGCTCGCCGTCGCCGTCGCCGTCCGCCGCGGTCCACGGGTAGCCGATGGCGTCGGCCTCTCGCCACGCCGCCAGGGCGTCGGCCAGCGGCTGCAGGTCCGGGTCACCACGGGCCGCCCGCTCCAGGTCGGGGACGAACCAGCGCGCGGCGATGTCGTGTGTCGCGGCGTCCGCCAGCACGCCCGTCACGTCATCGACGGTGAGCGCGTCGCCGGTCTCGTCGAGTCGGATCTGCATCGCCTCGTCCAGCGCCTCAACCTCCTGGACGGCACCGAAGTAGCGCGGCTGGTCGCCGCCGTACCAGTTCGGCGCCGGGGCGTTGTTCCAGTTGACGACGTAGCCCCGCTCGGGGTCGGTCGCGCTGGTCCCCAGCCCGAGCCCGGTGTGGATGTCGGTCCACTCGTGGGCCGCCGCCGACGCCGGGAACCGCGGGTCGAGATTCGGGTTCCGCTCCGGGACGCTTCCCATGTGAAGGTAGCCGATCCGCTCCCGGTCGGCGTAGTGGAAGTTGAACGTGAACGCGAACTCCTCGATTCGGTCGCGGAACGCCTCGAAACCGTCCGTCCGACCGAGCTGTGCCCACATGAACGCGCTGTCCAGTTCCTCGAACCGGCTGGTGGTGCGCTGGACCCACGCGACGGGATGGTCCAGCCCGTCCGGATCGGGGTTCCAGGCGACGACGGGCATCGAGTCACCCTCCTGCTCGACCCGGGCGATCTCCTGCTCGACGACCCGGCTCTCCCCCGCCAGCGCGCTTCCCGCCGCCGAGGAGCGGTGGACCACCGTCTCCGTCGCCATCTCGTGCCAGCTCTCGTTCCACCGGTAGCGGTGTTTATCGTCGGGATCGAGTTCGACCGCGATGGTGTCGACCATGTCGTCGTACCCCGTCGTGACCGACCACGCCGCGTCCGGCGTCCGCCCGATGACCAGCGACGGCGTGCCGACGACGCCGACACCGCTTGCCTCGAACCCGGCGCCGTGGAGTCCGATCTCGTAGAGGAAAGACGGTTTGCTCAGCCCCGTCTGCGGGCCGCCGAACATCATCGGCTGGCCGGTCGCGGTCCGCTCGCCCGAGACCACCATCGCGTTCGATCCCCAGTTGAACGCCCCCATGATGCCGTGCGAGACGCGCTGCCCGTTGGTGACGGTGTCCGGGACCGTCACGTCGCCGTCGATGCCCCAGGGCCGTACGCCGTCGGTGGCTGCCCGGAGAAACGCCCGCTGTCGGTCGGGAAGTTCCGCGAGCGCCGCCGGCGTCTCCGGCGGGTCCTCGAAGGCGAGGTCCTGCTCCGCCACGTCGGCCGCCGTCAGCGAGGCATAGTGGTCCTCGTCGGCGGCGACGCGGGTGATGTCGCCGTAGGCCCGGAACGCCGCGTCCGGCGAGGCGAACTCCCCCTCCCGGATGAAGCGGTTCAGCTGTCGGGCGTTGGCCAGTTCGTTCCCACCCCGAACCCCGAACAGCCCGATGGAGTAGGTCACGATGGCGGTGGTGTCCTCCGGCTGCCACGGCTCGGGGGCGTGGCCGAGCGCGGCGAACTCCGCGGGCAGGTCACCCTGCGCCGCAAGCTCGGTCATCCGTCGGTTCACGCCGTCCGCGAACCCCCGGAGGACGGTCCTCGCCGTCGCCGAGGCGGCGTCGGTCAGTCGCTCGATTTCGTCCTCGTTGTACAGGTCTCGCCGGACCTGGATGTCGGAGGGGAGCTGGCCCGGACCGATGGCCTCCGAGGCGGTCCCCCGGGCCACGTGCCGGGCGGCGTCCATCTCGAACAGCCGGTCGCGGGCCTGCACGTAGCCGTTCCCGTAGGCTAGCGCGTACAGGTCGCCGTCCTCCCTGTCGTCGGGGTCCCCGACGGTGACGTGGCTGACGCCGTACTCGTCGGTGCGGATCTCGATCCGTTCGAGCGTGTCGTCGCTCGGCAGGGCGGCAGCGGTGTCGACGCCGCCCAGCGCGGCGCCCCCTGCAAATCCCATGAGCTTCGTGAACTCGCGTCGTCGCATGCCACCACTCCCTGCCCGGAGCGGCAAGGTCGTTTTACCGGTGATGAGTGCCGGTTTATGTGAGCATTCCGAGCGATAGGGGGGTGACGGCCGAGGAGGCGAGCCGCGCCACGTGGCCTCAGCGCAGGTCGCCGGCCCCGCCGGTGGTGTGGCCGGTCGGGCGGTCGGTGGTCGTGTCGGTCGCTTCCCCGGCGGTCGACCCCGCATCGTCGGCGGGCGACGAATCGGTCCCGGACGTGTCGGCATCCGGAATCGAGATGGGCGTCGGCAGCGGTCGCGGCGCGGCCGGGACGACCGGCGTGAACTGGTGCTCCGGGGTCGCGCGGATGGTCCGCGTCTCGACCGCGACCTCCTCGACCTGCGTCCGGGTGTGCGGGTGGGGCTTGTACTCGCCGTTCGCCGCGTAGATCTCCAGCTGGTCGTCGAGGCGGTCGGGCTCCTCACCCTGCGTGATCACCTGCGCGCCCTCGGCGGCGTTCACCTGCCCGGAGTTCGACGGGGGCACCACGTCCTGGCAGTTGGCCTGCCAGATCGCGGGGTCGTCGCTGTTGAACTTCCCGACGTCGATGGCCTGGTTGTACGTCGAGCGGCTCTGGATGTGGATCTCCGTCGCGTTCGACAGGCCCAGCGAGAGGAACTTGGTGGTGTGGCCCTGGTCAGTCCACGAGGACGGGTCCGAGCCGTACTCCTCGACCAGCGCCGATTTGACCTCGCGGAGGACCTCGCAGAGCACCGCGTCGCGGGTCGCGGGGTCGGGCGGCTGGAGGCCGGCGTCGCCGGAGACGTCCGCGAACCAGTCGTGGGTCGTCTCGCCCGCCAGCGCGTCGATGAACGTCACGTCGCCGTTGGCGTTCCCGTGGTTGGAGGCGTGCCGGCTGACCGTCGGTTCGAGCGCCAGGTCACCCTGCCGGCCGTCGAGTTCGTCGTCGAAGACCGCGTCCTGGAGCTTCTTCCGGGCCCGGTCGAAGATGGTGTGGCCGGGGTAGGTCATCTCGGTCGCCTCCAGCCCGTCCTCGCTCCCGCCGTCCCAGCGGCAGTACGTGGCGATCCACTCGTCCAGCGCCGCGGTCACGTCCTGCAGGTCGTCGGCGTCGCGGGCGGCGTCGGCGAGGTAGGGGGCGGAGACCTGTGCCGTCGAGTCGTGCTTGGCGGCCTGGTACTCGATGTCGCGGACGTCCGCCACGGAGATGCTCTCGGTGGCGGCCCGCTTGACCGGCCGACCGTCGGGGACGTTCTCCGGGACGCCCAACTTCTCGCGGATGAAGTAGTCGAGCGCCTCGACGCGGTGGCGCGAGCCCCAGTTCTGCTCGCCGTCGCTGGAGGGCCAGTTCTTCGCCGGCCCGTTGTTCCAGTTCACGTAGTAGCCGCGCGAGGGGTCGCTGTCGAACGTTCCCAGGCCCGTGCCGACGCGGATGCCGTTCCAGGCGTGCCGGTCGGGCGTCGCCGGGAGCCGCCTGTCGTACTGCCCGGACCGCTCCGGAATCTTGCCGGTGTGGAAGTAGGCGATGTCGGCCTCGTCCTCGTTGGCCGACGCGACGTGGAAGTTGAATGTGAACGGGAACTCCTCCAGCCCCTCCTCGAACTCCGCCAGGCTGTCGGTGCGGGCGAGGTCCGCCCAGATGAACGCGCCCGGTAGCTCGTCGAACCGCGTGGTGATGCGCTGGCACCAGGCGATGTTCTCCTCCTCGTTCCACGCGACGACGGGCATCGTGTCCCCGTTCTGCTCGATGCGGGCGACCTCCTGCTCGACGACCCGCGTGTCCGCCTCGCCGCCGGTCGCCGGCGTCACGGGCGAGGCACGGTGGACCACCGTCTCGGTCTCCATCTCGTACCAGACGCCCTCCCACTCGTAGCGGTGCCTGTCGTCGGGGTCGAGTTCGACCGCGATGGTGTCGACCTGGTCGTCGCGCCCGGAGGTGACCGTCCACGCCAGGTTGTCGGTCCGGCCGATGACCTCGGCGGGGGCACCGGGGACGCCCATCCCAGTCATGTCGACGCCGGCCCCGTGCAGGCCGACCTCGTACGGGATGGGGGGCTTGAACATCCCCATCTGCGGGCCGCCACCCAGCATCGGGGTCCCGGTCTCGGTCAGGTCGCCATCGACGACGAACGCGTTCGACCCCCACTTGAACCCGGACATCACGCCCTGTCCCTCGCGTCGGCCCGTGGTGACGTCCTCGGGGAGGTCGATGTCCGTCTCGATGCCCCACGTCTCGGCGCCCAGCGCGGCATCGACGAGGTCGAGCTGCTCGTCCGGCACGTCGTCGTAGTCGGGCACCTGCTCGATGAGCTCCGGAGCGAACTCCTCGGCGTCCATGTCGTCGCCGGGGATGGAGGTAAAGTGGTCCTCGGTGCTCCGGAGCCAGTTGAGGTCCTCGTAGGCCGCGAACGCGTCCTGCTCGTTTCCGAGCGACTCCTTCAGCTTCGCCAGCGTCTTCGCGTTGCCCAGCTCCCCGCCGCCACTGACGCCGAAGAAGCCGATGAGGTAGTTGATGCAGGCGACCGTGTCCTCGGGCTTCCAGGGCTCGGGCGCGTGGCCCAGCGCGGCGAACTCCGCCGGCAGGTCCCCCTGGGCTGCCATCTCGGTCATCCGCCGGTTGACGCCGTCCGCATAGCCGCGGATAACTTTGCGGATGGTCCGGCTGGCGCTCTCCCACTGGCGTCGGATCTCCTCGGGACTGTAGAGGTCCCGCCGGACCTGGATGTCCGACGGGAGCTGGGCCGGACCGAGCAGTTCGGCGCTGTTCCCGTAGCCGACGTGGCGGATGATGTCGATCTGGAACAGGCGGTCGCGGGCCTGGACGTAGCCGTTCCCGTAGCCCAGCGTGTAGAGGTCGCCTTCGTCCGTGTCCTCGGGGTCCTCGCCGACGTAGATGTGGCTCTCGTTGTACTCCGTCGTCTTGATCTCGATCCGGTCGAGCGGGTCGCCCTGCAGGCTCGGATTGAACCCGTCAGTGTCGGCCGATGCCGTCCCGGCGAGTCCCGTTCCCGCCAGCCCACCGAGCAGTTTCGTGAAGTCACGTCGCTGCATGAACTACCACTGCGTTTCGGACGGTCCACCCAAAGGTTGCTGCCCGCTTTGAAGGGGTGTTTATGCGCTAGCGGCCGTGAGACGCATACTGAACGGCGGTTCAGAACCGATGGGGTCGACCGAGACCCCGTAGCGTTCGTCAGACGCTCGACGGACGGCGCCGCAACCTATATCGGTGTCCGCCCCCCATGCCATGGTATGTCGGAACACACCAACCCATACGTGTTCGGCGACGAGCGCGGCGACGGTGGCATGGAGACCGAACTGGACAGCGAACACGGCACGGAGACGGTCATCGTGGACGGTGACGCGATGAGCTACCGGAGCTACCAGCGCCACGAGGAGAAGTAGCGGCCCAGTTCGACACGTACGGCAGCGCGGGGGGCTCCGGACACGGGTTTCTCGCTCGTTTCGCCTTCAACTCGCTGCCATACTTTACAGGAATATTGGCCCATATATTATATATCCGAAGTATTTTTCGGTTACTACGGTCACGTTCCACGGGAAACACGGGTTAGTCGCCTACGGTCACTCCCGGACCACCAGTCAGCTCTCCTCCTCACGGGCATCCCGGACGCACACGCCATCGCCCTCAACCCCGGCCGGAAGGCCGTCCCCGTCGACTCCGCGGTACCGGACGAGGTACTCGTTCCCGTCCTCGTCGGTCTCCCCGAAGGCGAACGTGTCCTGATATGCCAGGACGAATGGACCGCACCCGTGGTTCCGACGCTTCCACGCCCGCCAGGCCGAGATGAATGAGCCGTCCGGCCCCACGGAAACCCGGGACACGTCTCCCGATCCGAACACCGCTCTGCATTCTCCGAGCTGTTTGGACAACTGATGGACGTTCCCCGGCTATCGCCCCTCCCATCCCAGTCCCACTCACAGTGCATCGTGGCGCGCTAGGCGAAGCTCGTCGACCGGGCGTGTGATGCATCCGGGAGAGCGTTCAGGCACCCAAAAGCAGCGTCACTCCGTCGAGATGCTCCCGTTCAGCTCCTCCTTCAGGGTGGAGAACTCGGCGACGCGCTCGGCGTGGGCGTTGTGCTGGTGGATGGACTCGTCGTTCGACTGCTTCATCGTCACGATGGCGTCGTCCGGGAGATCGAACTGCTCGATCACGCCCTCGGCGAGCGCCCGGACGCAGTCCTCCACGAACTTCGCGTTCGCGTGCGAGTGGTAGGTCATGTGGTCCTCGTCCGGGCGCTTGGCCATGTTGTAGATGCGCGCGGACATCGCGTCCCGGGCCACGTCGATGAGGTCCTCGAGGTCGACGTCCGGGGAGCCCTCGCTGCGGACCGAGAGGGTGGCGTGGCCGCGCTGTGAGTGGCCCGGCTGGGGGACCTCGTCGAGGAACTCCTCGACGACCTCGCCCTCGACGTCGAGCTGGCGGAGCGTCTCCCGGGCCCGGGCCTCGCTCATCCCCTGCGAGCAGGGACAGACCGTCATCCCCGTCACCGTGGCCCCGACCTCCTCGTGGGTGCCGTCTCCGTTGGCGGTGGCGGACGCCTGGATGTCGGCAGTGAACTGCGTGGGGCGGTCGCTCGCGGGGGTGTTCTCGCGCTGGACGTACTCGGCATCCATGGTCACCTCGGTCCGGGAGGTGTAGTCGTGCTTGTCGAGCAGGCGCTCGGCCACGTCGCCACAGAGGTCCTCGATGCGGACGTGGCGGTCCTCCAGTGCCTCCTCGATGATCTCGTCGACGACCTCCATGTTCCGGCTCATGTCGATCCCCTTGCGCCACTTCGGCAGATCGACGTACACCTCGAACTCGGCCATGAGGACGATGGGTCGCCGTTCGTCGCGGTCCAGCTTCACCAGCTTCTCCACGCCGGTCACGCCGACCCTGTTCAGGCCCACACTGACCTCCGGACGCGACGCCTGCACGTCCGGGAGTTGCTTACTCATTTCCAGAAGAGTGGGCCGCGACGCTGTTAGCACTTACGACACCGGATACGTTCCGTCCCGGCCCCGTCACGCGATTCGGGCTGTCGGCATCCCAGGGATCGGTCAGTCCAGTTTTCCCAGGGCGGCGAAGAAGTCGAGCGGGGGGCCCGCGATGCGGAGCGGCTCCGCGGCCCGCCGGATTTCGACCTGTGTGGGTGGGGTCACCTCCTCGGAGCGGCGGCCGTCGGCAACGACGACAGCCCGCTCTGCCTCCTCGACGCGGACGGAGACCTCGCTGTCGGAATCCAGTACGAGCGACGGCATCGGCGACCGGGCGCACATCTCCGTCAGGACGAGCGCGTCGGTCCCAGGGTGGACCAGCGGCCCCTGCTCGCTCAGGTTGTACGCCGTGCTCCCGGCGGGCGTAGCGACGAGGGCCCCGTCCGCCCGACTCCCGGCGTACAGCGCCCCGTCGACACGAATCTCGAGGCCGACACCGCTGGCACGGCCCCGCTGGGGACCCATCACGGTGATCTCGTTGAGCGCCGGGGAGAGCGACCACTCGTCGTTCTCGGCGACGACACGCGGGAGTTCGTAGACGGAGGGTTCGCCCCGCCCCCGGATCTCGGAGACGACACCCCGGACCGCGTCGACGGCTTCCTCCGGGGGGACGGCGTTGAGGAACCCGACTTCCCCGATGTTTATCCCCATCATGGGGGTGGTGCCGGCTCCGCGGGCGGCGAACAGGAAGGTGCCGTCGCCGCCGATACTCACCACGAGGTCGCAGGCCGCCATCCGGTCGACCGACACGCCGAAGTCCGGCTCGTCGACGGCGATGGCCGTCGACTCGTCGAGGGCGACACTGGCCTCCGGTACCGCGCCCCGGATGCGCTCCGCGAGCTCGACCGCCCGCGGATTCCCCCGCTGTGCCACGATGCCGAGATGCATCTGACGGGCCTTTGCCCCCCGCCGTCAAGAACCCCGCGGGAGCCACTCGGGGGAGTCCGCAGGGTCGACCAGGCGGTACGTGCCCCGTCAGGGCCGCTAAACGACACTCACGGTGTGATCGGCCTCGTGTCACGCTCGTGAGGCGTCACCACTCCGTCAGAACGACCCAGCCGACAGTTCCAGCGGCAGACGAGCGTCTGGACCGGTTCCACCCGGGATGCGGACAAGGTTGATGCGTTGCGATATCCTAGCCCAAGTATGAACGTTCGCGCTAGCGGAGAGGTGGGGCCGTGAGCGACGAGGGGGACGACGACTGGTTCGAGAACGGAGTCGACGGGCGCGCCGGCCCGGGTGGTGGCATGGGCGGCCCACCGGGAAAGGAAGGCGAGATGTTCGAGGAGGACTTCGCCAGCGCGTTCGACGGCGAGCGCTCCCCCGGCTTCGACGAGGACTTCGAGTCCGACATCCCGCGTATCGACCTGGGAATCACCGGCCTCGACGAGATGATCCAGGGCGGCGTGCCGGAGCGCTCGCTCCTGGTCGTCATCGGTGCGGCCGGAACCGGCAAGACCACCTTCGGGCTCCAGTTCCTCCACAAGGGGCTCGAGCAGGGCGAACGCACCGTCTACATCACGCTCGAGGAAACCCGCGAGGCCGTCGTCCAGGCGGCCACGGAGAGGGGCTGGTCGTTCGAGGAGTACCTCGACAGCGACCAGCTCGCCATCATCGACCTCGACCCGGTGGAGATGGCCAACTCGCTGGCCTCCATCCGCGGCGACCTCCCACGACTCATCGACGACTTCGGCGCCGAGCGGCTCGTGCTGGACTCCGTCTCCCTGCTGGAGATGATGTACGACGACCAGCCGGACCGCCGGACGGAGGTGTTCGACTTCACGAAGGCCCTCAAGAGCGCCGGCGTCACCACGATGGTGACCAGCGAGGCTGCCCACGACGACCCGTACACCTCCCGGCACGGCATCATCGAGTACCTGACCGACGGCGTGTTCGTCCTCCAGTACGTCCGCTCGGAGTTCCGCGAGACCCGCCTCGCCGTCGAGATCCAGAAGATCCGGAACGCCAACCACTCCCGCGAGACGAAACCCTACGAGATCACCAGCGAGGGAATCTCGGTCTACCAGCAGGCGAACATCTTCTGACCGAGCTTCTTTGCGCTGCGGGTGTCCTCGGCGCCGCCTGTGGGCACCACCTGCGCGAAAAACGGTCAGAAGAAGGCCGCTGGCTCCCTCCGGTCGCCAGCGGAGAACCGCGCTCGCTCCGCTCGCGCGGCTGCAGCGCTGTTACCATGACTCCGCCACCACGTCTCCCCATATTATGTTAATTCCGAGTATTATACCTCAGTATTCCAGTTTTTTAATTTGTAGATCCATCAATCCAATTACCCGTCGTATATCTCGGCTCCCTGACCTACTCGCGTCTGGTAGGCGCGGGCCTCGGTACCGCGCTCGTCGAACGCGTCGAGCATGGCGTTGGCGACGTCGCCGCGGTCGTCCTCGTCGCAGGCGGCGATGACGGTCGGGCCGGCACCGGAGATGGTGACGCCGCAGGCGCCAGCGGCCATCGCGGCGGTGCAGACCTCGTTGTACCCGTCGATGAGGTCCGCGCGGGCCGGCGTGACGACCGAGTCGCCCATCCCCCGGCCGACGAGTGCGGGGTCGTCGCGAGCCATGCCCGCGGTGAGGGTGGCGGCGTTGGCGACCGTCTCGACGAGCTGCTCGACGGTGGCGGTCTCGGGGACGACACGGCGGGCGTCGCGGGTCGAGACGACGATCTCCGGGAGGACGGCGACCAGCGGGATGTCGGCATCGATACCGGTGACGCCGTCCTCGCGGGCGATGGTGAACCCCCCGATGATGGAGGGGGCCACGTTGTCGGCGTGGGCGGTCCCGGAGACGACGGCCTCGCCCTCGGCGGCGATGGGGACCAGCTCCTCGCGTGCGAGGCCGCGGTCGTACAGCTCGTTGAGCGCGACGGCCGCGGCGGCGGCGGAGGCGGCCGACGAACCGAGCCCGGACGCCGGGCGCACACCCTTGTCGATGCGGATGTGGGCGGGGGCCTCCAGCGCCTCGGCGACGGCACCGACGGTGTTCTTCTCGGGGTCCTCCGGGATGTACTGCGACCCGACCCCGGTCACGTCGATGGTGATCCGGTCGGCCCTCTCGACACGGACGATGTCCGCCGGGCGCTCGAGGGCGACGCCGAACACATCGAACCCGCTGCCGAGGTTCGCACTCGTGGCCGGCGCCCGGACGGTCAGCATGACCGCCGGTTGTAGGTAGCTTCGCAAAAAGTTGGCGACATGTCCGGTGCCGACCGTGTTCGGCCGGTTCGGTCGGCGAGCGCCGGGGCCGGACCGGCGGACCGCTTGCGAAGGTTCAAGTACCGGAACGGGACCACCGTCCCCGTGCTCGGAACACCAGCGGACGCGTGGTACGTCTGGCTCGGGCTGGCGACCGTCAGCGTCGCCCTCCTCGGAACGGCGACGGGACTCCCGACCGCGGCGCCACCGGACGCGGGGGCCGCCGCACGGACCGTCGACGCGGTGGCGTCCAGCCAGTACCCCTCGACTGCGGAACACCCGCTCGACGCGGCCGCGATGCGGCTCGACCCCGCCGGTATCGCGCTGCGGACGGAAGGTGGGACCGTCCGGGAGCCGTTCGGCTACGGCCCCGTGACGCCGGTCCCGCCGGATGCCTCCCGGCTCCGCGCGATCCTGACCGGCGACCCGCCGGAACGGGTCCTCGACTCGCCCGCGGCACTCGCCGCTCGCGCGGCCAGGAACAGGCAGGCGGACCCGGACTGGCGTCCCGCACCCGACCAACTGCTCGTCCGTCGCGTCACGTGGGAGGGGGTCGATGTCACGCTCGTCGGGTGAGCGGCTGGCGACGGGCCCCGAACCGGGGACCGAGCGAGCACAGGTCGAGCCCCTGGCGGCGCTGGCCGCGGTCTTCGCCGTCACGATCGGGTTCGGTATCTACACCGGGGCACTCGGGGCCGCGATGCCGGCACCGGACGAGACCGCCCCCACCCGGTCTGCGCTCGACGCCGTCGCCGGTGCCGCGAGCGACGACACCGGCGTCGTCACGCCGGACCGGCTCGGAACGGCACTCGACGCTGCCCCGGGCGAGCACCGGGTGAACGCGACGCTCACGACCGCCGAGCGACGGTGGACAGCCGGGCCGCCGACGCCAGCGTCGACGGCCGACCGTGCAACCCGTCGGGTCGCCGTCGCGACGACCCCGAACCGGACCCGTGTCGGGCGACTCCGGGTGGTTCTCTGGTGACCGCGCGCTCCGACGGCGGCGCCGACCGCGCCGTCAGTACCGTCGCGGACGTGGCTCTGTGCCTGTTGCTGCTGTCGGCGGCGGTAGGGACGCTCGCACTCCCCGTCTCGTCGCCGGCGTCCCGGCAGCCGCAGTCCGATCCGGCTGCCACGGCCGAGGCACTCGCGACGGCGAACGTATCGGTCCCGTACGCGCTCGACACCAGCGACGTCGCGGCCGAGTCGTCAGCGAGCAGTGCCGAGGCAGACCGCGTCGCACACGGGAGCTACGCGACACTGCTCGCCGAGGCAGCCGTCGAGAACGCGACGCTCGACGGCCGCCCGCTCTCGAACGCGAGTGACGGGTTCGGGCGTGCCGTCGCTGCGGCCGTGTCGAACACCACAGGCGCTACCGGTGGCCGGACTCGGGTCGTCGCCCGCTGGACTCCGTACCAGGGTGCCGTGACCCGGGGAGTCGTCACCGCGGGCCCACGACCACCCCGGGACGCTCCAACTGCGGCCGCGACCCTCCCCGTTCCGAGCCGCTTCCCGGACGCTCGCGAGCGGGCGGTCGTGGCCGCCCGCCGGGAGGGGTACGGCGGCGTCGCCCGTGTCCTCGCCGCGGCGACGATCGACGGCTGGTTCCCTCCGGGCAGGGCGCGTCTCGCTCTCCGGGGTGATCACCCGGTGGATGCGCTGCTCGAGCGTCGCTACCGTCGGACTGCTGCCCTCCTCGGCACGACCGTCGGCGGGCCGGTCGAGGCAGCCGAACCGCGGCGTGCGAACACGCGCCTGCGGACCGCACTCGCCCGTCGCTACGAGATGGACCTGCGGAACCGATTCGACTCCCCGATGGCGGCAGCGCGCACCGTCCGCATCGGCGAGGTCAGGGTGGTGGTGACGACGTGGTGAACCGGGACCGCACGGGGCGACGGCTCGCGGAGAGCGACCGCGCACGTGTCCCGTTCGCGCTCGTCGGAGTACTGCTCCTGGTGACGAGCGCAGCCTTCCACGCGTCGCTGGGTGCTGCGCCCCCGGTCCGGGAGCCGGACACGGAGGTGGCGATGGAGCGGGCAGGTGCTGCAGTCGTTCCGGCACTGCGTGTGGCCGTCCGGGAGGCCGCTCGGGACGCCGCCGCGGACCCGGTCGTCACACCGGCGAACACGACGGTCGGCCGCGCGCTGAACGGCTCGGCGGCGTTCCGGGACGCGCTGCGGCTCCGTATCTACCACGCGCTCCAGTCGCGGCTCGCTGCTACCACGGTTCGGGAGGACGAGATCCGGGCACGGGGAACCCTCCCGCGGCCGGAGAACGACACGGCAACCGTCAGACGAGCCGTGGACCGTGTCTCCGTCGAGCGGGTGGGGCCGAACGGCACCCGCCTCCGCGTTCGCGTCCGAGACATCACGCTCCGGGCCGGTCGTGGTGGTCGGACAGTGACGGAACGGTCGCTCTCCCCGACCGTGACGGTCGACTCCCCGGTACTGGCGCTCCACGACCGGACCGAACGGTACGAGCGCCGGCTGGACGCCCGGCCGACGGCGCCGGGCAGCGCCGGTGCACGCTTCACCCTCGGCACGTACCTCGTCGCGTCGGCGCGCGGGACGGCCCAGTGGGCCGGCGCCCCCGTCGCGAACGTCCTCGCGAACCGGCACGTCGCCCTGGCGACGGATGCGGCGGTCTACGACGCACAGGCCCGGACGTTTGGCGCGCGCGACCCGGAGTGGGTTGCGGGACTCGATACGACCGCGGCACGGGCCGTGGGCCAGGACGCCGCCGCCGTCGCCTTCGAGGCGGGGAAGCAGCGCGGGTCGAACCGCCAGGCCCGCGCCCTGGGGCTCCTGCAGCGATTCCTGCTGTCGGACAGCACGACAGCGACCGGGACCGGTCGGGGCGAGACCGACCGGGTCACGGTTGCCGTCGGCCGGAGTGCGGACGCCGCACTCGCGGCCACCCTCCGACAGCCCAGCGAGGGGGCGCGCAACCTGACCCGTGACCTCCGTGAAGCGTACGCCGTCGACGCCCGGCTGGCGGCACGGACACGGCTGCTGGAGACGAGCAGGACCGGTCGGCGTCGGCCGGCCGGGGCCGGCGACTGGCAACTCGCCGAGCGAGAGCGACGGGTCGAGCGTCGAGCCGGGCAGCTGGCCTCGTCGGACGCTCGCTCCGCTCCGGTGGCGGAGCCGTCGGCTGGCTGGCACCGTCTCGACGCGGCTCGCCGGCTCGTCGTCGAACGGGTGACGGTCTTCCGACACTGGACTGACGGCAACCGAACGACGACGACCAGTCGTCGGACGACACGTCGGTACGCCGTCGCGATCGGGTTGCACGGCCGACACCGGGAACCGCCGGCCGGCGTCCCCCAGCGGCCGATACGGCCGGTTCCGTCGCGGGGTCGCTGAACCGGACGCGAGCCCCCGTTCGGGGGCAGCGCCCGGCCGGACTCGACCGATGGGTCCAGCGCGACCTGCTCGCGTTCCACGAGCAGGTCCGCACCGTCTCCGTCCGCGTGCCACGCCGCGACCTGGCGACGATGGAGGCCACTCCCGCGACGACCCTCGCGGCGGTCCTGCGACAGCGCCGCCGGGCACTGCTGGATGCTCCCCGGGTGTACGCCGGGGCCGCGGATCGGGCCCGCCTTGCAGCCCGGGCAGCGTACCTCGACAGGGTCGTGGCACGGCTCGAGGAACGTACGGAGCGCCGCCAGCGTGCCCGGGAACGGCTCAACGAAACGCTTGCCTCCCGGGGGCTGCCTGGACTCTCCCGGATCGAGCAACTGCACGCGGCCGCGGAGAACGCGACCACCTCCGGCGGATCCGCCCGGCCGACCCGTTCTGGAGCAGTCCAGTTCGTCCCGGACGCGACACCGGGTCGACTCGCACTGACCGAGGTCTCGCGGTCCGAGGCGGGACTCCGTGATGGGGGAATCGTTCGCCCGCTCGCGGCGAAGAACCTGAACGTGTTCACCCTCCCGTTCGACGACGCGGCGTCCTTCGTGCGCGGTGGGGGGCGGGAGACGGTCCCGCTCGGGACGGCTGCACGCGTGCTCCGGCGCGCTCGGACTGCCAACGGCTCGGCAGCCGACGACGACTCGCTCGTCGATGCTCGGGCCCATCTCTCGGAGACGGTGGTCGCCGGGAACGATGCCATCCGGGAGCGTGCACGCACCCTCCTCCGGCGGGAGGGCATCGAGGGGGCGAGCCGCCGCCAGGAGCTAGTCGCCCGGGGACTCGCGCCCTGGGAGACACCGGCTGCCCGGGCACTGGCAATCAGTAACGGGTCAGCAGCGGCGGCCATCGCGGAGACGGTTGCCGAGGCCGAAGACGAAGTCGAGGCCGGCGCGAACGGATCTCGCTCCGCCGCCCGGCTCGAACCCCTCCTCCGGACCGAGTTCGTGCGGGCACTCCGCGGGCCGGCGGGGCAGGTCCCCCGTCGACCTGTCGGTCGGACGGACGGTCTCGCACGGGACGTCGCCGACGCGGCGCTCACCGAGGCCGTCAAGGTGACCGCCGAACACGGGCGGGAAGCGGTCGAGGAGCGTCTCTCCAGCGTGGGCCGGCAGGCAGTCCCCGCCGGGCTCCCCGTCCTCCCGCCGGTCCAGCCCTGGTACGCGACGATCAACGTCTGGCACGTCCACGTGCGGGGTGTCCACCCGTCGCTGGTGGTCCGGGCCCGAGGACAGGGTCGGACGCCGCCGCTGGCGTACGAGCGGGACGGACGGCCGGTCCGGCTCGACGTGGACCGCGACGGAGCCTCCGAGCGACTCGGGCGGTCGACCCGAGTCGCGTTCGACATCGAGACGGCGGTCCTCGTCGTCGTTCCCCCGGGTGGACGTGGCGTCGGCGACACGAACGGCGACGCCGACGAGCGGACCGGCTGGCCGACGCCGGCGCCGTGGCCGCCCGCACAGCCGTCGCCGGGAAGGAGGTGACGGCGCGGTACCCAGCGACCTTATACACCCCGGCCGTACGCCGCGATATGTTCCACGAGGCCGTGGCGGACCCCGGCGAACTGGGCCCGGACGCGCTGTACGAGGAGTACGAATCGATACTGATCGACATCGTCGAGGAGCGTGGCGTCGAGACGGTCGCGGCCGGGAGCGGCGTCGACGAAGCGACCCTGCGCGCACTCGTCGCTGGGGAGTCCCCCGAACTCGACCACTCCGACGCTGCGGCCGTGCTCGCGCTCGATGCCGATGTCGACGACGAGACGGCCGTCGTACTCGACAGGGACGCCCTGCTGATGGGGATGACCAACGCGGTACTGGACGTGGAGGCGCTCTCGTCGGAGACCGACGGGGCGCTCGACGCACGGGAGATCCAGTCGAAGGTGGAGGGCCGGTTCCCGATGACGCTCCGGGAGTTCGCGCTGCTCCACGCCACCATCCAGGAGCATGCCCCCTGAGATGCGCGTCTGCATCCTCGGCTGTGGCTACGTCGGCCTCGAACTCGCCCGGCAGCTCCAGGACGAGCACGAGGTCGTCGGGGTGCGCCGTTCGGCGGCGGGGGTAGCGGCCGTCGAAGCGACCGGCGCGACCGCGGTCCGTGCGGACGTGACCGACGCCGAGGACCTCGCGCAGGTGCCGGACGCCGACGCGCTGGTGTTCGCGGCCAGCTCCGGCGGCCGCGGCGGCGACGCCGCCCGCGAGGTCTACGTCGACGGGCTCCGGACCGTCGTGGAGGCGTTCGGCGAGCGCGACGACCCGCCGGACCAGCTGATCTACACCTCCAGTACGGGCGTCTACGGCGACCACGGGGGCGGCCGGGTGGACGAGACGACGCCGCTCAACCCGACGACGGAGAAGACGCGCGTGCTGGCCGAGGCCGAGCGTGTCGCCCGCGAGGAGGCCGCCGAGTACGACATCGACGGCCGTGTAGCCCGGTTCGCCGGGCTCTACGGGCCGGACCGGTACCGGCTGGAGCGGTACCTCGAGGGGCCGGTGACAGCGGGCTACCTCAACATGGTCCACCGCGACGACGCAGCCGGGGCCGTCCGGTTCATGCTCGAATCCGTCTCGGAGGACCTGCTCCTGGTGGTTGACGACGAACCCGTCGAGAAGC
The DNA here is from genome assembly GCA_003020985.1 of Halobacteriales archaeon QS_4_70_19. Taxonomy (GTDB): domain Archaea; phylum Halobacteriota; class Halobacteria; order Halobacteriales; family Haloarculaceae; genus Haloglomus. Next base: position 110,867 of record PXRM01000020.1, on the reverse strand, counting down.
ACGCGTTCGCGGACTGGCTGGCCGACGAGTGCGGCGTCGAGCAGCCGCCGAAACGCTCGAAGGCGGAGCGGCTGGACGACCCCGGGCTGTCGGCAGCGGCCCGGCGGCGCATCCTGACCAGCAAGCGCTGTTCCAACGAACGCCTGCGCGACCTGGGCTACGAGTTCCGGTACCCGACCTTCCGGGAGGGGTACCGGGCGGCCGTCGACGCCTACCGGGACGGGGACTAATTCCCGAGGGGTATCTCCTCCCGAATATACGGGCTCCGAGGGTTCTCGCGTTCGTTCCCGAGGGAACTAGAGGTTCGTTTCAACTGGAGGGGAAGCTTCATCTGGTCCGCCTGCAAAGCGGCACGGAAGATGGTCGTCGCCACCGAGGAGACCCTTCCAGCGGCCGCGGGCGCCACCGGACCAGCGTCCGGTGTCGACCCCCTCCTCCTCGGTGGTGGCATCGTCGCGATACTCGTCGCGGCGGGCGTCCTCCTGTTCCTCCGCATCCGGGCCGTACGGAGCGGTGGGCGGCGGTTCCGGGCCGCGCTCGCTGCCATCGACGAAGTGGCGATACTCACCCACCCGAACCCGGACCCGGACGCCCTGGCCTCCGCACTGGCGGTCCGGGAACTCGCTGCGTCGGTAGGCACGGAGGCTACGATCTACTACCCCGGGGAGATCCGCCACGAGGAGAACCGCGCGCTCGTCGCGGAGCTGGACGTCGAGGCGACCCGGCTCCGGGACGCCAACGGCCTCGTCAGTCGGGACGTCGTTCTGGTCGACCACAACCAGCCACGGGGGTTCGCGGGTGCGGGCGGTCTCGACCCGTACGCGGTCGTGGACCACCATCCCGGCGACGGCGAGGGGAGAGCCTTCACCGACGTCCGTCCGGAGTACGGCGCCTGCGCCAGTCTGCTCGCCGAGTACCTGCGGACCCTCGGCTGGCGGACCGAGGCGGTCGAGGATGCGACCGACGACGACCCGGTCATGCCGGAGTCCCTGGCGACGGCCCTGGTCTACGGCATCCGGTCCGACACGGCCGGGTTCACGCGGGGGTGTACCGACGCGGAGTTCGACGCCGCGGCCTACTGCTCGCGGCGGGCTGACCCCGACACCATCCAGCGCGTGTCCACGCCGCCGATGTCCGCAGAGACGATGGATGTCCGGGCCCGGGCGGTGCTGGACCGCGTCCGGCGCGGGTCGTTCGTCTGCACCCACGCCGGCCAGGTCCCGAGCCCGGACGCCGTGGCGCAGGCCGCGGACGACCTCCTCCGGATGGAGGGGGTCCGGGCGGTCGTCGTGGCTGGCACCTGCGCCGGGACGCTCCACCTCTCGGGCCGGGCCGCGGAGGGGAGCGTCGACATCGGCGAGACGCTCGCGACGGCGATCGAGGGCATTCCGATGGCCGACGCCGGCGGCCACGCCCGCATGGGCGGCGGCCAGCTCTCGGTCGAGCACATGTCGGGACTGGGCCCCGGCGACGGCGTGAGCGTCGAGCGGCTCTTCGAGAGCCTCTTCGCGATCATGGCCAGCCAGGACCCCGGGGGAGCCCCCGACGAGTCGGCGGCTCCCCTCACGCCGGGGACGGTCGCCGCGAGCGACACCACGACGCCCGCCACCCCGGTCGACGACCCGGAGTCGTCCATGGCGTCCGTCCGGGAGGCCATCGACCGGCTCGAACCCAGTAGCGACGACTGATCCGCCGGGGCGGAGCCGGAAACGTTTAACCGACGCACGCGGAACCGGAGGTATGGCCTCGTTCGACAAAGCGGAGGACCGCATGCTGAGCAAGATGATCTGTATGCGCTGCAACGCCCGCAACCCGGAGCGGGCCGACAGCTGCCGCAAGTGCGGCTACAGGAACCTCCGGCCGAAGGCGAAGGAACGGCGCGCGGCCTGAGCGGACGCCCCGCTACCGCGTGCGCTCGGAGAACAATCGGCGGCCTTTCTCAACAATTCTCCCCACACTCCGATAGAATCCCACGTATCTATCGAACGAGAACGGTTATCGAGAAACTCGCCATCCCACGGCCCGGTCGTGCGGTCCCTGATCACGTCGCGAGGTAGGGGCCGACGAGCACCAGTACCGCGCCGAGGGCGAGTTTGAGGCGGTCGGGGTCGACGCGGTGAGCGACCTGCCAGCCGACGAGCACACCCGCGACGAGCGGAACGCCGATGGCGACGGCGAGCGGTAGGGAGACGGTCCCCCGGGCGAGATAGCCCAGCGAGGCGAACGCCGCGATGAAGATGGACTGGACCTGTGCGACGGCGATGGCGAACAGGATGGGGACGCCCACGAGCACGAGCGCCGGGACGGCCAGCACCGGACCGCCGACGCCGAGGAGGCCGCTGAACAGCCCGAGCGAGAACCCCAGTCCGCCGAGTGCGAGCTGTCCGGCTCGGGTCGTCGCGTCGACGTTCGCCACCGGCATGAACCCGCGTCGTTCCCGGTAGAGGATGACCAGGCCGACGGTGCTCGCGAGTCCCCCGAGGAGGAGTCCGAACAGCGCCCGGGAGACGTGCGCGTTCAGCGACGCGCCGGCGAGCGCGCCCGCGACGCTGCTGGCGCTCAGCACGGCAGTCAACACCCGCGTCTCGCCGGTCGCGAGCTCGCCGGACCGGACGTACGCGGCCGTACCGGCCAGCCCCGTCGCCACGAACGCCACCTGCGCGGTTCCGGCGATCGTGCCCGGCGAGAGCGGCGTGAGCGCGTACAGCGCGATGGTGAGGAAGATGCCACCCGGGCCGATGGTGGTGATGCCGACGCCGGCGACGAGTGCGATCACGGCGAGTATCGCCAGCAGGGACGGCTCGAGCGGCAGCGGGGACCCGAACATGGACGGGCCGAACCGTCCAGGACCGTAAAGGCACACGATGCCCACTCGCGTCGACCGCCATCACGGGGGCCACGTTCGTCACTGGCGAGCCTCGAAACGGCGGCGCGCGCCCGCTCGACACGCGAGCGCGGAGCAACGAGCGGTCGGCGACCGGGCCGTGGGGTCTCATACGGATTACGCTACGTCATTTATACATCGACCGTCCGCACTCAGGCGGTCGTCGTGGTAAACAGTTAGCGTAATTCGTATCAGAGCCAGGTGACGATCTGGTCGTAGAGCCCCTCGGCGGTCAGCCCCGCGAGGACGAACATCAGTGCCACGATGATGGCGAAGCCGGCGTTCATCCAGCGGGGGTGGTCGAAGAACTTCCGGTTGGCGAAAAACAGCGCCAGCGCCGTGATGGGGAGTCCGATGAGCCCGTTGACGGCGGGCATCGTTATCCCCAGCTGCACCGGCGAGATACCCGTGTACTTCAGCAGCAGGATGGCGAACACGACCGAGGAGACCATGAGCACCTCGACCGTGTGGCGGAACGCCGTGTCACCGAACGTCGTTCGCTTCCCCCACGCCTGTGGGACCATGTAGCCGGCACCGAACAGTGTCCCCGTCGCCGAGGAGAACGACGCCAGGAAGATCACGGTGACGAACACGGGGAGCGCCCACGCCCCGACCGCGTTCGTGAGCGGTTCCGCGGGACTGGTGAGCGTCGGCGTGTGCGGGTCGAGCGTCATCGCCGCGACCGCGATGACCGCCATGCTCAGGAGGACGACGAACGCGATGCCTCCGAGGTTGTCCTTGCGATAGTCCTCCATCTCCGTCCAGCCCTTCGTGGGCCGCATCGACGACTGGATGAAGAAGTTCGGGTAGTACACCGTGGTACCGAACAGCCCCACGACGAGCGCCAGGTAGCCGAGGTCGGCCTTGAGCATCGGGACGAGTCCCGCCGCGACCTGTCCGACCGGGAGGTCGAGTCCCAGCATGAGGACGATGTACGCGGTGAACACCGTCACGATGATGGCCGCGATCGCCGCCTCGACACGTTTGTACACCCGCATCTCCACGAGGGCGAAGCCGACACCGGCCGTCAGAACGATGCCGATGTAGACGTTGTCCAGCGGCGTCAGCCACGCGAGGGCGGCGCCGCCGACTGCGAAGTTCGATATCGCCCAGAAGTGCATGATGAACGCGATGAACACCGAGAGCGCCTTGCCGCCGACTGTCCCGATCGCGTCGCTGATGTACTCCATCAGCGGCTCGTCGATGGTGGCGAGCCGCCCCGACATCTCGCGCATCCCCAGGTCGACGAGGAGCGCCAGCGGCATCGTCCACAGGAGGGCGAAGCCGAACTGGGCGCCGGTGCTCGAGAGGATGTACACCGACCCCGCACCGAAGACGTTCGCCGAGAACAGCAGTCCGAGTCCGTACGATTCGATGAACTCCCGTGGCCCCTCGAGAGGGAGCCGGGAACCGACCTCGGTTTGAGAACTCATCACCACGACCTCCGTTCGCAGTTGAGTGCCGGGTACATCTAACCTGCCTAGATGGAGGCCGGACAGTCGGAAGCAGCAACTGCTTGCGAATGCTGTGCTCCGGACGGGGTTGCGCTCTCGAGCGAGTCGTCGGGGCGGTCCGTCCGGCCGAAGTGGCTCGAGGAGGCTCAGGCCGTGACGAGTTCGACGGGGACCGGGGCGTTCTCCGCGACGGTCCCGGAGACCGTTCCCAGGAGCAACCGACCGAGCGACGAGCGGTCGTTGGACCCCATGACGATCGCGTCCACGTCGTTCGCCCTGGCGTACTCGACGATGGTCGACGCGGGAACCCCGGGTTCGACGACCGTCCGGACGTCCACCTCCCGGTCCGACGGGATACAGCGGGCCACCGCGCCACCCGGGGTGTCGGTGTCGGCGTCCGTTTCTACCTCGAGGGGGGCATCGGACGCCTGGATTCCGGCTGCGTCGACGGGAGCAACGACCCTGAGCACCGTCACCTGGGCGTCAGGGAATCGCTCCAGTGCGCGTTCGACTCCCCGGGCCGCACAGTCCGAGCCGTCGGAGGGGACGAGCACCTGAGTCACCATAGCCGGGGATGGACGGGCCGTTCACTTGCTGCTGGGGCTTGCATATTCTGCTCGCTGGCGGGGCGACGAGCGACCCTCGCCGCCCGAGCACCCCAGGGCCCCGGGGTCGGTCGGTATGTTCGACCGTCGCGCACACGTAAGGTTGGGTATGAAAGCCCCAGACACTCCCCCGTCGAGGCGGAAGGGGGAGGTGAGAATGGCACGGCGCTCTCGAGTCGCGCTGGCACTGTTGCTTCCACTGCTCGCCGTCGCGGCCGTAGTGGTCGAACTCGTCTCGTACCTGTCACTGAAGCGATACGGCGAGGGGCTCGACGGGATGCCGACGGTCGTCTGGGAGGAGTTCCCGGAAATCGACGAGGGGCTCCTCGGAAAGTTCGGGAGCTTCGACCCCGAGCTCGGCTGGTGCCCCCAGGCCGGCGTCCAGAAGCAGAAGGACACCGGCGACCACCTCCCCGGCGAGGAGGTCGAGCACGTCGTCACGTACTCCATGGACGACTACGGGAGCCGCGTCTGCGTGAACGACCGCAGTCCCGACGACGACCCGACGGTATCGACGTACGGCGACTCCTACTGCTTCTGCCGGGAGGTCAACGACGACCAGACCTTCCAGAACTACCTCGCCGAGCGACTCGACACCCACGTCGCGAACTACGGTGCGGGCAACTACGGCCTCGACCAGGCGCTCCTCCGCCTCGAGCGCCAGTACGACGAGGACCCGACGGACTACGTTGCGATGGTCGTCACCGCATCCTCCATCGGCCGCATCCTCAGCGTCTGGAAGCACTACCAGGAGTTCGGAAACGTCCTGGCGGTCAAGCCCCGCTACGAACTCGAGGACGGTGACCTCGAACTGGTCGAGAGTCCCGTCGACGAGAAGGAGGAGCTCCTCGACCTGGAGTCGCGTGCCGGCTTCCTCCGGGAGCACGACCACCACTACGAGCACTGGTTCGAGCCACACCACCCGTCCTTCCCCTACGCGAGTGACTTCCTCGGCCGCCCCGAGAACGTCCGATACGCCGTCTGGGCGACGCTCCGGTCGCTCGAACGCCGGGCCGGCCGCGCCGTTCCCGGCGTCGACACGACCGACCGATTGCGGGCGACCGAACTCCGGATGGAACAGCCGCGGGCGGCGTACCACGACCGCCTGTTCGACGAGCAGGACGACCTGTTCACCGCGCTCGTCGGCGAGTTCGTCGCGTTCGCCGAGGAGAAGGAGTTCACCCCGGTGTTCGCGATGGTCCAGCAGCGCCGCTACGCCGAGTACGAGCGCGAGAACGGCCCGGTGTACGGCGACCTCCTGGAGCGACTCGACGACCAGTTCGACCCCCTCCACACGATCGACGTGGCGCAGGAACTCGCCACCGACGACGTCGACTCGCTGTACGTCGAGCGTGGCGAGGGCGGCCACTACAGCCCCGAGACGAACGAGCGCATCGCGGAGCTGCTGGAGGCGGAGCTGTTCGCCGAGCGGTCCGCGGCCGTCCCGCGGTCGTGAGCCGACCTGTCGAGGAGGGCTCGCCTCCCCCGGCGGACGATAGCTCCGTGCGGCCGTCCGCTCCGGCCGACCGCCGAATCGTCGGTCGGCGCAGAAGCTGCCGTCACTCGTCGGGGTACTTCGGTTCGCGCTTCTCGGCACGTTCGAGCGCGGTCTCGACCACGTCGCGCACGTCGCCGTGGAAGGTGTCGCCGTGGCCGGCGTACATGTGCTCGACGCCGTCCGGCAGCCGGTCGAGGAGGTCGCGGATGGACTCGATGAGCCGCTCCCGGGACTGCCCGGCCATGTCCGTCCGGCCGAAGGAGCCGTAGTCGAAGGCCCCGTCGTCGTGGACCACGACGTCGCCGGAGTAGAGACTCGTCCCCGAGACGAACGAGACGTGGTCGTCGGCGTGGCCGGGGGTGTACACCACGTCGCACTCCTCGTCGCCGACCTGTACCGCGTCCCCGTCCTCGATGACGTGGGTGCGGCAGGAGTGGTCGGCGCAGGCGTACACCGCCGGGTCGAACGCCTCGCAGACGGCGTCCAGCTGCCCGACGTGGTCGCCGTGCTGGTGGGTCATCACGACCCGGTCGAGGTCGTCGACGTGCTCGCGGACCGCGTCGACCACGCCGTCCCAGGCGCCGGCGTCGACCAGCGTCGTCTCCGCGCCCGGTACCAGATAGACGTTGCAGGTGAACGTCTCCACGCCGTCCGTGAGTGCGACCGCATCGCTCCCGGTCATGGTCGGGGCTCCGGCCGGCGACCGCAAAGGCGTTCCCCCGCGCCGGGTCGCCGTCGGTCGTGGCCGCCGAGGTCCGCGCCCGCGGACCGTCCGCGACCGGGAGCCGAAGTCGAGCGGGCGCGGCCGCGACGAGGGTATCCCGAACGGGTTCTTTATCCGGTCGCCGCCCGCGAGTAGGGGATGTGAGCAGCGTGGACGCCGAGACGGCCGGCATCCCCGAGGACGCCGGGAGCGACGGGCTCGACCCCGACCTCCCCGAGCCCGAACTCGTGGACGAGGTGAGCGACGAGCAGCTGCCCCTGCGCGTCCGGCTCCGGTCGCTCTACCGCTTCTTCGTCGTCATCGGGGCCTTCCTCCCGTTCGCGGTGGCGTTCCTGCGCGACCGGCGCCGGTGGCTCCTCTTTGGCGCCGGGCGCGAGCGGACGGTGACCGACGACCGGCGCCGCGCGCGGACGTTGCGAGAGACGCTCCTGGACCTCGGGCCGGCCTTCATCAAGTTCGGCCAGATGCTGTCGACGCGGCCGGACGTGCTGCCGCCAGCGTACGTCGAGGAGCTGGCCGCGCTCCAGGACCGTGTCCCCCCGGCCCCCTGGTCCGAGGCGCGCGAGGTGCTGGAGGGCGAGCTGGGCCCGGTCGACGAGGTGTTCCAGGAGTTCGAGCGCGAGCCCATCAGCGGCGCGAGCATCGGGCAGGTGTACGTCGCCCGGCTCGACGAGCACGGCCCGCGAGGGGAGGGTCCAACGGACGTGGCGGTGAAGGTACTCCGGCCCGGGGTACGGCCGCGCGTCGAGGCGGACCTGCGGGTCATCCGGACGCTGTTGCCCTTCGTCACGCGCCTCGCGCCGCCGGGGCAGCGATTCACGCTGGAGAACCTCGCCGACGAGTACGCCGCCACCATCCGCCAGGAGATGGACTACGCCCACGAGGCACGCCGGCAGGAACTCGTGCGCGCGAACTTCGCCGACGAGCCGCGGGTCCGCATCCCGCCCGTCGTCGCGGAGCTGGCGACCGACCGGGTCATCGTCTCCGAGTACGTCGAGGGGACGAAGATCTCGAACGTGTCGACGCTCCGCTCGAAGGGCATCGACACGACCGACCTCGCCGAGCGGCTGCTCGGGGCGTACATCCGGATGATCATCGAGGACGGCGTCTTCCACGCCGACCCCCACCCCGGCAACCTGGCCGTCCAGGCCGACGGGACACTGGTCTTCTACGACTTCGGCCTGACGGGGACACTGAGCGAGCGCCGACGGGACGAACTGTTCGAGTTCTACGTCGCCGTCGCCAGCGAGGACATCGAGAGCGTGCTGGACGCGTTCGAGGCGATGGGGGCGCTGGACCCGGACGCCGACCGGGAGTTCATGCGGGCCGGGATGGAACTGGCGTTCGACAACCTCCGTGGCGGCGAGGTCGACGTGAGCGAGGTCCGCGAACTCGTCGAGGGGTTCCAGGGGACGCTCCGGGAGTTCCCGATGCGACTCCCCCGCGACCTCGCCCTCATGCTCCGTACCTCCACCATCCTCGAGGGGGTCTGCTACACCCTCGACGACGAGTTCGACTTCATCGAGGTGGTGACCGACTACGTCCGCGAAGAGCAGGGCGAGGAGTCCGTCCGGCGGCTGGTGGAGGCGGGCGTCGACGAACTGGCACGGATCGGACTCGCGACGTTCCGGACGCCGACCGGTGCAGAGCGGGCACTCGACCGCGTGGTCCGCGGGAACCTCGAACTCGACGCGTCGCTCCGTGACGACGGCCGGGTGGTCCGTCGCCTCGGGCTCCGGGTCGTCCTCGGGGGGCTGGCGACGGCGGGCGTCGTCACGACGGCGCTCGCGTACGGGTTCCGGGCCGACCTGGGTAACGAGGTACTCGTGGTGTCGGCCGCCGGGACGGTCACCCTGCTCGGGCTGACGGCGTGGTCGTTCCGGCGCCGGCGGGGTATCAGCGCGACGCCGCAGTTCACCCGGCAGAACCTCCGTGCACGGGAGCGCCGCGAGGAGTAGGTGGCCGCCGGGGTGGGCGTGAACCCACGGCGAAACGGTTTTGCGGGGAACGACACAACGGAGGGGTATGAGCGGCAACGAGGAGGACATCGACGAGCTACGGAAGAAGAAGATGGAGGAACTGAAGCAGCGCCAGCAGGAGCAGGGCGCTGGCGACGGGGAAGCGGGGGAGGCCCAGCGCCAGCAGGCCGAGGCCCAGAAGAAGGCGATGCTCCGGAAGGCACTCGACGACGGGGCGCGCAAGCGCCTCAACACCATCCGGATGAGCAAACCCCAGTTCGCCGAGAAGGTCGAACAGCAGGTCATCGCGCTCCACCGCTCGGGCCGGCTCCAGGGCCGCATCGACGAGGAGCAGATGAAGGAACTCCTGCAGGAGCTCAAGCCCGAGGAGCAGAGCTTCGACATCAAGCGCCGGTAGTCGTCCGTGTCTTCCACCGGGGCGGCGGCGTCGGCCGACCGTCCTCCGGCGTGGGTCCTGTTCAGCGGTGGGAAGGACTCCGCCCTCGCCGCGCTCTGCCTCGAACCGTTCTACGACGTGACCCTCGTGACCGTCGGGTTCGGCGTCGAATCGGCCCCGGAGCCCGGCCCGGGAATCACGGACGCAACCGAGCACGCGGCCCGGGCGGCGGCCTCGCTGTCGCTCCCGCTCCGGGTCGTCTCGCTCCCCGGGACGGTGGCCCACGAGGCGGCCGAGCAGGTCGTCGCCGACGGCTACCCCAACGACGCCATCCAGCGTGTCCACGAACGGGCGCTGGAGGCCGTTGCAAGCCGGCTCCGCGGGACCGTCGATGCCGACCGGCCCGTCGTCGCCGACGGGACCCGACGGGACGACCGGGTCCCGCGTCTCGACCGGGCCGCCGCCCGGAGCCTCGAGGACCGCCACGGTGTCGACTACGTGGTCCCGCTGCGGGGGTACGGGCGGGCGGCCATCGACCGGCTGGTCGCGGCCCGGCTCTCGGTCACCGTGGCCCCGAGCGACGACCTGCCGAAGGCGGACTACGAGACGGCGATCCGGGCCGTCATCCGCCGCGAGTACGGGGCGGAACAGGTCGCCGACCTCTTCCCCGACCACACGCAATCGCGTGTGACGGGCCGCACCGACCGCTGAGGACTCGGGCAGAACCCCGTCGGGCGCTCGAACCGCCCCGGAGACTCTTGTGACAGCGGGCGGTACGCCCGCGCATGCCCGAGGACTACGAGTGCCCGTTCTGTTCGATCGTGTCGGGGCGTGCCGCCGCGAGCGTGGTCCGCGAGACGGAGGCGACGCTGGCGTTCGCGGATCTGAACCCGGCGACCAGAGGCCACACGCTCGTCGTGCCACAGCAGCACGCAGCCTACCTCGAAGACCTCGACCCCGCGGTGGGCGGGCAGCTGTTCGAGGAAGGGATGGAGATCGCCGCCGCGGTCCGGGAGTCGCTGGGCCCCGACGGCATCAATTTCTTCCTGGCCGATGGCGAGGCCGCCGGGCAGGAGGTGTTCCACGTCCACCTGCACGTCGTCCCACGCTACGAGGACGACGGCGTGCAGTTCGTCGCGAACCAGTCGCGGGCGGACCGCGAGGAACTGGACGCGGTCGCCGAGCGGCTTCGCGGTGCGCTCTGAGGCGACCCGGGGGCGGTTCAGCCCAGGAGCCCGCCGCCGCCGTCGCCGCCACCGTCGCCCGTGCCGTCGTCGCTGGAGTCGTAGCCCAGCATCGTGGCCACGTCGAGCAGCCCCGCTCCGCCCTCGTTCGAGGTGAGCCCGATGTCCTCGGCGTTGTTCTTCAGCGCGCTCCGGACCTCGCTCCGGCTACTGGCGCCATTGGCGATGGCCTGGGCCGCGGCCCCGGAGACGTGCGGACAGGCCATGCTCGTCCCGGAGAGGGTCTCGTACGAGTCACCGTCGTAGGTGGAGTAGACGTCCGCGCCGGGGGCCGCGATCTCGACCTCCGGCCCCTGCGAGGAGAAGTCCGCCAGCTGGTCGTCCTTGTTCGTGGCGCTGACGGCGATACACTCCGAGTAGGCGGCGGGGTAGCCGACACAGTCCGTACAGGGGCCGTCGTTGCCCGCCGCGGCGACCAGCGTGACGCCCTTCGAGGCGGCGTACTCGCAGGCCTCCTTGAGGGTACTCGACGCACCCCCACCGAGCGAGAGACTGGCCACCTCCCAGCCCTGGTCGGCAGTGTACTCGATGCCTCTCGCCACGTCGGAGGTCGACCCCGTTCCCAGCGAGCCGAGCACCTTCACCGCGTGCAGGACCGCCGTGGTGGAGACGCCGATGACGCCCTCGCTGTCGTCCAACGCGTCGGCGGTCCCCGCACAGTGGGTGCCGTGGCCGTTGTCGTCCTCCCAGGCCGGCGCGCCGAGTTCGGTCGTGGTGACGAAGGCCTTCCCGTCGCCGAGGTTGCCCGCGAGGTCGGGGTGGTCGTGGTCGATGCCGGTGTCGATGATGGCCACGTCGACCCCGTCGCCGGTGTCCCCGTTCGAGTGCGCCACGTCGGCGTCGGTCCGGTCGATCCCCCAGGGGAGGGTCTCCCCGAGAGCCTCCATCTCCCCGTCCTCCTCGACGTACCGGACGTCGTTGCGCCGCTGCAGACCGCGGGCGGCCTCCTCGTCCGCCTCGATGGTCAGCGCGTCGAACGCGAACTCGTGGGCCACCGAGTCTGCACGGCCGCGAGCGGCCCGTTTGCCGCTCGCCCGGTCGTATCCGACGTTGTACCGCTGCCGGTCGTCTCCCTCTCCGTCCGCGCTGGCGAGGCCGGTCGTCGCCGCCGCCGCACCGGCGCCGCCGAGTAGTCTGAGCGTTGCACGTCGTGAAACCGGGGGGTCTCGTACCATGCGTACGGCTCGTTGACCGAACGACCATTCAATTCACTGCCGGCCATCCACTATTTTTTATTACGGGCGCTGAATAAAAGGCGACGAAGGTCAGGGGGGCTCCTCGAGGTGGAACAGGTCCTCGACGGGGCAGTCGAAATGCGCCGCGAGCTTCAGCGCCAGTTCCAGCGACGGGTCGTAGCGACCGCGCTCGATGGCGTTGATGGTCTGTCGGGTGACCCCGACGGCCTCGCCGAGGTCGCCCTGACTGAGCCCCTCGCGCTCGCGGGACTCGCGGAGGTTCGACTCCATCGTCAGCGCCGGTACCGTGCGAGTGCCACGAAGACACCCCAGACGGCGAACAGGCCGGCGACGAAGAAGGCCGCGTAGTAGAACCACGTCGGCCAGGTCACGAGGTCGAGCGCCCGTGCGGCGACCATCGTCGGGAAGACGACGGCCGAGGTCATGCCGACCGCGGCGATGGTGTGCCGGCCGGCCTCGTCGAAGACGGCGCGGTCGCGCTCGTCGAAGGTGGGCCGGTCGCTCCGGCGGTTGATCGCGACGGCCGCGACAGCCCCGATGCCGAACGCGGCGACTCCGACCAGCGGGTAGCCGGCCGCGATGAGCGCGCCGTACAGCACGCTGCCGACGGCCCACGAGGCCGCGTACAGTGAACGAGTCGATGCTTCAGGGGACCGGAGGGCGGTGTCCGTCATGGTGTCAAGCACCCTTTACACTGTAACGTCTACTTTACACCCACTTATTCCTTCTGCTACGTGTCGCCCTCGTTCACCCCGGCTCCGGTGCGGGTGGTGGGAGGGGTGCTCGTGCGGCCGCTCCGGGCACGGGATTTATTCGGGTTCGACGCCGAGAGCGTGGTGTGAGCACCCGAACGAGTGCCCTCGACGCGGTGGTGTTCGGGGTAGATATCCAGAGCGGCGACGTACGGGGGGACGCCCCGTCCTACGCCGTCGTCGCGTTCGACGGGGAGAACGTCGACCGGGACGTGGTTTCCTACCGGAAACTGACACGGCTCGTCCAGCGCGAGGAGCCGGCCATCGTCGCGACGGACAACACCTACGAGCTCGCGACCGACAAGGACGACCTCGTCCGGTTCCTGCGGGAGCTGCCGTCGGAGACGAAGCTCGTGCAGGTGACCGGCGCCGAGCAGCCGGAACCGCTCTCGCGGGTGGCCCGCCGCCACGGGGTGCCGTACGGGAAGAAGCCGATGAAAGAGGCCGAGGCCGCCGCCCGACTGGCCGCTCGGAACGTCGGCTACGAGGTGTCGGCGTTCGCCGACCGGACGACGGTGAAGGTGGCCCGGGGGCGCTCGACCGGGGGTGGCGGGGGCTGGTCCGAGGACCGGTTCACCCGCCGCATCCACGGGAGCGTGAAGACGAAGGCCCGGGAGGTCGAGCGGAAACTGGACGAGGCCGGGCTCGATTACGGGATGGAGGTGACCGAGAAGTACGGCGGCTACTCCCGGGCGCTGTTCCACGTGGAGGCGACGCCCGCCGAACTGCCGGTCTCGCGGGAGCGCGCCGGCGACACGCGCATCGAGATCGACCGCGAGCGCAAGGACGGCATCGAGTACGCGCCGCTCGTCCGGCGCCGCGACCACGTCCTCGTCGGCATCGACCCCGGGACGACCACGGCTGTCGCCATCGTGGGGCTGGACGGCGAGGTGCTGGAGACGCTGTCGACGCGGACCGCGGACACCGCGGCGGTCATCGAGTGGATCATCGAGCGCGGCCGGCCCATCCTCGTGGCCGCGGACGTGACGCCGATGCCCGAGACGGTCGAGAAACTGCGGCGCTCGTTCGACGCCGCCGGCTGGGTCCCCGAGACGGACCTCCCGGTGGACACGAAGCAGCACCGCACCCGCGAGGAGGCGTACGACAACGACCACGAGCGCGACGCGATGGCCGCCGCGCTCCGCGCGTTCGACGCCCACGAGGACCAGTTCCGGCGCATCGCGCGGAAGGTCCCCGCGGGCTTCGACCGGGGTGAGGTGACGGAACGCGTCGTCGCCGACGAGGAGCCCGTCGAGGCCGTTCTCGAGGACCTGCGCGACGACGGCGAGGCGGAGGAGGCCGACGCCACCCACGAGCCCCGCGAACTCACCGCCGAGGAGCAGGAGATCAAGCGCCTCGAGGCCCGCGTCGAGCGGCTGGAGGGTCACGTCGAGGAGCTGCGCGAGACCGTCCAGCAGAAGGACGAGCGCATCGCCGAGTACGAGAACGAACTGAGCGAAGCCCGGCGGGAGGAGCGCCAGGAGGCCCGCGAGCGCCGCGAGGTCGCCCGCCTCGAACGCGAGAACGACCGCCTCGAACGCGAACTTTCCGGGGAGCGCGAGACCGTCGAGGAACTCGAGGGCAAACTGGAGCGGCTGAAGGCGCTCTGGCGGCTCGACCACTCGGACTTCGCCGACGTGGCCGACGAGCGGGCCGGCCTCGTCCCGGTCAAGCCCATCGACCAGTTCACGCGGACCGCCATCGAGGACGCCCAGGAGGGGTACGGGCTGGCCGAGGACGATGTCATCCTCCTGCGCGACGCCTCCGGCGCCGGCCGCGGGACGGCCGAACTCCTCGCCGAAATCGACCCCCGGGTCGTCCTCCGCTACGGCAACCTCTCCGAGCAGGCCGACCAGGTGCTGTTCGAGCACGGCATTCCCGAGGGCCCGGCCGACGACGTGACCGTCCAGGAGGTGGACGAACTGGCGGTCGCCCGCGAGCGCGAGGTGGAGGCCGCCATCGAGGACTGGCACGAGCGGGCCGAGGACCGCCGGCGCGACCAGAACGCGGAGATGGTCGACCGGCTCATCAGCGAACACCGCGCCGACCGCCCCTCCGAGAGCGACTGACCGGGGGCGGGACGCGGAGCAAGCCTCTTGCCGGTCCGTGCTGACACGACGAACGATGACGCTCCTCGTGCCCGTCCTCCCCCTCCAGATCCCCGGTGGTGTCGAACTCCTCCTGCTGCTCCTCGCCGTCGTCGTCTTGGGGGTGGTACTCCCCATCGCGCTGGGGTACTACGTCTACGCGGACGCCGAGCGGCGGGGCGAGGACAACGCGACCCTCTGGGCCATCGCGGTCGGTGGCCTGACGGCCGTCGGGTTCGTCGTCGGGATCGTGGTGTTCGTGGTCTACATTCTCCAGCGGGAGGACGAGTCCGGCCGGCCGGCGTAGCGACTCGCCGGCGGGCGCCGTCGAAGACGGTCGGGCGGCCGGCCTCAGAGCATCCCGCCCATGCCCATCTCCTCCAGCGCGGACTCGACGAGCCCGCGGGCGACCATCCCCATCCCGATGACCACCAGCGTGACGCCGACGGCGGCCGTCTTGTTCTCCCGAGCGACGACGAGCAGTCCCAGCACGAGCGCCAGCACGCCCTTCTGTCCGACCTCACCGAGCGACTCCTTGGTTTCCTCGATGTCCATGTCCGGGCGGATTCGCGCGTGTGGGATAAAGTCACGGAAAACGCGACGGTTCGCGGGGAGACGGTGCCTACCGGCCGTTCAGTCGGCCGGGGCGGGTTTCCATCCTGTCGGCGAATCTCCCCGATAATCTCCCGCACTCGGTTCCTGCTTCCCGAATTACCGTCGTGCCGTCGCAGTACACCAGATGTCGCCGTTCGGTGTGGCCATCGGACCCGTACCGTCGGTGGATTCAGGAGGGCGGCGCCCGCCGTCCCGCACATGCGCGATGTGGACCCGATGGACCACGAGCAGTGGAGCGAGGAGCAGGACGAAACCACCGTGACCGTGGATGGGCACTCCGTGCGGATGGCCTACCGTGACGCCGGGCCGACGGAGCGCGACGAGCCCCGCGACACGCTGGTGTTCGTCCACGGCATCCCGACGTGGGGCTACCTCTGGCGGCGGGTCGCGCCCGCCTTCGAGGACGAGTTCCGCGTCGTCGTCCCGGACATGGTGGGGTACGGCAACTCCTCGGCCCGCGAGGGGTTCGATCGCTCCATCCGCGCGCAGGAACAGGCGCTCGAGGACCTGCTCGATGACCTGGGCGTGGACTCGTTCACCTTCGTGGGACACGACATCGGCGGGGGCGCGGCGCTCCGACTCGCCGCCAACCAGCCGGAACGTGTCGACAGGTTCGTCGCCTCCAACCTGGTCTGCTACGACTCCTGGCCGGTCGAGTTCGTCGTCGACTTCGGCCTGCCGGACACCGCCGAGATGGACCGCGAGGAGTTCGAGGGGCAGCTCGACTTCGCGTTCGCCGACGGCGCGGCGGCCGACGAGCCGGACCCCGACTTCGTCGAGGGGATGAAGGCGCCGTGGCTCCGCGAGGACGGCCGCCGTGCCATCTCCCGGGCCGCCGTGTCGACGAACACGAACCACACGATGGAGATCGACTACGACGCCATCGAGGCGGACCTGCTCTGCCTGTGGGCCGAGGACGACGTGATGCAGCCGGTCGAGTACGGCGAGCGCCTGGCCGAGGACGTCGGCGGCGAGGTCGTCCGGCTCTCGGGTGCCTTCCACTGGGTGCCGGAGGACGTGGGCGCCGAATACCGCGAGGCGATGGCCTCGTTCCTCGACGGCTGAACGGCCCTCCCGTTCCGGCTCGTGCCGTCCTCCAGCGATGGGGGCAGCGAGGACCGCGGCACGGACGCCACACACGTCCAGCCACAGTGACCGCCGGTGGCGCGACGACCGGTACCACCGGGACGCACCGTCCGAAACACACACTTACCCGCCCTGTGACGACGAAGTATGAGCAGGGACGCGCCGGACTGGGAGTTCAAGCCGCGGGACGTGTACGTCCTCCGCGAGCTGTCGCGGGACCCGCAGCTCTCCTCGCGGGACCTGGCTCGCATCCTCGAGGAGAAGTACGACATCGACGTCTCGCACGTCACCGTCAGCGAGTCGATCCGGGGGATGCGCGAGCACGGCGTCTTCCGCGAGGCCGTCATCCCCAACGAGGAGTACTTCATCTTCGGGCTGTTCGAGTTCAAGCTCAACCCGGAGAACTTCGCTGAGGGGTGGCGCGACGCGATGGAATACGTCCGCAACTCGTCGAACACGCTGTTCTACTTCCTCTCGGACGGGGAGTACCAGTGGAAGTCCGTGATGATGTTCGCCTCGCGGCAGGCCGAGTCGAAGTGGATCCACGAGTTCTACAAGGAACACGGCCCGGTCGTGGAGAACATCCGGAACTCCGTCATCCACAACGTCCTCAAGTTCCGCACCGACCCGGAGATCCTGGCGAGCCTCGACGAGAACAACCCGAGAGAGTAGCACGCTGGAGCCGCCCGCGGCGGCTCACCCCGACAGCGACAGCTCGAACTCGTACTCCGGGACGGACTCGCCGCCCACCTCGGCCTCGACCTCGCGGGTCCGCTCGAACCCCCGCGACTCGAGGAACGCGACCGCGACGGTGTTGTCGGCGAGGGCCGAGCAGACGAGTCGCTCGGCCCCCCGGTCGGCGGCCCAGGACGACAGCGCCTCCAGCAGCGCCGTTCCGATTCCCTCGTCCCAGTGGTCCGGGTCGACGTAGAGGGTGAACAGTTCGGCCTCGTCGGCCCACTCCCGGGCCGCACTGGCGAAGCCGACGACCTCGCCCTCCTCGCCGCCCGCTTCGTTCTTCCCGTCCTCGCCGCCAGCCCCGTCGACGGCCACGAGGAAGCGGAACTCCTCCTCGGCGGCGGCCTCGGCGGCGACCTCACGGAGGAACGCCTCGTCGTAGAGGTCCGACAGCGCCGTCCTGACCGCGTCGGCCGTCAGCGCGGACGAGGCCGCGGCCCACCACGCGTCCGCGGCGACCGCGGCGATGGCCTCGGCGTCGTCGGGGATGGCCTCGCGGAGCCGAGGACTCACGGCCGGTCCTCCGTGGTGGCGTCGGTGTCGCGGTCCGTCTCCGGTACCGTCGGGGCGTCCTCGGGTGCCTCCTGGTCCCCTTCCCGGGCCCGCGTGACGTAGCCGAGGAACTCGGCGGCGTCCGCGTCGGCGCCCGCCCGCGCAAAGAAGTCGGCCACGTTCCGGCAGTCCCGCTCGAGGAATTCCCGGTGGTTCGGGTGGTGGACGGTGACCGCCTGTCCGAGGTCCAGCAGCGCCAGTTCTCCTCGGTGGACGACGACGTTGTACTCGGAGAGGTCACCGTGGACGAGGCCCGCGTCGAACAGCCGGCGGGTGTATTCCCGGACGACCTCGTAGGCGGTCTCGGGGTTCTCGATGTCTACCTCGTTGAGCCGGTGGGCCCGCTGACCGTCGGTCCCGAGGAACTCCATGACGAGGACGTTCCGCTGGACGGCGACGGGGTCGGGGACCCGGACGCCGGCGGCCCGGGCCCGCCGGAGGTTGGCGTACTCCTTCTTGGTCCACGCGGTGACGACCTTCTTTTTGTCCGAACCGATGCCCTCGAACCGGGGGTCCCCCTCGAGGTAGTCCCGCATCGAGCGGAAGTCCGAGGCGTTGATGCGGTAGATCTTCACCGCGACCTCGCCCTCGGGGCCGGCCGCGAGGTAGACGTTTGCCTCCTTGCCGGTCGAGAGCGGGCCGCCGAACGCGTCGACGTGGCCGTCCTGGACGAGTTTGTACAGTGCGCCGAGCGTCGCGTCGTCGAACACCGACGCCTCGACCTTGAACTGGTCGGCGTCCTTGATGCGCTCGCGGAACTCCAGGAACTCGCGGTCCCGCTTGCGGGCGATGCGGTCGGCATCCGTGTCCGAGACGTCGATCTCCTCCCACTCGTCACCGAACCCCTCCGCCACGTCGGCTTCGAGCAGGTCGACCTCGACGTTCTGGTCACCCATCAGGTTCAGGTGGCGGAGATGTGACCCTCGTCACGGAGCTGGTCGGCGTCCTGCTTGTCGTAGCGCCACGTGATGTCGCCCTTCTCGTCCTGCCAGTCCCAGGGCTCGACCAGCACGACGTCGTCCTCGCGGATCCAGATCCGCTTCTGCATCCGCCCCGGGATGCGGGCCGTGCGCTCCTTTCCGTCCATACAGCGTACCTTCACCCGGTTGGCACCGAGCATCTCCGTGACGACCGCGAACACCTCGTCCTCATCCGGCATGCGGAGGTCCTTCCGACCGCCGTCGTCGTCGCTCATACCCGACGGTTCGGTGTCCCGGATTTTAAGTCCCATGCATAGTGCGCGACCCGGCGAACTGGAATCATGGGGTCGGATAGCCCGACCGCTGACGGTCCGAGGCGACGCGATCGGCGTCCCCTGACGGGCGTATCGCGGACGCCCCGACACGCGCCCGACTCGGCGTTATAACGGTGCCTGCGAACAGGTGCCAATCATTTATTGTTACGTACGCACTCCCCGTAGGACGCAATGAGAGCCGTAGTTTTCCAGGGGCCCGAGGAGCCGATGGAGGTCGAGGAGGTAGACCGTCCGGACTGTCCGCCGGACGGCGTCGTCATCGAGACGGAGGCCTGCGGGGTGTGCCGCTCGGACTGGCACGCCTGGCAGGGCGACTGGTCGTGGATCGGGATGATGATGACGGAGGGACTCATCTTCGGCCACGAACCGGTCGGCGTCGTCGCCGAGGCCGGTGACGACGTGGAGAACTTCCGCGAGGGCGACCGCGTCACCAATCCGTTCAACCTCTCCGACGGCACCTGCGTCCACTGCAAGGAGGGCCACCAGAACCGCTGCGAGCGGTCCATCCCGATGGGGTTCGTCAACTTCTCCACGGGCGCGTTCGCCGAGGAGTACCCCGTTCGGGCGGCCGACACCAACCTCATCAAGCTCCCGGAGGGCGTCGACTCCGTCGACGTGGCGGGGCTGGGCTGCCGGTTCGCCACCGCCTTCCACGGCATCGCCCACCGCGTCGACGTCGACCCGGGCGACTGGGTCGCCGTCCACGGCTGTGGCGGCGTCGGCCTCTCGGCCGTTCACACGGCTGACGCGCTCGGCGCGAACGTCGTCGGCGTCGACCTCAACGAGGCCGCCCTCGAGAAGGCCGAGGAACTGGGCGCGGACGAGACCATCAAGGTGGACGACGTCCAGGACGTCCCCCAGGCGGTCAAGAAGAAGACTCCCAAGTCGCGGGGCTGTGAGGTCTCCGTCGACGCGCTGGGCATCGCGCAGACCTGCCAGAACTCCATCAACTCGCTCGGCAAGGGCGGCCAGCACCTCCAGATCGGCTTGACCACCAGCGAGGAGGGCGGCGAGGTCTCCCTGCCGGTCGACAACGTCGTCACGGACGAGCGCGAGTTCATCGGCTCCTACGGCATGCCCCCCCACGAGTACACCGAGATCTTCCGCATGATGGACAACGGGAAGATCGACCCCGGCGCCATCGTCTCCGAGACCATCTCCCTCTCCGAAGTCCCCGAAACCATCGCCTCCATGGGCGACTACGACACGGTCGGCATCCCGGTCTGCAACTCCTTCTGAGCGGGCCTCCACGCCATGTCGTCCCGTGGCCGGGGCGACCGCGGCAGTCCCGACATCGAGTGACCGTCCGGGACGGTCCTCGGTCGGTCGCTACCGCCTGACGACTTCGATCTCGTGGCCGTCGTTCGTCCTCGTGAAGGCGTAGTTGTGGTTGCAGGACTCGGGGTCGCGGTAGTCCTCGGCGTTGCGGAGCATGAGCGTCTCCCAGGCGTCGTCGAGATCCGAGCAGCGGACCGCGAGGTGACCCCAGGCGTCGCCCGTGTCGTAGCTGCGGCCGTCGTAGTTGTAGGTGAGTTCGACGCTCATCGCCTCCTCGGCGGCGCCGCGGGGGGCCACGAAGTAGAGCGCGAAGTCGTCCAGTTCGACGCGGCGGTGGAGCTCGTAGTCCAGTTTCCGCGTGTACCAGCCGACGGCGGCCTCGGCGTCCTCGACCCGGAGCATCGTGTGGTCGAGCGACCAGCGCGCCCCGTGGTCGCGCTCGACGATCTCGATCTCGTGTCCGTCGGGGTCCCGGACGAAGGCGTAGTGGCCGCCGCAGGACTCGGGGTCGCGGTAATCCTCGACGCCCCCGTCCGTCAGCTCCTCGTACGCCTGGTGGACGTCCTCGACGCGGACGGCGATGTGGCCCCAGGCGTCGCCGAAGTCGTACGAGCGGCCGTCGTGGTTGTAGGTGAGTTCGAGGACCGCGCCCTCGTCGTGGCGGTCCGCCGGGGCGAGGAAGACGTTGGTGAAGGTGTCCGCCTCCATGCGCCCCTCCTCCACGTAGTCCAGGTGGGTGGTGTACCAGTCGACCGATTCCTCCAGGTCCTCGACGCGCATCATGGTGTGATCCAGGGACGCGTCGAACGAGGTGTCGGAGTCCAGCATCGGCCCCGACTACTCGCGGGCGAGCGATAAAGGCTGGTGGCGGACCCGGGTGGCGTCCCGCACTCGTCGACCCGGGACTACTTCGAGAGGAGGGCCGAGACCGTCCGGGCCAGCCCCCCACCGTCCCCGGAGCCGGACCCGCCGTCTCCGCCCGGGGGTTCGACGACGAGTTCGCTCTCGGAGTCGAGTCCGTCGTCGAGGTAGGGGGCGAGGGCGCCGACGAGTTCGGTCGGCTCGATGATGCCCCGGGACTGGTCGTAGTCGACGACGTCGTGGTCGTCGAGCTTCGGCAGGTGCGACTGGTACAGCGCGATGTAGACGCGCTGGCGCTGGTCGGAGTCGAGCCGCTCGACGGACGTGTCGTACTCCCAGGCGGCCACGGCCTCGGTCACGTCACGCATCACGAACTGCGCCCGATCCGTGTGCGCCAGGATGTACCGCAGGGTCGCGCGACGCCGGGCGTTCTGCAGGATGTGGAACGCGTCGTCCTTCGGAATACTCGCGCGTGCGGTCGCCCCCGACTCTACCGCCTCCGTCTCGCTGACCGCCCGGTCGGAATCGTACTGGACACTCATTGTCTGTGGCTCCGAACGGATAGCATGTCATATAAAAAATGGGCTCCGTTCGCCGCTGCTCCGGTTTTGCGGACTGTTTCGCCATCGGATACGTCGGGCGTACGCGGCCCGAAATATCCATATAAACATCCGACAGAAATAATCGTCTGACAGCGCTCTCGAACGCCATTGCGACCCTTCGGAACCGCTACCGATCGCTTAAATCGAGAGGATCGGGTTCCGCGACCACGCCGCAGTCGGGCGATTCCGTTCGTCCGGTCGGATATTGCCGGTTCCTTATTCTGGTGCCCGAGATATGGTAGAATATATCACACTTATCTCCTTCCACGGATACCGTACTCCGGCCGCTACTGTCCGGACGTGTCCACGAAATCCCAACATATCAGTCCAGATGGTTACCTTCGCCGCTTATTCCGGAAATACGACCCATAGACCAGATATTACGCGCATATCTGGTGGATATCCCGGATATCGAGTATCGCTGCGTCGTCCGGGGGCACCACGACCACCCCTACCCGTCCAGGTCGGGGTCGTAGCCACCTTCGTTCTCTCCGCCGGGGCGCGGCTCGACACCGACCCGCTCGAGGGCCTCGTAGTACGTGGCGGCGTCGGCCTCGCCGACGAACTCGGCCAGCGTGTCGAGGTTGAGCTGCCAGGCGGCGTACTGGACGGCGCCGCGGTTGAGGGGGTGGTCGACCTCCTCGTGGTCGAGGGCGCGCGGTAGCTCCGCCAGCACCTCGTCGGAGATGGCGACGCGGGTCACCGGCTGTCCTCCGTCCGGCCGGTGAGCCGGTGGGTGGTGGTCATGATGCGGCCTCGCTGGCGGTCGCGGCCTCCCGCGCTGCGGTGTAGGCCTCGCGGATGCGGCGGAACTCGTCCTCGTCGCCGCCGTGGT
Source organism: Halobacteriales archaeon QS_4_70_19 (assembly GCA_003020985.1). Taxonomy (GTDB): domain Archaea; phylum Halobacteriota; class Halobacteria; order Halobacteriales; family Haloarculaceae; genus Haloglomus. Next base: position 88,246 of record PXRM01000020.1, on the reverse strand, counting down.
CGGGATGGGCCTCCTTCACCCGCTCGCGGTAGGCCCGCCGGACCTCCGACTCGCTGGCGGTCGCTGGCAGCCCGAGGACGGCGAACGCGGTCTCGTACGGGTCGACGTCCCCCTCGGCCGTCGGGTCGGGGCCGAGGTCGACCTCGGGCGTCTCGAACGGGAGTCGCGAACCGAGGTGGACGCCGGGCAGTTCGTGTTCGACGAGGACCGGCTGGGTCGGCCCCCGTTCGAGCCGGTAGAAGGTCCGGGGGTCGAACGTGATCGCCACGTCCCGCCGGGGCAGGTAGAACTCGACGGCGCGCCCCTCGACCGGGTGGTCCTCCGCGTACGGCTCGTCGATGGCGTCGAGGTACTCGCGGATCTCGACGGTCCGGCGGTCGTCGCCGGTGTCCGCGGTCGCCGTCCCCTCGCTGGGGAACCAGCGCGTCCCGATGTAGAACAGACAGGCGGCGACACAGCTGGCGACGAACCCGACCGCGAGCCCCACGACCACCCACTGCGGGACACCGAACCACAGAGCCTCGCTCGGCACGACACCCGGTAGGGACGGCGGGAGTAAGTATCTCTCGGGAGCGAGCCGTCGGACGATTGGACGGGCTTGTCAGAATACTTTGAAACGTGGAAACGGCAGGCAGGATAGCCGCGGTGCCACCCGGCTACCAGCTTTCAGCCATGTTCCGAGACAGGAGTTCATCGGAGGGGAGTACAGACGGCGACCGGTTCGCGGGGACCGACATCGACCGCCGGACGTTCGTGAAACTGTCGGTGGCGACCGGTGCCGCCCTCGCGCTACCCGGGAACGCGACAGCCAGTACGAGCGCCGAGACGTTCGATGCCGAGTACGAATACGTCCTGAACCACACGCCGGCCGACCACCGAGTCCCCACGGTGGTCCAGTTCGAGGCCGGGGCGGACCCGACCGCTCTGGAGGCGTTCGACGAGAACGCCGTCACCATGACGGACCCGGAGCCGGCGGCCTACGGTCGGCTCACGGCGACGGAGGCCGAGACGGCTGCCGCCGAACTACCCGAAGCGTCCCAGTTCCAGTTCGCGCCCGGGTCGAACCCGTTCTGGCGCGTCGGTTCCTACCCACTTGGCGTCTTCCCGGAGCCGCGCCGCTCGGTCGACTACATCGGCTTCGAGCAGCTCAAGGACGGCCTCCGCGAGCTGGAGGACCGCTACCCGGACCGGGTGAACGTCCGCGTCGCCGGCCGGTCGCCCGGCCACTACAACAACGCGACCGACCGCGAGGACCCCAAGGATATGCTGGTGGTGGAGCTGACAAACGACGTGCAGGACCGGGAGGCCTTCCGGGAGAAGGAGAAGGTGTTCCACTCCTGCTCGCTGCACGGGCCCGAGCGGGCGGGAGCCGAGGCCGGCGCCCGGGTGGTCGAGAACGTCGCCCGGAGCTCCGAGCCGGACATCCGGGGCAGCGACGCGAAGATCGAGCCGCTGCTGGACGACGTGGTCGTCCTCCTCGGGTTCACGAACCCGGACGGCTGGGTCGCCCGCAACCCACAGTACGACAGCGGCTGGCAGTTCACCGGCCCCGGGACGAGCCTCGTCGTCGACGAGCCGCCCCGCATCCCGGCCGGGCCGCTGTACGAGCGCGGGAACGCGGAGGTGTACGACACCAACCGCCAGTACCCGGTCGTGGGGATGATCACGCCGAACCACTTCCCAGCACAGCCGGACGACCCCAGAAGCGAGGAGGAGGAAACCCCCTCGTTCGTCACGGAGAAGGTGCCCGACGCGAAGGCGTTCGTCGACTTCTTCAGCCAGTACGAGAACCTCAACTACGGCTCGGACCTCCACGGCGGCCCCATCTTCAACGAGTTCGTGCTGGGGCTCATCTCCCAGGACCAGTTCGACACTCGCCAGATCCACGAGCTGTACGAGATGTGTCTCAACATCGACGACACGCTCGAGGCCGCCCTGGAGACGTGGGTCACCGCCGGCAACGTCAAGAAGGCGGTGCTGGGTGACACCGAGACCGGGCTCCTGTTCGGCGTCCTGCCCGAGCAGGCGTTCGACTACTCCACCATCTACGACACCATCGACTACACGGTCACCGGTGCCTTCCTCGACTGGATGGCCCACCCCGAGCCCATCGGGCTGGACCTCACCACGCTCGACTTCGAGATGTCGTTCTCCTGGGCGGTCAACGGGAACATCTACAACCCGGAACTCGTCGAGATGGAGGTCAAGGGCTACCGGACCGCCATCCGTACCATCACCGACTTCGCCGTCCGTAACTCCGACACACCCGGCACCAGCGACCAGTTCGGGACCAGGACGGAGACGGCGGGCGACCGGGTCGCGTACGTCACGACCGGCGAACCCGGGACGCAGGCCGACGCGCTCCGGTCGACGGACGGAGACCTGGTCTTCGACGACGGCACCACCGACAGCGTGTCGACGGACACCGAGTCGTTCACCCTCTCCTCGGGGACGACCGAGCTGACCCACACCGTCGAATCGGCCGACCTCCACAGCATGGGGTTCCACCTCCACTCGCACGAGGTGGTCGCGGATCTGGAGGTCGTCGACCCGAGCGGGAACACGGTCGCCACCCACGAGGGTGTCACCGAGGAGCGTGCCGGTGGGAAGTGCTGTGGACTCCCCGAGTTCACCGTCACGGACCCGGAGCCCGGCACCTGGACCATCCGGGTCGACAATCGACGCGAGGTCGAACAGCCGGCGGAGTTCCAGGCCTGGACGCTCGCGGCCACGAGTACCAACCCCGACCCGAAGATCGCGTGGCCGGGCGAGGAGGGGTTCCTCCAGCGGGAGTACGACGTCACCCCGTTCGACTTCTTCGAGGACTACGCCGAGTTCATCGACAGCGGGACGATGGAGCCGGTGACGGTCGCCGAGGTGGCGGACGGTGCCCTCCTCGATACGAACGGGAATCTGGCCTACGACCACGTGGTCGCCATCCACGACTACGGGGCCAACCAGGACGCCGAGTACTTCGGCAGCACCACCGGCTACACGGACGCCGACCACCCGGCCGAGGGGTTCGTCGAGGCCGGCTACACGGACGCCCTGGACACGTTCGTCGAGGCGGGGGGCAACCTCGTTCTGACGGACGCCGGGGTCAACCTCCTGACCGAACTCGACAACGACCTCGTCGACGGGAGCGCCATCTCCCGGGACGACATCTCGACGCCGGAGTTCGTCGTCGCCCGGTTCCAGGACGGGACGAAGAACCTGGGGCACCCGCTGTTCGGCTCCGAGAGTGACGTCCGTCCCATCCAGAACCAGCTCTGGAAGGTCCAGCCGCTGGGTCACGACCCGAACGGGACACAGGCACCGATGTTCCTCCCCGACGCCGAGGCGCTCGGCGCGGCCGGCACGGGCGCGACGACCACCGTCGCCGGGCGGGCCCCGAGTGGCGACAGCGACATCGTGGCTGCCTCCATCACCCCGGACGACTCGACCGGAACGGGTGTCCACGTCATCTCGTCGCTGCTCCCGACACCGACACAGCGGAATCTCCACCCGTTCGGCCTACAGAACTACACGGTGACGTTCCTCGGCTACGTGCTGTTCACCTCGGCACTGGGCTTCGTCCAGGTCCGCGAGACCGGGGAGACGGTCCGTCGGTACGGCCGGACCGACGCGTGGGACACCAGCGAGGTCGAACACCTGACCGGCGGCGGCCCCACGGCCGCCGGTTCCCGCGGGGAGCCGCGTGACCCGTACACGCCCGGTGCGACCCACCGGGTCGACGTCACCGTCACGGCGCTCTCCGACTCGGCACGGGTGACCGACTCGCTCCCGTCGGCCGACTGGGAGGTCGCCGGCGGCGACGGCGAGCAGAACGGCGACACGGTCGACCTCGGGACGGTCGGTCCGGTCGGCGAGAACGACGACCCCGCCGAGTTCACCTACTTCGTCGAGGTCCCCGACGCCAACGGCCAGTTCACCTTCGGCCCCGCCGAGGCCGACGGGACACCGTTCGGCGGCACCAACGACGTCACCGTCGTCGGCGGCACCGGCAGCTCCGAGACGGACTCGACGCTGACCGGCACGCGCGGGTTCACCGACGACTGAATCCGGCTACCTGATCGACCGGAATCGGGGCCCGGTACACCGCCGCCTCCTTTCGGTGGTACCGACCGCAGGCGGCGCGCGTGTCGGTCGAGCGGTCCGGCGGTTCCGGCCGCCGTCCGCCCCGTTTGGACGCTTCTGTCAGAATCGTTTACCTGGACGAGGTAGGCTTTCGAGTACCCGCAGCTGACGTGGTATTCAGAACCTACTATGGTACGAGAACACACATCTGACGAGGGGAACGAGGGTCGGTTCAGTGACGCCGGCATCGACCGCCGGACGTTCGTGAAACTGTCGGCGGCGACTGGTACCGCCCTGGCACTGCCGGGGAACGCGGCCGCCGGCGCGAGCGCCGACGCGTTCGACGCCGAGTACGAGTACGTGCTCAATCACACGCCCGCGGACCACGCGGTCCCGACACTGGTCAGGTTCGGGGCCGGGGCGGACCCGCGGGCGCTCGAGGCGTTCGACGAGAATGCCGTCACGATGACGGACCCGGAGCCGGCAGCCTACGGTCGGCTCACGGCGACGGAGGCCGAGACGGCGGCCGCCGAACTGCCCGAAGCGGAGTCGTTCCAGTTCGCGCCCGGGTCGAACCCGTTCTGGCGCGTCGGTTCCTACCCGTTCGGCGTCTTCCCGGAGGCCCGCCGTGCCGTCGACTTCATCGGCTTCGAGCAGCTCAAGGACGGCCTCCACGAGCTGGAGGACCGCTACCCCGACACCGTTCGCGTCAGGCGGTTCGGGCAGTCCCCGGGGCACCTGAACAACGCCACCGACCGGGTGGACCCCAAGGGGATGTACCTCGCGGAGGTCACCGACTTCACCGCCGGGGCCTCCTTCGAGGAGAAGGAGAAGGTGTTCTTCTCCTGTTCGCTCCACGGCCTGGAACGGGCGGGGGCCGAGGCCGGTGCTCGGATCGTCGAGAACATCGCCCGGGGCGACCAGTACGCGGGCGACCTGCCGCAGCTACTCGAGGACGCCGTCCTCATCTTCGGGTTCACGAACCCGGACGGCTGGGCCGTCCGGAGCCCGCAGTACGACTCGGGCTGGCAGCTCGGCGGCCCGGGGACGGGCCTGCCGCGAGCCCCGGCCGGGCCGCTGTACGAGCGCGGGAACGCCGAGGTCTTCGACACCAACCGTCAGTACCCGACGGTCGGCTACATCACCACGGCGCACAACCCGGCCGAGCCGCGTGACGCGCCGAGATACATCTACGAGAAGGTCCCGGACGCCGTCTCCGTGGTCGAGCAGTTCCGCTCGTACGAGAACCTCAACTACGGCGCCGACCTCCACGGCGGCCCGCTGTTCGAGGACTTCGTCCTCGGGCTCATCTCACAGGACCAGTACACCCTGGAGGAGGCCCACGAGGTGTACGCGATGTGCGAGGTCATCAAGGAGAACCTCGACGCGGCGCTGACGGAGTGGCAGACCGCGGGCGACCTCACGGAGCCACTCCGGGACGCCATCGGGAACCCGAGCATCCCCCTCGTCGGCGGGACGCCGCCGGACGACGCCTTCGACTACGCCACCATCTACGACACCATCGGCTACACCGTCTCCGGCGCCATGCTCGACTGGATGGCCCACCCCGAGGAACTCGGTGGGCTCGGGATGACGACGCTGGACTTCGAGATGTCGTTCTCCCACATAGCCGGCGGGAACGTCTACAATCCCGAACTGCTGCGGATGGAGGTGCTGGGCTACCGGGAGGCGATCCGGACCATCTCGGAGTTCGCCGTCCGCAACTCGGACACGCCGACGACCGACGACGAGTTCGCCACCACCGTCGAGACGAAGGTAGAGACCGCTGCGGACGACGACGGCGAGGCCGTGGCGTTCGTCACGCCGACCGAGGTCGACGTCGTCGATGGCGAGGTACTCGCACCGGACGACCCGCTCACCCGCTCGTCCGACGACCTGAACTTCGCGTCGTCGGTCGGCGTGGTGGACGAGTTCTCCGCGTCGGGAACCATCGGCCCTGGAGCGCCCGGTACGACCACCGTCGAGGAGACGTTCGACACGGCGGACCTGGACGGCGAGCCGTTCAAGCTCGACGCCGCGCTGAGCTGGACGCCGCCGGGGAACGACCTGGAGTTCTACCTCGAGGATCCCGACGGCAAGCGGGTCGGGAGCGCCGTGACGGCGAGCAACCCGGAGACGATGAGCAACGTCCCCATCGAGAAGTCGGGGACGTACACGTTCATCGCGGAGACGTACGCGAACACCGTCTCGCAGTACGAGATCACGGCCGAGTTCTTCGGCGAGACCGGCGACGGTGGCACCTCGACCAGTCGAGAGACCGAATCCACCGTGGTCGCGGCGGAGGGCGTCTCGACCGTCTCGCAGGAGGTGCCGCCGGGCCTGCACAGCATGCAGGTCCACACGCACTCGCACAGCGCCATCATGGACCTCGAACTCATCTCGCCGTCGGGCGAGATCGTCCACGAGTTCGAGAGCATCACCGGGACGCGCGTCGGCGGGAAGTGCTGTGGCTTCCCCGAGTGGGACGTCGCGGACCCCGAGCCCGGCCAGTGGACCCTCCGGCTCTCGAACGAGATGGTGGAGGCGAAGCAGGTGGACGTGCAGTTCGCCACGCTCTCGTCGGACGGCCGGAACCCGGACCCGAAGGAGGTGCTGGGGTACGAGCAGCGCGACTACGAGGTGACGCCGCTCCAGTTCCTCGCTGACTACGACGCGGCCATCGAGGACGCCGGGACGGTCGACGCCGTCCCCGTCGCTGACGTGGCGGACGGGGCGCTGTCTGCGTACGACCAGGCGGTCGTCATCCACGACTACCTGGGGTCGGGCGCGCGCGCCGCCGACTCCAGCGCGACCAACGAGGCCTACTACGCCGCACTGGACCAGTTCGTCGACGACGGCGGGAACCTCGTCCTCACGGACACGGGCGTCAACCTGCTCCGCGGGCTGGACAACGAGCTCGTCGCCGGCGACCAGTTCGGGGACGACGCCGTCCGCACCACCACCCAGGACGTGGCCCGCTACACGGACAAGGACCTCGAGCACCCGCTCATGACGGACGTGCGACCCATCCAGAACCAGCTCTGGAAGGTCGCGCCGATGGGCTACAACGTGAGCGGCCAGGCCCCCAGCCACCTCGTCACCGAGTCGGCGTTCACCGACGGGCCGGCGGCCGCGTCGGTCGCCGGCCGCATCGAGGGCGACATCGCGACGGGGTCGCTCACCTCGGGCACCGACGGGACCGGCGTCCACGTCATCGGCTCGCTGCTGCCGCCGGCGAGCCAGGCCAACCTCCACCCGTTCGGCCTGCTCGATTACACCGTCTCCTTCCTCGGCTACCTCGTGTTCACTTCGGCGCTGGGCTTCCAGCAGGTCCGCACGGTCGAGGGCGAGGAGATCAGGTTCGGCCGCGGCGACGCGTGGAACGATGACGCGGGCAGCCTCGCCGTCTCGGGCTCGCGCGGGGAGCCACGGGACCCGTACACGCCCGGCGCGACCCACCGGGTCGACGTCACCGTCACGGCGCTCTCCGAGTCGGCGCGGGTGACCGACTCGCTCCCCTCGGCCGACTGGGAGGTCACCGGCGGCGATGGAACCCAGGATGGCGACACGGTCGACTTCGGGACGGTCGGTCCGATCGGCGAGAACGACGACCCCGCCGAGTTCACCTACTTCGTCGAGGTCCCCGATGCCAACGGCCAGTTCACCTTCGGCCCCGCCGAGGCCGACGGAACGCCGTTCGGTGGCACCAACGATGTCACCGTCGTCGGCGGCGGCACGGGGAGTTCGGGGACAGAATCGACGCTGACCGGCACGCGCGGGTTCACCGACGACTGAGTCCGGCTGTCAACTGCTCCCACCGGCGGCGCGGTCCGCCGTCCGCCGGCTCCTCATCCGATGTAGCGCAGGTCCTCGTCCGCGGGGGCCTGGGTGCCCTGCTCCATCTCCTGGATCTTCTTGATGACCTCCTCCATCTCCTCCGCCCGGTCCTCCAGGGAGGCGTAGCCGATGTCGAAGTCGACGACCTCCTGGAGCACCTCGAGCACCGCGCGGGCGCTCTTAGGGTCGACCAGGTAGCCGGAGGTCTCGCCCATGAGACAGGCCGTCGGCAGGTCGCGGCGCTCGCCCAGACCGAGCAGGAGGCCGCTCACGCCGACGATGCCGCCGGCGGGCTCGTCCTCGCGGAACTCCACGCCCGCCGTCTTCAGTTCGGCGACCTGTTCGTCGTCGGTGGCGGCGCCGACGACGGCGTACTCCTCGATGAGTTCGCCCGTGGGGACGCCGCCGAGCGCGAACGCGCGCTCGACGCCGAACGCGTCGGCCACGTCCAGGAAGCGGTCGGTCAACCGGTAGTGCCCCGGGGCGTCGGTCGCCTGGTGGTCGCCCGACAGCAGGAGCAGGTCCGCCCCGTCCGTGCGGACGGCGTGGAACTCCGCGGAGGCCATGGTGGTGGTGCCGTCGTCCTCGACGGCGACCTGTGGGGGGAAGTGCTCCGAGTAGACCCGGCGTACGAGCTCGGCCTCCTCGAACTCCTCCAGCAAGTGTTCGGCCACCAGTTTCCCGACGTGACCGACGCCGGGCAGGCCCTCGACGAGCACCGGCTCCTCCAGTTCGGGGGTCGCGTACTCCTTGACGTCGAACTCGTCCATATTCCGGCGTCGGAGGCCCGGTACTTGAACCCCCACAGGTCGGAGAAGTCGTCCCGACGGTCCGGCCCGCGCCCGGTCGAATCCCAGGACCTGGCGGACCCGTCGGCCGCTGGGGTCAGGTTCTTCCGGCCGGCGTCCGTACCGGATTCGCATGCGAGACGAAGAGGAGATCCGGGAGCAGTACGAGTTTCTGAAGGCGGAACTGGACGACGAGGAGATGAACCACGAGGGCGTCCGGCAGATGTTCACGTACTACAAGCGTGCCCTCGGGTGGGTACTCGAGGAGGAGTACATCTGACCGGCAGCGGTCCGTCTTCGGTCGGTAGGCTTAAGTGGAAACGACGACTCGTACCGAGTGACGCTTCGCTTGGAGGGCCGAAGCGTCAGCGGGGACCAATTCAGGGCGGCAACGGCCGACCGGCCTTTTCATCCGGTCGGCCCTTGCTTTCCTTTCGGAACGTATCACGTAGCGACCGGTTCGGCCGATGGTCGCGCGGGACGACAGGTCAGTAGCCGGAGACGTAGGTCGCCGTCCGTTCCCCGGCCGTGGCACGAAGGGCACGAGCGCCCGCTGGGGCGCTGCTCGGCGTCCAGCGGCCGGACGAATCGGCCCGCCGTACAGATTCGGGGAGTGACATGATGAAATCGGTATACTTATTCGATATCGACAGTAAAACGTTCATAGGTACTCGTCTATGTACGACCTCACCGGTTTCCAGCGGGACCTGCTGTACGTCATCGCGGGTCGCGAGGAGCCCCACGGCCTGGCCATCAAGGAGGAGCTCGAGGACTACTACGAGAAGGAGATCCACCACGGGCGACTCTACCCCAACCTCGACACCCTGGTCGAGAAGGGGCTGGTCGAGAAGGGACAGCACGACCGCCGCACGAACTACTACACGCTGACGCGCCGCGGTCGCCGGGAGATCGACGCCCGGCGCGACTGGGAGGAGGAGTACCTGGACTGAACGACGGGGGTCAGCCCGACGTTACATGTAGGCGGCGTCCCAGCGCGTCGGTTTGCGCTGGTTCCCGCAGGCGTCACACTCCATCCGACCCATCGTGTCCATCGAGGTGATGAACGAGTCGCAGTTGCCACAGAAGAAGCCCCACTTGTCCTCGCGCTCCTCGTCCGTGTAGACGACGTGGAACGCCCCCTTCGAGCCACGGTCGGTGTCGAGGTGGTCGACGAAGACCTCGGTGCCGTCCGGCGTCGCGGTCGCCTCCAGGTCGTCCGTCTCGGCGTCCGTGTAGACGTTCTCGACGAAGGTGGGGCCGTCGAGGTCGACCTTCCCCTCGCCGCTCTTGACGAGCCCCTGGCGCTCGTAGAACTTGTTCCCCTCCGTGTTGTCCGAGAGGACACGCCCGCGGATGGTCTCGGCGCCGTGGTTCCGGAGCGCTTTGCGGGTCTCGTTGAACAGGTCCTCGCCGATTCCCTCGCCCCGATGCATCGGGTCGACGTGGAGCCAGTTGACGTCGCCGTAGAGAACGTCGTCGTCCTCGAGCCGCTCGGTGAACGTCTCGCTGGAGTACCAGCGCACGATGGCCTCCTCGATCGCGCCCGGAGAGAGGGAGTACGACGCCTCCATCGACCGCTTCGCGATAGACCGGATGGCCGACTCGTCCGCCGGAGTGGCTTCTCGGACCTGCATATCTGTGGATGACGACGGGACCCAGTATAAAACCACCTCGCACGTGGGGGCCCTGGACACGCGTCCACCAGTCGGGCCGGGTCGGCGACGCTCGGAATCGTGTCCGGAGGACGACCTGTCGGACGTTCATGCGGGACGGCGGGGAGCGCGCCGGGAAAAGCGCCGCGCCGTGACTGTCCGCCCATCCAGTGGTGTCAGGAACCAGTAACACCCGAACGGTGGTCGAGCGGAGCCACCATCCGCCGTTACGCCCGTTTTGGGGCTACTCGACCAGTCTTGAGACGGATTCGTTCCCCGGTCGGTACCATAATCCATAAGACTCGAAACCACGTTTACTTACGTAACATGATTGACGTTCGCGCGGAACGCGGAGCCCGGAGGTGGGTCGATGGGCGTTGAAATCAAGGAATCTCCCGTCACCGAGGCGGAGTTCGACGCGATGAAGCGGTTCGTCCACGACTACCTCGCCGCGTCAGTCGAGAACGAGGAGGAGGGCGGTCGGATGCGCTGGTACCCGTGGCACAGCGCGGAGTACCGGTTCAACCACATCCTCAACGTGACCGAACTCGCCAGCAAGATCGCCCGCGAGGAGGGAGCGAACGTGGACGTGACCCGTGTCGCGGCGCTGTTCCACGACATCTCGAAGCTGGAGGCCGACCAGGACGTCCACGCCGAGGAGGGGGCCCGCGTCGCCCGGGAGTATCTCGGCACCCACGGGGACTACCCGGCCTCGTTCGTCGACGCGGTCTGTCGCGCGGTGCGCGAGCACTCCTACCAGGGCGACCTCGACGACGTGACGCTGGAGTCGCGCTGCTTGATGGAGGCCGACCTGCTAGACAAGGTCGGGGCCAACGGGACCGCGCTGATGCTGCTGCGGATGGGCTACGAGTCCCGGACCCACATGGACGCCAACGAGATGGTCGGGCGCGTACTGGAGCGGGGCGAGGACGCCGCCGCCCGCGTCCAGTCGAACACGGCCGAGAGCATCGCCCACAAGCGCCTCAAACGCGTCCGGTGGTTCAAGGAGTGGCTGGAGGCGGAGATCGCCGACATGGAGCCGACGACGCCCGACGAGCCGGAGTAACTGCCCGGACGGGGGTCAGAGGCCCGACAGCGTCTCGGCCGCCCGGAGGAGGTAGAAGACGCCGAACCCCGCGAGCACCACGGCACTGACCCCGGCTACGACGGGCGCGAGCCGGTCGACGCGCCGCTGGGCTCCCACGAGCGCCGCCGGGAACCCGACGATCCAGACGCCGATGCCGGCGAACAGGCCCACGAGCAGCGCCGGTGATCCGGTCTCGACGACGAGCAGCCCCTCCAGTGCCGCCGAGAGCGGCGCCAGCGCGTCGAGCGTCCCCGGTTCGAGGAGGCCGACGCCGACCGTGAGCCAGAAGACGATCTGGTAGGGGTTCGTGAGCGCGAGGACGAACGCCTTGCGGAAGCCACGGCTGGACTCGTCCAGCGCGGCGTCGACATCGGTGAACCGGCCGCGAGCGCCCGATGCCGCCCCGTACGCGAAGTAGAGCATCAGGATGCCGCCGACACCGACCATCAGTCCCGTCACGAGCGCCGAGCGGCGGACGAACGCGACCACACCGGCCACCGCCAGCAGGAAGAAGATGAGATCGGCCGTGGCCGCGCCGAGTCCGGCTCGGAACCCCGACCCCCACCCCCGGAGGACGGACTCCTCGGCGATGACGGCGTTCATCGGCCCGGGGGGCGCCGCGAGCGCCAGCCCGAAGGCGATGCCGGCGACCAGCGAGACGAGGGTGGACACACGCCCGGACTCGGCAGGCGGCAGTATAGTCGTTGTGTGATGAGAACTCGTGACACGACCCGGAAATCCGCCGGATTATCCGATAATCCGCCGCCTAGTTGAGATACGAGCAGCTCCGCGGCTATATCACCTTCTCCGGTGGGGGCTACCCGGGCGCCGCCTCCGCCCCGTCCCAGCGGACGCGTCCCTCGACCGAGAGCTTCTCGAGGTGGGCGACGACGGTCGCCTCGGCCATGTCGCGGACCCCGGAGAGGTCCTTCTCGTAGGCAGCGTCGGTGATCTCGGCGACGGTCCTGGCCCCGCCGTGGACGGCGTCGCGGACGCGGCCCTCCCGGTCGCGGCGGTGGTCGATGAGACGGCTGCAGGCCCCCCGGGGGTCGTCGATGACCGGGCCGTGGGCGGGATAGAGCGTGTCGGGGTCGCGGGCCCAGAGCCGGCGGAGCGACGAGACGTACGCCCGCATGTCCCCCTCCGGCGCGCCGACGACGACGCTCCCGGCGGCGACAGCCAGGTCGCCGACGAGGTAGCCGTCACCGGGGGCCGCGCCCGTCTCGCCGTCCGCGAACCGGAAGCCGACGTGTTCGGGGGCGTGACCCGGCAGATCGATGACGGTCACGTCCCTCCCGGCCGTCGGGATGGTCGTGCCGTCGACGAACGTCCGGTCCGGCGCGATGCCGGTGGCGGCCTCGAAGTCGGCCCGGCGGCCGTACCGGCACCAGACCGTCGCGTCGTGGGTTTCGGCGTAGTGGGCGACGGCGCCCGCGTGGTCCGGGTGGTGGTGGGTGAGGGCGACGTGGGCGACGGTCCGGTCGGCGAGCACGTCGTCGAGGGCGTCGCTCCCGGCGGCGGGGTCGACCAGCAGTGCCTCGTCGGTCCCGAGACAGTAGGCGGCGGTCCGGCCAGTGGGCGCGCGGGTCGCGACCTGCAGCGGAACGCGTGTGCAGTCCATACCCGCGGGTCGGCGGGGGAGGAGAAAAAGGGTGGGCGGGGGTCACTCGGCGAGGAAGTAGACCTGCTTGCGGGCGTCGTGGAAGGAGTAGCGGGACCGGACGAGGTCCTCCTCCTCCAGGCGATTGAGTGCGTAGCGGACCGTCCGGTCGGGGAGCAGCGACTCCTCGGCGAGCTGTCCCTGCGAGAGCGGCGAGGAGTCCTCGAGGACCTTCGCGACCAGTTTCGCGCTGGGCGGCAGCTCGCGAAGCCGCTCGCGGAACTCGGGGTCTGTCAGGGGCGACTCGGGCGCCTGCTCCTCCTGCGTCGTGCTCATACCGTGCCTTGTAGTGGACCCCTCCGTAAAGCCTCGCTATATGTGTGACAATACAATACGAACACTGCCATGTGACTAAGGGACCCTTATACAAACTCGGGCGACATAAGTTGCCGGAACCGACAGTCGACGTGAGCCCCCTGATTGCAGGGGTGCTTATGATCTCTCGGGGCCCGCCGTCGCGACGTCGGCCGTACCGACCAGACACCTGACAGTTCCACCCGCACTGACCCGGTCGGACCGGGACGCGCCGCCACCGGGGACATCGAAGTCGGGGGAACGGTTTTGCGGACCGCTACCGAGGGGTCGGTATGCTCGAACTGGAGCACGGGTTCCGGGTCGTCGACGTCGGGGCGACGCTGGTCGCGGAGCGGGGCGCTTCCCGTGGTCGTGCTGTCGCACCCGACCGCCTGGAGCGCGAACTCCGGCAGGCGGGGGTGGTCCGGGCTGTCGTCACACCGCCCTCCGACCCGGGCGGCGGCGACTACCTGGCGGCCAACAACGCGGTCGCCAGGCGCTCGGTCGACCGGCCGTTCCTCCCCTTCGCCCGGCTCTCCGGACCGCGCGAGCCGGCGGACCCACCGGGCGAGCGCTCCCGTCCGGGGGACCACCCGGACCCGGAGTCGGTCGCCCAGTACGGCTACGACGACCGGTTCCACGGGTTCGCGCTGGACCCGATCCGGGACGGGCTCCCGGCGCCGACGACGCTGGACGCGCTCGGTAACGTGGGCCTCCCCGTGCTCGTAACCGCCGGCCGGCGGCTCCCGCCATCGCGCGTCACCGGGCTCTGCGGACGGGGATTCCCGGTGGTGCTCGGCGGCATCGGCGGCGACCCGGGCACACGCGAGCTGTTCGCGACCGCCGTGGACCTCCTGGAGCGACACGACGACCTCTACCTCGACACCGGGACGGTCCGGTCCCGGGCGCTGCTGGAGCGGGCCCTCCGCGAACACCCCGACCGGGTGCTGTTCGCCAGCCGCGCCGGGGAGGCCCATCCGAACGTCGCGGTGATGACACTGCTCACCTGCTCAGTCCCCGAGGACACGATGCGGCGCGCGTTCGGCGCCAACCCGTCGCGGGTAGTGCCGGCGCTGGCGGCAACGGACTGACCAGCCTCCCTGGGCACTCTCGACGGACAGACACCCGCCGCGTCGGAACTACCGCCGGTCGAAAACGGTGACCGCGCGGTCCGTCCGCGAGGAGAGCCCGTTCGGGTTTCGGCGGGGGTCGCGGTCACGGTAGCGGGCCCGGACCCCGTCGACGGACCCGCGTCCCGTGCCGAGGACCACGTCCCGACCGTTGCCGAGCCAGGTGGACGGCCGCCCCTCGCCGCTGGCGACCCTGCGGAGGGCCGTCCACGCGTCATCGATGGCGTGGCGGGCGATGCGGTAGCCGACGGTCGGCCGGGGGCCGTAGTTCTTCACCAGCCGGTAGGCGAGCGACCGGTAGCGCCAGCGCCAGTCCGACTCCTCGCCGCCGTCGGCGCGCGCCTCGGGCCCGGTATTGGGGTCGAACCTGACGGCCATCGACGGCCGCCAGGCGACCTCGAAGCCGGTCGCGGCCAGCCGGTGGGCCGCGTCGCGGGCGCCGCCCACCTCGAGGTACTCGTCGAACCCGTCGATCTCGTTCAGCGCCGCCTGCGTGAACGCGACGTTCCGGGGGTTGACGTAGGTGACCGACCGGCCACCGATGCGGCGGGTCTCCACCTCCTCGGTCGCCAGACCGGCACGCAGCCGGCGGTTCGTCGGCCCGGAGAAAGCGCCCACGGGTCCGTCAGGGGTGTTCGCCTCCACGTCGTCTCCCTCCTCTCCCGTCCCGGACCCTCCTCCGTCGGGGGCCACCCGCGCCCCGGCGGTACCGTCCGGCCCGTCCGCGTCGGGCACCCGGTTCCGGAGAGCGGCCAGCCACTCCTCGGCCACGACGAGTTCGTCACCGAGGAAGGCGACGACGTCGCCGCTCGCGCGGGCCGCGCCGGCGTTGCGGGCCACGTTCACGTTCCGCTCGTCGAGTTCGACGAGCACGTCCACGTCCTCCCGGTCGCGGACCATCCCGCTGGTCCCGTCCGCCGATGGGCCGTTGGCGACGACGGTCTCGACGCCCGGTGCTCGCTCCGCGAGCGCGTCGAGACAGGTCGCCAGGCGGTCCCGCCCGTTCAGGGTCGGGACGACGACCGAGATATCCATACGCTCCCGTTCCGCCTCGGAGGGGCAAAAAGCCCGCGGGTCGACCACCGGACGGCGTGGGTCCCCGTAGCATGGAGCCGTTACCGTGGGAACTGGTCGCGGGCAGCGTCGCCGACGCCGACGGGACGGCCGGACGTGTCAGACAGACGGAACGGCGGCCGAGGCGAGCCCGTGGCCCCGGCAGGATGGCTCCCGGCGGGTCGGTCAGCGGCCGATCACCAGGGCATCCCGGATGTCGAGCGCCGTCTCGAACTCCTCCATCCGTCCCAGCTCCTTGCCGATGCGGCGGAGCTGCGCCGCGTGGATACGGCGGAGGGCGTCGGCTTCCTGCTCGTCGAACCCGAGCCGGTGGCCGAGGGTCTCCCAGTGGCCGTCGTCGACGAAGAAGCCGACCCGGTCGGGCTGGTCGAACGCGACCTCGTACTCCCGGCGGTACTCGTCGAGGCGGTCGGCGAGGTGGGCCTGCGTCAGGTCGACGATGTCGGGGAGTCGCTGGGGGCTGACGCTCGCCTTCGCGGCCGTCAGAAGCAGGACCTGCCCGTCCATCGGGTCGCCGTCCCCGGCCATCGTCAGCCGCCGGCGCGCATCGCCTTCCGGCCGAACTTCTCCATGAGCGGATCTAGCGTCTCCGGAGGCCCCGTGAACACGACCGTCACCTCCGTCAACCGCATCGACCCCGCGACCTGCACCTTCTCCGCGCTGGTCTCGACCCGCCAGTCCGGCCCCTCGACGACGTGCTCGCCGACCGTCTCCCCGCCGAGGGTGACGAGGTACTCGCGAGCCAGCCGCTCGGAGATGCCCCGGAAGGCCTTCCCCCGGGTGACGGTGCCCTCGTCGTCGGCTGCCTCCGGGGCCCCCTGGTCGTCCGTCACACCCGCGTCCCCCTCGCCGCCGGCCACCGGCGGGAAGACCGAGACGGTGTCGCCGCTCTCCAGCGGCGTCGCCAGCCCGTCCATGTGGACGACCTCGCGGCCGTTCTTCAGTACGGAGAGCTGTGGTCGCAGCTCCCCCTGGTCGTCGAGAATCTGCCCCTCGAGCCCGTCGAACTCGGCCTCGAGCGCCCGGAGGACCGTCCCGACGTCGGCGCCGTCCTCGAACTCGCGGTCGATGGTCTTCGACCCCACCGCCTGTCGGAACGTCGCGAAGAACCGGAGCTCGATATCCATGCGAACCGGAAGGGGCGGGCGGGACATGAGTGTTGGCGTGGCGCGCACGTCACCGGCCCGACCGTCGGCCGGTACTGGCGGCGGGGCCGGGGCTTGCGGGCGTCGCCGGACACGACAAGAGCGAAGCGTCCCCCGCTCCTCGTCCCCGACGATGACGGACACGGGCGGCGGCGACCGCGTCTACCACGTGAACGGGCGACTGGTTCCCCGCGGGTCGGCCCGCGTGAGTGTGGAGGACCGCGGGTTCCGCTACGGCGACGCGGCGTTCGAGACGATGCGGGCCTACGGCGGCGAGATCCTCGACTGGGACCGCCACTACCGGCGGCTGGAACGCACCTGCGAGACGCTCGGGATGGCCGCGGCCGTCCCCGACGACCTCGCGGTCCGGGTGGCCGAGACGCTCGACGAGAACGGGCTCGCGGACGCGTACGTCCGCGTCTCGGTCTCGCGGGGACCGACAGCGGGTAAGCTCACCCCGCCGGTGGAGTCCGACCTCGACCCGACGGTCGTGGTCGTGACCCGACCCCTCCCCCGGGGCGGCCTCCCGGACGAGGGCGGCGAACGGGCCTGGGACGAGCCCGCCATCGTCCAGACGGTGAAGACCCGGCGGATGCCCGACGTGGCGCTCCCCGCGGACGCGAAGACCCACAACTACCTCAACGGGATTCTGGCGCGGCTGGAACTCCGGCGGGCAGCGAGCGACGAGTACGCACCGGACGAGGCGCTCATGCGTGACCTCGATGGCCACGTCGCGGAGGGGGCCACGAGCAACCTGTTCTTCGTCGACGACGGGACGCTGAAGACGCCGGCCGCGGGTGACCTGCTGCCCGGTATCACGCGCGAGGTCGTCCTCGAACTGGCCGCGGACGAGACGTTCCCCGTCGAGCGCGGCCGCTACGACCTCGACGCCGTCCGCAACGCCGACGAGGCGTTCCTCACGAACCGGACCTGGGGGCTGCGCCCGATCGCGTCCGTCGACGGTATCGAAGTCGGAAACGGGCCGATCACCTCACTTCTGCGGCGCCTCTACGACGAACGTGTCGAACATCTGTGTTATCCGTGATACTCGTTCGGTGTCCGTCGGCGTCGGCGTGCCGGCGTCCGTCGGCGTGTCCGCGGGCCCGCCGAGTAGCGAACACCCCGAGAGGAAGACGAGACGGGCCAGGACCAGCGCGACAGTGGGACGGGTTGAGACGCCAGCTCGGCGTCGGGGGCCCACTAGTAGCTCCCGGTGGTGCGGAGTAGCGATCCGGAGAGCAGCCGTTCGCCACGACGGTCGGTCGGGCACCGGGCCGGCCGTCCCCGTTCCGTCATCGGAAACGTTGAACCGCGCCGTCGTCAACGACCGGACACGATGGAGGTCAGCGAGGACCGTCGCATCTGCGACGTCGAGGACGTTCCCGCGGAGGGGAGCTTCCTGTTCACCTACCGGGACGGGTTCGATACGGGCGAGGCACTCCTCGTCCGGTTCGGCGGCGACGAGCCGGCGAGCAGGGTCGAGACGGACGGCGGCGGCAGCGACGACGGTCCGCCGGCGGCCGGCGCGGGAATCGCCTGCTGGAAGAACTACTGCCAGCACTGGACCGACGTGCGCCTGGACAAGGGCAGCGGCGCGCGCGTCCGGGACGGGGAGCTGTGGTGCACGAAACACGCGGCGACCTTCCGACTGGACGACGGCGTCTGCACGTACGGGCCCTGCGAGGGGGCCGTGCTCGACGAGGTCGAGGTGACGGTCCACGCCGGCGGGGTCTACCTCACCGACGACCGATACGAGTTCGAGTCCGTCGGCCCGGACGGGGAGCGGGACCTCTCGACCGGGTCGCCCGGCGGCCGCATCGACTTCACGGGCTCCTGACGACCGGCCGGCCGACGATCGGGCGCCCCCTACTCGATCCGGAACGCGGGCTCCTCGATGGCCTCCGAGCGACACTCGGGACATCGGGAGGGGCGGTTGGCGGGGTCGTCGAACGCCGAGAACCCACAGTCGCGGCACTCCGGCGGGGCCACCAGCAGCTCCTCGTCGGCAGCGTCCAGCGAGCGGGCGATATGCCGGACGTGCGAGAGGGCCTGCTCCGTCGTGATATCGAACTCGTTCGCGATGGCTCCCGCCTGGAGCGCCCCCGTACGGAGCCGGTCGGCGATGCGCTGGCGGGTCGTCGGCTCGTCGACACCCTGCATACCGCCCGGGTAGGGAGGCGGACGGCAAATCCCTTCTCCCCGACGCCCCCCGTTCGGACCCCGTACGTCCGCTCTCACCGGAAACCTGCGGGAGGAAGGGAAAGTGACTTTGACGGGGGTACCGACGGTGCTCGGTATGCACGCTGTCGTCCTTGCTGGTGGGTACGCGACGCGACTGTGGCCCATCACGAGGCATCGACCGAAGATGTTCCTCCCCGTCGGCGAGACGACCGTCGTCGACCGCATCTTCCACGAGCTGGAGCGCGACGACCGCATCGAGGACGTCTACGTCTCCACGAACGAACGGTTCGCCGGCGAGTTCCACGACTACCTCGCCGACAGCGACTTCGAGAAGCCGGTTATCTCCGTCGAGGACACCACCGAGGAGGACGAGAAGTTCGGCGTCGTCGGTGCGCTCGGGCAGCTTGTCGACCGCGAAGGCATCGACGACGATCTGCTCGTCGTCGCCGGGGACAACCTCGTCGACTTCGACCTGAGCGAGTTCGTCGACTTCTTCGAGCGGCAGGCGGCTCCCTCGCTGGCGGCCTACGACGTCGGGTCGCGCGAGAAGGCCAAATCCTACGGCCTGGTCGAACTCGACGGCGACCGCGTCGTCGACTTCCAGGAGAAGCCCGACGAGCCCAACAGCACGCTCGTCTCCATCGCCTGCTACGCGTTCCCCCGGGAGCAGCTCCGGTTCGACGAGTACCTCGAGGGCGGCAACAACCCGGACGAGCCGGGCTGGTACCTCCAGTGGCTCCAGGAGCGGACGAACGTCCACGCGTTCGTCTTCGACGGCGCCTGGTTCGACATCGGGACTCCGGAGTCCTACCTTGAGACGGTCGCCTGGTACCTGGACGGGGACAGCATCGTCGCCGACGACGCGTCGGTCGTCGACTCGGAGATCGGCGAGAGCGTCCACGTCATGTCCGGCGCGCACGTCGAGGACGCGACGCTGGAGCGCTCGCTCGTCTTTCCGGAGGCCCACATCGAGGACTGCGAGATCCACGACTCCATCATCGACGAGGGCACCCGCGTCGAGGACATCGACCTCGCGGGCGCGCTGGTCGGTGCGCACACCCAACTGACCAACGGGTCCGACTGAGCCATCCCCCGGGTCGGTTCGGCTGACTGCTCCCCGTCAGACCAGCGACGCGTCCGTCACCCGGATGTGACCGCGCGTCCCCTCCCAGACTCGTTCGAACGCGAGGTCGATGCGGCGGTCCATGTGGGGTCCGTCGACGACGAACGTCTCGAACTCGCCACCCTCGCCCAGCACGTGGACGCCGTACTCCTCGTTGAGCCGTTCGAGGTCGGACAGCGCCTCGCGGTCGAGCGGGCGACCGAGCCACGACTCGTCGAGGCCGGCAGCGGCGACCTGCACGATGCGAATCCGGAAGCCGGCGACGAGCATCGCCTCGGCCAGTTCCAGGGGGTCGGCCTGCCAGAGCGGCGCGTACACCGCACAGCCGAGGCGGTCGGCCATCGCCCGGATGCGCGAGGTCTGGTACTCGCTCTCGACGGCCCCGGCCGTGACGCCACCGAGGCCCCCGAGCGACTCGCGGAGGTCCGCCAATGCCCGCTCCAGGGGTTCCAGTTCCCGGTCGCCCTGCGCGCCCGAATCCGTCGCCGTCTCGGCCGCGAGGTCGCCGGGATGGACGTCGACGAGGTCGATCCCGATGCTCTCGGCGGCTAGCGCGGTCAGGTCCGTGGCCGGAGTGTGGTACATGTAGGAGTCGCCCTCCGGGTGGACGGTCACCAGCCGCTCGACGGGGAGGTCGGCCTCCAGCGCCCGGTGGAGCGCCCACGCGGAGTCCTTGCCGCCCGAGAAGAGGCTCACCCAGGGCGCGTCACGGGGCAGGGAGTCGGCCTCGACTGTCTCGGCCGCGTCGGTCATACCACGGGTAGCCGGCCAGGGGGTTTAGCGACACCGTTCCGTCGCGGTCGGCGACGGCCGCGGTCGTCCCGCCTCACCTCACGATTCGGGGAGCTCCTCGTCGACGCCCTCGTCGGCGGTGACGTAGGCGCTGAACCGGACCCCGCCGAGGCTGATGGCGATCCCCAGGAGGACGTAGACGGCCAGCCGGGTCCAGACACTGACGCCGAACCCCACGATACTGACGGGGCCGAGAGACGTGGCCGGGATGGTCAGGGGCGCGATCTCGCCGGCCCGTTCGAGGAAGTACGCGGAGAACCCCCGGACGACGAGGCCCACCGCGACCACCCCGAACGGGAGGTTGAGGAAGGCGTTCGTCACGTGGTCCTCGGCGAGGAACTCGTCGGTGAGGCGGCCGGTGGAGGCGGTGAGCGCGGCCAGCGCGAGCCAGGGGACCGCCACGAAGACGAACCGCATCCCGAGGATGACCGGGCTGGCGGTCGTGTTCGAGACGTCGATGGCCCCCGCGAAGAGGCCGACCGTGGCGAGTCCGGCGCCCACGACGTACGTCACCAGCGACACCTGGCCGGAGTAGAACGCGTCCCGGACGGCGCCGGGGAGGGCGGCCAGCCAGTCGTCGACGCCCAGCCCCTTGTAGAGGAGGAAGACGCCGATGACCGCGGCGATGGCCGACACCGCGACGGTGAGTGAGTCCGCGAGCAACAGGAGGACCGGGAACGCGAGCAGGGCAGCCCCGATGGGGACCAGCACGGTCGCGCGCAGCTCCTCGTCGGCGAGGAACTGCTTGAGCACGTAGTAGGTGGACTCGATGTCGTGGCTCTGGCGGACGACGACGCGATCGACCGCGTCCACGCGGATGCGGCTCTCGACGATGGGGACCAGGCGCTCGTCCTCCGCGCTGTCCGTGACGACGACCGCGGAGTCGGGGTCGTACTCCGCGACGAGCTGGTCGGTCTGGCGGGCGACCGCGCGGTCGGCGTCGACGCCGTCGCCGCCGCCGGAGACGACCGCGACGACGGCCTCCTCGCCGTCCACCTCTACGTCGTCGGCGACGCGGAGGGTCTCAAGGAAGCTGTTGACGCGCGAGGTTTCGGGGTCCGCGACGCCGACCTGCATCACCAGCGCCTCGATGGCGTCGCGCCCCACGACCGGCTCACCGTCGGCGAGGCCCCCCCCACGGTCCACACAGACGACGAGCGTGGTCACGCACGGGAGGTAGTGGGCACTGAACAAAAGGGTTCAGGCTGCGAGGAGGCCGCCGCGCGCGTCAGCGCTCGGCGCGGAGTTCGACCTCCTCGTCGGGGGTGACCGCATCCGCGAGGCCGCGGCCGAGCGCGTAGGCGGTACCGCTCGCACCACCCCGGAACCGGGCGCCGAGCCCCTGCCGCGGCTCGAAGGTCCGCACCACCGGTTCCGTGTCCAGCAGCGACGCCAGCCGGTCCTCTACGTCCTCGCGGGTGCCGAGGTCGTCGACCAGCCCGAGGTCGTGGGCCTCCGCACCGAGGTAGACGCGGGCCTCCGTCTCCCGGACGAACGCCGGATCGAGGTCGCGACCCTCGGCGACCGTCTCGACGAACGTCTCGTAGAGCCCGTCGGTGATGCCCTGCAGGTAGGCCCGCTGGTCCTCGTCGACGTCGGTGAACGGGGAGCCGGCCTCCTTGTAGTCGCCGGCGACGAACTGCTCGTACTCGACACCGAGCTTCTCCAGCAGCCCCGTGGCGGTGAAGCGGGGACTCCGGACACCGATCGAACCGACAATGGAGCCCTCGCGGGCCCACAGCTCGTCACAGCCCGACGCGATCCAGTAGCCGCCGCTCGCGCAGGTGTCCGTGGCGTAGGCGACCGTCGGGCCGTCGAAACGCTCGGCCGCGAGCCGGATGTCGTCGCTCGGGACGACGCTGCCGCCGGGCGTGTTGAGCCTGACCAGCAGCGCGTCGACGGCGGCGGCGTCGTCAGCGCGCTCGATTTGCTCCACGACGTCGTCGGCCCCCGGGGAGGTGGGTCCGGAGGGGACCGGGCTGCTCCCGCCGTCGCGGGTGATCGGCCCCTCGACGGCCACCTCGGCGACGTTGTACGTCGGGAACAGCGACCCGGCGATGCGACCGCCGAACCGGAGGCCCGTCACGGCCGTCGCCAGCACCAGCAGTACACCCAGTAGCTCTGCGAGTGACCCGGGGAACCGGACGAACAGTACGTAGCCGGCGAGAGCGCTCACGACCGCGACACCGACGGCGACGAGAACACGGCCGACGCTCCGCAGTCGGTCACTCACACCGTCTCACCTCCGACAGTCGGTGCCGGGCCACCCTGGCGGGGGTCCCACTCGTGGACGAGTCCATACCCCGCGTCCGGCCGGGCCGGAGTTAACATCCCCGACAGTGGATTGCGAACAGGCGGCGCCACGGCAACGACGACGGAGGACGGCGCCGCACCGCCCGGGGCCCCCGCCGACCCAGGTCAGGTCACGGGGACGGTGCTCCCGGGATGGTACTTGAAGTTTCAGGAGCAGATATATTCGATATCCGAATCTCTCATACTATACGTGCCGAGTCGGGGAGATATACATCGAATTCCGCAGTAATTCCGCGATTACAGCTTCCGTTCGGCGTCGTCCGCCAGTTCCTCCATCCGCTTGCCGATACGGCCGGCGTCGGAGAACTCGTCCTCGCTCATCACCTTCGCGAGCGCGTTGCCGAGCACGAAGACGGCGTGCTTGTGTTCGGACTTGGACTTGTGGACGTCGTTCGGAGTCACGTCGAGGCCCTTGTACCCCTCGAAGACGCGGGAGTCGACGTCGTCCATCCCGTCGAACGTCTCCATGATGGAGACCATCTGTTCGTGGAGTTCCAGCAGTTCGTCCTTGTGCATGGTGGCGTGTTGCCCGTACGCCGACATAACAGTTGTGCGGGGGGAGGTACCATGTTCCCGGGGCACACCGGTCGCTCCCGCAGACGGCCACGGCGGCCGGTCGTCAGAAGACGTACTCGTCGTCGTGGCCCATCATCCCGTCGTCCTCGAATCCGGCGTCCTCGTCCTCCATCGGACCACTTGTCTTGTAGGCCCGGATTCCGGTCGACAGGAGGTCCTCGATGGCCTCCTCGCGGTTGACGAACTCGCCCCGCTCGACCAGCTGGGCGATCTGCATCTCCAGGTGTTCAGGGACCGTGATTTCTACCTTCGGCATCTGAATGGGTGCAGGTTCGACTGACGGTTATTTAAACTTGGCGGGGGAGGTAGCGATTTCGACAAACCCCTTCGGTCCGATGCGAACTTTCGCTTGCACTCCGCGTGGATGATTTTTCGTTCCGGAAGAAAATGAGGCTTATTTGATAGTAGAGTGGGAGAACGCTAGGTCTACGGGCTCGGGGCACGCAGTCGGCGTATGACCGACATCGTAGACATCACGGACCTCTACCACGAGTTCGGGGAGGGGCGGCTCCCTCCCGGGCAGCGCGAGACGAGCGCGTTCCCGGTCCTGTCGAAGTCGGGGACCCCGTCCGTGAGCGACCCGGAGATCGAGGTCTGGGGCGCTGTCGAGGAGCCGACGACGTTCTCCTTCGACGAGTTCCGCGACCTGCCCAGCGGGACCCAGCGGCAGGACTTCCACTGTGTCACCGGCTGGTCGAAGTTCGACTGCGAGTTCACCGGCGTCACCTTCCCCACGCTCGCCGAGGCTGTCGGGATCGAGGACGACGCCGTCCACGTCATGTTCCACGCGGCGGACGGGTACACGACCGACCTCCCGCTGGCGGCGTGCGACCGCCGCGAGACCATGTTCGCCTGGGCGTTCGACGGCGAACCGCTGCCTGCCGACCACGGTGGCCCGCTCCGCGTGGTGACCCCCCACCGCTACGCCTACAAGGGGGCGAAGTGGGTCACGGGTGTCGAGTTCCTCACCGAACCGGACCGGGGCTACTGGGAACGGCGGGGTTACTCCGTCACGGCCGACCCGTGGGCCGAGGACCGCTACGCGTAGTCCGGCCGTCCCGGAAATCTAAACTCGCCCGGCGAGTAGATTCGAGGTATGCCGATCGACGCCGACGAGTGGGAGGCTGGACGGACCGAGGAAGGTGGGGAGGACACCCACGTGAAGGAGAAGCTCCTCGAGTACCTGGAGCTGAACGACACCCGTGCCTACACGGCCGACGAGCTGGCGAAAGTGTACGCGCGCGACGTGGCCGGTGACGCTGTCGCCGGGGAGAGCCCGGAGGGGACCAGCCCCGATGCACCCGGCGAGAGCGGGATGTTCGAGCGGTTCCTCAGCCGCGTCAACCGGACCGTCTTCCGGCGATCGGGCAACATCAGCGAGGCGCTCGCGGAGCTGGAGGCCGAGGGGCGGATCGAGTCTAGGACCATCGAGACGCCGGACGGCAAGCGGACGTACTACCGGGCGAAGGAGGACTGACGACCACGGTCCCGCAACCGCCGGCGGGACCAGCCACTGGATGGCCCGACCGCGACTCTACAGCTCTACCTCGGTCGTCGGGTCGTCGAGCTCCCACAGGAGTTCCGGCAGGAACGCGTCGAGGTTGTCGACCACCCGGCGCTCGCTCACGTTCAGCCCCTCGCAGTGCTCGTGGGCGCTGTCCCGGACCGAGACGTGGATGTCGCCGTCCTCGACGTGCACCTCGAGGGGGAAGACGGAACAGCGGGCCGGCTTCCAGTCGTGCTCGTCATGGAGGGCACAGAGGCCGTCGTCGCGCAGAAAGTAGCAGGCCGCGCCGTCCTCGTCGACGTGCTCCTCGCGCTCTTTCGCTTCCCGCTGGACGAAGTCGCGCCCGTGTGCCTGCGCCACGGCGTCGTTGATGGACTCGCGGGCGGCCAGCTCCAGCAGGTCCTTCTCGTACAGGAGGACGCCGTGCTGGCAGCACCAGGTGCAGTCGTCGACACACTCGAACGTCAGCGACGGGTCGAACTCCACGACCGCGTCGTGACCGGGATGGACCTCGACCCGGAACGGCGGCTCGCGGGACTCTCCGGTCCCGTCGCCGTCCGGGTCACTGCGGTCGACGCTCGTCGTATCGCTCACGTCCTCGCTCTCGGAGACTGGTGGGCAAAGGCGTTCCGCCCCGCGCCGACCGTGTGCGGTCCAGCCCACGGTGGCTGCCGAGACTTGAAACCGGAGGCCGCGGCTACCGTCCCCGATGCAGGCGTTCTCGGCACTCGCGACGGCGGCGTACTGTCCGCGGCAGCTCTACTACCGGCGCAAGCACGAGGACCACGAGGTCCCGGAAGCGGCGGCGAGACGACGGACGCTGGCGTTCCGCTACGAGGAACTCCTCGACCCGGGCCGTGACCTCCGCGAGGAGCCCGTGGACGTGACGCCGACCCAGTTCCGCGCCCGACTCTCGGCCGCGAAGGAACGGCTCGACGCCTGGCCGGAACTCGTGGACCCGGCCGGCCGCGAGATGCTGCTGGAGGGGAAGGACGCACGCGGCATCGCGCACAAGGTCCTCGATGGCGACCTGCCCGGCCAACCGACCGTCTCCATCGTCAGCGCAGGGGAACCACCCGACCGGGGCGTCTGGGAGCCCGACTCCGTCCGCGCGGTCGCAGCCGCGAAGGCGCTCGCCTGGGAGCGCGAGGCGGAGGCGGGGCACGCGTTCGTGGAGTACCCAGCGCACGGTGTGGTGCGGCGCATCTCGCTCGGGACACGCCGGTGCGCCGCCTACCGCCACGCGCTCCGCGTGGCCCGGTCGATGGACGGGCCGCCGCCACGGCTGGAGAACGACGACCGCTGTGCCCCGTGCGACTACCGGGCGGAGTGTGGCACACGGACCCGGACGCTCCGCTCGCTGCTCGGGCGGTGACGGTCAGGGGATATCAGTGCTCGGCCAGCCACTGCTCGACGGCGTCGGCGCTCGCCCCGCGCCGGTGGATGGTCCCGGCGATCACGTCGATGACGGTGCTGCCGCCGCCGGGCGTCTCTCCACCGTCCAGCACGACCGCCCGCTCCCGGAGGTCGGCAGGGAGGTCGGCGACCGTCCGGGCGCTCGGTTCGCCGCTCCGGTTTGCACTGGTGCTCGTCACGGGGCGCTCCGCGGCAGCGACGAGGCGGCGGGAGATATCGTGGTCCGGGATGCGGAGGCCGACGCGGTCGCCACCTGCGACCAGCACGTCGGGGACGCGGGCGGTCCGCTCGACGACCAGCGTCACGGGGCCGGGGAGGAACGCGTCCGCGAAGGCCCGCTCCCGGTCGGTCAGCCGGACGTACGGGGCCGCCGCGTCGAGGTCGGGAACGGCCATCGACACGGGCCTGTCGCGGTCGCGTCCCTTCGCAGCGAAGACTCGCTCGACGGCGTCCGGGTCGGTGGCGTCAGCGCCGAGCCCGTACACCGTCTCCGTGGGGTAGACGACCAGGCCGCCGTCGTGGATGCGGGCGGCGGCACGCTCGATGGCCTCGTCGGAGACCGGCCCGGCCGACATCGTCGTCTACAGGTCCTGGACCGCCGCCTCGACCTCGCCGTACGGCGGGAACTCCGGGTCCGTCCTGGCGGTCCACGCGTACTGGACCGTCCGGTCCTCGTCGAGGACGAAGACGGCCGGCCGCGGCTCGCGGATGCCACTCATCCCGTCGACGTCGGTCGCGATGCCGAACTCCTCGGCCACTTCCGCGGCCGGGTCCGAGAAGAACCGGAACTGCTCGAAGTCGCGCCACTCGCGGATGAACCCCTTGAGCTCGTACGGCGAGGAGATGGAGACGCCGACGATCTCGGCGTCCCAGTCGGTCCACTCGTCGTCGCGGATCTGCTGGAAGATGTAGGTCGGCGGGAAGTCGCCGGCCATCCGGTGGAACACGAGCACGACCGGCGACTCGTCGGTCAGGTCCGAGAGCGAGACGTCCTCCCAGAACTCGTCGGTGACGAGCGGCCGGGTGAAGTCGGGCGCGGTCTCGCCCTCGGCGAGCGGGTCGGCCGGTGGGAGTTCAGTCACCTCGAAGCCGAGGTTCATTCGGCCTCCACCTCCTGCTCCTGTTCGTCGGCCTCCTCGTCGTCGCCGTCGGACTCCAGCCGCTGGACGTCGTCCCCGGCGGCGTCCGCGGAGACGTGGGTCGGCTCCGGCCCGTCACCGTCGCCGTAGGTCTCGTCGAGGTACTCCACGATGTTGGCTGACTCGGTCATCGTGACGCCGGTCTCCTCGTCCACGATGGCCGGGACCGTCCGCGCGCCGGTCAGGCGCTTGACCACGTCGCGCCGGGAGTGGCGCGCCTCCACGAACCGCGAGCGGTAGTCGATACCGAGGTCGTCGAGCTTCCGGACGACACGCTCGCAGAACGGACACGCCTGCAGGCGGTACAGCGTGATTGTCGAGTCACTCATGGCCCGACGTACGCGCGACCGCCCGGTAAGCGTATCGCCCGCGGAAGCGAGTCGTGCACGGTCGACGAGTCGCGGTCGCGAGACGTCCGAGAACCCCAGCGCGAGACGGCGTGTGGCGCGGACATGGCGACGGCGGATGGCAAACCCTTAATCCCGTGGCGGGTCAAGGCGGCACCATTCCGATGGGTATAGGCCCTCTCAGCCCGCTGTTCGCGGATCTACCCGGTAGCGGCGACGCTCTCCTCCAGCCGCTCCAGTCGCTCCAGTCGCTCCCGTCACTCCCGACCATCGGGACCGGGACGCTGACCGCGCTCGGTTTCGTGACCATCGTCCTCCTCATCGGCTTCTCCGGGTTCTTCTCCTCCTCGGAGATCGCCATGTTCTCGCTGGCCCCCCACCGCGTGGAGTCGATGGTTGAGGACGGCATCCCCGGCGCGAAGGCGGTGGCGGAGCTGAAGGACAACCCGCACCGGCTGCTGGTGACGATCCTCGTCGGCAACAACATCGTCAACATCGCCATGTCCTCCATCGCGACGGGGCTGTTCGCGCTCTACCTCTCACAGGGGGCTGCCGTGGCCGCCGCGACCTTCGGCATCACCGCGCTAGTGCTGCTGTTCGGCGAGAGCGCGCCCAAGTCCTACGCCGTCGAGAACACGGAGTCGTGGGCACTGCGCATCGCCCGGCCGCTCCAGATCGCCGAGCTCGTCCTCCTGCCGCTGGTCGTCCTGTTCGACCACCTCACCCGCGTCGTCAACCGGGTGACGGGCGGCCGGTCGGCCATCGAGACCTCCTACGTCACCCGCGACGAGATCCGGGACATCATCGAGACCGGCGAGCGCGAGGGCGTCATCGAGGAGGACGAGCGTGAACTCCTCCAGCGCGTCTTCCGCTTCAACAACACCATCGCCAAGGAGGTGATGACCCCGCGACTCGACATGACCGCCGTCTCCAAGGAGGCCTCGATCCAGGAGGCGCTGGAGACCGCCGTCCAGTCCAGCCACGCCAGGGTCCCCATCTACGAGGGCTCGCTGGACAACATCATCGGCGTCGTCCACGTCCGCGACCTGGTGCGCGACCTGAACTACGGCGAGGGCGAGTCCGAGGATCTCACGCTGGAGTCGCTCATCGAGCCGACGCTGCACGTCCCCGAGTCGAAGAGCGTGGACGATCTCCTCGCGGAGATGCGCCAGAACCGGATGCACATGGTCATCGTCATCGACGAGTTCGGCACCACCGAGGGGCTCGTCACGATGGAGGACCTCACCGAGGAGATCGTCGGCGAGATCCTCGAGGGCGAGGAGGAGGAGCCCATCGAGTTCCTCGACGACCGGACAGCGCTCGTCCGCGGCGAGCTCAACATCGAGGAGGTCAACGAGGCGCTGGACATCGAACTCCCCGAGGGCGAGGAGTTCGAGACCATCGCCGGCTTCATCTTCAACCGCGCCGGCCGCCTCGTCGAGGAGGGCGAGGTCATCTCCGTCGACAGCGTCGACATCCGCGTCGAGGAGGTCGAGAACACGCGCATCATGAAGGCCCGCATCACCGTCACCCCGGACCCGGACGAGGAGGAGTCCGGGGCCGAGACGGAGGCCGACGAGGTCGCGACGGACTGAGGCCGGCCTCGCCGGTCGCTCCCTCGGTTCGATGTTCTGGTTCATCCGGAACAGGTTCCCCGAATCGTGGAACTCGTCGACGGGTTCGACGAGGAGGTGGTCTCGACGACCCGCCGCGCGTCCGCGTCACCACCACCTGGGACGGGGGCGAGCTTCGACTGCTGTTCCGGGAGGGGATGACCGTCATCGACGTTAGCGAGGCGGGCTGATACTGCTCCGCTCAGGGCTCACCTGATTGCAGGCAGCCGGCGACGAGGAGGAAATTCGCCGCTGCCCGGGAACTTGTTCGGAACGAACCCGTAGCAATGTATTAATGCCTGCTATATTCTCATTATTATGTTCACAGCAACGAAAGTCCCGTAACTCAGAGCGAACGCCAGCACGAGCGAGCCGATCCACGCCAGCACCGTCTTCGCTATCTTCTCGCGGCTGACGCCGGCGCCGCCTGCGGCGTAGCCGGAGCCGACGATGGCCGAGACGATGATCTCGTTGAACGAGACGGGGATACCGAAGAAGACGGCGGTCTGGGCGATGGCGAACGAGGGGATGAGGGCGGCGATGGAGCGCCGCGGGCCGAGCGAGGAGTAGTCCTGCGAGATGGCCTTGATCATCCGCGGGGCGCCGGTCCACGAGCCCACCAGCAGACCGATTCCGCCGCCGAGCAGCAGTGCAGTCAGCGGGAGCGCAAGAGTGGTCTTCTCGAGGAGCGGGAGCAGCGGGCCCAGCGCCAGTCCCACCTGCGAACCCCCGGCGGAGAACGCGACCAGGCCGCCCAGCGCGAGCAGGAAGTGTCGCTGGCCGGCGGCCTCGTCACGTGCGAGGTCGCGTTCGAGGGCGACCGCCGCGATGGCCGCGAGCACGAGGGAGACACCGATGCGGGCCGGTGTCGCCGGCGCCGGTAGCTGGCTCGCGGTGACCGCCGCCACGGAGGCGGCCTCCCCGGCCGGGCCGAGCAGCACGAACCCGACGTTCGCGAGGATGAGACCCACGATGCCCGCGAGGAGCGGCACGGCGACGCGCTCGGGGACGCGCTCGTCGCGCAGCGTTACGGCCGTCCCGTAGGCGATGCCGCCGCCGACGAACGGGACCAGCATCCACAGCGTGGCGATCTCCCGGTACTTCGCCCACGCGGGCGCGCCCCCCATCGCCAGGCCGGCGCCGACGACGGCCCCGGTGACGGTGAACGCGGTGGCGATGGGGTAGCCGGCGAACACGCCGATGGCGACGAGCGTCGCCGCCACGATGAGCCCGACCGTCGCCGCGACGGGCGAGAGGGTGACCCCGACGACGAGTTCCTTCCCGACCGCCTCCGTGACGTTCGCGCCCTGCAGGACCGCCCCGAGGAGGCCGAGGATGCCGACGACGAAGCCGGCCCGCATCACGCTGATCGCGTTCGCACCGACCGCGGGCGCGAAGGGGGTCGACCCCGACGAGCCGGCGCCGATGGACCAGGCCATGAAGAGACTCGCCAGACTCGCGACAAGGAGCGTCACCAGCGTCGCGGTGCCAACCATCAGTTCCCGGACCGTACTCCATCGACCCCGTTAAAAGGCGCCATTCGGGGCCGCACCGATCACGCCCGTCCGTGGGGGCGACCACGGTCGGACGCCTCGTCCCTGCGTGGCTCCGTCGAAGCGGCAGTTCTATGGGACGGCTCCGCTTTCCTCCGGACATGGTAGCACTCGGACTGGTGGTCGCTCAGTTCAACAAGGAGCGACCAGTCACGCACGAGACCCGCCGCGACGACGTCGACGCCGTCGCCGTACTCGGGGCCATCGTCACGGGAGACACGAAGCACGACGAGGCCATCGGCCGCGCCATCGCGCCGAAGCTGACCGACGTGGCGCTGGACCGGGACACGCCCGTCACGCTCGGCGTGACGGGGCCCGGGCAGAGCGCCGCGGAGGCCGACGAGCGCGTCCACGTGGGCGCTGACGCCGTCGACGCCGCGCTCGACCTCGCCGGCAACCTGCCGGAGCCCGGCGCCGACCTCGATGCATACGACGCCGACGCGGGGGTGGAGGCATGAACCTCGACTTCGCCGAGCGCGTCGGTCGCGTCGAGCCCTCCGCGACCATCGCCATCTCGAACCTCTCCGCGGAGCTGGAGGCCGACGGCGTCGACGTCGTCGACCTCTCGGTGGGCGAGCCCGACTTCCCGACGCCCGGGAACATCGTCCAGGCCGGCAAGGAGGCGATGGACGCCGGGCACACCGGCTACGCGCCCTCGAACGGCATCCCGGAGCTGAAGGAGGCCATCGTCGACAAGCTCGATGCCGACGGGCTGGACCACACGACGGACGAGATCATCGTCACGCCCGGGGGGAAGCAGGCCCTCTACGAGGTCTTCCAGACGCTCATCGACGGCGCTGACGGGCCGCGCCCGTCCGGCAGCGGGACGGAGTCCCGCTCGGGCGACGAGGTCGTCCTGCTGGACCCGGCCTGGGTCAGCTACGAGGCGATGACGAAGCTCGCCGGGGGTTCCATCTCCCGCGTCGACACCTCGGGCCACGGCTTCCAGCTCAAGCCCGTGCTCGACGACCTCGCCGAGACGGTTTCGGACGAGACGGAGCTGCTCGTCGTCAACTCCCCGAACAACCCGACCGGCGCGGTCTACTCCGACGCCGCGCTGGAGGGCGTGCGCGACCTCGCCGTCGAACACGACGTCGCGGTCATCTCCGACGAGATCTACAAGGAGGTCGTCTACGACGTCTCCCCGACCTCGCTGGGCTCGCTCGACGGGATGGGCGACCGCACCATCACACTCAACGGCTTCTCGAAGGCCTACTCCATGACGGGCTGGCGGCTGGGCTATTTCGCCGCGCCCGAGGACCTCGTCGGCCAGGCCGGCAAGCTCCACTCCCACTCCGTCACGTGCGCGACCCACTTCGTCCAGCACGCGGGCGTCGAGGCGCTCCGCAACACCGACGACGCCGTCGTCGAGATGCGCGACGCCTTCCACGAGCGCCGGGACATGCTGGTCGACCTGTTCGCCGACCACGGCAAGGACGTGGCCGTCCCGGACGGCGCGTTCTACATGATGCTCCCGGTTCCCGAGGACTGTGAGGCGCTCCGCGCCTCGGAAACCGGCGATGAGCCGGTGGACCAGTCCTGGTGCGAGGGCGCCATCGAGGACGCCCACGTCGCCACCGTCCCGGGCAGCGCCTTCGGGACGCCCGGCTTCGCGCGGCTGTCGTACGCGGCGAGCGCCGAGCGACTGCGCGAGGGCGTCGAGCGACTGGCCGACGAGGGCTACCTCTAGGCCCCGCACCGGCCGTCAGTACGGCCGACGTTTTTGTTGCCGCGACCTGATACGTCGTCCCATGACGGGGTACGATTACGTCATCGTGGGTGCAGGGTCTGCGGGCTGCGTGCTGGCGAACCGGCTGAGTGCCCAGAACGACGTCCTCCTCCTAGAGGCCGGCCGTCCCGACGAGAAACGTGAGATCTCGATTCCCATCGCACACGTCGACCTCCTGGGGACCGAGTACGACTGGGACTTCCGGACGACCCCACAGGAGGGGCTCGACGGCCGGCGCATCACCCTCGCACAGGGACGGACGCTCGGCGGCTCCAGTTCCATCAACGCGCAGATGTACTTCCGGGGCCACGAGGCGGACTTCGACGGGTGGGCCGCCGCGACGAGTGACGAGGCCTGGGGCGTCGACGGCGCGACCGAGTACTACGAGCGCCTGGAGGACGCCGAGAGCGGCTACCTCGCATCGGGCGGTCCCCAGCACCTCGCCGCGGTGACCGACCCGCACCCGGTGTCGGCCGCACTGGTCGAGGCGGCGGTCGAGGCCGGGCTCGACAGGGGAAAACAGGTCGCCCGCGACGCCGAGGGGGCGGGCTACTGCGACGTCATCCAGCAGGGCGGCGAGCGGTGTAGCGCCGCCGACGCCTACCTGAAGCCGGTGCTCGACCGGTCGACGCTGACCGTCGAGACGGGGGCCCGGGTCCGACGGCTCCGGTTCGACGGGGACGGCCGGGTAACGGGGGTCCTGTACGTCAAGGACGGCGCGACCCGCGAGGCGACGGCGCACGAGGAGGTGGTCGTCTCGGCCGGCGCCATCAACTCCCCGCGGCTGCTGTTGCTCTCGGGCATCGGCCCTGCCGACCACCTCCGGGAGCACGGCATCGAGGTCCGGGCCGACCTGCCGGTCGGGGAGCACCTCCAGGACCACCCGCTGGTCTACACGAGCTACTGGGCCACGACCGACACGTACGACGACGCCGAGACGCTGCTGAACGTGGCGAAGTACCTCCTCCTGAAGCGCGGCCCGCTCACCTCCAACGGGACCGAGGCCGTCGGGTACTGGCGCTCCCGCGAGGGACTTGACGCGCCGGACGTTCAGTTCATGCTCGTCCCGGCGACGATCGAGGAGGGGGAGCTCGCGGGGCACGACCAGAGCGGCTTCACCGTCGGGGTCGGGCTGGTCGCGCCGGAGAGCCGCGGACGGGTCCGCCTCCGCTCGGCGGACCCGGACGACGACCCAGTCATCGACCCCGGCTATCTCACCGCCGACGCCGACGTCGAGGCGCTCGTGCGGGGCGTACGGAAGGCCGGAGATATCGCGGAGGCCAGCCCGCTCGCGGATGTCTACGGCGGTCGGAACCTCCCCGAGGGGGACGACGAGGCCACCGTCCGGGAGCACGTCCGACAGCGGACGCGCTCGTACTACCACCTCGCCGGCTCCTGCCGGATGGGGACGGGCGAGGACGCCGTCGTCGACCCGCAGCTCCGGGTCCGCGGCGTCGACGGCCTCCGGGTCGTCGACGCGTCCGTGATGCCCACCGTCACCCGCACGAACACGTACGGGCCGACGATGATGCTCGCGGAGCGTGCGGCGGACCTCGTCACCGGGACGGCCTGAGAGCGCCGAAGATCCGTAATCGACCGTATTGCTACGTTAGTACCTCTTTTAGTTGATTACAGCCCACATGTATCTGATATTCCGGCAGAAACAGACAAACGAACACCTCGCGGCCGGTACTCCACCGCCGGTTCCGGCGGTCGCCCCGACCTGCCTCCGAGACGCCCGCCGTCTCAGAGCTGTTCGCTCGACGCCAGCGGCTCCCCGCCGAGTTCGTCCTCGACCCGCTCCTCCAGCCGGTAGCGCTGGACCTTCTGGGTCGCGCTGCGCGGGAGTTCGTCAACGAACCAGACGCGCCGTGGATGCGCGTACGAGGCCACGTGCTCCAGGGCGAACTCCCGGACGGCCCGCTCGCCGAGGTCGGCGTCCTGCTCGGGAACGACGAACGCGACGGGGGCCTCGCCCTTCACCTCGTGCGGGGCCGCCACCACGGCGGCCTCGGCGACGTCCGGGTGGTCGTAGAGCGCGTCCTCGACCTCGGCGGGGTAGATGTTCTCTCCGCCGGCGATGATCATGTCGTCGGCCCGGTCGACGATCCAGAGGTGGCCGTCCTCGTCGACGCGGGCGATGTCCTCCGTGTGGAACCAGCCGTCCTCGTCGAACACCGCCTCGTTCGTCTCCGGGAGCCCGTGGTACCCCTCGAACACCTGTGGACCCCGCACCGCGATCTCACCGGTGCGCCCGGCCTCGTCCTCGGGGAGGTCGACGGGTGCCGTCCGCGGGTTCAGTGCCCCGGCGGGGACGACCGTCTCGTGGGTGTCGGGGTCCCGGAGTTCCAGTTCGAGCTTGCGGAGCGGCTGCCCGATGCAGCCCGCGGCCTTGTTGACGGCGGGCGAGCGGAGCGTCACCAGCCCGGCGGTCTCGGTCATCCCCCAGCCCTCGCTCATCGACACGTCGAAGTCGCGGGTCAGGTTGCGCTTCGTGTCGTCGGGCAGCGGCGCGGCGGCCGCCCCGAGTGCCTCCACCGACGAGACGTCGTAGGCGTCCGGGTTCTCGCGGTACGCCCGGTACATCATCGTGTGGAGCGCGGGCACCGCCGGGACCTCCGTGACGTCGAACTGCTGGACGGCCTGGAGCATCCCCTCGCCGCTCGGACGCGCCTGCAGGACGACCGTGCCGCCGGTGTAGAGGTACTTCCCCATGACCGTGTTCAGCGTCGGGACGTGGAACAGCGGCAGCACCATCAGCCCTGTCATGTCGGGGTCCGGGCTCGGCCCGGAGGTCGCCATCGACTCCTGGACGGAGAGGACGTTCCGGTGCGAGAGCAGCACCCCTTTCGGGCGGCCGGTCGTCCCCGACGTGTAGGTCTGGACGGCCACGTCGTCGGCCTCGCGGGCGGGCGGGGAGAAGCCCGCGTCGGCGGCCTCGAGCGCGGCCTCGTAGTCAACGACGCCGTCCGTGCCGTCCGCGTCGCCCATCCCCGGAATCCAGCGCGTGCCGATGCCGGCCTCCGAGGCGATGTCGGCGGGCGCGGCGACGGTCGCCCGGTCCGTCTCCATCCCGCCGACGAGCAGCGGCGAGGTGACGAGGTGGTCGGCGTCGGCGTCCGAGCAGATGTACGCCAGCGTCTCCACGTCCATCCTGAGGTTGAGCGGGACCGGGACGGCGCCGGCCCGGATAGCGCCGAAGAACGCCTCCGGGAACTGGAGCGTGTTCGGCAGGAACAGGGCGACCCGGTCGCCGGGGTCGACGCCGCGGTCGGTCAGCGCGCTCGCGACGCGGCTCGCCTGCTCGTCCAGTTCCGCGAAGCTCCGTGCCTCGCCGTACTCCAGGGAGACGATGGCGTCCTGCTCGCCGTACCGATGGGCCCCCATCGACAGCACGGCGTCGGCGTGCCGGAGGGGAGCGCCGTCGTGGTACTCCATGACAGTCGTTGTCGCGGGGGACCGGCTGTTAAGTCTATCCCCGGAGTCGCGGGGGCAACGATATCCCGGGCTACCCGCCGGTCGGCGACTCGTCGAAGAACAGTTCGAGGAAGTTCCGTTCGGCGGCCCGCAGGTGGTAGTGGAGCGTGGCGGAGGTGATGTTCATCCGGTCGGCGACCTCCTCGGCGTTGTGGACCCGGGGCCACTCGAAGTAGCCCATCAGGTACGCCGTCCGGAGAACGTCGCTCTGGCGGTCGGTGAGGCGCTCGTCGGCGGCCTGCCGGAGATCCCGGGCGGTCTCGACGGGTTCCTCCACGCGGCGCT
The DNA here is from genome assembly GCA_003020985.1 of Halobacteriales archaeon QS_4_70_19. Taxonomy (GTDB): domain Archaea; phylum Halobacteriota; class Halobacteria; order Halobacteriales; family Haloarculaceae; genus Haloglomus. Next base: position 51,451 of record PXRM01000020.1, on the reverse strand, counting down.
TTGCCTTCAGGTTCGCGTCGAACTCCGTCCGGAACGCCTCGACCACCGTCCGCGTGTCGGTCCGGCCGGCGATACGCGCGGTGATCTCGGCGATGCCGTCCTCGGCGTTCCCCCGCTGGACCACCGCGCCGACGTCGGACAGGCGAGCCGCGACGCTCTGCTCCGGGACCGCCTCGAGGATGGTGACCGTCGGCTCGTCGTCGGTGGCCTCGCGCTCGCTCACCACCTGCACCTCGCGGGCGCCAGCGGCCTCGGCGCCGGCGACGGCCGCCTCGCCCGTGGCCTCCACCTCGAGGTAGTGCCGGAGCCCACCGTCCTCCGGGACGGTCCAGCGGAGGCCGACCGGGCCGGCCTCGGCCGAGAGTGTCGCGAGGAACGACCCCCGGGCCCGGAACTCCAGTTCGGTCGTGGCCCCGGAGTGGAGCAGGCGTTCCGTGTCGGCGGCGTTGATGGCGAACCCGACGACACGGGCGAGGCGCTTTAGCGCGGCCCGTTCACGGTCGCTGAACGCGTCGGCCCGCGGCGACTGGAGACACAGCACCCCGTACACCGTATCGTTGTGCGTGATGGGGAGCGCCATGCTGGCGCGGATGCCGTGTTCGGCTGCCAGCCCGCGGTCAGCCATCCCGGGGCCGCCGACCCACCCCGCCCGGCGGATGCACGGTTCGCCGTCCTCGAAGGCCACGCGCGCAGGGTGGTCCGGGTCCGCTCCGGCGACCGTCCGTGTGTCCGTCCCGTCCGCGTCGCCGGTTCCCTCGGGGGGAGCCGTCCCCGGGTCGTCCGTGAACAGGGGCGGTTCGCCCGCCGACACCGTCACCTCCAGCCCCCCGGCACCGATCCGGCCGATCCAGACCGTCCGGTAGAGGTCCGACGCCGCCAGCCGCTCGCAGACGGTCTCCTCGATCCCACCACGGGTCGCCGATTCGACGATGCCCTGGACGACCCCCTCGACGGCCTCGCTGATGCGGTTCAGCGTCGCCAGCTGATCGCGGTGGCGCGCGAGCTGGTGCTCCCGGCGGCGCCGGTCGGAGATGTCCTGCAGCACACCGACGACGACCCGGTCGGGGCCGTCCCCGACCGCCGTCGCGTGGACCTCGACGGGGATGGTCTCCCCGTCCGGGAGGACGGTCAGCTCGACCGTCCCGGTCTCGCGGTCGCCCGCGAGCAGTGCCTCGTGGAGCCCGACAGCCGCAGCCCGGGTGTCGTCGGTCAGGATTACCCGAAGGGGCTCGCCCACCAGCGCCTCCCGGTCACGGCCCAGGGTCGACGCCAGTCGCTCGCTCACCGCTACCAGCCGGCGGTCCCGGTCGAGGACGTACGCCCCGTCCCCGACCGCGTCGACGACGTCGGCTCGCCGGAGCAGCTCCTCGCTGGCAGCCGTCTCCGCTCCCACTCGCTCGCCCGCCGCCGTGTCGCCCCTGTCCCCCGTCGCCGCGGGGGAGTCCTCCGGTGCTGCGGACGCGTCCCCTGCCGCCTCGCGTCCGTCGCCTGCCGCGGTCCCCGTGGCTTCAGGCCCGTCGGCCCGCGGAGGCGAATCCTCGACGGGGCGAGCCACGGCCAGTACGTCCGGTGGCTGGCCCGTCCCGTCGACCGGGGCGCAGTCGAGGACGAGTCGGCGGTGCTCGCCAGTGGTCTGCAGGTCCAGTTCGGCCGCGACGGTGGCGCCGCCGGCTGCCTCCCCGATGGCCGTCCGGACTCGCTCCCGGTGGCCGGGGCGGACGAGGGTGTCGAACCCGACCCCGTCGTCGGGCGCCGTCTCGAACAGCCCGGCTGCCCGCTCGTTCCCCCCGAGGAGGCGACCCGTCGAGTCGAGGACGAAAGCCGGATGCCGGAGTGCTTCCAGGAGCGCCGTCGCCGACGGCTCCGTCGCTGTCGCCTCGATGTCCCCCTCTGACCGCTGGTGTCCTCCTGGCATAGCTCGGTCGCCGCCGGTAGCGGTTGTGTCGAACCGGGGGAACGGGGGAAGATAAGTCGTGCGGGTACTCGTGTCGGCTCTCCGATCAGTCGTCGCGGACCAGCGTGCTCCGCAGTTCCTCGTCGAGTTCTGCGTCGGCCATCCTCTCGACGAGCGCGTCCAGCACCTCGGCGCGCTTGCCGGGGACGAACTTGATCGAGCCGACGACGAGGTGGCCGCCGCCGCTGACGCCCGCGCCCGGGAACTCCTCGGTGAGTTCGGTCACCATCTCGGGGATGTCGAGCCGGACGCCGTCCGACCGGAGGACGGCGAAGTCCGGGCCGTAGCCGATGGTGATGACGGGGTCGCCCGTCTCCTCGACCTTCCGGTCGTGGACCTTGCCAGTCGTCTTGCCGGGTGCCGGGTAGATGAAGCGGTGGGCGTGCTCGTCGACGTCGAGCCGGCAGAGGTGGGCGTCGTTGTCGAGGCGCTCGTGCTCGACGTGCGGGAGCGCGTCGTCGAGTTGCCGTTCGACGTCGCGCTCGGCACGCGAGGACATGAACGCGACGAGGTCCTCGTGGCGGTCGGCGTCGGTCCCGACGTCGAGCAGGTCGTTGACGAAGCCGTTGCCGTCGTTGTAGCGGAGCCAGTGGGCGGCGTAGTCCAGCGCCTCGCCCACGTCGCGCAGGTCCGCCTCCTCGTAGCCGGCCTCGGCTGCGAGGTCGAGGTAATCGTCCATCGCCTCGGCCTTCGAGCGGTCGGCGAGGCCCGCGACGGCCGGGATGTGGCGCACCTCGTCGGTGATGTCCGGGTCGACCAGCCGGGCCAGTTCGACGCACATCATGCCCGTCGTGATGCGGTAGTCCTCGTCGTGGAGGTACGGGTTGACGTGGGCGTCGAGCAGTGGCTCGACCGCGTCCGGGTCGGGGTGATGGTGGTCGACGACGACGATGGGGACGTCGTACTGGGCCATCGCACGGTAGGCAGGGATGTCCTCCTCCGTGGAGCCGTTGTCGAGCATGCAGAGCAGCGGGAGCTTCTGCCCGTGCCGCTCGCGGTCCTCCAGGGCGAAGTTGAGGTCGCGCGTGACGTCCTCCATCTCGTAGAACGGCGCCTTCGAGGGGAGCCGCCTGAGGAGGTGGCGCGAGGCCTGGGTGTCCTCGTGGCTGTCGTCGATGAACCGCTCGAGCGCGGTCTGGAGCGGCACCGAGGCGCACATCCCGTCACCGTCGGCGTGGTGGCGCATGCGGATGGGACGGTTGACGAGCGCGGCCCGGCGGAGGTGGCGGGCGACCTCGCGGAGTTCCTCGTGGATGGGCTCGAACGCCTCCCACTCGACGAGCGGTTCGACCTCCGGCGGCTCGGCGGCGGCGGTCAGCCGCTCCTCGTAGTCCTCGCGTACCTCGTCGGCGGCCGCGCCGCGCAGGCGCGAGAGGTCGTCGACCTCCAGCTGGAGCGCCTCCTGACGGTGTTCGACTTCGCCCGTCACGCGGACGACCTGGTCCACCTCGACGTTCGGGTACGCGCGGACGCCGGCGGACTCGAACGCCGCCGCTGGGACGACGGCCTCGCCGTCGGCGACGTGGAACAGCGTCGGGCCGCCGGTCTGCTTGATCTGCACGACGACACCCTCCAGCGTGACGACCTCGCCGACGTGGTCGGGGAGTTCACCGACCGTCACGTCGGCGCCGGCCGCCACGGACTCGGTGGTGTAGTCCTCGGGGTCGCGCTCGGCGAACGCGAGGTCGCCGTCCTCGCGCACCTCGATGAGCTCCACGACCAGCTCGTCGCCGACGTCGTAGTCGCCCTGCAGTTCGGAGTCGTGGACCAGCCCCGAGACATCCGCCGAGACGTCCACGAAGACGCCGTACTCGACGACGCCGTTGACTGTGGCGTGGTAGTACTCGCCCTGCTCCAGGGTATCGACCGTACAGGCGTCCGCGAGCTGGTAGACGACGGCCCCCCGGTCCGGGGCCCCGTCAGTATCGGAGTCGGCGCCGACGTTCTCGTCGGCGTCGGACGAATGAGACATATGCTCGGGGTTCGGTCCCGTTACCGTTTAAGGGTTGTCAACTGGGGGAAGATCAGGGTCTCGACCCGGCGCTCGACAGGTCACGCCCGGCGGGGCGCCCGGTGGTGAGAGGACGCCGCCACCATCGAAACGCCTAATCGTCGGCCGACACGAGTTCGTGGCATGCCGCTGTTCCGGTCGAGCGGTGTCGTCGGCATCGCCGAGGACGCCCTCGAGTTCGCGCTCGAAGCCTCCGAGGACGCCCACCCACACGAGTACATGGGCTTTCTCCGGGGTGAGAGCGCCTCCCGCCTCGGCCTCGACCGGGACGGGACCGTCATCACCGACGTCCTGGTCATCCCGGGGACCAAGTCCAACCCCACGAGCGCCACGGTCCAGGAGTACATGGTCCCGAACAACATCCGGTCGGCGGGCTCCGTTCACTCACACCCGAACGGCGTCCTCCGGCCCTCCGACGCCGACCTGATGACGTTCGGGAAGGGAAAGGTCCACATCATCATCGGCTACCCGTACGGCCGCGACGACTGGCAGGCGTTCGACCGCCAGGGCGATCCCCGCGACCTGGAAGTGCTCGACGTCGAACTCCCCGAGGAGGAGTTCTTCGACTTCACGCAGGCCGACATCGACGACGAACTCCGCGACGAGGCTGACGACCGCGACGGCCGGCTCGGGGGGGACCGCGCGTGAGCGAGGACGGGGCCGCCCACCCCCCGGACGACGACAGCGTCCCGGAGTACCGGCGCGTCGTCGCGCAGGGCACGTTCGACGTGCTCCACCCCGGCCACCTCCACTACCTCCGCGAGGCCGCCGCACTCGGAACGGAGGTTCACGTCATCATCGCTCGCCGGGAGAACGTGACCCACAAGGACCCGCCGGTGATCTCCGACGAGCAGCGACGCGAGATGGCCGACGCGCTCGACCCCGTCACGGAGGCCCACCTGGGCCACCTGGAGGACTTCTTCGTCCCCATCGAGCGCATCGACCCCGGCTGCATCCTCCTGGGCCACGACCAGCACCACGACGAGGACGCGGTCCAGGGGGCGCTGGACGCCCGCGGCCTCGACTGCGACGTCCGCCGCGCCAGCGGCCGCGAGAAGCGGTTCGAGGAGGAACTGCTGTCGACGGGCCGCATCTTCGACCGCATCTGCGAGGAGCGCTGCTAGGGGTGGACGGGCACGGGTCCCGTCGGCAGACCGATAACAGTTCTGTCGCCGGCCATAGAACCGTACTTTCGAAACTGTACCCTTATACGGAGATTTTCTCGATAATCTACGGGATACGAGGATAATCCGCAGCGAAAACGCCCGTCTACTCCGACAGCGGCGCCGCCACGACGGCGAGGTGGTCGTCGTGGGTCGGGGCGAGGCGTTCGGTGGCGAGCACCTCGTACCCCTCGCGCAGGGTCGCGAGCGCCCGGTCGAACACCTCGTCGGGAGGCGCCACGACGTCCTCGCTGCGGGCCTTGACCGAGAGCAGCAGCCGGCCGTCGTCCCGGAGGAACCGCCGGTTGCGCAGCGCCACGTCGGCCTGGCCACGGGTCGCCACGTCCTGCACGAGCACGTCGACGGGTTCGACGGCGTGCGCGTACGTCCCCGGCTCGCGGGCGTCCTTCAGGAGCGGGAACAGGTTCGGGCGCTCCGCCGCCACGTCGAGCAGGTCCCGGGCCGGCCGGGGGGCGAACTCGACGGCGTACGTCGGCCCCGCCATGTCGGCGACGTGCGAGACGGTGGTGCCCGCGGCCGCGCCCAGGTAGAGCACCGTCGCGTCCGCAGCGAGGCCGGTATCCAGGCCGCGGTCGAGCATCGCCCCGACCTTCGAGCGGCCGGTGTCCCACGCCCGCCACTCGCCGTCGGTCGGCTCCCCGTACGCGGGTGGCCCCCGCGTGGCGAGGCGCTCCTCGCCGTCGAACGTGTGGCGCTCGACGCCCGCCGGGAGGTCGCTCATGCGCCGTCACCTCCGGCGCCGGACCCCGCACCCTCGGCGGCCTCGTCGTCCCGCCGCGCCCGAATGGTGGCGATGCGCTCGCGCAGTTGCTCGTCGAGCTCCGGCCGGCGCTCGCCGGTGTAGTGGTCGGCGCGGGCGGCGATGCTTAGTTTGCCCGCGAGCGCCCGTGCCGCCGACCCCCGGTCGTCGGGGTGCGTGTTCCGGACGGCCTCGTGCGTGTAGATGACGCCGTGCTTCGGCGAGGGCGCGCGCCCCCGGAGGTGCGCGAACAGCGCCTCCTCGGCCCCCAGCACCTGCACCGTCCCCGACGGCTTGCGGGCGAGCGTCTCGAGCCCGCCGGCGAGTGCGACGAGCCGCGCCGCGAGGACGGGCCCGGCCAGCGCCGAGAGGTTCGGAGCCACCTCGGGGGCGGTCCGCTCGATGCCGGCCCGCAGTTCGGCGGCCTCGTCGTCGAGGTCACGCACCCGCCGGGCGAGTTCAACGACCCGTCGCTCCGCCGGCGCCGGGTCGCGGTCGGCCAGGTCGCGGCAGAACCCGACGCCGGTCCCACCGTCGTCGACCAGCGTCCCGGCCCACTCGGCGACGCGCTCGGCGAGCTCGTTGGCGACGCGCTCGCAGTCGTCCATCGCCCGAATACTATGCTGCAACTGTCGGTCATCCGACCGCTCGTACTCCTGTACCGCCGCTCGCGTGGCCGCCATCGTCGCGTCGTGTAAGATGTCGTAGTAGTCTCCCTCGTCGGCAGCGAACCCCGACTCGACCGCGCGGGCGGGCCAGTCCGCGGTGGCGTCGGCGGTGCCATCGCGGATGGCCTGTGTGGCTGCCTCATCGTCGTCGCGGTCGATTCCCTCGAACCAGCCGCGGTCCGAGGAGTCGATACCGTCCATGCGGCCCCGTTGCGGGGTGGCTCACATAGACGTACTGGAGACTGGCTCGGGTGCCGACGACCGTGGCGAGTCGGTTGCCGAGAGTGATAGCTTGTTCCACTACCTGAACGCCATCGAACTCAGGCCGTAGAACCTTCGTTCTCGTCGGGTTCGAGCCGGATGCGGTCGACACCACTGAGTCCGTCGTACGCCCGATCACTGGAAATGATGCTTCCACCGGAGAGAGCCGCATGGAACGCATCGAACGTATTCAACCCTTCGTCGATGTTCTCCGATGCCTGATACACGACATCGGGATCGCCATCGCAGGTTGCCAGTTCGAGGATTGCCGTTACGGCACGTTCGCGATCGAAGGCGAACCGCGCTTCGATGAGGAACAGCTCGATGAACGTCGCCAGCGACACCTCGAGTTCGTTCTCGTATTCGTCGAGAAGGGACTCGGCTCGATCGGCCAGCCAGTCGTCGTCTTTCAGTAGCGCCAGCCAGAAGTCGAGATCAGCGTACATGTTCACTAGCCTGCTCACGTGCCTCCTCTCGAGCCGCTTCTTCGAGATCATCGAGGGCCGCCTCGCGAAGCTCGTCGGAAGCCGCTGCGCGTAGTTCCTCCAGCGGGTCGTCGGGGATCGGCACCAGTTTGATACCGCTGTCCAGCTCGACGAGGCGGAACTTCTCGCCGTAGCGGTCGCGTACCTTCTTCGGAATCGTCACACGCCCACGCTCGTCCGTTCGCACTTCTCCACTCATGTCCGCAACGAGGGAGTGGGAATATTTAACATCTGTTCCCACTTTTACGGACGAACCGGGAATCGGCTCCAACATGCGTTCGGCCCCACACCTTTATTAAGATAGTTCCTGACCGCATGGTTATGCTGTCCTACTGGATAGATAGGGAGGCGTGGGGGAGTTGACGTGCGATTGATGATCGATTTGCGTGCCCAGTCGGACGCGACGTATCAGACCAGTTATCACCACAAACTCCGCGGACGGATCTGGCGCGCGCTACAGGATACCCGATTCGAGGAGGAGCATAGTGATGGGGCGCCGATGGGGCTCTCGTTTTCCAACATCTTCCCGTGGGGCGAGATAGCGGAGGGAGATGGTCGGAAGCTGATCCTAGCATCCCCGCGCGAGGAGCTCCTCGCAACCATCGCCGGAAACTTCCAGTCCGACCGCGAGTTTAACATCGGTGAGATGGCCTTCGAGGTTGAAGGGCTCTCGCCTCTCGATGTGGATGTCGGGGAGCCTGGGACGCGTGGAGTCATCGAGACGGCCACGGGCGTCGTCGTTCGGCTGTACAATCAGCACCGGGAAGAGTACGGTATCGACGACGAACACGAGGACTCGCCCACGTACTGGCAGCCGGAGTTCACCATCGAACCGTTCCGGGACGCGATCACGGAGAACCTCCAGGGGAAGCACGAGCGGTTCGCTCCGGAGTACTTTCCCGGTCCCGAAACGGTCGACGAGGACCTCTTTTCGGGGTACGACCTCATCAAGACCTATGCGCTGCCGACGACGGTCACCGAGGGTGTCGAATTAGACATGGTGGTGAGCAAGTGGCGCCTCGACTACCGCGTTCGGGACGACACCCACCGCAAGCATCTGAATCTCGCGCTCGATACGGGTATCGGCGGGCGCAACGGACTCGGGTTCGGGTTCGTCAACATCGTCGAACGGACGCAACCGGGGGAAACGGAACTGGAGGGACAGGATGCTTTCGCCTGACGAGTTCCGTACGGATTACCCGGAGTCGGAACTCGCCGAGGAACTCCCGGACTCACCGGTCGGGTCGCTCCGGGACATCCAGTACCTCTACGGGAAGCTCTACACGCTGGCGACGACCGGTGGCGGCGAGTACGCGCCGTATCTCACTCCGGACGCGGCAGGCGACCTGATTGACACCGACGATAGTCTCATCGTCGTCCGCGTGGACCTCTCGGGGGACGATCCGGGGCTCGCTGCCGACGATCGCGGGCCCGTGTGGGTGACACGGTACAGCGACGAACTGGTGCAGAAGGTCGCTCACTGCAAGTTCTCAGCCGCCGCTGGTATCGACCACAGCGTCACACACCAGGCCGGGCGGAACAGCGACCCCGAAAAACTCGCCCGCTACGCGAAGGAGCGACTAACGAGGTGGGCGACTAATGAGGTCGTGCAGGAGGCCGTAGAGACGCACGAGGACGGGTGGGTCGTCAAGGGACTGGCGGAACTGGGGGAGAACGAGAACGCCCTGGACGAGATCGAGGAAGCGCTGACGACGGCACTCGGCGGCGAATCCACGACCGCGTTGCTCACAGTGCAGGTACGCCTTGACGCTGATGGCGAGTATCAGTGGCCGGGGGATCTTGACGCGTTCCTGGCCGCGATGCGGGCGCGGAAGCTCTCGAAGCTCGTCACGAAGAACAAGGCCAACGACTCCTCCGGAGATGCGACCGACCTCGTCACCGGTGAGGCGACGAGAACGGTCGGTACCTCGGAGGACCCGCAGAACTACTTTCTCGGCAAGCAACTGGAGACGTTCCCTGGGCTCGACATCGAGGAGGCATGGCGGAGTCACCCGATTTCCGAGGACGCCGCGGTGACCGTGATGAACGCGGGAACGTTCGTCGAGTCGTGCACGTACCGGACGTTCGGCGCAAAGGTGTACTACCTACCGTACGTCTGGGGACGGCCGTCGCCGGAGAACTTCCGGGACCTGTACACCCTGTTGTACAATACCGTGACCGAGGACGACGACCTGACTCCGGTCGAGCGAGCGTATGATAACCGGGAGACACTGTTCGGTGATTCGGAACTCCGGTTCTACGTCTCAGCCGTGATGCCCCACCAGATGTCGCGCTACGACGTGTTTGGCGAGACGCTGAACGGGCGGCTGCTCTACCCGAAGGCGCTCGCCACCGAGCACAACCGCCTCGTCGAGAAGTCTTCCGCGTTCCGGTCCGACACGGACTGGACGGCACCGCTCCCGACCCACGAGAACTGGAGTCTGCTCGCCGGTGACGACGGGCGTCTCGGCTCCGTCTCGACGGGTTGGTACTTCTACCAGACGTTCGCCGAGCGGGACGACGAGGACGCGGACGCCGACGACCCACGGATCAAGGCGCTCGTCGCCGTGCTTGGGGGTGAGTCGATTCCTGTCGAGACGCTGCTCGGTGAGTACGTCAACCGCATCGTCAGCGAGCAGACCGACGAGGAGATCGAGGGGTTTCCCTCGTTCCGTGTCGCCGGGCAGTTCGCACAGCTCTGTGCGCTCGCGACCGACGAACTCGACCTGCTGACGACGGACGACGAGGGGAAAAGACCGATTACGCGCGAACCAACGTACGAGGAAACCATCATGGAACCACCGACCGACATACTCGCTGCCGACGGCGGCCACCCCGCCGCGGCGAAGCTCGAATCGTTCATCGAAGACACGCCGGCACTCGCTCGCGACGAGGACGCACCGCGCAACGACCAGCGCCGTGGCGCGTTCCTGCTCGGCGCGCTAGTCGGGGAAGTAGGTAGCTACCAAGGATACCGGGAAGGCCGTTCCACGACGCTGATCGACCAGTTTCCGGTGAAATCCGTCACTAGTGCCCGAATGAGAATCGAACGGTGACTCTGTTCGAACACGTCGTCGAGCGACTCCGCGAGACGATCCTCAAGCCGGACCCAGACGATTGGGAACTCGATACCGACGACCTACGCTTCTACTACGCCTTGGGCGTCACCTACGGAATGAACGACCACCCGGAGTGGGACAGCGTGGCAACCGACGATGACACCGACGACACCGAGGCGAACTAACATGACCGACTCCACCGACACCGTCACGAACCGTTCCGAGATCGTGTTCCTGTACGATGCGGTCGACGCGAACCCCAATGGGAACCCACTGAGCAGCTCGAACCGTCCGCGTATCGATCCACAGACCCAGCAGGCTATCGTCACGGACGTGCGGCTGAAGCGGTACCTGCGTGACCAGCTCGACGACGACGGCCACGGCGTCTACATCCGGAACGTCCAGGACGAGGGTGAGCAGTACACCCGGGCCGACCTCCTCGAAGACCGGCTGAAGGCCGTCGAGCCGGACGAGTTCGACCTAGACGACGAGGAAGGCGCCGAGGCGTTCCGTGAAGCCGTGTTCGGCGAGTATCTGGAGAGGAGCGTCGACGTTCGCTACTTCGGGGCGACGATGTCGGTCGAAACTGACAACGAGTACGCAAAACACCTCCCCGACCACTTCACGGGGCCGGTCCAGTTCTCGCCCGGGAAGACGATGCACGCGGTGAACGAGAACGAGGAGTACGACAGCCTCACGAGCGTCATCGCGACACAGGAAGGGAAGGAACAGGGTGGGTTCGACCTCGATGACCACCGCATCCAGTACGGTCTGATCCGGTTCCACGGGCTGATTGACGAGCACGGCGCGGCCGATACGAAGCTCACGACGGCGGACGTGGAGCGCCTGGATACGCTCTGCTGGCGGGCGCTGAAGAACCAGACTATCAGCCGGAGCAAGGTCGGACAGGAGCCACGCCTCTACTGCCGCGTCGAGTACGCCGAGGAGAGCTTCCACCTCGGCGGGTTCGATAAGGACCTCGTGCTCGACGAAGCGGAGTCGAAGCCGGACGAACAGCTCCGGAACGTCAGGGACCTCGCAGTCGAGACGGACGCCTTCGTGGAGCGGCTCGGGAATGCACGCGAACAGATCGAGCGTGTTCGCGTCGTGGCCAGCGACGTGCTACAGTTCACCTACGACGACGAACTGGGCGGCCCCGACCTGTTGTACGATGCCCTCCGAGAGGCGCTCGGCGAGGAAATTGTTGCAGTGGTGGACGTATACGAGGAGTATCCGGAAACCCTGCCTGCGGATGTCGACACCTCGTGACAATGGAGCAGAACTCGCTCGATGAGTGGACCGGCAGCGGGTCCGAAGGAGGCTCGGATCGGTGTCTCTCGCTGACCGTCCGTGGCCCCTGGGGTCACTTCCGGCGCATCGAGGGGAACATCGTCAAGCAGACGTACCGGATCATCCCACGGACGACCGTCGCGGGGCTGTTAGCTGCAGTGCTCGGTATCGAGCGAGACGGTTACTACGACCTGTTCGGGGCGGATAGTTCACGCATCGCCATCGAGCCCGTCCGGAAGATTCGGACGGTTAACATGCCCGTCAATGCCCTCTCCACGGCGGCCGAGAACCTCCACTCGCTGAACGGTCGGGGAAAGATAAGCGTGAAGCTCCCCGACCCGACGGATCTCAGACAGCAACACAACTACGAGGTACTCGTCGATCCTGCGTACCGGATCGACATCGCGCTTGCGAACGACCAGCGGTACGAGCAGCTCCGCGAGACACTCGAAGCAGGGAAATCACACTACATCCCGAGCCTCGGCCTCTCGGAGCACCTCGCTCAAATCGAGTACCACGGCGAGTTCGAGATCGAAGACGGACCCGAGGAGGACACCATCGCGATAGATTCGGCGGTTCCGGATGCCGTCGATGATGTCGTACTCGATCCGGCCACACGCTGTGGCATCGAGGAGTCACCAGCGTTCATGGCTGCCGACGAGGGGGGTCGAACGACCACCTCGTTCACGGCGTACGCGTACAGTCCCGACGCCGAGCCGCTCGAAATACGGAATATCGAGGCGTCACGAGTTGACGGCCGAACCGTGGTGTTCGTCTGAAATGGATATCGTCTACTCACACCCTCCGGAGGACGGGCGACCGGGCGTCGAACTGGTTGACCACCTCACCGATGTTGCCGGGCGTGTCAAACACGTCGTTCCCGGGGACGCGACGACTCCTGAAGGTGAATCACTCCGCACTGTCGTGGAGACACTCGCGTACGTCCACGACTTCGGGAAGGCCACGACGTTCTTCCAGGAGTACCTGTTGGAGGACCGGAGTCCGAATCCGGAGCTACTCCGACACCACTCCCCGCTCGGTTCCTTCGCCGCGTACTTCACCCTCGACGCTCGCGGGTTCGACACCGAGACCTGCGTGGCGGGATTCGTGTCCGTCGCCAAACACCACGGATTTCTCCCCGATATCGCCGACTACGTTCACACTCGTGCCCATCGCCGGGCGGGGGTCGATCCGGGGGAGCGGAACGCGAACGAGCAGCGACAGAACGCTATCGCAAGACAGATCAAAGACATCGACGAGAACGCGCCGGAAATGGCCACCGAGGTCTTCGAGGACGCGACGGCGGGCGCGGCCGATTGGGGCGCGTTCCACGATGGGTTCCAAGAACTGCTCGGTGACATCGCCGCGACGGTCGCGACGACAGGAACGGCTCCGGGGATCGACCGCGATTCCCTCTCGAGCTCCTGTTACGGGCTCGCTCTACAGTGCTGGAGTACGCTCGTGCTCGCGGACAAGACGAGCGCCGCGGGCGCGGCCGACGACCGGAGCACGTACGCGGCGGAACAGCCGTCCCTGGAACGGCTCGACGACCACGTGAGCGAGATCGAAGCCGGTGTGAGTGCCGATCCGGACGGGACCTGCTCGGAGCAGTTAAACCATCTCCGGTCGCGGGCTAGGACTTCGGTCCTCGATGCCTGCGAGGCGTTCGCCGAAGGCGGAGGCGGGGTCGCCACGCTCACGCTCCCGACGGGGATTGGAAAGACGTTAACTGGGCTCTCTGCCGCGTTTGACCTCCGGAATCGACTCGGTGGCGAACGGATCATCTACGCACTCCCGTTCACGAGCATCATCGACCAAGTGGTCGACGAGGTGGAGGAGATCTACGACACGGATACCACCGGCCGACTGCTCACCGCACACCACCACCTCGCCGAGACGACAATCCACGACGAGCAGGACGCCGAGAAAGCCGACCAAAACGACGATGTCGCGGCGATGCTCGCCGAGAGCTGGCGTGCTGGACTGACCGTGACGACCTTCGTCCAGCTATTCGAGAGTCTGGCCGGCCCCGCGAACCGGCAGTCGATGAAGCTCCCGGCTCTCCGGGACAGCGTCGTCGTCCTCGACGAGCCCCAAAGTCTCCCGCTGGACTGGTGGAAACTCGTCCCGCGGCTCGTTGAGATACTGACCGAGCAGTACGGCGCGACAGTCATCGCGATGACGGCGACCCAGCCGCGACTGTTCAAGAACGCTACCGAGTTGGTCGACGACACGGAGGTGTACTTCAAGGCGACTGAGCGGGTCCGGTACGAACTCGACGCGTCGACGGAACGGTACATCGCCGAGCAGTCCGGGCCGAAACCGTACGAGCCCGCAGCAGCCGACCTCCGAACAGCGTTCGACGACGGAGAATCTGCACTCGCGGTCTGCAATACCATCGACAGCGCTCGCGAACTCACCGAACACCTCACGGATACTGCCGATGTGACGGACGTGGCAACGGTATACGCCGACTGCCTGGATATGGACGCCGGAAACGGGGTCGATCCGGGGGCCATCATGGAGGCTGTCAAAGATGAAGGACCACCCGCCGTCCTCCATCTCTCTACCCGACTCCGCCCGGTTGACCGGCTGACACTCATCGAGGCGGCGAAGCTGCTCACCGAGCCCGACTTCCCCTTCGTCACGGTGTCGACGCAGCTCGTCGAGGCCGGTGTCGACATCAGCTTCGACCGGGTGTACCGGGACCTGGCGCCGGTCGACGGGGTCGTTCAAGCGGCCGGCCGTTGTAACCGCTCGTTCGAGCGAGACCGCGGCCGAGTCACGGTTTGGTGGCTCGACGCACCCGGCAATCAGTCGAGAACGCCCGCCGAGGCGGTGTATAACCGGGATACATCGCTCCTCCCGGTCGCCGCGAGCACGCTCGCCTCGGTCCGTGACGACGACGGTGACGGCGTCCTCTCCGAGATCGCGGTGGCCCGTCGTGCCGTCGAGCAGTACTACGAGCGACTGGACGAGGAGAAGAACGTCGGCAAGCAGGAGTACGTCGACTGGGTGGACGACGTACGCGGTGACCGACTCGCGGAACTGTCACTCATCGATCAGCGGCGAGCAGCCGACGTGTTCATCTCCCGCACCGACCGCGAGCGTGATCTGGCAGAGCAAATCAGTGAAGCGGCTCAAAGGTACGATTTCGATAGGCTCGGACGACTGCTCGATGAGACGAAGCCACTCCGGGTCTCGGTCCCGTACTACCGAGAGGACAGCGAAACGGCGGACGCCATCGGGGAGCTCCCACTACTGGTCGAGGACGAGGGACTCTACCATCTCGATGTCCGGGACCAGGGAGCGCATTTCGACCCGACGATGGGGTTCGTCGTGCCCGACAGCAGCGTCGAACATCAGTTCCTATGACCGACTCCAGTTCCGTCCCCGACGACCCCGTAGAGAAACTCCTTAGATCAGCCCGCGACGAGGCAGTCGACGAGGAGTTCCACGTCACCGGCGTGATGATGCAGTACTACGAGGTCTGTGAGCGCGAACTCTGGTTCGCGTCCCGGTACCTGGAAATCGACCGGGACAACGCAGCTGTCGTCCGGGGAACACAGGTCGACGAGTCGGCCTACGAGGAGAAGCGCCGGAACGTCTCTATCGACGGCACCATCGCGATCGACGTACTCGATGACGGCCGCGTGATGGAGGTAAAGCCCTCCTCGTCGCTGGTCGATCCCGCGAAGCTCCAGCTGTGTTACTACCTCTGGTATCTCGACCGGGTCGTAGGCGTCGAACGTGAGGGCGTGCTCGCGCATCCGACCGAGCGCAAGCGAGAGACAGTCGAACTCACCGAGAAACGCATCGAGTGGGTCGAGGAATCGATCAGAGACGTCTACGATGTCGTCACGAGCGATTCTCCGCCACCCGCCGAGGAGAAACCGTTCTGCGACTCGTGCGCCTACCACGACTTCTGCTGGAGTTGCTGATGAACGATAACTACCACGTCTTCACCGACGGCCGCCTGGAACGCCACAACGATACCGTCCGGCTCGTCACCGAGGAGGGCGAAAAAAAGTATCTCCCGATCGAGAACGCCGAGGGCCTGTTCCTACACGGGCAGATAGACTTCAACACGCGGCTCATCTCGTTCCTCAATGATAGTGGCGTCGCGATGCACGTCTTCGGCTGGAATGACTACTATGCCGGCTCGATCATGCCAGAACGTGGCCAGACCTCCGGGCGAACGCTCGTCGAGCAGGTGCGGGCCTACGACAACCCCGAACGCCGGCGCCCAATCGCCCGGAAGATCATCCAGGGGAGCATCCACAACATGCGGGCGAACGTAAAGTACTACGACGGTCGTGGCCACGAGTTCGGGGACGTCATCACTCGACTGGAGGCGCAATCGGCGGCTCTCGATTCGGAGATGGATACGAACGAGTTGATGGGTGTCGAGGCCACCGCTCGACGGGCGTACTACTCCATCTTCGATAATGTACTCCCGGAGGGATTCGTCTTCGCCGGTCGCCAGTACAATCCGCCGAACAACGAGGTGAACAGTCTCATCTCGTTCGGCAATTCGCTGGTGTACGCGAACGTCGTGTCCGCGATTCGGGCAACTGCGCTTGACCCGGCCGTGAGCTTCCTCCACGAACCCGGGGAGCGACGCTACTCGCTCGCACTCGACATCGCAGACCTGTTCAAACCACTACTGGCCGATCGTGTCATCTTCCGCCTCGTGAATCGGAATCAGCTAGGACTGGACGATTTCGAGGAGGATCTCAACGCCTGCTTACTGAACGAGAGCGGCCGGAAGACGTTCTCGAAGGCGTTCGAGGAGACACTCGATGAGACCATCGAACATCCACGACTGAATCGGAAAGTGAGCTACCAGTATCTCCTCCGCATCGAGGTGTACAAGCTGAAGAAGCACCTCCTCACCGGTGAGGAGTACGTTCCCTTCGAGCGGTGGTGGTGATTGTGCCCTACGTCATCGTCGTCTACGACGTGCAGGCTGATCGGACGCCGAAGTTCCTCAAGTACCTTCGGAGATATCTCACTCACGTCCAGAACTCGGTATTCGAGGGGGAACTCACCGAGGGGACTCTTGAAGAAGTGAAATCGAAGCTCGAATCGATGCTCCAAGCTGGCGAATCGGTGATGGTGTACCGGATGTCCTCCGAAAAATACGTTGAGAGGCACGTATTCGGTGAAGATCCGATGGACGACCAGCAGTTCCTGTAGCCCTTTCCATCGACCCCCGGGGGGTTAGCGGGTTACTGACAATCGATGGAAATCGTGATATGCATTCGGGCATATAGAGCCATACAGCCGGTGAATCGGCTATGGTTACAGACGGACCCTCGTGGGGTTGAAGCCAATGGACTCCGCGGGGTCGAGGGGGACGCGACTCGGTTACAGACGGACCCTCGTGGGGTTGAAGCTATCGCACCCGCACCACCGTGTGGTCGGGGCCCTGCGTTACAGACGGACCCTCGTGGGGTTGAAGCAGCCTCGCCGCGACGAGTTTGATTACCGACAGGCCGTTACAGACGGACCCTCGTGGGGTTGAAGCAGCTCCCGGCCGAGCGTGGGGCCCATCCCGAGCCAGTTACAGACGGACCCTCGTGGGGTTGAAGCCCGCCCCACATGGCCCCGGCCGTCGCCGTCGCGACGGTTACAGACGGACCCTCGTGGGGTTGAAGCGCGAGGAGAAGCGCGAGCTGGAGGATGAGATCGAGGGTTACAGACGGACCCTCGTGGGGTTGAAGCGCCCTCGAGGCCGTCGGCGGAGTCGATCGACTGCATCAGTCATCCGCGTTACAGACGGACCCTCGTGGGGTTGAAGCTACGGCGCCGTAAGCATGGTCGTCAGCCAGCCGGATGTTACAGACGGACCCTCGTGGGGTTGAAGCAGCTCGAGGAACGCGAGCAGCAGTGCCGGCAGGCCCGTTACAGACGGACCCTCGTGGGGTTGAAGCGACGTCGCCGGGCTGGCGGTCGGCGAGGTCGTCACGTTACAGACGGACCCTCGTGGGGTTGAAGCCTCAAGCAGTTCGTCGGGGATGCTGACGCTGGGTTGTTACAGACGGACCCTCGTGGGGTTGAAGCCACTCCGTGGAAACCTTTGCGAAAGGCCCCGGCGGTTACAGACGGACCCTCGTGGGGTTGAAGCGACCGCTACGACAGGCCGCGCCAATGGTGGGAGGCGTTACAGACGGACCCTCGTGGGGTTGAAGCCCGCCTGGCGTCTTCGTCTCGGCCCAGTCGAATCGGGTTACAGACGGACCCTCGTGGGGTTGAAGCCTCTGTCCCCAATAAGCGAGCATGAGTGATAAGACAGTTACAGACGGACCCTCGTGGGGTTGAAGCGGCGTCAACGCCCTCGCGGACATCCTGCGGGCCCGGTTACAGACGGACCCTCGTGGGGTTGAAGCCGCACGGTCGTCGACGGCCCCTATCTCTGCATCCTCGTTACAGACGGACCCTCGTGGGGTTGAAGCTGGAGGAGATCGCGGAGAACCAGGTCACGTCGTACTGTTACAGACGGACCCTCGTGGGGTTGAAGCCCGACGACACGGGCACGACGGTGACGAGCACGACGAGTTACAGACGGACCCTCGTGGGGTTGAAGCAGCATCACCGGCGGTGCAGCGGGGATTCGCGTCGGTTACAGACGGACCCTCGTGGGGTTGAAGCATCAGCTCCGTCCCGCGGGACTCGCGGATCTCGAACAGTTACAGACGGACCCTCGTGGGGTTGAAGCGACAGCAACCACAGTTCGACCAGCCTGGACGTCACTAGTTACAGACGGACCCTCGTGGGGTTGAAGCAGCATCCGTCGCGACCAGCACCAGCGGCTCGTCGAGTTACAGACGGACCCTCGTGGGGTTGAAGCCGGCGACCGGGCGCCAACTCTCCCCGACGGCCGCGGTTACAGACGGACCCTCGTGGGGTTGAAGCAATACGTGGGACGTGAACTCCGGCGTCGCAATCTAGTTACAGACGGACCCTCGTGGGGTTGAAGCACGCCGACGCCATCCTGACCGGCACGGTGGACGAGTTACAGACGGACCCTCGTGGGGTTGAAGCCATTTCTCTGTTTCATCGGTTCAGGTTGCAGGGGTAGTTACAGACGGACCCTCGTGGGGTTGAAGCATCCATTTGAGCTCCGTGGGACTCATGTAGCCTCGTTACAGACGGACCCTCGTGGGGTTGAAGCGCCTGGAGCGCGCAGCTTCCGTGGGCGGCCGACGGCGTTACAGACGGACCCTCGTGGGGTTGAAGCGAGGGGTACGTCGACCCGGGCCGACAGGCAGTGCTGGTTACAGACGGACCCTCGTGGGGTTGAAGCATCGTCGAGGCCTGGGACGAGGCCAACACGCGGCGTTACAGACGGACCCTCGTGGGGTTGAAGCTTTACGTTCGCGGGGCGCTGGCTCATTCCGAGGATGGTTACAGACGGACCCTCGTGGGGTTGAAGCCGGCGTCGACTGGCTGGGCTTCCGCGCCCGACAGCTGTTACAGACGGACCCTCGTGGGGTTGAAGCCTCCTGTGTTATTGGCTGGAGATTGAGTGAGCTGGTTACAGACGGACCCTCGTGGGGTTGAAGCCTACCTAAGCACCAGTAGCGCCAACCACTTAGTTGGTTACAGACGGACCCTCGTGGGGTTGAAGCGCCTCGTGTTGTGAGAGCGTAACGGGCGGTGCGGGTTACAGACGGACCCTCGTGGGGTTGAAGCGTGGGGTAGCAGGTCGTCGGTCGTGGGACTGGTCGTAGTTACAGACGGACCCTCGTGGGGTTGAAGCGACAGCTTCGGCGGCGCTGTCGACACGGACCAGTGTTACAGACGGACCCTCGTGGGGTTGAAGCGTTTCGGTGGGGCATGCTAAGAATTTGTATCGTTAGCTACTGTGCCGCCGGTTACAGACGGACCCTCGTGGGGTTGAAGCCACCACCGAGGGGTCCGTCTGTCCGGTCCGCTCCCGTTACAGACGGACCCTCGTGGGGTTGAAGCTCGCCGACGTCCACGCCGGCGCCGGGTTGGCCCTGGGTTACAGACGGACCCTCGTGGGGTTGAAGCTGCCGGCAGTCGGTGAACCGGAGGATCGAGCGGCTGGTTACAGACGGACCCTCGTGGGGTTGAAGCAACGCACAGGGCGAACTCGACAAGGGCTGGATGCGTTACAGACGGACCCTCGTGGGGTTGAAGCGAGGGCTTCACGGTCACTGGCGGCCCGAACACCGAGTTACAGACGGACCCTCGTGGGGTTGAAGCACTCACCCAGTCGCTCGGACTCACCGAGGAGGAACCGTTACAGACGGACCCTCGTGGGGTTGAAGCTGTGACTCTTTGGCGTCGATCTCGGCCTGTCGGCGCGTTACAGACGGACCCTCGTGGGGTTGAAGCATGGACTCGGACGAGTTCCGGAACAACGTCCGACGCGTTACAGACGGACCCTCGTGGGGTTGAAGCCTCGGCGCCGTTGTTCGAGGCGTACCAATCCAGCGGTTACAGACGGACCCTCGTGGGGTTGAAGCCCGCGACTCATCGGCGGAATCCACACGACGGAGGTGTTACAGACGGACCCTCGTAGGGTTGAATTCCGTCCTGGTCGATAATTATCAGTCCGGTCTTGCTATTTCGGCTGTACTTTCAGAGATCGGAGTTGGGTCGGGGAAAAACCATCACTTCCGGTCGCGACCAGTTTCAGGTAAACTGCGGCAGACGACAGCTGAGCACGGCTCGTCGGTGATCTGTTCTCAGTAGTATCATAGAACCTTGTTTAGACGCGACCACGATCGGCTCTCAGGTGTTGTACTCTCAGTGCGAAACTGGTCCGTGAAATGTTCATTCCCGAGTATGGAGTAGGCGAAGTGCCACCTGACTCTGCCATTCGATAGCGTCTAAACAAGGCCTATTATAGTATTCTGACTATGTCGTCCATTGCCCGGACGGCGTGGACCAGCTGGCGGTCGCCGGCGCGCTCCGCCTCGGCCACGGCGACGGCCACCCGCGCCGCCGTGGTCTCGTGGAGGGCGTCGTAGTAGTCAGCCTCGTCGGCCGCGAACCCGGCCTCAACGGCGCGGGCCGGCCAGTCGGCGGGCTCCTCGGCGCTCCCGCTCCGGATGGCCGCGGCCGCGGCGTCGCGGTCGATTCCCTCGAACCAGCCGCGGTCCGAGGAGTCGGTACCGTCCATGCGGCCCCGTTGCGGGGTGGCTCACATAGGCGTCCCGGTGCCGTCGCTGGAGTCGGCCGCCGCTCGGCTGTCGTCAGCCTCGGACTGTCGCTGCCGGTCCGCGTCGGTGTAGCCGCTGACCTCGCCCTCGCGACGAGCCTCGCGGACGTTGCGGGACGTGGATTCGTAGGCCGCCTGCGCCCCCTCGCCGCTGTGGGCCATGCTCAGGGGCTTGTCCACCTCCATCCCCACCCCCTGGGCGGTGAGCGCGGCGTCCTGGTTCGCACCGATGAACAGGGACTCCCCCACGTGCGTTACGCACATCAATCAACCATAGCTACGTCTTTGAAATTCATAAATCCTGAGACGATATTCAGTTCTATTCCAGAAGTATCGTAATTACGCACATCGCGGTGTGGCTTCTCGAATCGGCTCGCGGTTCGACGGCCGGCACGGACCGGGCTCTCGATGCCAACCGGCATCGGGACGCGGCTTCGGTGGACAGAAAGCCCATTACGGTGCCTGCCGTGACACGAGCAAGAATGCCTCATGACGTTTGACGCCGCCGAGGACGCGCTTCTCCGGGCGCTCGGCGAGCACAACCCGTGGTGGGAACCCGGTGGTGAGATGCCGAATCTGCCGGCCCGTACGAAGAGTGACTTCTACCACCTCGTCCGTCCGGAACGGGACGGGAGCCAGTTCGAGGACCAGCGAGTACTCGGGCTCGTGGGACGGCGCGGCGTCGGCAAGACCACCCTGCTCCAGCAGTTCATCATCCACCGCATCGAGCGGGGAGCTGCGCCGGAGCAGTTCTGCTACGTGCCGTTCGGCGCCGACCCGCTGTACCAGCTCGACTCCGAGGTCGGGCTCCGGCAGGCCATCCGCTACTACGAGGGTCGAATCCTCGGTCGCGTCCCGGACCCGACGCCGCACTTCGTCCTCCTCGACGACGTGCACCTCGTGGAACACCCGAGTAAACCGTCCATCGAGGGCTGGGGAACGCCCGTCAGCGACATACTCGAGGACGCGCCCGAGCGCCACGTCGTCGTGACCGCGACCGCCGGCGTCCAGGTCGAGCGCGAACTCGACCGCATCGACTACCCGACGGAGGCGTACGACACCCAACCGATCCTCCCGGAGAAGTTCCGGGACTACTGCTTCACCCTCTACCCGGACCTCGAGGAGGGCGACACCCGCGTCAGTCCGACCCCGGTGCGGGAAGGTAACGGCAGCCTCCCCCACGCCCTCGAAACCGGTGACGTAGCCGGACTGGTGGAGACCTTCCGGCAGCAGTACGACCGCGTCTCCGCCGTCGAGGGGCGCATCCAGTCACAGGTGGTCCACTACCTCGCGATGGGCGGCATCGTCAGCTACGGGCTCGACGGGCCGGTCGAGTCGGCCGGGGAACTCGACGCGGGCACCTACACCCAGCTCCGGGAGAACGTCCGCGACGCGCTCTACCAGGACGTCCCCGACCTCGAGTCCGTCCAGACCATCGCCGATCTGGAACGGCTCTGCGCACTCGCCGCCCGGAACCGTGCTGCCGAGCCCATCCGCTACCAGCGCCTCGCGGACCTGTTCGCGGTCGATCGTCGGACACTGACGGACAGCTACCTCCCGGCGCTCGCGCAGCTGTACCTGCTGACCGGGGCGACCGAGTACGACAACAGTCGCCCCCGGGCGGTCCGGCTCTACCTCCGAGACACGGGCCTCATCACGGCGCTCACCGACGGCACGGCACGCGGTGTGCTGGACGATTTCGAGCGCGAGGCGGCGCTCGCCCGCGTGGCCGCCTTCGACCACACGATGCGGTTCTCGTACGGCGTCAACGCCGCGCAGGGCGTCGCGTCGGCGCCCTCGGTCGGCTTCTGGCGCGGGCGCGCCGGCGAGGTCGACTTCGTCTTCGAGGTCGACGGCATACCCGTCCCCGTCGGGCTCGCGTATCGCCCCTCCGGTCCCGACGCGACGGCGTCGGTCCGCGAGTTCCTCGACGCCTACGACGCGCCGGTCGGCCTGGTCCTCACCGGCGATGCCGTGCAGAGCGCCGCCCGGCCGATCACCGTCGAGGACGGACTGATCCGGCTCCCCTACTGGTTCTTCCTGCTACTCTGCTGAATCGGGTCGGCACCCGCTCCTGTCCCGTCCGGACCGACACGTGCCGCCAGAACGAAATGCCGCTGTGTCCACCCCCTATCCACGATGACGGATCGAGACGAGACGAGTCACGGGGCTGCCACCCGCCGCCGGTTCCTCCGCGGCGTCCGGGCGACCGGTACGGTCACCGCCCTCGCTGCGACGGGAGCGACACCGGTACGGACCGCACTCGCGGACACTGACAGCGGCGCCGACCTGGGCGACGGGACCTGGACCCGCCGGACGGTCGACCACACCGTCAACGGGAACACGACCGAGCGTGTCTACTACGCCTACCTGCCGCCGAGCTACGACGCGAGCACCGTCGTCCCGCTCGTGACGATGCTCCACGGCTGCGACCAGGACCCCGAGGGGTTCGCCGTCGGGACGGAGATGAACGAACTGGCCGACGAGGAGACGTTCCTCGCCATCTACCCGGACCAGACCCGTGACGCGAACTCGAGCGAGTGCTGGAACTGGTTCGACGACCACAACCAGCACCGCGGGGGGAAGGAGGCCCGCCTCATCGCGACGATGACACGGGACGCGATGGACCGCTGGGCCGTCGACGGCGACCGGGTGTACGTCTGCGGGATGTCAGCCGGCGGCGCGCAGGCGGTCAACCAGGCCGTCACCTACCCCGACCTCTACGCGGCCGTGGCCTCCCACTCCGGCCTGGAGTACGACGCCGCGAACGACGCCACGGAGGCCGTCGCGGCGATGGAGACGGGTGGGCCCGACCCCGACGTCGCCGGCGAGCGCGCGTACGAGGAGATGGTCTCGAACGGTGTCGACCGCGTCGTCCCTGCGTACGTCGTCCACGGCGACGTCGACACGACCGTCCGGCCAGTGAACGGCGAGCAGACGGCGAGGCAGTGGCTCCAGACGAACGACCTCGCGGACGACGGGGCCGACGACGACAGCGTCGACGCCACGCCCGACACGACGACGACCGGGACCTCGGACGGCGGCTACCACTACACCGTCGAGCGGTACGAGGACGAGAGCGGCGATCCGGTCGTGACCTACGTCACCGAGGACGAGCTGGGCCACAACTGGTCCGGCGGCGACGCGGACGGCCCGAACACGGACCCGCTCGGGGAGCCCGTGACGCCGCGCATCTGGTCGTTCTTCGAACGGAACCCGCAGTGAGAACCGGTCGGCGCGGGGGCCGGCTCCGCTCGCTCAGTCCTCCGCCCGGCTCGCGTACACGTCGCCGTGGTCCGAGTCGGCGGTCGCCACCGGCTCCGTGTCGGCGCCGAACTCATCAACCCGGTCGTGGGCGGTCTCGGTCCACTCCGCGAGCGCGGCGTGCATCCGCTCGCGGACCACGGGGAGCGGCGTCGGGCTGTAGCGGTAGACGTGGCCGCCGTCCTCGAGCAGGACCCGGCGGCGCTCGGCCAGCCCGCGCTCGCGGAGCGTCCGCAGCGAGCGGTTGACGTTCGAGCGGTCGCGGTCGAGTTCGGCGGCCACCTCGGCCGCGGAGCTGTCCGGGATCCGGAGCAGGCCCAGGTAGGCGCTGCTCTCGCTCCCCCGGAGGCCGAAGACCGCGCGTAGCACCGTCTCCAGCTCCGGTGGGTCCACCGGCAACACCTCGGTCGACGTCTCGCGTGTGGGGTCGGGGATGGTCATGGTACAGTCGTCGGTGAGCCCGCTCAAACCAGTTTTCCGACCTCCATACTGATTCTCGCCCGACTCCGTCTAGATTTCACCCGGGGTGCGGGTGTCACTCGAAGCAGCGGACGGTCCAGCCATCGGCCCGACGGTCGGCGTCTCCCGACCGCCCTCGGTCCGGACGAGTCGGTCGTCCGACAGGTAGTAGCCCACCGAGAGGTGCGGCCCGTCACCGTGGACGGTGGTCGCCGTCCGGTTCCCCTCGGCCGGGCCACCGTACCACGTGTTCGTCTGCGAGGTGAGCCGGACGCGGTAGCCGTCGTCCGTGGACGTGACCGAGACGTCCCAGACGCTCACCGTCACGCGTTTCGTCTCCGGGCGGAGGTGCTGGTTCCGCGACCACGCCTCCTGGAACCCGACGACGTACGCGCGGACCGAGGACTCGTCCCACGTCTCGGGCCCGTCCGGGTACGCGCTCGGCGTTACGTCCTCGCGGATGGGGTCCACCGGCGTCTGGTTCGGCCCGGTACACTCGGTCGGGGTCGCGGTCGATGTTCCGTCGGGCGACCCGGCCGGCGACGCGAGCGACCCGGGACCGGGCAGCCCGCCGACACAGCCGGCGAGCGCGACGACGACCAGGACCGCAAGTACCGTTCGTCTGGAGGGCATGTACCCGCAGGTCCACACCGAACAGAAAAGTGCCTTCAGGAGGCACGAACGGTCGCTTTAGCCACGTTTCTCGGGTAAGTTAGAGATATCTTCTGGATTGCTTCCTTTACCTATTTGTAGTCGGAACTACACAGTAGCCCACAGCCGCGGAGAAGAGCCGGTCACGCTATCTCGGATCAGGCCATCGCCTCGAACGGCTCCTCGCAGGCGTTGCAGTAGTGGATGGACCGGCAGAGCGAGGGGCCCTTCGGGTGGTCGCGCCGGGTGTCGTCGGACCCGCAGTAGGGGCAGACCGCCGGGTCGGTGTCGCCCACGTCGACGCTCGGGTCGAGCCGCCTCATACGGACACCCCGAACTCGCGGAGCGCCTCGCGGCCCGCCTCGGTCACCATCTCGACGCTCCACTCGGGCGACCACAGCAGGTTCACCAGGACGTCCTCCACGCCGTCGACGTCCTCGACGGCCCGCTCGACACTGCTCAGCAGGTAGTCCCGGGCGGGGCAGCCGGTGTACGTCAGCGTCATGTCGACGCGGGCCTCGCCCGAGGCGCTGTCGACGTAGACACCGTAGACGAGCCCCAGGTCGACGATGGAGACGGGCATCTCCGGGTCCTCGATGTCGTGGAGCGCGTCCCAGACGCGCGCCTCGATGCCGCTCGCGCCTGCGCCGGTCCGAGGGAGCTCCGGGTGGCCGCTCCCGGACTCGTAGTCGGTGTAGGCGCAGTAGCGCGGCTCGTCCTCGAACGTCTCGTCCGGGAGGTCGCCACCGTCCGGGTGCTCGCCGTCCTCCGGTCGTTCGGCGTCGCTCACGGGTGGTCACCTCCCTCGTCGGCATCGTCCGGGTCGACCATCAGCCGCGGCGCCTCGCTGCGGTCCAGCTGCCGGTACGTGAAGGTGAACTCGTCGTGGAGGTCCGCCCACGCGTCCGTGTGCTCCCCGTCGCGGCCACGCGCGGTCGGGAGGAGCGTGTCCACCGCCTCGGGGTGTGCGTCCGCCGCGACCGGCAGCCGGAAGCCGAAATCCTCCAGCACGGGCACCACCTCGTCGAGCCACGCCTGGCGGAGCTCCGAGAGCGGCGCCGGTCGCACCCCGAACTCGACGATGTCGGGCTCGTAGGCCGTCGGCACGAACAGCGTCAGCGCGTGCGGGAACAGCCGGTCGATGGCCTCCTGCACCCGCCGGTGGCCGTTATCGGGGTCGCCGCGCCCCTCGGCCAGCCGTTCGAGCCAGTTGCGGGCGTGTTCACGGTGGTAGTGCTCCTCCCCCTGGACCTTGCCCACGCGATCAGCGATGCGGGGGTACTCCGTGTCCGCCAGCGCGTCGAGGCGGAGGCGCTCGAACTCGTCGTAGAGGAACCCGCGAACGACGGCGTCGGCCCAGTCGCCACGGGCGAACGGCCGTTCGACGAGCGTGGCGTGCCGGAAGTCCTCGGGGGGTCGCTCCCAGATGAGCTCCGGCTCCGTGTGGCCGAAGTCCTCTAGCAGGTCGTACCAGAGCCGGGCGTGCCCGAGTTCGTCCTGCGCGATGTTCGCCACAGCCAGGTCACCCTCCAGCGTCGGGCCGCGGACCTGCCACTCCGTGTACCGCTCCGCGAGGACGAACTCGTCGTCCGCGAGGGCCCGCAGGCACGCCTCCACGGCCGCCTGCTCGCGCTCGGACAGTTCGTCCGGCCCGCCGAGAGCGAACCCGCGGTCGCTCCACGGCCCCGTGTCGGTGTCCTCCGTGGCCATCAGTCGTCCCCCCCCTCGGACCGCGTCGACCGGCGGCGGGCCTCGGCCTCGACCTGCTCGGCCTCGCTCGCCTCGATCTCCTCGGCCATCCGCCCGGTGCTGTAGTTGGTGGCCCAGCGGTAGGCCTTCTGGGTGGTGCCGCCCATCGCGACGCCGGGGTCGTCGGCGTCGACCTCCGATATCTCCTCTTTCGGGACGACCCACAGCGAGTTGGCCGGCTTCCGCCGCGCGTGCATCACCTGCGCGAACAGCCGGGCCATCTCCTCGTCCGGTGCGTGAACGTTGCCGACGTGCTCGTGGTAGTCCGACTCGGTCTCCTGGCGGAACACTTCGAAGATCATGGTCAGTCGGCAGCCGCGGGCGTGTCCCCGCTCGCCGGGGTGGTTTCGATGGCCTCGCGCACCCACGCGACGGCGTCCTGTGAGCGGCGGCGCTTGTCGATCTGGCCGCGTCCGGTCGGCAGCTCGTTCCGCGCGACGGTGAAGAACTCGTCCCAGTCGAGGTCCTCCTCGTACACCTCGTAGTGGTCCCGGTCCTCGTGGTACTCGACGCGGGGGTACTCGGGCGGTTCGAGCCCGTACTTCTCCGCCTTCGGGAGGTAGGCGTTGAGGAAGGCGTTCCGCAGGTCGTCGTTGCTCATCGTCTTCAGCCCTACCTCCTGGGAGAAGTCGTCGTGCGTCGACTGGTCGTCCGTCGGCCCGAAGAACTGGAGGATGCGGGGCCACCACTTCTCGAACGCCCGCTGGAGCAGTTCCTGGTCCCGGCGACTACCCGTCGCCAGCTCCCGTAGGATGTCCTCGCCGTGCTTGATGTGGAACCCCTCCTCGAAGCAGATCTTGTCGATGGCGTGGGCGTACGGCTCCCAGCTCGTCCGCTTGAGCGTGGCCTGCCGTCGCATCGCCGCCCCGTCGACGAAGAACATGATCATCGGCAGCTCGTACCAGTTGCCCAGCGGGTAGTGAAAGCAGTTGAGGAACTTCCCCTCGCCCGCCGCGAGCTCGTCCAGCATCTCCTCGCGGGTCTTGATGCCGAGGTTCTCGGCGGCCCGGTACAGCAGCTGGCCGTGCCCGATCTCGTCCTGCACCTGCGCGCTGACGGCGAGTTTGCGGTCCAGGCTCGGGGCCTGCCGGACGAACGGGCGCTCGATGTACGCACCCATGATCTCGCTGTTGGCGTGGAACTGGATCATCCGGGTCGCCGCCTCGCGGTACTCCCGGGGCATGTCGTCCGTGGGCCCAAACTGCCGGGGGCCCGCCCGTTCTTTCACCGTGGACAGGTCCATACCGGCAGATACTTATGCGAGAACCGAACCGGTTTGCCCGTCCATGGGGCGGTTTTAAGTCCGAACGGCACGTTACGCCGTGGCATGCGGTCGGAGTGTCTCGTCGTCGAGTTCCGCGTGACCGGCGACGACTGCCCGCTGGCGGCAGCCTCGCGGGCGGCGAACGCGACTGTCGACGCCGCGCCGCCGCTCGTCCGGACCGACGGCTACACCCTCCTCCGCGCCAGTACGCCGGACCAGGAGGTCGGCACCCGGCTCGACGACGACGACCGCGTCCGTTACCTCCACGGCTCGCACGTCGACGACCGGTGGAACTACCGCTGTCTCTCGAAGGACCCCTGCGTCGTCCACGAGCTCGTGGACGTGGGCTTTCTGGTCGAGTCCGTCCACCACCGCGAGGGGGTCGAGCGTCACGTCGGGGCCGTCGTCGGCTACGACGTCCTCGACGCCGTACTCGAGGCGGCGGGCGACCGGGTCGGCGTCTCGCTCGAACGCGTGACCACCCTGGGGGAGGAGGGTGACCGCCCCGTCGCGCAACGGTGGGACCTCACCCCCGCCCAGGAGGAGGCCGTGCGCGCGGCGCTGGCTGCCGGCTACTTCACCGTCCCCCGGGGGGCGACAGCGGCCGAGGTGGCCGCCGACCTCGATATCTCGAAGTCCGCGTTCCTCGAACGGCTCCGCCGGGGCCAGGACTCGCTGTTCAGGCAGCTGTTCGCCGACGACTGAACCTCCGGGCCCCCGGCGGGACGGAGCCGGTTCGTCGATACGTTCAGTTCGATGGGCGGGGAACGCGACCCCATGCGCACTGGGGGTGGTGATGACCGGGGGGCCTCCCCGGTCGTCGGCGTAATCCTGCCGATGGCCGTAACGGTCGTGCTGACTGCGCTGGTCGGCACGTTCTCGCTCGAACCCGGGGACCAGGCTGAGCAGGCGGCCCCGACCATCGCGGTCTCGCCGGACCGGTTCGCCGCCGACGGCAGCGTTCGGCTACGCCTCGCGTCGCTCGAAGAGGAACTTCATGTCTCCCTCGAACACCGACTCGCCGTCCTGGTTGGTCATCGACGTGTCGATGACGACCAGCCCCACGTCGTCACGCGAACTGAGTTCGCGTTTCTCCGTGCACTCGAAGGTGGCACTCACGGTGTCGCCGATGTAGACCGGGTTCGGGATGTCCATGTAGTTCATCCCGATGAACGCCTCGACGGTCCGCTCGACGAACCCGCACCGCTGGACGAAGCCGGTGGCGAGGATGAACGTCATCGGCCCCTGGGCGATGCGCTCGCCGTAGGTCCCCTCCTGGGAGTACTCCTCGTTGGTGTGGAGCTCCGTCCAGTCGCCGGTGAACATCGAGTGCATCACGAAGTCGGTCTCCGTGACGGTGCGTCCGGCGCTCTCGAACGTCTTCCCCTCGGCCATGTCCTCGAAGTGGTGTGGCTCGTAGCTGTACGGCATACGCCGGCGTGTCACG
>PXRM01000020.1:0-21757 GCA_003020985.1 Halobacteriales archaeon QS_4_70_19 | reverse complement strand
TGAGCCTGGAGCCACAACGACGACACATGTACTGCCGGACGGGGGGATTCCGGTGAATGGCGAGGCGCGTGCGGTCCCGGAGGCCGCCGAACTCCTCGACCGGATGACGGACGCCTTCTTCGGACTCGACGAGGACTGGCGGTTCACCTACCTCAACGACCAGGCCCGTCGGCTGGTCGCGGAGACCACCGGAACCACGTACGAACCGGGGGAGCTGGAAGGGCGGCATATCAGGGAGGTGCTCCCGGAGTCCGGGGACGGCGAGTTCTTCAGCCGGTACCGGGAGGCCGTCGAGACGGGCGAGCCGGTCACGTTCGAGGCCGAGTACGAGCCGTTAGGCGAGTGGTTCGAGACACGGGCCTTCCCCTCCGAGACGGGCCTCTCGGTCTACTTCCGCGATGTCACGGGGCGCAGGCGCCGCGAGATGCGCCACGAGCACGACCGGGAGGCACTCCGGTCGCTCTACCGCATCGCGGCGGACGCCGAGCGCTCGTTCGACGAGAAGGTCGACGACGTCCTCGAACTCGGCTGCACGTACCTCGACGTTCCGTACGGGATGATGAACGAGTTGGACGAGCACGGCCAGACCGTCGCCTACGCACGGGGGACCCCGGAGAAGCTGGCGCGGGGGACCACCATGCCCCGCGACGAGGCCTACTGCAAGGAGACGATCAGGACCGACGACCTGCTCGCCATCGTCGACGCCGTCGAGGAGGGGGGGGGGGGGGCGACCCCGCATACCAGAAGCACGGGCTGGGGTGCTACATCGGCGGGCGCATCGAGGTCGACGACGGCGTCGACCGGACGCTCTGCTTCGCCGGCCCGGACCCCCGTGAATCGTCGTTCACGGCCACCGAGGAGACCATCGTCGAACTCCTGACCCAGTGGCTCACGTTCGAGTTCAACCGCCGGGTCGACCGGCAGCGGCTCGAACGGAAGAACGAGCGGCTGGGGAATCTCGCCTCGATGGTCTCGCACGACCTCAGGAACCCGCTCACCATCGCACGGGCGCGGATCGACTTCGTCTCCGAGGACGTGCAGAACGAGCACGTCTCGGCGGTCTCCGACGCCCTCGACCGGATCGAGTCGCTCATCGACGACCTCACCACCCTCGCGCGGCAGGGTGACGTCATCGACGAGCGACACCCCGTCTCGCTGTCGGCGGTTGCGACCGACGCCTGGAGCGCGGTCCCCACGGCCGGGGCGACGCTCGACGTGGAGACCGACCCGACCCTGTACGCCGACCGGAGCCGTCTCCGGCAGGCGCTGGAGAACCTGTTCAGGAACAGTGTCGAGCACGGCTCGCAGGCCCAACACGAGGGGGCGGACGGTGACGACGGCTCGGTCCACGTCACCGTGGGCGGACTCGACGGCGACGAGCAGGGCTTCTTCGTCGCCGACGACGGCCCCGGCATCCCACCGGCCGAGCGCGAGAAGGTCCTCCGGATGGGCTACACCACCGACGAGAGCGGGTCCGGCATCGGCATGGCCATCGTCCGCGAGGTCGTCGAGGCCCACGGCTGGACCATCACCGTCCACGAGAGCGACCGGGGCGGCGCCCGCTTCGACGTGACCGGCACGGACCCGCTGGAGTAGCACGACTCGCGGACCGCTCGGCCGCCGACAGACTCACCATCCCGGCGGCCGACGCTGGTGGTATGTGCGGTCGCACCTCGCTGTTCACCTCGCTGGCGGACCTGCAGGACCGGCTGGACGCTACCCACGCGACCCCCGACGCCTACGAGCCACGCTACAACATCGCGCCACAGGACGACATCGAGGTCGTGACGGCCGCCGACCCGGACGCCATCGAGCGCCACCACTGGGGGCTGCTGCCCGAGTGGGCCGACGGTCCCGGGGACGGCTTCATCAACGCCCGTGCCGAGACCGTCGCCGAGAAGCCGGCCTTCCGGGACTCGTGGGCCGAGCGGCCGTGTCTCGTCCCCTCCTCGGGGTTCTACGAGTGGCAGGCAGCCGCCCACGGGACGGAACCCTACCGCGTCTACCGGCCGGACGACCTCGTGCTCCTGGGTGGCGTCTGGCGCGAGTGGGAGCGCGACGACCGGACCCTGCGGAGCGTCACCGTCCTCACCACCGAGCCGAACGACCTGATGGGCGACCTCCACGACCGCATGCCGGTCCTGCTGCGGCCGGGCGAGGAGGCGACGTGGCTCCACGGCGACCCGGCAGAGCGGGCCGAACTGTGCCGTCCCTACCCGGACGACGACCTGGAGGCCTACCGCATCGGCACCGCGGTCAACGACCCGTCGAACGACCATCCCGGCATCATCAAGCGGGACGAGACGGAGCAGTCGGGGCTCGGCGAGTTCGCCTGAGGAGACGCCCCACGGCCCTGGCGCACGACCGGTCCACCGGCGACACTCCTCCCGTCGCGGGCGGGCAGGCGCAACTCCGTACTCCGGCTCGGGACTACTCCAGCGTGAAGCTCGTCGTGAACGAGAGCTCCGTCGACGGGCCCCGAACGCCGCGCTGTGCCCGACCGAACTCTCGACCCGGTAGCGGCCCGGACGGGGGACCGTCAGATCCGGGTAGTGGTCCGTCGTCGGGAGGACAGCGCAGCGCCGGGCCACCCGCTCGCAGGGGTCGAGCAGTGTGGTCGTCCCAACGTCGCAGCGGAGCCAGCCCTCGTCCGTGCGGCTGAAACAGCCCTCCTCCTCGTAGTCGACCCACGGCAGGAACCGCCCGCGGCCGTCTGCGGCCGCGGCGTGCAAAGACTAGCGAGGAGGGCGCGGCGGCGTATATCGGTCGGTCCGTCGGTCCGAGTAAGTGTCTTCGGTCCGGTGCCGGCATATCTTATTCAATAATGCGCGATTTTCGTTTGAAAAATCCAACACAAGATACTTATTCACGTCATTCGGGACTAATCTGCTATTCGGAGTCGAAGCCGTATCGATCCTTTGCAGCCTCGATTGATAACTTCCCCAGCCGGAGGTCGCGCTCGATGGCGGCCCGCGCTCGCTCGCTCGGGTCGCCGTACCCTCCGCCGCCGGGCGACCGGATACTGACCAGGTCGCCCGGGTCGAGGTCGCGTGTCGTCTTCGGCGGGAGCCGCACCGGGTCGTCGGCGCCGACGGGCGTCAGGAACGCTGCGCCCGATTCCCCCGGGTCGCCGCCGGCCAGCCCGTAGGGCCCGTGGTGGTGGCGGTCCGCCAGCAGCGAGAAGGCCGTCCCGTCCCGGACCTCGATATCGCGCCGGAGGCCGAGGCCGCCGCGGTGCTCGCCGGCACCCCCCGAGTCCGGCCGGAGCGCGTACCGGCGTACCCGGAGGGGGTACGCCGTCTCCAGCACCTCGACGGGGGTGTTGAGCGTGTTGCTCATGTGGACGTGGACGCCGTCCGTCCCGTCGCCAGCGGCGTGCGCGCCGGCGCCGCCGCCGCCCGTCTCGTAGAACGCCCACTGCTGTCCGTCGCCCCCTGCCCCGCCCGGGCCATCGCGGGTGTCGGTGCCGCCGAAGGTGACGTTGTTCATCGTCCCCTGGCCGGCCGCCGCGGCCCGCTCCGGGGCGCACTCGGCGAGCGCGCCCAGTACCACGTCGGTCACGCGCTGGGAGGTCTCCAGGTTCCCGCCGACTACGGCCGCCGGCGGCTCCGGGTTGACGACGGTACCCGTCGGCGCGTGAATGTCGACCGGTCGGTAGGCGCCCGCGTTCGGCGGCACGTCGGGGTCCGTCACGCACCGCACCGCGTAGTAGGTCGCCGAGGCGGTGACCGCGAAGACGGCGTTCACCGGGCCGCGGGTCTGCGGGGCGGTCCCGTCGAAGTCGACCGTGATGGCGTCGCCGGCGACGGTGACCGAGACCGCGATGCGGACGTCCTCGGTCCCGCGGCCGTCGTCGTCGAGCACGTCCGCGAAGCCGTACTCGCCGTCGGGGAGGTTCCGGATTTCCGTGCGGGTCCGGCGCTCGGCGTAGTCCTGGACGGCGGCCGTGATGGCTGGGAGGTCGTCGCCGTAGCGGGCGTGGAGCTCCCGGTACCGGTCGACGCCTGTCTCGTTGGCCGCGACCTGCGCGCGGAGGTCACCGCGACGCTCGTCCGGCGTCCGGACGTTCGCGAGGACGGTGTCGAACACCCCCGCGTTCGGCTCGCCGCGTTCGTACAGTTTGACCGGCGGGATACGGAGGCCCTCCTGGTAGATCTCCGTCGAGTCGGCGGCCACGCCGCCCGCTCGCGACCCACCGATATCGGCGTGGTGAGCTCGGTTGGCGACGAACGCCAGCGGCTCGTCGCCAGCGTCGGCGCCCTCGGCGAAGACCGGCGTCACCAGCGTCAGGTCCGGGAGGTGCGCACCCCCGCGGAACGGGTCATTGAGGAGGACCGCGTCGCCCGGCGCCAGCTCGTCACCGGGGAACGCGTCCAGCGCCGCCGCGACGGAGAACGGCATCGCGCCCAGGTGGACGGGGATGTTCTCGGCCTGCGCCACGAGGTCGCCGGCGGCGTCGAACACGGCACAGGAGCAGTCGCGGCGCTCGGTCACGTTCGGGGAGTACGCCGTCCGGACGAGCGTGGCGTTCATCTCCTCGGCGACGGCGGCGCAGGCGTTCCGCGCGACCTCCAGCGTCACGGGGTCGATGCCGTCTGACCCGGACCTCCCCTCGCCACCGCCCGTCCTCTCGCGGTCGGCCCCCTCAGTCATCGACGCCCACCTCCACGACGAGGCTGCCGTCGTCGGCCACCCGGACCCGGTCGGGGGGCCGGACCACGAGCGTCGACTCCGACCCCTCGACGACGGCCGGACCGGCGAAGTGCCCGCCGGTCGGGAGCCGCGAGCGGTCGTACACCCGCACGTCGCGCGACCGCCCGTCGAAGACGACGGGTCGCTCCTCGCGAACCGCGTCCGCCACTGCCCCCTCAGTACGGGGCGGTGCCAGGTCGGGCGGGTCGACGACCCCCCTGGCCCGGAGTCGGACCGTCACGAGTTCCAGCGGTTCGTCGGGCGAGGCGTGGCCGTACCGACGCTCGTGGAGCGCGTGGAACCGCTCGGCCACGGCGGCCAGCGAGTCGGCGTCGAGGGTCCTCTCGTCGGGTCCGTCACCGCCGTCCAGTGGGACGGTCAGGTCGTACGTCTGGCCCCGGTATCGGAGGTCCAGCGCCCGCTCGAACCGGCGACGCTCCGGCGGTACGTCGGCGAGTCGCCCCGTGGCCCGCGATTCGAGGTCGGCGAACGTCCCGGTCAGTGCCGCCGCGTCCACCTCCTCCCACGGCCGGACCCGCGAAACGGACTCGTCGGAGACCAGGTCGGAGACCAGCAGACCGAGCGCCGAGAGCACGCCGGCGGCACGGGGGACGACCACCTCCGGGACCGACAGTTCCGCGGCGACCGCCGACGCCAGCAGCGGGCCGGCACCGCCGAACGCGACCAGCGCCAGGGCACGGGGATCGTGGCCCTGTTCGACCGACACCACGCGCAGCGCCCGCGCCGTCTCGGCCTCCGCCACCGACACCACGCCGCCCGCGGCCTCCCGGACGCTCATGTCCAGCGGGTCGGCGAGGTCGCGCTCGATAGCCACCCGGGCCGCGTCGTCCGCGCCTCCGATGTCGCCGAGGAAGGCACCGGGATCGATCCGACCGAGTGCGAAGGCGGCGTCGGTCACCGTCGGTCGGTCACCGCCGCGACCGTAGCAGACGGGACCTGGCTCGGCGCCCGCCGACTCGGGGCCCACGCTGAGTGCGCCGCCGGTGTCGACGCTCGCGATGGAGCCGCCGCCGGCGCCGACCGTGTGCACGTCGACCATCGGCGTCGCCACGGGGTACTCGTCGATGGTCACGTCCGTCGTGACGAGCGGTTCGCCGTCGCGGACCAGCGACACGTCGCAGGAGGTGCCACCCATGTCCATCGTCAGCGCGTCCGCATGGCCGTGACGGGCGGCGACGTGGGCAGCCCCCTGGACCCCGGCAGCCGGGCCGGAGAGGAGCGTCCGGACCGGCACCGTCCTCGCGCTCTCGGCGTCGAGCAGCCCGCCGTTCGACGCCATCACCCGGAGCGGCGCACCGACGCCGGCCTCGCGGACCTGGTCGTCGAGCCGGCCCAGGTACCCCGCCATCACCGGGCGGAGCGCTGCGTTGAGCGTCGTCGCGAGGGTGCGCTCGTACTCGCGGATCTCCGGAAGCGTCTCGCTCGACAGCGAGATGGCCCCCTCGTAGCCGCCGGCCCGGAGCGCCTCGCGGACCCGTCGCTCGTGGCTGTCGTTCTCGAAGGCGAACAGCAGCGCGACCGCGACGCTGTCGACATCCAGTTCGCCGGCAAGCCCCCTGACGGCCTCCTCGTCCAGCGGGTCGAGTTCCTCGCCGCGCTCGTCGAGTCGCCCCGCCACCCCGTATCGCTGGTCGCGGGGGACCACGGGAGCGGGCTTCGACGCGTGCAGGTCGTACAGTTCGGGGCGGTCCTGCCGGCCGATCTCCAGCACGTCCCGGAACCCCCCGGTCGTCAGCAGTGCGGTGTCGGCCCAGTCCCGTTCGAGGACGGCGTTCGTAGCCACGGTCGTCCCGTGGGCCAGGGTGCCGACCCCGGACAGTGCGAGACCGTCGGCAGCGGCCGTCTCCAGCCCGTCGACCACGCCCCTCTCCGGCGCGTCCGGCGTGGACGCGACCTTGTGGACGCTCACCCGGCCGTCCCGGACCGCGACGACATCGGTGAACGTCCCGCCCACGTCCACCCCGACGCGGGCGCTCGGCTCGGTGTCGCTCATGCCGGCCCGTCGGCAGGCGCCGGCCTGAAACTTCCGCCCGCCAGCGGTTCCCGACCGTTCGTGTGGCCCCGGTCGGCCCGGCGGAGGCTGGCGCCCACCGTCGATCCACGCCCGGGCGGTCCGCTCGCCGCAACCTATTCACCCCTCGCGCGTGCGTCGCCGGTATGCGCGATGCCTACGTCGTCGGGGCGGGCCAGTCCGACTTCGGTGCGTTCCCCGACGAGTCGTACCGCTCGCTGTTCCGCTCCGCCTTCGAACACACCCTCGACGGGACCGCCGTCGAACCCGACGACGTGGACGAGGCCATCGTCGGGACGCTCGGCGTCGGCGGTCGCCAGCTGGGGCTGCCGGGGCCGGCCGTCACCGAGCACGTCGGCCTCCACGGCATCCCGACCACGCGCGTCGAGAACGCCTGTGCCGCGTCCGGCTACGCCGTCCGGCAGGGGGTGCAGGCCATCCGCTCCGGGATGGCCGACCTCGTCCTCGCAGGCGGGGTCGAGGTGATGACCGACGTCTCCTCGGACGCCGTCCGTTACTGGCTCGGCGTCAGCGGCGAGACCGAGTGGGAGCGCCTCTCCGGCACGACGTTCGCCGGCGTCTACGCCCAGATGGCGTCGGCCCACATGCGCGAGTACGGCACCACCGTCGACCAGCTCTCGCACGTCGCCGTCAAGAACCACGCCAACGGCGCGAAGAACCCGCACGCGCAACTGGGCTTCGAGTGCTCGCTGGAGGACGCCTCCTCGGCACCGACGGTCGCGGACCCGCTCACGCTGTACCACTGCTGCCCGACGACCGACGGCGCGGCCTGCGTCCTGCTCGCCAGCGAGGACGCGGTCGACCGGTTCACCGACGCGCGGGTCCGCGTGGCGGGCGTCGGCGCGGGTTCTGACCGGGTCGGACTCGCCCAGCGCGACACGTACTCCGGCGTCCCCGCGTCGCAGCGGGCCGCGGAGACCGCCTACGACCGGGCGGACGCCGGCCCGGACGATCTGGACTTCGCCGAGGTCCACGACTGCTTCGCCATCGCAGAGCTGATGGCCTACGAGGATATCGGCCTCTGCGAGCGCGGCGAGGCGGGACCGTACATCGCGAGCGGCGCGACGCGACCGGACGGGGAGACACCCGTCAACACGTCGGGCGGGCTGAAGTCCAAGGGCCACCCCATCGGCGCGACCGGCGCCGGGCAGGTGGTGGAGGCGTTCGACCAGCTGACCGGCGCCGCCGGCGACCGACAGCTCGACGCCCCGGAGGTAGGGCTCACACACAACGTCGGCGGCTCCGGCGGGGCGGCCGTCGTCTACCTGTTCGAGCGCGAACACGACTGGAGCGATGTCGCGGACGGGGAGGTGGTCGCATGAGCGACCTCGCCATCACCGCGGTCGGGGCGTACGCACCACGACTGCGGATCGCCGCCGACGAGTTCGCCGAGGCGTGGGGCCGGTTCGAGGCCTCGGGCATCGAGCGCAAGGCGGTCCCGGAGGCCGACGAGGACACGCTGACGATGGCCGCGGCGGCCGCGAAGCGGGCACTCGAGGCAGCCGGCCTCGACGGCGAGGCCCTCGCCGCACTGTCGTTCGCGACGACGACCCCACCGCTCGCGGAGGAGGAACTCGTGGTCCGCCTCGGGTCGATGCTGGGCGCCCCCGGGACGGCCTCGCATCGGCAGTTCACCGGCAGCACGCGGGCGGGGACGCGTGGCCTGGTCGCGGCACTCGACGCCGAGCAGACGCCGGCGCTGGTCGTCGCGGCGGACTGTCCACGCGCGGATCCGCCGGACGAACGTGAGCACGCTGGCGGCGCCGGCGGTGCGGCCTTCCTGATGGAGGACGGGGCGGACGGCGCTGTCGTCACTGCCCAGGGTGAGTACGTCACGCCGCGGCCGGGCGAGCGGTTCCGGGAGACCGGCGACACCCGGGTCCGGGGACTGGGCGTGACGAACTACGACCGGGCGGCGTTCCGAGACGCGCTCGCGGGCGCCGCAGCCGACGCCGGCATCGAGGACCCCGACGTGTCGGCCGCCGCGGTCCAGGCACCGGACGGGAAGCGACCCTACCGCGCGGCCGGGCCGCTCGGTGTCGACGGCGAGCGAATCAAGGCCTGCGCGACGGTCCACGACCTGGGTGACACGGGTGCCGCGAGCGTGCCGCTGTCGGTCGCCCGGGCGCTCGCCGACGGGCACGACAGCGTACTCGCTGCTGCGTACGGGAGCGGTGCCGGCGCCGAGGTCCTCCGGATCGAGGGTAGGGACCACGTCGCGACCGACCTCGCGCTCGATGGAGCGGTCGATCTCTCCTACGCCGAGTACCTCCGTCGTCGCGGCGACCTAGGCGGCGAGGAGCCCGAGGGGGGCGGCGCGTACGTCTCCGTGCCGACGTGGGAGCGGTCGCTCCCGCAGCGCCACCGGCTCGTCGCGGGCCGATGCTCGGAGTGTGGCGCGCTCGCCTTCCCGCCGGAGGGTGCCTGCACGAACTGCGGCTCGCTGGTCGACTACGAGCGCGTCCGGCTCCCCGGGGGTGGGACCGTGGAGGCCGTCACCCGGATCGGTCGGGGGGGCGCCCCGCCGGAGTTCGCGACGCAGCAGATACGGAGTGGTGCCTTCGGCGTCGCCATCGTCGCGTTCGACGGCCCCGGTGGTGGGAGCGTCAGCGCTCCGATGCAGGTGACCGACCACGACCCCGAGGCGGACGGCGAGCTGTCGGTGGGCGACCGCGTCCAGGTAGTCGTCCGTCGGATCTACACGCAGGAGGGAGTCACCAGGTACGGCGGCAAGGTGCGACCTGCCGGAGAGTGATCTCGTCCGGCCCGGCGTGACCAGTCGGGCAACGGACCGACGCACGAGGACTTATCCTCCCGGCCCGGGCACCGGAGCGTGTGCGCGACCTCCCGCTGGTCCCGTCACTCGCGGACGCGCCCGACGACCACCTGCAGGGCCACGTCTGGGTCCAGGAGCTGCTCGACGGCGCCACGGTCCGCTTCGCGGTCGCCGACGCAGGCTACCTCCGACTCGGGGACGACGAGCAGGTCTTCGACGAGGTGCCGCCCGCACTCCGGTACGCCGAACGAGCGATCGACCGGACTTTCGACATCGGTGCGTACCTCGGCACGGTCGACGAGCCGGCACGCTACACGTTCGTCGGGGTGGCGACCCACCGTCGACACGTCGACTACGACTGGGACCGGCTGCCCGCGGTTCTCGGGACGGCGATCCGGGACAGGGACGAGGAGCGGTGGCTCCCGCCGGACCGTGTCGACGGGGTGTTCGACCGCCTCGGACCGCCGCCGATCACCGTCGTCGAGAAGGAGCGGTCGGTCGACCAGCAGCCGCTCCTAGGGTACGAGCTCCCGGCGTCGGCCTGGCACGACGGCCCCGCGGCCGGAGTGACCTTCGTAGACAAGCGCGGGAACCGGGCGAGGCTGGTCCGGGACGACGTGCCACCCACCGAGCCGTCCGTCGAGGTGGACAGGGCCGACCCGAGAGCGCTCGCGGGGCGGTTCGTTACCGACGACCTGGTCGCCGGCCGGGCCGCGGCGCTCGGGGAGCGTGACGAGCCGGTCGCCTTCGACTCGCTGTTCGAGGCCGTCGTGGACCGGGTGGCTCGCGCCTACCACGACGTGCTGTTCCATGGCGTCACGGAAACCGGCGCGGTCGACCTCGACTGGAGGCGGTTCCGGGGGGCCGTCGCCGAACAGGTGCGCCGCTGGCAGGACGAGAACTGACAGGCGACGCCCGCGGCCCCGCGAACACGGTGTGGACGTCGCACCGCCCGTTGCACCGTGCCCCTCTCGTCAGGTCACGGGGCGGCTGGCGCGTCCTCCCTTTTGAATTTCCGGCCGGTAGGGTTCCGGACTGCATCCCCGGGACCCAGTAGGACCCCGCGGCAGACCCCCGGGGTTACTCCCCGCCCGTCCGGAGGTAGAAGAAGACGTAGGTCTGGGCGTAGCCGGCGTACTCGCCGCCGAAGCGCTCACGGATGGTCCTGGAGGTCTCGGCGTAGCTCCCCCGGTCGCACTCGGGGTAGTACTTCTCGATGGCCGTCCGGATCCACGTGTCCAGCGGGACCGCCTCCAGGAAGTCGAGCGAGAACAGGAGGACGCAGTCCGCGACCTTCTCGCCGACGCCGACGAACTGCGTGAGGTACTCGCGGGCGTCCTCGTAGGCCAGTTCGCGGGCCTCGTCCGGGTGGGCCACGCCCTCGGTGACCATCTCGGCCGTCCGCTGTACGTACGGGGCCCGGTAGCCGAGCGAGCACTCGCGCAGGTCGGCCTCGGAGGCGGCCGCGAGCTGGTCGGGCGTCGGGAAGGCGTAGTAGGTGCGACCGTCGAACGTCACGGCGTCACCGAACTCGCGGGCCAGCCGCCCCTGCATCCCGTGGATACGGGAGACGCGCATCTGGGCCGAGCAGATGAACGAGACGAGCGACGCGAACGAGGGATCGCGGACGAGACGCATCCCCCCGTACTGTTCGTAGGCACGTTCGAGTAGCGGGAGTTCCGGGGTCGCGGCGACGATAGCGTCGAGGTCGTCGTCCAGCCGGAGGAGCCGCGTCAGATGCTCGGGCGCCCGGGGCGTGGACGCCTCCCACTCCAGGGCCTCATTTCCGAGCCGACAGCGGAGCACCTCGGGTTCGCTGGTCTCCGTCTCGGTGGCGGGCAACACTGTGTGGTACCAGGCGTCCCCGCCCCAGGCGACCTCGTCGGCGAACATCCCCCCGTCGGGCCGGTCCCAGACGTACGTCTGCCCGCTCTCGACAGTCGCCTGGAGGTCGAACCCCCCGTCGAACTCGGTGACGGGAAGGCGGCCAGCGTGCATACCGGGGCTGGGCACGGGGACGGCATCGGGCTTGCGTTTTCGTCCGGGCAAACTTCTTGTCACCGGCGACCCTGGTTCCGGTGGGTATGGACTGTCGCGTGGTCGTCGAGGCGGCGGTGCCAGTTTACGACGTGGGGAGTGCCGACGAGGCCGTCCGGATCGCCATCTCGAAGACGGGGGGGATGCTCAATCCGGACCTCAACTACGTGGAGATCGAGATGGCCAAGCGGGCCTGCCCGCACTGTGGCGAGGAGCGGGACCCCGCGTTCATCGCCGCCGACGAGGGGCTCGTCGCGCTCCTCCTCGAGATGACCGTATTCAACGTGGAACGGTCCGAACACGCCGCCCGTATCGCGCGCAAGGAGATCGGGCAGCGCCTCGAGAACATCCCGCTCGACGTGGTCGAGGTCGAGCCCGTCGAGGAGGAGGGGGACGGCGAGGCGGAAGCCGAGGTGACGGACACCGAGGACCCGGCCGACGACGAGGCCATCGAGGACCAGCTCGACCTCGATGTCGGGCTCGACGACGATGACGACGACGACGTCCTGCCGGAGTTCGAGGACCTCGTCGAGGAGTAGTTCTGCGGGCGGGTGTCACTGCAGCCGACCAGTCGAGAGCGTGCGGTCGGTCAACACGGGGGGTGTCACTGCTCGCGCGCAGTCGGGAGATGGCCGTCGCTGGGGGGGGGGATGGTCCGGAGAACGCGCGGCCCGCAGTCAGTCGGCGGCGGCCGAAACCGGCTCCGCGACCTCCTCGGTCATCTCGTCGGTGATACCGTTGGCGAGGGCGAAGACGGCGGCCTTGTGGTCGGTTTTCGACTTGTGAATCGAGGTCGGCCGGACACCGAGACTCTCGTACTCGGTGGCAGCGACGTCGTCACCTGTGCGCTGTTCGTAGTGGTCACGTACCTCTGCAAGCAGGCCGTGGAGATGGATGAGTTCCTGCTTCTTCATAGCCACCCACGCTTTGCCACTGGACGGTTATAGTATTATCCTGAGTGACGTTAACATGGAGTGCCGTCTCACGGGCGGTATGCGCGCTCTATGGCCGGTTCCTCGTGTCAACCCACCACGCACTTGCGGGCAATAACTGCTGGTATCGAACCACCCGACGATACGGCCGTGACCCGGCCGCGATTCCCGCTACAGGCAACGTGAAACCTTTGGTGACCCGCCCGGTACGCGGTCGTATGAGCTACGACGACCACCTCGACCGTGCGCTCGAGGAGACGCCCGACATCCAGGACGGGAGCGAGCGGTTCCAGGTGCCCGACCCGGAGGTCCGGCAGGAGGGGAACGTGACCGTGTTCGAGAACTTCCAGTCGACGACCGACAGTCTCGGCCGCGAGGACGACCACGTCATGAAGTTCGTCCAGAACGAGCTGGGGACCAGCGCCTCCATCGACGAGCGTGGCCGCCTGCGGCTGACCGGGGACTTCCGACAGCGCCGCGTCGCCGACGCCATCGACGCGTACGCCGACGCCTACGTCCGCTGCCCGGAGTGTGGGCTACCGGACACCCGGATCGTCCGGGAGAACGGCGCCGAACTCCTCCAGTGTGACGCCTGCGGTGCCCGGTCAGCGACCGGTGGGTGAACAAGAGGCGAGAGGTTACGTCCTGATTATCCGAATTTCCCGCCAGATTCAGATATATCTGCCCTATTCGGGAGATATCTGCACTGCGTGGCTGTCAGAACTGTTTCATCGTCTTGAGGTCGTGTTCCGTACGAGCGAACTCGGAGAGACGCCGGGTGGCGTGGCACGAGGGGCAGTGGAACGTCGTCGAGACCTCGGGGAGGTCCGTCGGGGACGACTCCCACTTCTTGCCACACTCGGGACAGAGCAATCGAGCGTACGTCTCTTCCATAGGGCCCGCGACGGACAGCCGACGCAAAAGTATTGTCACCGTACCGGCGAGGGGGTCGACCGGCCGCCGGTCGGCAGCCGCATTCAGTGATCGTCACGAGCCGGCCGGCCCGTGACACCGCACCCACGGGCAGCTCAGGCCGTCATGACTTCCGCGGCCTCCAGCAGCTCCTTGTACCGGTTCCGGATGGTGACCTCGGAGATGCTGGCGACCTCGCTGACCTCGCTCTGTGTGACCTTTTCGTTGCAGAGCAGGGCCGCGGCGTACACCGCGGCGGCGGCCAGTCCGACGGGCGACTTGCCCGAGAGCAGTCCGGCCTCGCGGCCGTCGTCGACGAGTTCGCGGGCACGGCGCTCGACCTCGTCGCTCAGGTCGAGGTCGGAGGCGAACCGGGGGATGTAGCTCTCCGGGTCCGCGGGCGCGATCTCGAGGTTCAGCTCGCGCACGATGTAGCGGTACGTGCGGGTGAGCTCCATGCGGTCGACCCGCGAGACCACGCTGATCTCGTCGAGCGAGCGCGGGACGCCGGCCTGCCGGGCGGCCGCGTAGACGGACGCGGTCGCGACCCCCTCGATGGAGCGGCCGGGGAGGAGGTCCTCCGCGAGCGCGCGCCGGTAGATGACCGAGGCGGTCTCTCTGACGTTGTCCGGCAGGCCCAGCGCGGAGGCCATGCGGTCGATCTCGCCGAGGGCCTGCTTGAGGTTGCGTTCTTTGGAGTCGCGCGTGCGGAACCGCTCGTTCCAGGTGCGGAGCCGCTGCATCTTCTGGCGCTGGCGCGAGGACAGGGAGTTCCCGTAGGCGTCCTTGTCCTGCCAGCCGATGTTGGTCGACAGTCCCTTGTCGTGCATCATGTTCGTCGTCGGGGCGCCGACGCGGCTCTTGTTGTCGCGCTCGTTGGCGTCGAAGGCCCGCCACTCGGGCCCGCGGTCGATGCTGTCCT
Source organism: Halobacteriales archaeon QS_4_70_19 (assembly GCA_003020985.1). Classification (GTDB taxonomy): domain Archaea; phylum Halobacteriota; class Halobacteria; order Halobacteriales; family Haloarculaceae; genus Haloglomus. The sequence continues at coordinate 7,433 of PXRM01000020.1, read as the reverse complement.
CCTCGACGACGAGGCCGCAGTCGCCGCAGACGACCTCCCCGTGCTCGCTGTCGGTCTCGAGCCGGCCGCCACACTCGGGACAGGCGGTCCGCTCGTCGGCCTCCTCCGACCGTTCGACCTCGCTGCTGTGCTCCTGGGTTCGGAGTGTCGTTGTATCGCTCATGGTGGGTGCGAGAGACGCCCCTCTGCCGGGCCGGGTGAACGGAAGAATACCGGCGGGACGACTCCTTACTCCCAGTAAGGCCGAAAACTACTTAAATCTTTCTCCCTCGTGCGAATCGTTACCACGACCCTGAGAGCCCACAGCGGCCGAATTCGGCGTTCCGTCGTGGAAGTGGCGCCGCTGCCGGAAACATACTGATATAAAAAATCATCGCAGTTCGATACTTGAATCTACCGGGTCAGTCCGGTCTAGCTCCGGCGGACCAGCAGTGCCGCACCCAGCAGGGCGAGCACCGCCAGCACCACACCGAAGCCGGGCTGGCCGTCGGACGCGGTGGTCGCGTCACCGCCGTCGCCACCGTCGCCCGCTCCGCCGTCGCCACCGTCGCCCGCTCCGCCGTCGTCCATCGAGGGCGAGACCTCCGCGCCCGCGAGGACGATGTCGCCCTCGGCGGTCACGTAGGGGCCGTCAGCCTGCCCCTCGCTGGAGACGAAGTCGTACTGCTCGTTGCCGTTCGTGTCCTTGTGCGGCATGGCGAAGAACATGCTACCCTCCTCGATGGGCTCGTCGAGGGACACCTCGACGTCCTCGTGCGTGCCGGCCTCCAGGTAGTCGGAGGTGCCACGCACGGAGCCGATGGCGTCCTCGGTCACCGTCGCGTCGTGGATGGTGACGAACCCGCCCTCGGAGAGGGTGGCGCTGTCGACCGTCACGGAGGGGGCCTCCCCGTCCGCACTCTGGTTGCTCACCGAGACCGTCGCGGTCCCGCCGCCCGCACCCGAGTCGGAGACGTTGACCGTCGCGGGGGCCACGACGATGTCCTTGGCAACGTAGGGGCCGTCTTCGGCACCCTCACTGGTGACGAAGTCGTACTGCTCGTTGTCGTTCGTATCCCTGTGTGGCATCGCGATGAGCGTGCCGGACTCCTCGAACTCGTCCAGCTCGACGGTCACGTCCTCGCGCGAGCCCGCGGCGAGGTAGTCGGAGGTGCCGCGGACGCTGTCGAAGACCGCGCCCTCTAGCAGGCTCGCGTCGTGGATGGTGACGAAGCCGCCGTCGTGGAGCGTCGCGGACTGGACCGTGACGCTGCCGTTCTCGCTGGTCTGGGACTCGAAGGTCACCTGCGAGCTGACGCTCGCGGTGCCGGAGTCGATGACGAGGCTGCCGTCGTTCGTGGTGACGGGCCCGTCAGCGCTGCCCTCGCTCGTGACGAAGTCGTACTGCTCGTTGTCGTTCGTCTCGAGGTGGGCCATCGGAATCACGGTCGTGGACTGCCGCAGCGGTTCGTCCAGCGTGATCGTGACGTTGTCGTAGTAACCGGCCTCCAGGAACTCCGAGGAGCCCCGGACGGAGCCGGTGACCTCGCCCGCGTTGAGCGAGGCGTCGTGGACGGTCACGTAGCCGTCCTCCGAGAGGTCGACGTGATCGACGACGATCGTCGTCCCGTCGGACGGCTGGTCGGGGACGTGGAAGCCCGCGGCCAGGTCCAGCGTCGCCGAGTCGACGACGGCACCGTTGTCGTCGGTGTAGGGGCCGTCGTTACTGCCCTCGCTCGTGACGAAGTCGTACTGCTCGTTGTCGTTCGTGTCCCTGTGCGCCATGGGGACGGCCGTGGCGTTGTTCTGCGTGAACGGCTCGTCGAGAACCACGTGCACGCCCTCGTGGTACCCCGCCTCGAGATACTCGGAGGTGCCCCGGACGCTACCGAGCGCGTCGTCGGAGACGTTGTCGTCGTGGACCGTCACGAAGCCGCCCTCGGGGAGGAACACCTCGTCGACCGTGACGAGATGCCCGCCGCTGACGTCGTCAGCCATCGTGACGTTCGCCGTGTCGGTCAGCTCCGCACTCCCGGTCGCAAGGACGATCTCCCCGTTCTGGTCCGTGTAGGGGCCGTCGTCCTCGCCGTCGCTCGTGACGAAGTCGTACTGATCGTTGTCGTTCGTGTCACGATGCGGCATCGGGATGAGGGTGTCGTCGTTCTCCAGCGGCTCGTCGAGCGAGACACGGACGTCACTGTGGACGCCGGCGCCCAGCTTGCCGCTCACGCCACGGACGCTCTCGAAGGTCGCCCCGTCGAGCAGCGACGAGTCGTGGATGGCGAGGAAGCCACCGTTAGCCATTTCGGTCCGATCGACGACGACGCTGGAGCCGTCGGTCGGCTGGTCCGAGAAGGAGACGGTCGCGGACGCGGTCACCTGCGCCGAGTCAGTCACGATATCGCCGTCGGCCGTGTACGGGCCGTCGGCCTCACCGTTCTCCGAGACGAACGAGTAGATGCGGTCCCCGTCGGTGTCCTTGTGGGGCATTGCGACAAGTGTCGTGGAGTTCTCGACGGGCTCGTCCAGTCGGACAGTCACGTTCGAGTGACTCCCGGCGGATAGGTACTGCGAACTCCCACGGGCGCTTCCGAGGACCGCCTCGCCGCCCTCGGCGAGGGTCCCGTCGTGGATGGTGACGAAGCCACCCTCGGGGAGGTACGCCTGCTGGATGGTGACGGTCGTCCCGCCGCTGGTTCGATTGCTCAGGGTGACGTTGGCTTCATCTGAGAGTGTCGCGTCGGTCGTGGTCGATGCAGTCGAATCGGATGATCCGGTGTCGGTTGCGGTCGCGCCGACCGTCCCCGCCACTCCGACCGTCGCTCCCGCGACGAGCAGTGTGGCGACGACGACCAGCACGGACATGCGTCGAAGCATACACTCCTAACACGGAGAGACCCTGTAAAGCGATATTCCGAGTTCTTACCCCTCTGCCACTAAACTCTCACCCAATTTCACGAGACGGTTGCCGGGTCTCCCCCGGTTCCCTGATTCGGCGTCCCTGCTCACGTCCGGGCAGTCCACCGTCCGGACCCGTTCCCACCCACTGACGACGGCCCGGGATCACCGGATCTTCCGCACGTCGCTGATGTCGAACCCGGCGTCGCCGATCTCCGTCTCGAAGCGGACGATGTCTTCCTCCTCGATGCGCGACAGGACGCCCCGGAACTGTTTGACGACGAGCGTCCGGGCGCGGGCCGAACCGCCGGTTTCCCACTCGAACAGGAGGGTCCCGTCCGCGGCGTCCATCACCTGGCCGTGCTGGCGCTCCGAGAGGGTCTCGTTGTTGACGTGGACCAGGATGAGCCCCTCCCAGTCGAACGCGGCCCGCGAGATGCCCTTCAGCAGCACCGGGACGTTCTCCCAGGAGAGGTCGTCGCCGGCACCGGAGGCGAGGTCCGTCAGGGAGTCGATGACGACGACGTTGCCGGGGGCGCTGTCCGAGAGGCGGTCGCCGAGCGCCGTCGGGACGGACTGTCGATCGCGGGTGGACGTCAGGTCGGACAGCTTCGTCGTCCGGTCCGAGTACCACTCCCGCGGAACGGGCGAGAGTTGGAAGAACTCCGTCGAGAGGTCGTGGAACGTCACGGCGTCGCTGGTCGACGAGACCAGCTCCTCGTCCATCGCCAGCCCCATCTCCTGGCGCACCTTCCGTTCGCCGGACGTGAACGAGAGGTAGTGGACCTCGTCGGGGGCGACCGCCCCGCCCGAGAGGTCGCCGTAGTAGAGGTCGAACAGCTCCTCGTCCGACTGCGCCAGTCCGTTCATCACCGCCGCCGTGTACATGAACTCCCGGGCGCCGGCACCCACCTCCCCCGACAGCAGCACGACGCTCCCGGCTGGTGCCCCGCCGCCGATGGTCGTGTCCAGACGACGGATGCCGAACGGGATGCGGTCCATACCCCCTCTTCGACTGTCCCGTATTAAATATCCGTGCCGCCACCGTCCGGGGCGGGTCCCGGCCGCTCGACTGCCGGCTCAGGGCCTGTCGATGGCCGGACTGCCAGCGTCACCGGGCTGGCGCTCGAGCGTCGTCAGTGGGGAATCGCCCCCGAACGCCGCGACCGCTGCGTCGACGACCGACAGCAGCCCGTCCATGTTCGCCCCGGTCTCGTACCCGTTCCCGGCGTCGCGGAGCACGTCGTGGGCGACCAGCCGCGGGAGGTGGTCGCTCTCGAGGTCGGCCTTGACCGCGCTGGCGCTCCGGCCGCCGAACTGCCCCGGCGGCCGACCGTGTTCGGCCGCGGCGGTCAGTGTCGCGAGTTCGCCACTGGACACCGGCCCGCTGGCCTCCTCGACCGCGACCACCGCGGCGAGTCGACGGCTGGCGCTCAGGAGGTCGAGCGCGGCCGCCGGCCCCAGGTCGGTGGTCGACTCTGCCACGTCCGGGCCTCACGACTACCGGGGCATAAATCCGGCGACGGTCACCCCGGACGAAGCAGCACCGGGACGTGCGGTCGCTACCGACGACCGTCACCGGACGACCGTCACGGGGACCGTCGAGCGCCGGACGACGTTCTCCGCGACGCTCCCGAGCAGCACCCGCGACAGACCTGACCGGCCGTGCGACCCCATCACGACGTGGTCGACCTCGTTGTCCTCCGCCCCGGTGTACTCCACGATGACCCGCGAGGGGTTGCCGATTTCGGTGACGGTGTCGATGTCGACATCGTACCCCCGTGCGCGCTCTCGTGCCCCCGCGAACAGCGTCTCGGCCTCCTCCTCGGCCTCCTCCAGCCACTCCTCCGAGGAGGTCGGGATGCCGGCCTGGGCACCGTACCCGGCCTGTGCCGGATTGATGACGTGGAGCAGCGTCACCCGTGCCCCCTCGAACTCGTCGAGTACGTGCTGGATGGCGGTGTCGGACTGGTCCGAGCCGTCGATCGGCACGAGGACGTGCTTGCGGTCGTCGTCGGCCGGGTCGTCGGCGGTCGGGTCGTCACTCATGGCCGTCCGTCGGATGCCCCGGCCCGTAAATCGTCCGGGCGGTGTCCCCCGGTCGCTCGGGGCACTGGAATCGGCCGAGGGCGGGGGTGACCCGAACCTGTATGGGGTGTCCGCGAGTCGAACACGTATGCGCCTGCACTGGCATCGTGCGGACCTGCGGGTCACGGACAACCGGGGGCTCGCGGCCGCGGCCGGCCTGCCGGCGGCCGACCCGGCGCCCGGCGAGGGGCCCGCGTTCGGCCTGTTCGTCCTCGACGGGGCCGTTCTCGACCACGCCTCGCCGCCGCGGGTCGCCTTCCTGCTCGACGCACTGGGCGCGCTCCGGGACGCCTACCGCGAGCGTGGCGGCGACCTCTGCCTGCGACGAGGGGACCCGACCGCCGTCCTCCCGGCGGTCGTCGACGAGTACGACGTCTCCGGCGTGACCTGGAACCGCGGGTACTCCGGACTGGCCCGCGAGCGCGACGAGGCCGTCCGCGACGCGCTCGACGACACCGGCGTCCGGGTCGCGGCCTACCACGACGCGCTCCACCATGAACCCGGGTCCATCACCACCAACGCGGGCGAGCCGTACTCCGTCTACACCTACTTCTGGAAGAAGTGGCGCGACCGCGAGAAGGCCCCCCCGTACCCGGCCCCCGACGAGGACGATCTCGTCGCGCCGGCCGACCCCGGGGACCTGCCCGACGTCACCACACTCGGCTTCGAGCAGCCGACCGCCGATCTCCCGCCGGCCGGCTACGAGGCCGCCCGCGAGCGCCTCGACGCGTTCCTCGCGGGCGACGTCTACGAGTACGCCGAGCGCCGCGACTACCCCGTCGACGGATGCACCTCGGGGCTCTCGGCACACCTCCACTACGGGACCATCGGCGTCCGCGAGGTCTCCGCGGCCGTCGCCGAGGCCCGCGCCGACGCGCCCGACGAGGCGGCCCGCGGGTCCGTCGACGAGTTCCGGAGCCAGCTGGCCTGGCGGGAGTTCTACCACCACGTCCTCCGGTTCAACCCCGAGGTCGTCACGGAGAACTACAGGGAGTACGCGCAGGCCATCGGGTGGCGCGACGACCCCGAGAGACTCGAGGCCTGGAAGCGCGGCGAGACGGGCTACCCCATTGTGGACGCCGGGATGCGCCAGCTCCGCGAGGAGGCGTACATGCACAACCGGGTCCGGATGATCGTGGCGAGCTTCCTCACGAAGGACCTCCTGTTGGACTGGCGACACGGCTACGCCCACTTCCGCGAGCGCCTCGTCGACCACGACACCGCCAACGACAACGGCGGCTGGCAGTGGGCCGCCTCCACCGGGACCGACGCCCAGCCCTACTTCCGCATCTTCAACCCCATGACGCAGGGCGAGCGGTACGACCCGGCGGCCGAGTACATCAAGCGCTACGTGCCGGAGCTGGAGGGGGTGAACGCCGACGACATCCACTCGTGGCACGAGCTCTCCGACGGGGAGCGCGAGCGGCTCGCGCCCGACTACCCACACCCCATCGTCGACCACGGCGAGCGGCGCGAGCAGGCGCTGGCGATGTTCAAGCGCGCCCGCGGCGAGGACCCGGACGAGGACTGATACGGATTACGCTAACTGTTCACCACGACGACCGTCTGAGGGCAAGCGGTCGATGTGGAAAGGACTTAGCGTAATCCGTATGAGGTCCGTGCAGGTGGTGGCCGGTCGCCTCAACTGCCGCCCTTCGCGCCGTCGTCACCCACGTCGTCGACGAGTTCCTGCACCTGCTCGAGCCCACTCACGGCCTGCTCCTTGCTCACGCTCGTCCGCTTGCTGAGCTCCTCGGCCAGCTCCTCCTCGTGTCCCTCGACGATACCCAGCAGCTTCCGGAGCGCCCGCATCAGTTTCATGCTGGCGTCGAATCCGCCCCGGGCGGTTGAAAACCTGCTGCCTGCGACTCGTTCCCTGCGACCTTCCGGGGGAACAGCGAGCCACGCTCGCGTCGCCAGACGCCGCCGCGCGGCCGTGCCCGGCAGCGAACGGTAGCCGTCGAAATCAACTTATAAAAGAAATATATCTCATTTCCTTCATTTGTCTCCGGAGAAAGTGCAGAATCGACCCGATAACCGATTACGCGAACGTCTTCGAGATGTTCTCCTCCTCCTCGTCGCTCTCCTGCTGGATCTTCTCCCAGGCCTGCTCGAAGTCCTCGCGGCGGACCTCCGTGCGGTCGTCGCGGATGGCGAACATCCCGGCTTCCGTGCAGACGGCCTTGATGTCGGCCCCTGAGGCGTCGTCGGCGACCTCGGCCAGCCCGGCGTAGTCCACGTCGTCGGCGACGTTCATGCTGCGGGTGTGGATCCTGAAGATGATCTCGCGACCCTCGGCGTCGGGCTTGGGCACCTCGATGAGGCGGTCGAAGCGGCCCGGGCGCAGGATGGCGCGGTCGAGCATGTCAAAGCGGTTCGTGGCGGCGATGATGGAGATGTCGCCGCGCTGGTCGAAGCCGTCCATCTCGGAGAGGAGCTGCATCATCGTCCGCTGGACCTCGGCGTCG